>JAKGSH010000003.1 GCA_021568835.1 Streptomyces sp. Tue 6430
TTACGCTGCGTTGCGGAGGTCACAGTTCAAAGCGCTTGCTTAGCGAGCGGGAACTGGGTGTACTGGTGAGTAATATTTCGTTCGGGGACGCAGGCCGCCCCGATCGGGATCGGCCGCTTGTGGCGCCTATGCTGCCTGAAAGAAGGCAGCCAGAACTGACGATGCAGTAGGAGAGCCGGCGTGAGCTTGAGGATCGTTGTCACTGTGAAGTACGTGCCCGACGCCACTGGCGACCGGCACTTCGCCGATGACCTGACCGTCGACCGGGACGACGTGGACGGTCTGCTCTCCGAGCTCGACGAGTACGCGGTCGAGCAGGCGCTGCAGATCTCCGAGAACTCCGACGACGACGTCGAGGTCACCGTCCTGACGGTGGGCCCGAGGACGCCAAGGACGCGCTGCGCAAGGCCCTGTCCATGGGCGCCGACAAGGCGATCCACGTCGAGGACGACGACCTGCACGGCACCGACGCCATCGGCACCTCCCTGGTGCTGGCCAAGGCGATCGAGAAGGCCGGCTACGACCTGGTCGTCTCCGGCATGGCCTCCACCGACGGCACCATGGGCGTCGTCCCGGCCCTGGTGGCCGAGCGCCTCGGCGTCCCGCAGGTCTCCCTGCTGTCCGAGGTCTCCGTCGAGGACGGCATCGTCAAGGGCCGCCGCGACGGCGACACCGCCTCGGAGCAGCTCGAGGCCTCCCTGCCGGCCGTCGTGTCGGTCACCGACCAGTCCGGCGAGGCCCGTTACCCGTCCTTCAAGGGCATCATGGCCGCCAAGAAGAAGCCGGTTCAGTCCTGGGACCTGTCCGACCTCGACATCGAGGCCGACGAGGTCGGCCTGGAGGGCGCCTGGACCAAGGTCGAGTCCGCGACCGCCCGTCCGGCCCGCACCGCCGGCACGATCGTCAAGGACGAGGGCGAGGGCGGCAAGCAGCTCGCCGAGTTCCTGGCGGGCCAGAAGTTCATCTGAGCCCCGCTCGCCGACCGCCCTCAACTTCGTTTCGCAGGAGAGCAATCCCATGGCTGAAGTCCTCGTCTACGTCGACCACGTGGACGGTGCCGTCCGCAAGCCCACCCTGGAGCTGCTGACCCTGGCCCGCCGTATCGGCGAGCCGGTCGCCGTGGCCCTGGGCAACGGCGCCGCCGACACCGCCGCCGTCCTCGCCGAGCACGGCGCGGTCAAGGTCCTGACCCACGAAGCGTCCGAGTACGCCGACTACCTGGTCGTGCCGAAGGTCGACGCGCTCCAGGCCGCCGTCGAGGCCGTGTCCCCGGCCGCGGTGCTGCTGTCGTCCTCCGCGGAGGGCAAGGAGATCGCCGCCCGGCTGGCGCTGCGCACCGCCTCCGGCATCATCACCGACGCCGTCGACCTGGAGGCCGGCGAGGAGGGTCCGGTGGCCACCCAGTCGGTGTTCGCCGCGTCCTTCACCTCCAAGTCCCGGGTCGTCAAGGGCACCCCGGTCATCACCGTGAAGCCGAACAGCGCCGCCGTCGAGGCCGCTCCGGCCGCAGGCGCCGTCGAGGCCCTCGCGGTGACCTTCTCCGCCCAGGCGACCGGCACCAAGGTCACCGCCCGCACCCCCGCGAGTCGACGGGCCGCCCGGAGCTGACCGAGGCCGCGATCGTCGTCTCCGGCGGCCGCGGCGTCAACGGCGCGGAGAACTTCGCGATCATCGAGGCCCTCGCCGACTCCCTCGGCGCGGCCGTCGGCGCCTCGCGCGCCGCGGTGGACGCCGGCTGGTACCCGCACACCAACCAGGTCGGCCAGACCGGCAAGTCCGTGTCGCCGCAGCTCTACATCGCCAACGGCATCTCCGGCGCCATCCAGCACCGGGCCGGCATGCAGACCTCGAAGACGATCGTGGCCGTCAACAAGGACGCCGAGGCCCCGATCTTCGACCTGGTCGACTACGGCGTCGTCGGAGACCTCTTCGACGTCGTCCCGCAGCTCACCGAGGAGATCAAGACCCGCAAGGGCTGATCCCCGGCCGCCGCTGTGCGAGGCCCCCCGCGACCGGACCGGTCGCGGGGGGGCCTCGGCTCGTCCCGCCCGGCTCATCCCAGGGACACCGAGGCGCACACCGGCAGGTGGTCGCTCGGGTACCGGCCACCGAGCGAGAAGGTGTCCACCCACGCCCGGTGGACCGCGACGTCCGGCGTCGCCAGGATCCAGTCGATGCGGTCCCCGCCCGGCCGCGGACCCCGGTACGCGTGGAACGTCCCGTACGCCGGACCGCGCCGTTCCGCCGTGTCCCAGGTGTCGACCAGACCGGCGGCCAGCAGCGTGTGGTGGACCGTACTGCGCCGGGCGGCGGCGTTGAAGTCGCCGGTGACCAGCAGGGGCAGGCCGGGACCGAACGCGGCGAGGCGCTCGGCGATCATCGCGGCGGCCCGTTCGCGGGCGTACCGGCCGGCGTTGTCGAGGTGGGTGTTGAGGAGGCGGAACTGGCGTCCGGACGCCTCCAGGTCGCGGAAACGGACCCAGGTGACCATCCGGGGATGGGCTCCGCCCCAGGTGTTGGAGCCGCGCACCGCCGGGGTGTCGGAGAGCCAGAAGTGGGCGTGCTCGACCGGGGCGAGCCGCCGGGTGTCGTAGAAGACGGCCATCGACTCCTCGTCGCCGCCGCCCCGGCCGGTGCCGATCCACTCGTAGTGGGGTCCCAGGTCGGCCTCGATGTCGCGCAGTTGGGGCGGCTCGCCCTCCTGGGTGCCGATGACGTGGGGCGCCGCCGCGCGCAGCAGGGCACGCATCGCCGGCCGGCGGGCCGCCCAGCTGTGGGGTTCCTCGGTGCCGGGGAACCGCAGGTTGAACGTCATGACCTCCAGGCGCGGGACGGCGGTGGTCGTCCGGTGCGACGCACCGCCGGCCGAGGGGCCCGATCGGCCGAGGACGCCCGGAGCGTTCCGACCAGGGGGACTCCGACGGTGGCGGCCAGCACGGTCCGCAGTCCCGTGCGCCGCGTGAGTCCTCTGTCGTCCGCCATGTGGCCCCCTTTCCGCTCTCTTTCCGCTCTCACGCCAGGGTGGGCGCGCGGACGGGCGGACGGAAGAGGGCCTCGTGGTGGAAGCGGGACCGGGTGCCGGGGCGCGGACGAGGTGTTGACCCCGGAGAAGCCCCACGGTTAGCTTCCTTCAACGGATTGTTGATTCCGTACACCGGAAAACAGGAGGGTGCGGGAATGGGCCAGGGCCGGCAGGAGACCGTGGCGACGAGCCTCGCGGACGCCGTCAGCAGGGAGATCGGCGCCTCCCTCGCCCCGGTCGACGCCGAACTCGCCCGCCGCTACCCCGGAGACCCCGGCACCCGCCAGCCCGTCCACACCGTCTACGTCCCCGGCGACGTCTTCGCCGCCGACACCGTCCGCTCCTGGGGCGACTGCGCCCTCGCCGCCCTCGACGAGCACGCCCCCGACGCCGCGTCCTTCGCCGCCGTCCTCGGCCTCCCCGACGAACTCGCCGAGCCCGTGTACGCGCGCGTGCGTGCCAAGCTGGAGCGCGAGCCGGTGGAGGACCTGCGCGTGGACTTCGAGGACGGGTACGGCCTCCGCCCCGACGCCGAGGAGGACGAGGCGGCCGCCCGCGCCGCCCGGCTGATCGCCGAGGCGTACGCCGAGGGCACGGCGGCCCCCACATGGGCATCCGCATGAAGTGCCTGGAGGCCGCCATCCGCGACCGGGGCATCCGCACCCTGGACGTCTTCCTCACCGGCCTGATGGACGCGGGCGGCCTGCCCGACGGGCTGGTGCTGACCCTGCCGAAGGTGACCTACGCCGAGCAGGTCACCGCGATGGTCCGGCTCCTGGAGGCCTTCGAGGAGGCACGCGGGCTCGCCCCCGGCCGGCTCGGCTTCGAGATCCAGATCGAGACCAGCCAGGCCATCCTCGCCACCGACGGCACCGCCACGGTCGCCCGGATGATCCAGGCCGCCGAGGGACGCGCCACCGGACTGCACTACGGCACCTTCGACTACAGCGCCTGCCTCGGCGTGTCCGCCGCCCACCAGTCCGCCGACCATCCCGCCGCCGACCACGCCAAGGCCGTCATGCAGGTCGCCGCCGCCGGCACCGGCGTGCGCGTCTGCGACGGCTCCACCAACGTCCTGCCGGTCGGCCCCACCGCCCGGGTCCACGACGCCTGGCGCCTGCACCACGGCCTCGTCCGCCGTGCGCTGGCCCGCGCCTACTACCAGGGCTGGGACATGCACCCCGGGCACCTCCCGACCCGCTACGCGGCCGTCTTCGCCTTCTACCGCGAGGGCTTCGCGCAGGCCGCCGAGCGCCTCTCCCGGTACGCCGGCCGGACCGGCGGCGACGTGATGGACGAGCCGGCGACCGCCAAGGCCCTCAGCGGACACCTCCTGCGCGGCCTGGACTGCGGCGCCCTCGACGCGGCCGAGGTGACCGCCGCGACCGGGCTGACACGGACCGCCCTGGAGGCCTTCGCGGCACCGCGCCGGGTCGGTCCGACGGCGTCGGGGCAGTAGTCGCGGAAGCGGGCGGACGGGCGGGCGGGCGGGCGGTACGGGCGGCCGGAACGGGTGCCCCGGCCGGCCGCAGGCCGTCAGGTCCTGCTCGTACTACCGCTGCTGTTGCTGCTCGGGAAAGGTGTAGGGCGTGGTGATGATCTCCATCCCGTGCCCGGCGGGATCCAGGAAGTACAGGCCCCGCCCGCCGTGATGGTGGTTGATCTCGCCCGGCTGCTCTCCGTGCGGGTCGGCGAAGTACGTGACCCCGGCCTCCCTGATCCGTCCGAACGCGGCGTCGAACTCCTCCTCGGAGACGAGGAACGCGTAGTGCTGCACGGTGATGGACTCCACCGGGACGGTGGCGAAGTCCAGGGTGACCCCGTTGCTGGTGTCGACCGGGACGAACGGGCCCCATTCGGTCCCGACCTCGAGTCCCAGGACGTGGGCGAGGAACTCGGCGGACTCCCGGTTGTCACGGGAGTGGACGATCGTGTGGTTCAGCTGTACCGACATGTGTGGAATGCCTCCGTAAGGCAGACTCACGGGCACCTCCATGCCTCACCCGACCGGTGACCGACACGCGATGCCGTGTGCCGATCCTAACCAGCGCGCAGGTTCCCGGGCACGCCGTTCCGGCCTGATCCGAACGAGGGGCCCTGCCGGCGGTGGCGGGACTCGAGGAACGCCGGGAACACCTCGGGGGCTCGGTCGATGTCCGGCGGATCGGAAACGGCCTGTGCCCTCGCGGCCGTGCTCGGGTCCACCACGGCTTCGGCGTGTTCGGCGTGCCCGCACTCCTGGGTGCGTCCGACCAGGTCGCGGAGGCCGGTGCCCTTGACCGTGTGGCCGACCGGCAGTCCGGGGCTCCGGCGGCACACGGTTGTCGTGGGCGGGCGCCTGCGGCGGGCAACCGCTCGCGTGGCCACGGCCGTTCACGACCGGGTGTCACGACCAGGTCGAGGGTCCCGTGGGCGGTCACCGGAAAACGACCGGACCGGGACCATCTCGCCCCACCGTGCCGGAGAGCGCCCCACCGGCGTCCGGCACCCGTGAGAGGCGACGTGCCGTGGTGGGTGGGCGGGCGGTCGCGCCGCGCCGCTCCGGCCGGGTCCGGGGCCTTCCGGGCGCGGGGCTCCGCGTGCCTGTCCGGGGCCGGCTCAGTCGGCCGGCGGCAGTTCGCCCGAGCCGCGGGCGATGAGCCGGGTGGGCAGGGTGATGCGCTCCGGGGCGATCAGGGTGCCGTCCAGCTGCCGGAACAGGCGGTCGGCGGCGGTACGGCCCAGGGCGGCGGCGTCCTGCGCGACCACCGTGACGCCCGGCTCGAGCAGGTCGGCCAGCTCCAGGTCGTCGAAGGCCACGAGGGCGACGGGGCGGCTCTGCTCGGCGAGCACCCGGATCACCGTGACGGTCACCCGGTTGTTGCCCGAGAAGATCGCGGTGACCGGGGCGGGCCCGGAGAGCATCTCCCGGGCCGCCCGGCGCACCCGCGCGGGATCGGTGACGCCCAGGGACATCCAGGCGTCCTCCACGGCTGTCCCCGCGTCCTCCATCGCCGCCCGGTAACCGCGCAGCCGCTCGGCCGCGGTGTGGATGCGCGGCATGTCACCGATGAAGCCGATCCTGCGGTGCCCGTGCGCGACGAGGTGGGCGACGCCCTCCCGGGCCCCGCCGAAGTTGTCCGACAGGACGCAGTCGGCGTCGATGCCCCCGCAGGCCGGTCGACGAACACCGTCGCCACCCCGGCCTTGATCTCCGGTTCCAGGTAGCGGTGGTCGTCGCCGGCCGGGATGACCACCAGCCCGTCGACCCGGCGCGCGCACAGCGCCAGCGCCAACTCCTGTTCCCGGTCCGGGTCCTCGGCGCTGGAGCCGTTGATGAGGAGCGCGCCGTGGGCCCGTGCCACCTCCTCCACGGCTCGGCTGAGGGACCGTAGAACGGGTCGGCGAGGTCCTCCAGGACCAGGCCGATGCTGGCGGTACGGCCCTTGCGCAGGACCCGCGCGCTGTCGTTGCGGCGGAAGCCGAGCGCCTCGATGGCCTCCTGGACCCGCCGCTCCGTCTCCGGCGTGACCCCCGATTCGCCGTTCACCACGCGGGAGACGGTCTTCAGGCCCACCCCCGCGCGTGCCGCCACGTCCTTCATGGTGGGACGATTGCCGTAGCGGTTCGCGGAGATGCCGGCTGCGCGGCGGTGCGTCTCGGGCACGAGGCGGGTCCTGTCCTGTTGTCCACGAAGACGCGTGCGGTGCGGGCGTCCCGGGAGGTGGTTGAGGATGTGCCGACGAGCATAGGGCCTGGACAACGTTGTCAGATGCGGGAGAGACTGTCCACCGCAATCCCGGCCCACGTCCCCACCGCTGGACCGGCCAGCCCTTTTTCCGATGGTTGACGGGGAGAACCGAGACTGATGCACACCGACCTCGTGGCCGCGCTGGACATCGGCGGCACCAAGATCGCCGGCGCCCTGGTGGACGGCGGCGGCACGATCCTGGTCCGCGCCCGACGGCCCACGCCGGCCCGGCAGGACGGCGACACCGTGATGCGGGCCGTCGAGGAGGTGCTCGGGGACCTCACGGCCTCGCCGCTGTGGGAGCGCGTCGGTGCCCTCGGCATCGGCAGCGCCGGTCCGGTGGACGCCTCCACCGGCACGGTCAGCCCGGTCAACGTGCCCGGCTGGCGCGACTACCCGCTGGTCGAGCGGGTCCGGGCCGTCACCGGGAACCTCCCCGTCGAGCTGATCGGCGACGGCGTGGCGATCACTGCCGCCGAGCACTGGCAGGGCGCCGCGCGCGGCCACGACAACGCCCTGTGCATGGTGGTCTCCACCGGCGTCGGCGGCGGTCTGGTCCTGGGGGGCCGTCTCCATCCCGGACCCACCGGCAACGCCGGTCACATCGGTCACATCAGCGTCGATCTCGACGGTGACCCGTGTCCCTGCGGTGCGCGCGGCTGCGTGGAGCGCATCGCCAGCGGGCCCAACATCGCCCGGCGGGCCCTGGAGAACGGCTGGCGGCCGGGACCGGACGGCGACGCCTCCGCCGCCGCCGTGGCCGCCGCCGCCCGCGCGGGCGATCCCGTCGCCATGGCCTCGTTCGAGCGTGCCGCCCAGGCGCTGGCCGCCGGCATCGCCGCCACCGCGACCCTCGTCGAGATCGACATCGCGGTGGTCGGCGGCGGCGTCGGCGAGGCGGGCGACGTCCTCCTCGCGCCCCTGCGGCGGTCCCTCGCCGACTACGCCACGCTGTCCTTCGTACGGCGGCTGACCGTGGTGCCCGCCCAGATGGGCACCGACGCCGGACTGGTGGGAGCGGCCGCCGCGGCACTGGCGACCGGACCGGAGAGGGCGGCGGCGGGAGTCTGAGAGGCCGGGGACGGACACTCTGAAGGAACGTTCCCTCTGGAGCGCCCGCCGCCGCCCGCCCGGCCCGCTCGGGAAGGGGACGCGGTCGGCGCGTGACCTCACGCGGGCTGCGCAGTTGATCAGGCCATGAAGAAGCGCAGCATGCTCGCCATCGCCTCCCTCGCCACCGGCTTCGTCGTCGCGGCGATCACCCCCTCGCACGGTACCGGCGGCGAGGACCTCGACGGACTGAACGTGGGGGACACCCTCAGCAGCCTCGACCACACGATCGCCGACGACAGCCTGGCCGTCGACGAGAACGCCCTGGGCGGGACCGGCTGACGGTCCCGCACACGCGGCCACGGCGCCGGTTCCCGCTCCCGGGGACCGGCGCCGCGCCGTTCGGCGCCCTCATCCGGCGCCCTCAACGGGAGGTGGTTTCCGTGGCAGGGTGGAACGGGCAAGCCACAGGGGGCCGACAGCAGAGGGGGAGACGTGACCGTCGTCTGGATCAACGGCGCGTTCGGCGCGGGAAAGACGACCGCCGCACGGGAACTGATCGACCTGATCCCGAACAGCACGCTCTTCGACCCCGAGGACGTGGGGGCGGCGCTCACGCACCTGCTGCCGCCCAAACGCCTCGCCGAGGTCGGTGACTTCCAGGACCTGCCGATCTGGCGCCGGCTCGTGATCGACACCGCGGCCGCGCTCCTCGGCGAACTGGGCGGCACCCTCGTCGTCCCCATGACCCTGCTGCGCCAGGAGTACCGCGACGAGATCTTCGGCGGCCTCGCCGCCCGCCGGATCGCCGTCCGGCATGTGCTGCTGACCCCGGCGGAAACGATCCTGCGCGAGCGAATAGCCGGGCGGGACCTCCCGACCGGCCTCCCCGACGGCGAGACACGGGTACGGCAGTGGTCGTACGACAACATCGAGCCGTACCGCGCCGCCCTCGGCGGCTGGCTCACCGCGGACGCCCATCCCGTCGACTCCAGCGACCTCACCCCGTACGAGACCGCTCTGCGCATCGCGGAGGCCGTCGGCAGCGGGGCGGCGGCCGCCTGCGACATCGTGCAGACCCCCGAGCCGGGCGCCGAGACGCTGGCCGCCGGGGTGCTCCTCTTCGACGAGCGGGACCGGGTGCTGCTCGTCGACCCCACCTACAAGCCCGGCTGGGAGTTCCCCGGCGGTGTCGTGGAGCCCGGCGAGGCGCCCGCGCGCGCGGGCATGCGCGAGGTCGAGGAGGAGACCGGCGTCCGCCTGGCCGACGTACCGCGGCTGCTCGTCGTCGACTGGGAGCGGCCGACGCCTCCCGGATACGGCGGGCTGCGCCTGCTCTTCGACGGCGGCCGGCTCGACTCCGCGGCGGCCGAGGGGCTGCTGCTGCCCGGCCCCGAACTGCGGGGCTGGCGCTTCGTCACCGAGGAGGAGGCCGCCGGCCTGCTGCCACCGGTCCGCTACGAACGGCTGCGCTGGGCCCTGCGCGCGCGGGAACGGGGCGCCGCGCTCTACCTGGAGGCCGGGGTCCCCCTCGGCTGACCTTCACGCGGCCACGCGGCGCAGCGCCTCCGCCGGGTACGGGGCCGACCGGCTCTCCTCCCGCAGCCGCCGCTCGAAGCCGGTCATCACCTCGGCCACCCGCGCGTGGCGGACCAGGAGGGCGGCGGCCCCGTCCGGGATCCCCGTGGGGCGCAGGCCCTCGGCACAGGCGCGCACGAAGGCCGCGCGTTCCTCGCCGCGGTGGCCGTAGAGGTCGGTGGCCAGCCATTTCACCAGGTAGGTGGTGGCGTAGTGGCGGTCGTAGTCCCGGTGCCGGTCCAGGAAGGCCCGTTCCCGCGCGGTGAGCCGGAAACGGGCCGAGAGGGCGAGACCGTGGTCGGTGAGGTGGAGCCGCCGTCCGTCGGTGAGGATGTTGCGGAAGTGGGCGTCGAAGTGGGTGAGCCGCTGTTCGCGCAGGAAGCCGGTCAGGGCCGTCAGCTCCCGTTCCACCAGGGCGCAGGCGGCGTCGGCGCCGTCCGTGCGCAGCTGTGCGCTCAGCCAGTCGTGGAGGGTCGTCGGGAGGTGTTCCAGGAACAGGGTGAGGCGGGCCGGTGCCGAACGCAGGGCCTCGATCCGCGCCCGCAGGGCCGGACCGCCGCCCCAGTGGGCCACGGCACGGTCGACGTCGGCCAGGCCCTCGTGCAACGGCTGCGGGGCGGCCGGCAGCACCCGCCAGTGGTGCGTCAGCGGGAAGTTCGGGAGCCGGCCCGACCGGACCCAGTCGGTGGTCATGGTGTGCACGGCCAGTTCCCGCCACGCCCCGGTGCCGGGACTGGGAACGTCACCGACGCCGTAGTGGCAGAAGGGCGGCAGGCCGAACAGGTTCGCGGTGGAGCGGGCGTTGCCGGGGCGAGTTCGGTCTCCGTCATCCGGACGCGCTTGACGAAGACCGGCCGGCCCTCCACGTCGACACGCAGCACCTCTCCGCCCACCCCGGTGCCCAGCGACACGCCGGTCGCCACGAGATCGGCCAGCTCGCGGTCGCCCAGTCGGCCGAGGGCGGTGGCGAGGGCGTGGTGGGCGGTGAGACGCGGGGACAGGGGCATGACCCCCATCCTCAGCGCGCGGGGCGGTGCCTGTCCGCCGCTTCGCGCAGGACGGCCGAGGCCCGCCCGGTCACCGGATCGCCGTGACCGAAGCAGGCGACGTCCGCGTCGAGCCCGGCGAGCCGGTGGAGGGCGGCGACGGTCCGGGGCCGGTCCAGGTTGAACACGCCCGGCATCACCGATCCGTCGACGGGCGAGGCGGCGACCGTGTCCCCCGTGAACAGCACCCCGTGGCCCGGGAGATGGAGGGCGATGCTGCCGTCGGTGTGACCGGGGACGTGGACCACGTGTGCTCCGCCACCGAGGGGGAGCACGTCGCCGTCGGCCAACTCCGTGATCGCCGAAGGAGGTTCGACGTCCCGCACGGGCAGGTGCCGCAGAGCGGCGGCGTGCAGCGGCCGCTCCCACTCCGCCAGCACCGGTTCCGGAGCCGGGACCTCCCGGCGCAGCACCGCCGCGTCCGCGGCGTGCGCCAGGACCTCCGCACCCGTCAGGGCGGCCAGTTCGGCCGCGCCGCCCGCGTGGTCCTCGTGGAAGTGGGTGAGCACCACACGCCGTACGGCGGCCGGACCGCCCCCCAGGGCGGTGACCGCGTCGGCGATCACGCGGCCGGAGCCGGGTGGTCCCGCGTCGACGAGCGTCGACTCGTCGTCGTCCTGCCAGAGATAGGCCTGGCCGACCGGGAAGCGCAGCAGGTGCAGACGGGGAAGGAGCGCGACGACGTCCATGGGACGACCGTAGAGGGGCCCCGCCCGGCGGGCGAGGCCCCTCTGCCGAGAGCAGAGGGCGGTCGGGGCGGAGCGGAGCGCGCGGCTCAGCCCGCCGCGTACGTGCGCAGGAACAGGGCCTCCGCCACCGACAGACGCTCCAGCTCCTCCGGCGAGACGCTCTCGTTGACCGCGTGGATCTGGGCCTCCGGCTCGCTCAGGCCGATGAGGAGGATCTCCGCGCGCGGGTACAGCGCCGCCAGGGTGTTGCACAGCGGGATGGAGCCGCCCTGGCCGGCGTAACTCATCTCCTGGCCGGGGTAGGCCACCGCCATCGCCTCGGCCATCGCCGCGTACGCCGGGCTCGTGGTGTCGGCGCTGAACGGCTGGCCCTGGCCGATCTGCTCGGTCCGCACCCGCGCTCCCCACGGCGTGTGCGCCTCCAGGTGGGCCTGGAGCAGCTTCGTCGCCTCGGCCGCGTCGACGCCCGGCGGCACCCGCAGGCTGATCAGCGCCCGGGCGCTCGACTGCACCGACGGGGTGGCGCCGACCACCGGCGGGCAGTCGATGCCGAGCACGGTGACCGCGGGACGGGCCCAGATGCGGTCGGCGACCGTGCCGGAACCGATCAGCGAGACGCCGTCGAGGACCTTGGCGTCCTTGCGGAACTGCTCCTCGTCGTACTGGAGTCCCTCCCACGCCGGGCCGTCGGCCAGGCCGTCGACGGTCGTCGAGCCGTCCTCCGCGCGCAGCGAGTCCAGTACGCGGATCAGCGCGCCCAGCGCGTCGGGGGCGGCGCCGCCGAACTGGCCGGAGTGCAGGTTGCCCGCGAGGGTGTCGACGCTCACCCGCATCATCGTCATGCCGCGCAGCGTGGAGGTGACGGTGGGCAGACCGACCCGGAAGTTGCCCGCGTCGCCGATCACGATCGTGTCGGCCGCGAGCAGTTCGGGGTGCTGCTCGGCGTACCGCTCCAGGCCGCCCGTGCCCTGCTCCTCCGAGCCCTCGACGATCACCTTGACGTGGACGGGCACCCCGCCGTTCGCCTTGAGGGCGCGCAGGGCCAGCAGGTGCATGATGAAGCCGCCCTTGCAGTCGGCGGTGCCCCGCCCGAACCAGCGGCCGTCGCGCTCGGTCAGCTCGAAGGGCGGGGTGTCCCAGCCGGCCTCGTCCAGCGGCGGCTGCACGTCGTAGTGCGCGTACAGCAGAACCGTTTTCGCGCCCTCCGGCCCCGGCAGGAGGCCGTACACCGACTGCGTGCCGTCGGGGGTGTCGAGGAGGGCCACGTCCTGGAAGCCCTCGGCACGCAGGGCGGCGACGATCCAGTTCGCCGCGGCCTCGCTCTCGGAGCGCGGGAACTGGTCGAAGTCCGCCACCGACTTGAAGGCCACCAGTTCGGTGAGCTCCGCCTTCGCCCTGGGCATCAGCGAGGCGACGGTCTCGGCGACCGGATTCGACGACATGGGCACGCTCCTTGTGGGTGCGACGTTGTACCGATGAGTGTTGACGATCCTCCCACAGCCGACCGCGGCGATCTCGGTCGTAGGATGCGGGGGACAGGTGCGGCAGGCGGCTTGATCGGGAGCAGTAGACCATCGTGAGCAGCGAGAACTCTTCGGCGGACGACGTGCAGCAGGTGTGGGACGTCGTCGTGGTGGGCGCGGGACCCGCGGGGGCTTCGGCCGCCTACGCGGCGGCGGTCGCGGGGCGGCGCGTGCTGTTGCTGGAGAAGGCGGAGCTGCCCCGCTACAAGACGTGCGGCGGCGGCATCATCGGTCCCTCCCGCGACGCCCTCCCACCGGGCTTCGAGCTGCCCTTCCAGGACCGGGTGCACGCGGTGACGTTCTCGAACAACGGACGCTTCACCCGTACCCGTCGTTCCCGGCAGATGCTGTTCGGGCTGATCAACCGGCCCGAGTTCGACCAGCAGCTCGTCGAGCACGCGCAGAAGGCCGGCGCCGAACTGCGCACCGGCGTCACGGTCACGCGCGTCGAGCAGCACGGCTCGGCCGTGCCCGACCGGCGTACGGTCGCGGTCGTCCTGCAGGGCGGAGAGGCGGTGCTGGCCCGGGCTGTCGTCGGCGCGGACGGCAGCGCCAGCCGCATAGGGGCACACGTCGGCGTCAAGCTCGACCAGGTGGACCTCGGCCTGGAGGCGGAGATCCCGGTGCCCGAGACGGTCGCCGAGGACTGGAAGGGCCGGGTCCTCATCGACTGGGGCCCGATGCCCGGCAGTTACGGCTGGGTGTTCCCCAAGGGGGACACGCTGACGGTCGGGGTGATCTCCGCGCGCGGCGAGGGCGCCGCCACCAAGCGGTACCTGGAGGACTTCATCGGGCGGCTCGGCCTCGCCGGCTTCGAACCGAGCATCTCCTCCGGCCACCTGACCCGCTGCCGGGCCGACGACTCGCCGCTCTCGCGCGGCCGGGTGCTGGTGTGCGGCGACGCGGCGGGGCTGCTGGAGCCGTGGACGCGCGAGGGCATCTCCTTCGCGCTGCGCTCGGGCCGGATCGCCGGCGAGTGGGCGGTGCGCATCGCGGAGGCGCACGACGCGGTGGACGCCCGTCGCCAGGCTCTCAACTACGCCTTCGCGATCAAGGCGGGGCTCGGCGTGGAGATGAGCGTGGGCAAGCGGATGCTGGCCCTCTTCGAGCGGCGTCCGGGGCTCTTCCACGCGGCCCTGACCGGTGTGCGTCCTGCCTGGCGGGCGTTCACGGACATCACCCGCGGCCGGACGACCCTCGGTGAACTCGTGCGCTCGCACCCGCTGGCCCAGCGCGCCCTGAACGTGATGGACCGGCGGCAGGCGGCGGTGGACCGGGGACCGGACGCGGATGCGGACGCGTCGGAGAAGGCCGGTTCCTGAGGCGTCGGTCGTCGGCAGCGGGCGGCGGGTGACCGGCGGTTGACGGCCGTCGACCAGCGTCCGTCATTCTTCGTCCGGTGTCCGGCGTCCGGTGTCCGTCATTATTCGTCCGTCGTCCG
The DNA here is from genome assembly GCA_021568835.1 of Streptomyces sp. Tue 6430. Lineage (GTDB taxonomy): Bacteria > Actinomycetota > Actinomycetes > Streptomycetales > Streptomycetaceae > Streptomyces. The sequence continues at coordinate 14,080 of JAKGSH010000003.1, forward strand.
TAGTCCGTCGTCGGGTGGAGTGGTCCGCGGTGCCGGTTCCGTGAGTGTCCGGTTCCGTGAGTGTCCGGTCCCGGGATCGGGGCCGGACGCCGCGGGTCACCGGCTCCCGGTGACCGTGATCCGGAAGACCGGGTGGTCGGGGGCGATGCGGCGCAGGTCGGCGTCGGGGGAGTCGGGTCCGACACCGTCGAAGAACACGCCGACCTCCGCCTTCCAGCGCTTGAGGTAGGCGCGCAGCAGCGGCACCTTCTCGTCGTCGCCGACCTCGGCCGCGGTGAACTCGTCCACCTTTCTGCCCAGGTGCAGTTCACCGCCGCCGGCCGCGCGCATGTTGTGCGTCCATTGGACGTGACCGCGCGGGGCCACGAGGTACTGCCGCCCCTCCAACGTCAGCAGGTTCACCGGCGTGGTCCGCCACTGACCGCTCTTGCGGCCCCGTACCGCCAGGACCCTGGACCCCCACACGCTCAGCCGCGCCGGGTCAGCCAGGCGACGGCCCGGTTGAGGACGTTGACGGTGAACCAGCCGGGCTTCTTGACGTGGGCGGCGGACATGGATGCCTCCTGGGCGGTAAATGTGAGCACTGCTCTCGCTCTGTGGTGGAAGTCTGCACCGGATCGGCCCTCCTTGACAAGAGCGCTGCTCTCTTTTTAGCTCGATGCTCTTTTTTCGGTTCACCGCTCTTGATTGTGTGCACCGCTCCCGGATCGTGGAACACTGGTGCTCATGAGCAGCACCACCCGAGGGGCCCGCGCCCGCGCCAGGACCGAGATCACCGCCGCCATCAAGGAGGAGGCCCGTCGGCAGCTCGCCGCCGAGGGGGCCGCCAAGCTGTCCCTGCGGGCCGTCGCCCGCGAACTGGGCATGGTCTCCTCCGCGTTGTACCGCTACTTCCCCAGTCGCGACGACCTGCTCACCGCGCTCATCATCGACGCCTACGACTCCCTCGGCGAGCGCGCGGAGGCCGCGCACTCGGCCGTCGCCGACGCCGACCCCGTCCGGCGCTGGGTCGCGGTCTGTGAGGGGGTCCGAGCCTGGGCGCTGGCGCATCCGCACGAGTACGCGCTGATCTACGGCTCGCCGGTGCCCGGCTACAGCGCACCGCAGACGACGGTGCCCGCGGCCGCCCGCGTCGGGCTCCTGCTGATCGGCATCGCCCGGGACGCGGGCCTGGCGGCCCCGCCCGCCGCGCCGCCGCTGCCGGCCGAGTTGCGTGCCGAGGCGGAGCGGCTGACGGCCGACGTCGCGCCCGAACTCTCCCCGGAGACGGCCACGGCGCTGGTGGCGGCCTGGGCCCAGCTGTACGGGCTGGTCGGCTTCGAGGTGTTCGGCCAGTTCAACCGCATCGTCGAGGACCGCGAGCCGTTCTTCCGCCATGCCGCGACGGGCCTGGCCAGGGGAGTGGGGCTGGGGTAGCGCCCGCGGGACCGGTGCCCGTACGGGCCCGGCCCCACGAGCCCGGTCGTACCGGACCCGGTGGTACCGGACCCGGTGGTCCGCGGGGCCGGTCGTACTTCGCGGGGAGTACGCGCCGTCACCTTGCCCGGCTGACGTCCGTCCTGGCCGGTGGCGTCTGGCGTGGCGGACATGGACGAGCGACGGGTGCGTGAGCGCGGCGGGCCGGTGCGGTGGTGGCGGCACGGGCCGCCGTGGCCGGACACCGGGCGGACGGGGGACCGGCCGGCCGGTGGCCCTGGCGGTCGACGGTCCTGCTCACCGCGTTCGTGCTCATCGGCTCGGGCTTCGCGGCCCACGGGCAACAGGACGGACGCGTGGCGCTCGACCCGTTCGCGCGCGTGCTGCTGGTCGTGGCCGCGAGCCTGCTGCTGTGGCGGCACCGGCGTCCCGTGCCCGTCGTGTTCGGCACGGCCGCCGTCACCGCGGTCTAGGTGTTCTGTCCACGGAGGTTGGTGACAGCGATTCAGCTTCGAGGTTCACTTATCGGACTTCCGGCGCGCCTAGTGACTCGCCAGGATGGTGCCGCAGTAAATACCGGATTTACTGCGGCAGAGCACCTACCGTGATCATCGCGACCTGCGACGGACGATTCCGGCCACTGGGGCGAGGTGTACGCATTTACTGCGGCAGCACCGGAAGGGCGGGACGGACGTGACGATCGAACCAGTGACCGAACTCGGGAGCGGGGGTGCGCTTCGGCTGCCGCGCGCCCGGGTGATGCCTCTGTCCGCCCCGCCCTCGTCGTACACCGCAGTGGTCGAGCGGTACCTCACCGGCGCGGGCATCGCGAAGTCCTCCGCGCGGATCTACCGGATCTCGCTGACGACATGGGGATGGATGCTCGCCGGCGAACCGGCGCCGACCGGACCCGCCCGCCGAGGCGCGAAGCCGCCCGTCTTCCTCCTCGCCGCGATCGACGACCCAGCCCTGCCCGAGGTGCTGGCCGAGCTGGCGGCGGCGCGGGCGGACGAGATGGGCGCCGACACCGTCAACCGGGAGTTGTCCATCGCGCGCAAGGCAATCGGCTGGTGGCAGCGCCAGGGATGGATCGAATCAGACCCCACGATCGGCATCGAGCGACGGCCGGCACCGCCCGACCGCACCAAGGCCCTTGCTGAGGAACAGATCGCCGCCCTGTGGCGGCTGGACGTCTCGCTGCGGGAGAAGACGTTCTGGAAGATGCTCTACGAGTCGGCGGCCCGCGCCGATGAGGTGCTGTGCCTGAACGTGGAGGACCTATATCCGCAGGACAAGCGCGGCAGGATCACCGCCAAGGGCGGGGCGATCGAGTGGATTCACTGGCAGTCCGGCACCGCCCAGCTCCTGCCCCGACTGATCGCCCGTCGCACCCGCGGCCCGCTGTTCCTCACCGACCGCAAGGCCCCGGCCGGAACACCCACGCTGGACGTGTGCTCCGAGACCGGCCGGGCCCGGCTCTCCTATCGCCGGGCCGAGGAAATCTTCGAGGAGAACACCCGACTACTGGCCAACCCTCTCGCCTCGCCCGAGGACATCGAGGACCTGAACGGCTGGACGCTCCATCGGCTACGCCACAGTGCCCTGACACACGACGCTGAGGGCGGCACCTCCACCCCGATGCTGCTGGCCCGCTCCCGCCACGCATCCGTCCGCTCCCTGGAACGCTACGCCCGCCCCGGCGTCGACGCAGTCGCCCGGCACGTCGCCGAACGCGACCCCGCCGCCCGCCGGAAGCGCTGACGCCTCCAAGATCAACTACTGGCGGCTTCTGGGTCCACCTCGGTGATCTCCCTTGAGCGGCACACCTCGGTGGTCCCCCTTGAACGGCGACGGCAGGAACACCTGACGAGCCGTTCGGGCGCTGTCGCGAGGCGCGGAACGAGCCGAACGTAGGCAACCATCCCGACGGTCCTCACCAAGGTCTGGGGCGCCACGACCGCCGCGGCCGCAGCCATGCCGTCCGGCATAGGCCGACGCCTCGCCGAACCGCCGGCGTATCGCTTAGCTTGGCGTTTAACCTCGCCGGTTCACTCGACCCGCTGATCTCGTGTTCTTCGAGGGACAGCAGGACGGCCGTTCTTCACGCTTCGAGGTGTCGAGCAACGTCGCGTGAAGGAACGGCCGCTGGTGAAGAGTCTCGCTCCTGCAGGTCCCGCCGACGCCGCACTGGGCGTCCTGTCCCACTTTCGTGTCGAGTTCTACGACTGCCTGTACAGCCGCGCGGACGCGCTCTTCGAGCTCACCGACGCGATGCTGTGCGCGGACGGGCCGGTGAAAACCCTGGTCGAGCTCTCCTTGGCGGTCGAGCACCGGCGCGGGCACGGAGCCTTGTACGCGGCCCTGGACCGCGGCTGGCTGGAACCGACACGATTGCGCCGCGTGCTGGCAGACCTGCCGCTGCCGAAGGCGGCCGACGGGCGGATCGTGCTCGCCGTGGACGTGTCGCACTGGCTGCGACCCGACGCTCCCACCAGCGGCGACCGGCTCTTCTGCCACGTCTACGGACGCGGCGAGCGCAGCTCGGACCAACTGGTGCCCGGCTGGCCCTACTCCTTCGTCGCGGCCCTGGAGTCCGGGCGCACATCCTGGGTCGCTCTCCTGGACGCGGTCCGTCTGGGCCCGGCCGACGACGCGACCACCGTCACTGCCGCCCAACTCCGCGACGTCGTCGAGCGATTGACGAGCGCAGGCCACTGGAGACCGGGCGACCCGGACATCCTGATCGTGATGGACTCCGGCTACGACGTCGCCTACCTGACCCATGCTCTCGCCGGCCTGCCCGTCGTGCTGGTCGGGCGCCTGCGCTCGGACCGGGTCATGCTCCGCGATCCCGGCCCCGCCCGGTCGGGTCCCCGGGGCGGGCGCCCCCGCCGGCATGGCGGTGTCCTCACGTTCAAGAAGCCCGACAGCTGGCATGAGCCCGACGTCACGACCGCCACGGACACCACCCGCTACGGCACGGCCACCGCGACGGCCTGGGACCGGATGCACCCCCGGCTCACCCACCGCGGACCCTGGCTGAACCATGCCAAGGAGGAACTCCCCATCCTTCATGGCACGTTGATCCGCCTGAAGGTCGAGCGCCTGCCCGGCGACCGCGACCCGAAACCGGTCTGGCTGTGGTGCTCGGCCACCGCCGCCGCACCGGTGGACGTGGACCGCTGGTGGCAGTCCTTCCTCCGCCGCTTCGACCTGGAGCACACCTTCCGGCTGATGAAGCAGACCCTGGGCTGGACCGCCCCGAAGATCAGGAATCCCGACACGGCCGACCTGTGGACCTGGCTGATCATCGTCGCCCACACCCAGCTCCGTCTCGCCCGGCCCCTGGCCGAGGACCTCCGGCGCCCCTGGGAACGGCCCGCCGCACCGCGCCGCCTCACCCCTGCCCGGGTCCGCCGGGGGTTTCGCAACGTCCGCGCGACAGCAGCCCGCCCGGCAAGCGCGCCGAAACCGTCCCGCCCAGGCCCCGGACGGCCTCCCGGCTCGAAGAACAAGCAACGGGCCAGGCACCACGACGTCGGCAAGACCGTCAAACGCGCCGAATCGATCAAGGAACACCAAGCCCAGCGAGGTTAAACGCCAAGCTTAGGGCCTGTTGCGAAAGTGGCGCGGTCGCCCGAAGGGCGGCCACGCGGCAGGCGCCGCTGCGTATCAGGTTCCGGAGGACCGCTGTCCCTGGGAGCCGTGGGCTGCGAGCGGAAGACTGCGCAGCGACAGTGCGCTCGGCGCTGGCAGCGCTCCGTGGGCCGCCTCGGCGCGGAACGACTGGAGCAAGTACGCCACCAGACGCCGGGACGCCGCACGGTCACCCGGCAATGCGGTGACCAGACCGCAGTGGGACAACAAGGCCACGGCAATGTCGGAGGGGTGGAAGTCGGCCCGCAGCACGCCCGCCGCCTGAGCCCTGCGGACCACGGTCATGAAGTCCTGCTCGGCCTGTTCCCGTACCCGCGCGTGTTCTCGCGTGCTGTCCGGAAAGGCCGCGACGAATGCGGCCGGGAAGCCCCGTTCCTCCCGTTGTAGTTCGCAGACCGTCTCGACCAGTCGCTGGAAGCCCTGCCACGGATCGGGGTCGGCCAGCGCCTCGGTGAGCGTCCGAGCACAGGTGTCCATCTGGTGCGCGAACGCGGCCCGCACCAGGGCGTCCCGCGTCGGGAAACGCCGGTACAGCGTCGCCACGCCGACCCCCGCCCGCCGGGCCACGGTCGCCATGGGCGCGTCGATGCCGTGCTCGGCGAAGACCACGCGGGCAGCCGAAAGGATGCGCTGCCGGTTGCGCCGGGCGTCCGCCCGCAGACTGTCCTGCCCCGCGATCCGAGAGGATTCCCCCACCGCTGTCTCTCACCTCCGGTCAAATGGACGATCTCGTCCGCTTGTCAGCCTACGCTCGGCGCCACGATCCCCCGCACGGCCACTGGTGGCGAAGGTGAGAACGCAACGATGGACGACCGCACGATGAAAGCCGTACTGTTCGACCGCTTCGGCGGCCCCGAGGTGCTGTATGTGGGCCGGGTGCCACGTCCCGGACCGGCACCCGGCGAGGTCCTCGTGCGCGTGCGCGCTTTCAGCGTGAACGGCGGCGAACTGGCGGCCCGTTCCGGTCGGGCCCGCCTCGTCACCGGCCGGAAGTTCCCGCAGCGCATCGGGCTGGACTTCACTGGCGAGATCGCCGCACTCGGCACCGGCGCGACCGGCGTAGCGGTCGGCGACCAGGTGTGGGGCGTCCTGGGCCGCAGCTCCGGATTCGGCAGCGCCGCCGAGTACGTGACGGTACGGCCCGAGCGGCTCGGCCGGGTCCCGGACGGACTGGACCTCGTGGCCGCTGCCGCGCTGCCGGTGGCCACCACGGCCGTCACGGCCCTCCGCGACAAGGCCGCACTGCGCCCCGGCGAACGGCTGCTTGTACGGGGCGCGGCGGGCGGCGTCGGCAACGCCGCCGTCCAGCTGGGACAGGCGTACGGTGCCGAGGTCACGGCCCTGGCCCGCGCTGCCAACCTCGACTTCGTCCGTACGCTCGGTGCCCACCACGCCGTTGACCACCGGACCGTGTCCCCTGCGGAACTGGGACTGTTCGACGTGGTCCTCGACACGGCGGGCACCGACCTGCGTACCGTACGGCGGATGCTGAAGCCGGGCGGACGCATGGTCACCATCGCCTTCGACCTGACGCGGCCCGCCGCCTCGCTGGGCTACATCGCGGCCAGCGCCGTCCACGGACGCGGCCGGGTGCGCTTCTTCAGCGGCAACCCCGAACGTGCGCTCTTCGACGACCTCGCCCGCCAGGTGACAGAGGGGAAGCTGCGGCCGGCGGTGGACACGGTCTTCCCGCTGAAAGAGACAGCGGCCGCACACCGGGCGCTGGAGGCGGGCGGTGTGCGGGGCAAGTACGTGGTCAGGGTCGACTAGGTTTGTTGGGAAGGTGCTGGTCACAGCCACTCGTTGAGGACTGCGACCAACACGGTCGCCTCGTAGCGGACGGCGAGCTTGTCGTATCTCGTGGCCACGGCCCGGTGGCGCTTGAGGCGGTTGATCCCGCACTCGACGGCATGCCGCTCGCGGTAGTCGGTTTTGTCGAACTTCGGCGGCCGACCGCCTCGGGCACCGAGCTTCTGGCGGTTGCGGACGCGGTCGGCGGGGACCGGGATGGTCGCCTTGATCCCGCGTCTGCGCAGGTAGGCCCGGTTGCGGCGGGAGTCGTACGCTTTGTCGGCCCGCCCCCGGTCCGGCCGCCTGCGGGGCCTGCCCGGACCAAGGCGAGGCACCCGGATGGCTTCCAGGACCGGCTCGAATTGCGGCGAGTCACCCCGCTGGCCGGCTGTGATCACGACGCTCAGCGGCTTCTGCCCCTGCTCGACGGCAAGGTGGATCTTGGTGGTCAGGCCGCCTCGGGAACGTCCGAGACCATGGTCGGCCGGCTCAACGGCAATGCCGCCGGGCGGTTCCTTTTGCAGATCCCCTTTTTCGAGGCCCCGGCGGCGTGCTGGTGGGCCCGGCAGACGGTGGAGTCGATATTCACGTCCCAGGTGATCAGGCCCTTCGCGTCCGCCTGAGCTTGGAACTGAGTGACGAACCTGGCCCAGGTGCCATCGCGCTGCCAGCGCCGGAACAGGTCGTAGACCCGCTCCCAGGGCCCGTAGCGTTCCGGCACGTCACGCCAGGGAGCACCGGTACGGGGCCGCCACCGAATGCCGTCCATCAGCTGCCGTCGCGTCCACACCGGCGGACGGCCCGGCTTGATGCCCTGCGGCAACAACGGCTCAAGCCGGGCCCACTGTCCATTCGTCAGATCACCACGCCCCACAGGGCGTGATCATCCACGACCAAGATCCACTTTCGCAACAGACCCTAGCGGGGCCTGAGTCCGTCGACGACGACGTCCAGCATTCGGTTCAGCTGGGGGCGCTGCTCGGGTGCGCCGGCCACGGAGAGCAAACCGGCGAGGATGCCGCCTACCTCGACCGGGTCGATGTCGCTGCGCAGTTCTCCTGCTGTGGCGCCGGCCTCGAGCACCATCGCCAGGACCTGCTGGACCTCGTCGCAGACCGGTCCGGTGCCGAAGCGGCCGGAAGCGCTCATGGCGACCAGGGCCTCGCAGATGCCGCGTCGTTCACCGGCCCAGTCGGCGAATCGGAGCATCCACGCGTGGAGGGCCTGCGCGGGCGGCTTGGTAGCCAGCAGGGTGCGCGCATCTTCGCGCAAGGGCCGGATCTGGTCCCGGTAGACCTCTTCGACCAGATCCTCTCGGGTGGGGAAGTGTCGGTACAGGGTGGCGTTCCCCACTCCCGCGCGTTTGGCGATCGCGTCCAGCGAGATCGCGCGTCCGGACGCGAAGGCTTCGGCGGCCGTGGCGATCAGCTGCTCGCGGTTGCGCTGCGCGTCGGCGCGCAGGGTGCTGCGTGGAGGTGTCATGACCTTCGCGATCGTGAGTGTCGGATGAGGCTCGGGAACGATTCGGGGATGTCCCCGGTTCAGTGTACGGTGAGACAACCGGGGAGTTCCCCGATTACGAGTGGTCTCACCCATCCCTTCAGCGACGAAAGGTTTGCCATGCCTACAGCTCTCATCACCGGGGGGACGACCGGGATCGGCAGAGCGACGGCCGGGCTGCTGCACGCCCGCGGCTACCAGGTCGCGGTCACCGGACAGAATCCCGAGTCCCTCGCGCGGGCGCAGTCCGAACTCCCCGGCGACGTGCTCGTCGTCCGATCCGACGGGCGCGTGCTCTCCGACACCGACGCCCTGATGTCGGCGGTGTCGGCGCGGTTCGGATCGCTGGACCTGCTCTTCCTCAACGCCGGGATCTTCCGTCCGGCACCGGTTGCCGAGGTGACGGAGGAATCGTTCGACGAGCACGCCGACCTCAACTTCAAGGGCCAGTACTTCACCCTCCAAAAGGCCCTTCCCCTCATGAACGACGGCGGCTCGATCGTGCTGACCGTCGGCATCGGATCCCGTCGCGGCACCCCTGGCGCCACGGTGGGGGCGGCGACACGCGGCGCGCTGCTGGCCATGCTGCCCTCGCTCGCGCTCGAACTGGCCCCGCGCAGAATTCGCGTCAACGCCGTGAGCCCCGGGGCCACCGACACCCCGCTGCTCAACAAGCTGGGGGTGCCCGAGAGCGGCCGGGACGCCATGCGCTCGAAGATCCCCTTCGAGCGCTTCGGATCCAGCCAGGAGGTCGCGGAAGCAGTCGCCTTCCTCGCCTCGGACGCCGCCGGCTACATCACCGGCCAGGACATCACCGTGGCCGGCGGCTACGGGCTCGGCGCCTGAAACCTGGGCGAGTCGACCACCGATCCGCACCTCTCGAACGCCACGAACCGCACCTCGCAGGAGAACACGATGGCACTCACTCTCGACACTTATCGGCTGCTGGGCCGTTCCGGACTCCGGGTCTCACCGCTGGCGCTGGGCACGGCGACCTTCGGCACCGAGTGGGGCTGGGGCGCCGAGCGCGACGAGGCGCGCAAGCTCTTCGACCGCTACACCGAGCTCGGCGGCAACTTCTTCGACACCGCCAGCACCTACACCAACGGCAGCTCCGAGCGACTGCTCGGCGAATTCGCCCGCACCAACCGCGACAAGATGGTGCTGGCGACGAAGTACTCGACGCTGCGTCAGCCCGGTGACCCGAATTCCGGGGGTACCCACCGCAAGAGCATGCTGGCGTCGGTGGAAGCCAGTCTGCGGCAGCTGAACACCGACCACATCGATCTGCTCTACGTGAACGTATGGGACTTCAGGACGCCGGTGGAGGAGATCCTGCGGGGCCTGGACGACCTGGTGAGGCAGAGCAAGGTGCTGTACGTGGCGATCTCCAGCGCCCCGGCCTGGCAGGTGTCGCGCATGCAGGCGATCGCCGACCTGCGCGGCTGGTCGCCACTGGTCGCACTGGAGACCGAGTACAGCCTGATCGGGCGCACCGCAGAGCGTGACCTGATCCCGATGGCACGCGAGATGGGACTCGGCGTGGTCCCCTTCTCCCGTTGGGCGGCGGGGTGCTCACCGGCAAGTACAGCCGGGAGGACCAGAACCCGGCGGGCTCCGTGGTCGGCGAAACCGCCAGCAACCGCAAGAGCCTCAACGTCGCCCTGGGATGGGTCACCGACCGCAACCTTGCCATTGCCGATGCGGTGAAGGAGGTGGCCTCGGAGCTGGGCCGCACACCCGCCCAGGTCGCACTGGCCTGGACCCTGAACGCCCCGGGCGTGACGGCCCCCATCATCGGCGCCCGCACCATCGCGCAGCTGGAGGACAACCTGGGTGCCCTGCAGGTCGACCTCACTCCTTCCCAGCTGGCCCGCCTCGACGAGGTCAGCGCCATCGATCTCGGCAATCCGCACGACCTGCTCGCCAGCGATCACATCCGCACGGTCACCACAGGCGACATGAAGATCGAAACCCTCGGCTGATTCGCTTCATGAACAGCGACATCCAGATATATCGACATGTTTTTGATGACGGAACGGAGCAACCTCGGTATGGGTAAGTACAGCGACAAGAATGTGGTGATCACGGGTGGCGGCAGCGGCATGGGGCTCGCGCTGGCGGAGCTGCTGGTGCAAGGCGGAGCCCGCGTGGTGATCACCGGCCGTTCTCAGGCCAAGCTCGACGCGGCACGCGAGCGGCTCGGCGAGAATGCCGTGGCCGTCCGGGCGGATGTGGCCTCACTGTCCGACCTGGATATGCTTGCCGGCCGTGTAAAGAGCGAGCTCGGCTCGATCGAGGCTTTGTTCGTCAACGCCGGCATCTCACCCCTCACGCCCCTCGAGTCGACGACCGAGGACGTGTACGACGAGCTGTTCGCGATCAACGTCAAGGGCGCCTTCTTCACTGTGCAGAAGCTCGCTCCGCTGCTGAGCGCGAACGCCGGCATCGTCCTCACCACCTCGATCGCGAACGTCATCGGCATGGTGGACACCAGCGTCTATGCGGCCGGCAAGGCGGCGCTGCGCTCGATCAAGGCGCTCTCGAAGCAGTCCAGTGAGGTGCGGAGCCGCTCTTGCAGGGCGCTGATGAACTCGCCGGAGTCCTGCGGCTGGCCCAGCGCGGCGTAGTGCACGTCCCGGTTGTCCTCGAAGTCGGCGGGCAGGTCGTCCTCCGGGTTGCGCCACCGGTTCGCCCCCACCACCCAGATCTCCCGCCGGCGCACCGCGTCCCGGAGTGCGACCAGCGCGCACAGTTCGTACGGGATGCGCTCGACCCGCCCCTTGTCGTCCACCACCGCCGCCCGCCACTGCTCGGGCACCACCCCCGTCAGCGGCACACTCTCCGCCGGATCGAAGAACGCCCCCTCCTTCAACGGCTGCTCCAGATACCGCTTGAGCAGGTCGATCGCGTCCATCACCGGCCGGTAAGCGGTGTTGTTGCACTTCCATTCCAGCGAGCCCAGCAGCGGCGAGAGCATCCGCCGCCAGTGCGCCGAGTACGACGACCGCAGCACCGTACGGACCCGCGCCCTGTAGCGCGCCTCGTTCGCCGCGGCCCCCGCCGCCAGCGCCTTCAACGTCTTCTCCCCGCCGACCACCGGGTAGACAACTCGCCGCACCGTGCCGGACGGCTCGGACAGCGCCGCCTCGGCGACCCGCAGCAGCATGCCCTCCTTGCCCCGGATCTTCTTCAGCTCGGCATTCAGCTCCTTGTCGACCTTCCGCTCCGCCCTCGTGTCGATCTTCAGTACGAGCTGGATGAACAGGTTCACCAGTGAGTCGGTGATCTCCGTCTGCCGCACATGGCACAGCGTCGCCAGCAGCGTCAGGCGCCGAGCGGGTGTCATCCGCTCCAGGTTCGCCGGGTACTCCTTCGACGCCCGCGCCCGCCACGCGTCCACCAGATTCTCCGACACGTCCGCGAACAGGTCCGCGGGCAGCTCCAGCCACCGCACCCGCTGGAGCTTGTTCACCTCCGCCAGCAGGCTCTCCAGCCCCGGCGCCCCCGGATCGGTCTTCAACTCGGCGAAGTGCGACCGTCCGCCGCCCGCCACCGAGCCCGCACCGGCCGCGCCCTCGCCCGTCTCGCCCCCGCTCCCGACAACCAGGTCCTCCAGCCGGGAGCGCGTCGCATGCGAGATCCGCTCCAACCTGCTGCGGCAGAACTGGGCCTCGAAGTCCGTGACCGCCCGGCCCACCAGCCGCCGCACCTGCCCGGGCGCCGGCGGCTCGATGTGGTCGTTGCGGCACCGGGCCACCACGGCCGCCGCGAGCCGGTCACGGGACAGCTCCACCGGGCACAGCTCGGTGGCCGGCCACGCGGCCAGCCGGTCCTGGTCCTCCTCGGTGTTCGCCCGGAACCCGTACGCCGCCCGGATCTCGCCCGCCGCCTGGTGGTCAGCCCGCTCACCGCGAAGACCCACGTCAGCCGCGCCATGGTGAAACTGGGAGCCCGCGACCGGGCCCAACTGGTGTTGCCGGCCTACGAGTCGGGGTTGGTCAGACCGGGCTGGCTCGGCTGACCGGGTCGGCGGGGCCGACCGCCACGGCGTTCGATCGCGCCGTCGCCGTCGCCGTCGCCGCTGCGGCCGGACGCCGCGTCGGTGCGGGCGGCCGTGGCCTGCGCGCGGAACCGGACGAGCACACTCACCACCCGGACCAGGAACACCACGGGGGCGACCGCGAGCCCCGCCCGGAGGAGCACCTTCTCCAAGGTGTCCGGGAGTTCGAACAGCAGCGCCGGCCCGGCGACCGCCCCGAACAGCACGGCCGCCGCGAAGGCCGCGCTGAACAGCGCGTACCCGATCTCGACGGTGATCGCGTCCCGCTCCGCCTGTGTGCGGCGTCCCCCGTGGCCGGTCATACCGGCAGTCTCACAGGCGTGCGCCCGGTGGGGCAACAGGCCCGCCGGGCGCACGTGGAGACATCCTCCGTGCCCTCTCGTCACCTCGCCACCCGCCCCGCGGGCGACGAGACGTGCGGTGCTGCCGTGACCGGTACGTATCCGCATCAGCGCCCATGCCGCCAGAGGCCCGATGGTGGCGGACCGTGAGCGGGACCGGGTCGGCTGCTAGAATGGACCCGTTGGCCTTCGGCGCCCCAACGGGTGTGTTCGGAGGCTTTTTTCATGCCTTCCGACACATCCGCGTCCAGCGCACTTCCCACCACCGGCTACCGTGACCTGCTCCGCAACCGTGAGTTCGCCGGGTTGTACGCCGGCTTCACCCTGACGGTCGCCGCGAACACCTTGTCGGGCTTCGCGCTCGGCACGCTGGTCAACCATCAGACCCGGTCCCCGTTCCTGACAGCCGTGAGCATGTACGGCGCCACGTTCGCGACGGTGCTCGGTGCGCTGACGCTGATGTCGGTCGCGGACGGAAACCGTCCTCGCCGGACCCTCGTCGCGCTCCAGTGCGTCTCGCTCGTGAGCGTTGCCGCACAGGCGGTTCCGGGGCTGCCGCTCGCCGCCCGGTTCGGTCTGCTCCTGGTGCTGGGATTCTTCCAGTCCCTGGGGACCGGAACGCGGATGGGGCTGCTCGCCGAGGTGGTGCCGACCTCCGCGTACGCACTGGCGCGTTCGCTGATGAACATCACCTCGGGCGGCATGGCCGTCCTCGGCTATGCCGTCGGCGCCGTCCTTCTGCGGCACCTGAGCCCGCACGAGGTCTTCGTCGCCGCGACAGCCCTGACCGGAGCCGGATCGATCATTGTGGCGGTGACGGTCCGGGAACGCTCGATCCGTCTGACCCGTCGCCCCGGACTGCGCCAGACCTGGACGACGAACACCGCGCTCTTCTCCCGCTCCGGCCAGCGCGCGCTGCTGCTGAACCTGTGGGTCCCCAACGGCCTGATCGTCGGCTGCGAGGCCCTGTTCATCTCCTACGCCCCCGATCACGCCGGCGCCTTCCTGGCCGCCGGATCGGCGGGCATGCTCCTCGGTGACCTGACCGTCGGGCGACTGTTCACCGCCGAGCAGCGACGCCGCTGTGCGTTCGCCCTGCGACTGCTGCTGGCCATCCCTACCTGCTGTTCGCCATCCACCCGCCCGTGCCGGCGGCGACAGCCGCGGTGTTCATCGCCAGTGCCGGGTTCGCCGCCACCCTGCCGCTCCAGGAGCAGCTTCTGGAGTCGACCCCCGATCCGGTCCGTGGTCAGGTCCAGGGAGTCGAGTCCGCCGGCCGGATGACGTGGCAGGGTGTCGGAGCCGTGATCGCCGGTGGCCTTGCCCAGCACTTCACCCCCGGCACGGCCATCACTGCCGTGGCCGCGATCTCCGTCGCCATCACCGTCTTCTCCCGGCCCTTCGTGGTCCGCGCCCGAGCCGTCCGCGTCGAGACGGTCGACACATGAGCCGGCCCGAGTCGGTGGCCGACGACACGGGCCTTCCCCGACGGCTGGGCGGCGGGCCCGTCCGGACCCGCCCGCCGCGCTTCGCCACTCGTCGGCGGCGTCCATGCAGCGGGTGTGGGAGAGCACGAGTGTGTTCAGCACCAGGCTTCCCGTGGTTCCCGTGGAAGGCCTTCCGGGCGAGGGAATGGCGGTTCTCCTGGAGGCCGGCGCCGGCCCGGCTCTTGGTCTGGCGGCGGTGTCCGGGCTCGCCGGCCGGGCGCGGGATGTGAGGGTCCGGGAGATCCGCCCGTGGTGGGCGACGGCGTCGCCGAGCGGGGTGGGGCGGCCGACGCGGGACGGCATGCGGATGACGTCGTACGCGCGTGCACGGCGCCGGTGTGGAGGGAGCCGACGAAGATCGACCACCTCGATCCGCGAAGGCTGCGCCGCACGGTCGGCCCAGGTCGAAGTGCCGGCCAAGGCCGTGAAGGCCTGGCGCACGATCTGACACGGAGGTTCCTCGGCCTCATGCCGCACACGTTGCATGTATATGCACTTAATGCAAATGCATTTAATTCTGGCGCAATGAATCCGGTTCTCTGCTACGGTGCCGCCATGGCGGCGGACAAGGGCGAACAGGCGCTCGTGGAACAGTGGCGGGGGATGCTCGCGCTGCACGCCCGCACGCAGTGCGAACTCGACCGCGCGCTGCACGGACACGGCTTGTGCGGCAGCGACTTCGAGGTGCTCGACGTGCTCGCGGGAACCGCCCCGGCCGGCGCGTGCAGCTTCCGCGTCCAGGAGATCGCCGAGCGGGTCCATCTGAGCCAGAGCGCGCTGTCGCGGCTGATCGCCCGGCTGGAGCGGGACGGTCTCGTCGAGCGCACCATGTGTGCGGAGGACCGCCGGGGCGTCCGGGTGGCGCTCACCGGGAAGGGGCGCTCGTTGCACGGTGAGGTGCTTCCCGTGCAACGCTCGGTGCTCACCCGCATGCTGACGGACTGACCCCCGTCGGCTTCAGGTCACGGCCGACCTCTCCCGCCACAACTCGGCCAGTGCGGCGTCCCCGCTGACGGCGGGGTACGGCAACCGGTTCCACAACGACAGGTAGAGCAGTGCCGCGGGGCCGGCCACCTCGCAGTCCGCGTCGCCCTCGCCGCCGCGCTCCGTCACCGGCGGCCGCGCGGACAGGCGTACGGTCCACACCGCGTCGTCCGCGTCCGTCGCCCGCACCCGCAGCACACGGGGCACCTCGGTGCGCACCTTGCTCCTGGGCCGTGCGTGGAAGGCGCGCAGCAGTTCGTCGATGCCGTCCGCCGCGAAGGCCGGGGAGAGCGTGACGGCACTCTCCCCGACGCTCCGCCCGACGGCCGTGCCGCGTGCCGCCTCCGCGTCCACCCGGTGGACGGCCGTCTCGTGCGCCTGCCGCCTGGCCCAGAACGCCAAGGGCGAGGGCGCGGGCAGGAAGTGCCAGCACTCCACGTCCGCGGGCGCGGCGGCGAGCGTGTCGACCAGCCGCCGGTGACCGGTGCGGAACCAGTCCAGCAGCTCGTCGCCGTCGAGGTCCGGAAGGCCTCCTTCGGCGTGCGGGGCGGTGCGGCCCTCGGCGACGAACGAGGTCGCCCAGCGATGCACCGTTCCGGTGTGCCGCAGCAGGTCCCGTACCTGCCAGCCCGGGCAGGTCGGAACCGTGGTGTCGGGCCCCGTCTCGCTCGCCGCGACGGCGAGGGAGCGGCCCTCCTGGTCGAGGACGCGGATGAACTCGGCGGTCTCCATGCGGGTGAGTGTGCCCGATGGGGTGCGCTCGAGGGAAAGGGGGTGGGGCGACGGCCCGCCGTCATGCGCGGTGCGGGGGTGTGGCGTGTGGGGCGGTGTGCCGGGCGGCGGCACCGTGTCTTCACCCCGCCCCGGCTCAGGGGGAGTTCCTGCCACAGCTCCTGCTTCCGCTCGTGCGGTGGTGCTGCGACCTCATGGGCGGGCGGCGATGTCGTCTCCTCGGCCGTCGGCCGTGCTCCGCAGGGTGAGGCCGATCAGTGCCGCGACCGCCGCGAGTGCCGCCACGCTGGTGAGGGCTGTGGGGAGGGAGAACCAGTCGGCCATGAAGCCGATGGCGGGTGGACCGAGGAGCATGCCGCCGTAGCCGAGGGTGGAGGCGACGGCCACGCCGGTCGGGCCGGCGAGGGTGCCCGCGCGTTCGACGGCCACCGGGAAGAGGTTGGCCAGGCCGAGCCCGGCGACGGTGTAGCCGGCGAGCGCCGCCCAGGGGTCCGGGGCGAGCGAGCCGAGCAGCATGCCGACGGCCGCCACGGTGCCGCCGACGACCACCGTACGGGTGTGGCCCAGCCGCTCCAGGAGGGTCGTGCCGGTGAGCCGGCCGACGGTCATCGCGAGGGCGAAGCAGGAGTAACCGGCGGCGGCGAGGGCTGCCGAGGTACCGAGATCCTCCTGGAGGTGGAGGGCGCCCCAGTCGGCCAGGGCCCCTTCGCCGTAGGCCGTGCACAGGGCGATCAGACCGAAGACGACGACCGGGCGGCGGGTGCGGGCGGCCGGACGGGCCGGGCGCGCCGGTCGCACGTCCTCGCCGGGGTGCGGGACGGCGCCGGCGGGCGCCTGGCGCAGCAGGGCGGGTCCGGCCAGCGCCGTCACCAGCAGGCCGATGAGGCCGAGGCCCAGGAGATGGCGCGCGGGGGAGAGGGAGCCCGCGACCAGTCCGCCGAGCCCGGCGCCGATCATGCCGCCCATGCTGAAGGCCGCGTGGAAGGTCGGCATGATCGGTCTGCCCAGGGCTGAGACCAGGTCGACGGCCGCACTGTTGAAGGCGACGTTGATCCCCCGTAGGCCGCGCCGAAGAGGAGCAGCATGGCGCCGAGCGCGGGTGCGGAGTGGGTCAGCGGGGGCAGGGTGACGCTCAGGGAGAGCAGCACCGCGCAGACCACGGTGACCGGATGGCTGCCGTACCGCCGGCAGAGGCGGCCGGTGATCAGCATCGTCACCACCGCGCCGGCGGAGACGCCGAGGAGAGCGAGGCCGAGACCGCTGGCGGAGGCGCCGGTCTGCTCCTTGACGGCGGGGATGCGCACCACCCAGCCGGCGAAGACGAAGCCGTCGAGCGCGAAGAAGACGGTGAGGAGGAAGCGGAGCCGGTTGAGGGAGTGGCCCCGCACGACGGTGTGCGAACGGGCTTTGTTTACTAGCGGCACAAAGCGAGGCTAAACGGAACCTCGCGACCCCGGCAAGGTGGTTGCGTCGCACACCGGTCGGGCCGTCCCACCGGTCCGACCCACCGGTCCGACCCACCGGTCCGGCCGAGGGGCCGCCGGAGGCGGCGCATGCGCTGAACACCTCCGCCGGCGGTCGCAGGCCGCGGGTCGCCACCGTGGTGGCCGGCGCCGGGCCGGTGACGTGCGGCCCACGGCATGCGGTCCGGGTCACCGGCGTCACCGGCGTCAGCAGGGGGCGCCGCACTCCGGGCCGGCGCGCAGGGCCTCGGCGCCGGCCCGGTCCGGTGGCGCCTCAGAAGACGCCCTGGCCCGGCACCAGGATCCGCCGCGGGTCGTATCTCCGCTTCGCCGCCTCGAGCGCCGGCCAGGCCGGCCCGAAGTGGGTCCGCCAGTCCGCGCGGGTGAACGGGACACTGCCGACGGGATACTGAGTACCGCCGACCGAGGCGACGGCCTCGTAGGCGGAACGATTCGCCGCCAGCCGGCGGTCGACGGCGGCGGTGTCGTCGGGCGGGTCGCGCTCAGGATGTCGAAGAGGTACGACACCGGCTCGTCCGAGCTGCGCAGCAGCGGGGTGGTGAGCCGCTCGCGCAGCAGGGGGTAGAACAGCACGACGCCGGGGCCCAGGTCCGCCGGGGTGAGCGCGTCCAGCAGCGGAGCGCTGACGGCGGCGGCGGACGCGCCGGGCACCATGAGGTTCAGCCACGGGTGCGCGTACGTCCAGAGGCCGGTCTCCTTCAGCATGGCGACGAAGGGGGCCAGCCGGTCGAGGAAGTCGAAGTAGGAACGGTCCTCGTACCGGACGCCGGAGGGCGTGTGGCGCAGGCCGCGCAGCAGCGTCGCGTCGTCCGGGGCGGGGCCGACCGGCGGGCCGTAGGCCACCGCCTCCAGGGTGTAGGCCCGGAAGGCGCCGCCGGCGTCCGCGGCGACCTGGCCCTCGACGTAGTCGAAGCGGCCCTCCTGGACGAGGAGGCGCTGGTCGTCGAGGAAGGTCTCCAGGTCGTCGTAGGCGAGGTGGTAGTGGCGCACGGTCGCGGGCGCGGGCACCAGGCGGAGCGTGGCCTCGACGATGATCCCGCACTGGCCGAGGCCGGCCAGGACGGCGTGGAAGAGGTCGGGGCGGCGGGCCGGGGAGCAGCGGACCAGCTCGCCCGCCCCGGTGACGACCCGCAGTTCGGTGACGTTGTCGACCTGGGCGCCGTACCGGTGGGCCTGGCCGCCGAGGCCGCCCACGGACAGGGTGCCGCCGACGGAGAGTTCGATGTAGTCGGTGAAGACGGGCGGGGTGAGCCCGTGCGCGAGGGTGGCTTTGGCCACCTCGCTCCACCGGGCGCCCGCGCCCACCGTCACGGTGGTGCTGTCCGGCCCCACGGGGCCGATGTCCGCGAGCGTCGCGGTCTCGACGACCAGACCGCCCGGCACCTGTGCCTGGCCGAACGGGGAGTGCCCCTGCCCGCGCGGCGCGACCGGCACGCGGTGCTCGTTGCAGAACCGGACCATGGCGACGACGTCGCGGACCGAGCCCGGCCGCAGGACGGCCGCGGGACGGTGGTGCACGATGTGCCCGTAGTCGTCCGACGCGGCGCCGAGCGCGGCGTCGTCCCTGGTGAGCGTCCCGTCCAGGCGGGGAGTACCGACAAGTCGGGCGTCCGTCCCCGAGGCGTCCGCGGCCCAGCCGCGGGCGGCGGGGTCGAAGCCGGCCACCGCCGCTCCGGTGACGGTGAGTCCGCGCAGAACGGTACGTCTGGAAGGTGTGCGGGGCATGCGCACGTGAACCTCTCCCTCTCTGTGAAATCTTCTTCACGACATCTTCGGATCCCGAAATCTTCGACAGGTTAGGGCAGTTCGATTCGTCACGTACGGTGTTTCGCCGGTGATCCGCTGTGGTGGTGATCTCCCGTGGTGGCGGCCTGCCGCGGTGGTGGTCCGCTGCCGTGGCGGTCCGCCGGGCCGCGCGCGGGACCGGAGCCGTCACACCGCGAGGACCCGGATGCCCGCCTCCTCGAACCGCCGTACCGTCCCCGCGTCCGCCGCCGCGTCCGTGACCAGCGTGTCCACCGCGTCGGCCGCGCAGATCCGGGCGAACGCGCGCCGGCCCAACTTGCCCGAATCGGCGGCGACGACGACCCGCGCGGCACGCTCGCACAGCATCCGGTCGACCGCCGCCTCCGCCTCGTCGTGCGCGGCGGCGCCGTGCGTCACGTCGAAGGCGACCACCCCCAGCACCGCCACGTCCAGCGTGATCTGCCCCAGCACCCCGTCCGCGAGCGGCCCCACCAGCTCGTACGACTGCGCCCGCGCCACCCCGCCCGTCACCACGATCTTGAACTGGGGCCGCACCGCCAACTCGCCCGCGATGTTCAGCGCGTTCGTGACCACGGTGAGCGCCGGCGAACCGGCGGTCAGGTCGCCGCGCACGGCCAGGGCGCGGGCCACCTCCGTGGTCGTCGTGCCCCCGGTCAGCCCCACCGCCTCGCCGGGGGAGACCAGTTCCGCCACCGCCCGCGCGATGCGCTGCTTCTCCGGGGCCCGGCGCGCCGTCCGGTACCGCAACGGCAGTTCGTACGACACCCCGTGCACGACCGCGCCGCCCCGCGTGCGCACCAGCAGCTGCTGCTCGGCGAGCTGGTCGAGGTCCCGGCGGACCGTGGCCGCCGACACCCCCAGCTCGACCGCCGTCTCCTCCACGTCCAGCCGGCCGCGCTCCACGAGGAGGTCCAGCAGGGTCTTCCAGCGGGCGTCGCGGGACATGGAGACTCCGTTCGCATGCTTGAAGTTGTTCGAAAGGTGGCTCTATCTTGCATGAACCATCACCGACGTGAGGGGTGGGACATGACCCATGTCGAGGACGAGCTGACCGACCAGCCCGCCTGCTGGACCCGCGTCGCCTCCGAAGTCGACCGATTCCGCCGAGAGTTGCCGGTCCGGGGCGAGCGCGTCGCGTTCGTCGGGTGCGGCACCTCCTTCTTCATGGCCCGGTCCGCCGCCGCCCTGCGCGAGGGCGCGGGGCACGGCGAGACCGACGCCCACGCCGCCTCCGAGTTCCCGTACCACCGGACCTACGACCGGGTCGTCGCCCTCACCCGTTCCGGCACCACCACCGAGGTCGTCGAGCTGCTCGCCCGGCTGCGCGGACGCACCCCCACCACCGCCGTCACCGCCGACCCCGAAACGCCCGTCGGCACCGCGGCCGACCGCACCGTCGTCCTCGACTGGGCCGACGAACGCTCCGTCGTGCAGACCCGGTTCGCCACCACCGCCCTCACCCTGCTCCGCGCCCACCTCGGCCTGCACACCGACGCCGTCGTCGCCGACGCCCGCACCGCGCTGGCCGAGCCGCTGCCCCAAGGACTGGTGGAGTGCGCGCAGTTCACCTTCCTGGGCCGCGGCTGGACCGTCGGCCTGGCCGACGAGGCCGCCCTGAAGATGCGTGAGGCGGCCCTCGCCTGGAGCGAGGCGTACCCCGCGATGGAGTACCGCCACGGACCCATCAGCGTCAGCACCGAATCCACCGCGACCTGGATGTTCGGCCAGGCGCCCGACGGCCTGGCCGAACAGGTCCGCGACACCGGCGCGTTGTGGGTGCGGGGCGCCCTGGACCCCCTCGCCGAACTCGTGCGCGCCCAACGCCTCGCCGTGGCCGTCGCCGCGGCCCGCGGCCTCGACCCGGACCGGCCGCGCCACCTCACCCGGTCGGTGATCCTCGGCCCCTGAACCCCGCTGCCGCTCCGGACGAGGAGACCCGTGCCCCTCACCACCACCGGTGACCTGGTCACCCGGGCCCGCGCGGCCCGTACCGCCGTCGCCGCCTTCAACGTCATCACTCTCGAACACATCGAGGCCGTCATCACCGGAGCCGAGCGGGCGGGCGCACCGGTCGTCCTCCAGGTCAGCGAGAACGCCGTCAGGTTCCGCCAGGGACGCCTCCTCCCGCTCGCCCGCGCGGCCGTCGCCGCCGCCGAACGGGCTGCCGTGCCCGTCGCGTTGCACCTCGACCACGTGCGGACCGAAGCCCTGCTCCGGGAGGCGGCGGACGCCGGATTCAGCTCCGTGATGTACGACGCCTCGTGGCTCCCCTACGAGGACAACCTCGCCGCCACCCGCGCCGCGGCCGACCTGGCGCACGCCCGAGGCCTCTGGATCGAGGCGGAGCTGGGGGAGATCGGCGGCAAGGACGGCAAGGACGGCAGGGCCGCGCGTGACGCCCACGCGCCCGGCGCCCGCACCGACCCGGCCGAGGCCCGCGCCTTCGTGGCCGACTCGCAGGTGGACGCCCTCGCCGTCGCCGTCGGCAGCGTCCACGCGATGACCACCCGCACCGCCGCCCTCGACCACCGGCTGCTCGCCCGGCTCCGGGCCGGCGTGGACGTGCCGCTCGTCCTGCACGGCTCCTCCGGCGTGCCCGACGACGAGCTGAGAGCGGCCGTCGCGGGCGGCATCGCCAAGGTCAACGTCGGCACCGCCCTCAACCAGGCGATGACCGGCGCCGTCCGCGCCTACCTGACCGCGCATCCGCGGGCGGTCGACTCGCGCGGCTACCTCGCCGTCGGACGGGAGGCGATGGCGTACGCCGTCCAGCGGATCAGCGGTGTCCTCACCCCCGCTTGACGGCCTTCAATACCACGAACTTCGGGTCACCGGCCACCAGTTGGCTGTTGCCGAACAGCCGCCGCAGCTTCACGTGGTACCCGAGGTGCCGGTTGCCCACCACCCACAGTTCGCCGCCCGGCCGCAGCACGCGCCGCGCCCCGGTGAACATCCGCCAGGCCGTGGCGTCCGTCGTGGCCTGGTGGGAGTGGAAGGGCGGGTTGTTCAGCACGAGGTCCACGCTGTCGTCCGGCACCCCCGTGAGCCCGTCCCCGACCCGGAACTCCCCCTGGCCCGGCACCCCGTTGGCCCGGTACGTCGCCTCCGCCGAGGCCACCGCCTGGAACGACTCGTCCGTGAACAGCACCTCGGCCCGCGGGTCGGCCAGCGCCACCGCCGTCCCCACCACACCGTTGCCACACCCCAGGTCGACCACTCGGCGGACCCCCGCGTCGACGGCAGGTGCCGCAGGAGGAACCGGGTGCCGATGTCGAGCCGGTCGGCGCAGAACACGCCCGCGTGGTTGACGACCGGACGCCCGGACAGCGGACCGAGGCCGGCGGGGAGGTCGTAGCGGTACGGCCACGGGTTGGCGGGACGTGCCCGCGCCGGGTCGGGAGCGCACAGGATCAGCCGGGCCTTCTGCTCGGCCAGGGAGGTGCGGGTGGGACCGAGGATCCGCTCGAACAGCCGCAGGGTCGAGGTGTGGATCTCCTTGACCATGCCGGTGCCGACCACGACGGTCCCCGCGTGCACCGAGGGAGCCAGCCGCAGCAGCTGGTCCTCCAGGAGCGCGAGGCTCTTCGGCACCCGCACCAGCAGCACGTCGACACGCTCGGGCGGCGGGTCCTGGGTGGTCAGCAGCCGGACGGAGCCGGGCTCGACGCCGTTGCGGGCCAGGTTCCGCCGGGTCGCCTCCTGGCCCAGCCAGGAGTCGGTGATCTGCGTCGGCCGGTGCGCGGCCAGTGCCGTCACCAGCGCGCCCCAGCGGTCACCGAGCACCACCACCGTGCCGGGCAGCGGGACCCGCTGCCCGGCGAGGTGGCGGAGCAGATACGCGTCGGAGGCGTCCCAGGCGCGCAGCCGGTCACGCGGGTCCTCGGGGTGGCGGGTCAGTGCGACCTCGCCCCACGGCGTCGTCATACGGTCGTTCATCGTGGGTCAAGGCTAGGCCCTGCCGTCAAATTCCCGCCCGCCCCCGCGACGACGGGGCCCGGCCCAGCCGCAGCTCAGACCCGGTGGGGCAGGATGGTGCCATGGACACCGAGCTGTTTCCCCGGGAACGCGCGGAGGTCGCGCCGGGCGCCGTGCACCTGCCGGACTGGCTGGACACGACCGCCCAGCACGAGCTGCTGGAGGCCTGCCGGGACTGGGCCCGGCCGCCCGCGGGGCTGCGCACGGTCCGCACGCCGGGCGGCGGCAGCATGACCGCCCGCCAGGTCTGCCTGGGCCGGCACTGGTACCCGTACGGCTACGCCCGCACGGTCGTCGACGGCGACGGCGCCCCGGTCAAGCCCTTCCCCGCCTGGTTGGGCGAACTGGGCCGCCGGGCGGTGAGCGACGCGCTCGGTCCGGAGGCGGCCCGGCAGGCGGCGTACGACATCGCACTGGTCAACTACTACGACGGCGACGCCCGCATGGGCATGCACCGCGACGCCGACGAGAGGTCGGACGCCCCCGTGGTGTCCCTCAGCCTCGGCGACACCTGCGTGTTCCGCTTCGGCAACACCGAGACCCGTACCCGCCCCTACACCGACGTCGAGCTGGTCAGCGGCGACCTGTTCGTCTTCGGCGGGCCCTCCCGGCTCGCCTACCACGGCGTGCCCCGGGTGCGTCCCGGCACGGCTCCGGCCGGGCTGGGGCTGACCGGCCGCCTGAACCTGACCCTGCGGGTCGGTGGCTTCCCGGACGGCGCCTGACGACCGCCGGCTCCGGGGCGGGGCGGGCCGAGTCGGATCGGGCCGGGCCGGGCCCGGGCGGATCGGGCCGAGGGAAACACCCCCGCGGATCATGGGACACTCACCCTCATGAGCGGCAAGGCGGACCCCCGGCCGGCGGGGGAAGGGACCACCTCGAGAGCGCGGTTGGACCGGGGGCGCGGCGCGCTCGGGCCCGCGTTGGAGCTCGTGCACACCGGGCGGGCGCCGACCCGCGCGGTGCTCACCGCCGAACTCGGCGTCACCCGCGCCACGGCCGGCGCGGTCGCCGCGGAACTGGAGGCCCTGGGGCTGATCCGGGTCGACGCGCGGCCCGGCGCCGCCGCCGGTTCCCAGGGCCGGCCCTCCCACCGGCTCGACGTCGACGAGGACGGCCCCGTCGTCCTGGCCGCCCAGGTGCACGCCGACGGCTTCCGGGCCGCCCTGGTCGGCCTCGGCGGGCGGATCGTCGCCACCACCCCCAGCTGCGAGGCCGTCGACGCCGACCCGGCCAAGGTGCTCGGCGCCGCCGTGGACGCCGGAGCCGACCTGCTGCGCCGTACCGGCCGGCACTGTGTGGGCGCCGGTCTCGCGGTGCCGTCCGCGGTGACCGCGCCCGACGGACTGGCGCTCAACCCGTTGCACCTCGCCTGGCCGGTGGGGGCGCCGGTGCGGGAGATCTTCGCCGAGCGGGTCCGCGCGGCCGGCGTCGACGGCCCGGCGTTCGCCGTCAACGACGTCAACGCCGCCGCCCTCGCCGAACACCGGCACGGCGCCGGACGCGGCGCCCGCGACCTGCTGTGCGTGGCCACCGGGCACCGCGGCGTCGGTGGCGCGCTGGTCCTCGACGGGCGCCTGCACACGGGCAGTTCGGGTCTCGCCCTGGAGGTCGGGCACCTCACCGTCAACCCCGAGGGCCGTCCCTGCCACTGCGGCAGCCGCGGCTGCCTCGACGTCGAGGCCGACCCGCTGGCCCTGCTCACCACCGCCGGCCGCGAGCCCGGCCCGAGGGCTCCCTGCTCCAGCAGGCCAACGAACTGATCCGCGAGGAGTACGCCGACCCGGTCGTCCGTACGGCCGCCGAGGCCCTGATCGACCGTCTCGGCCTGGGCCTGGCCGGCCTGGTGAACATCCTCGATCCCGACCGCATCATCCTCGGAGGACTGCACCGCACCCTCCTGGACACCGACCCGACCGGCTCCGCGCGGTCGTCGCCGACCGCAGCCTGTGGGGCCGCAGCGGCGGCGTCCCCGTCCTCGCCTGCTCCCTCGACCACAACAGCCTGGTCGGAGCGGCGGAGCTGGCCTGGCAGCCCGTACTGGACGACCCACTGGCGGCGCTGGGCGTCAGGTGACCGGGGCAGGGGGGCCGGCGGGTGGCGACGGCCAGGTCGTGCCGCCCGGACCGCATCTCCTCCGGCAGCGCTTCGGGCAGCCCGTGGGCGACCCGCAGCCGGAGCCCGTCGGAGGCGAGCGGCGCCGGCGCCGGCAGCACCCGTACGCACAGCAGCTCCGACGGGCCGGCCAGGTGCACGGGCGCGGTCCGCCCGCCCAGCGGACCACCGTCCTCGAGGGCGGCGAGCGAGTCCAGCGGAGCCGCGACCCGGTCCGCCGACTCGTCCGCCGGCTCGTGCGCCGCCGGCGTCGGCTCCACTCCGCGCGGCGGCCGGATGAACAGCTCGCGGCCGGTCTGCTGCTCCAGCGTGCGGATCCGGGCCGTCACGGTGGGCTGCGAGAGCCCCGGCCCCGGCGGCCTCGTCGTCCGCCTCCAGGCGCCCGCCGAGGGCGCCCCCGGCCGCCTGTCCCGGACGGCGAAGCAGGACGGCGGCCCCGAGGAGCGGCTGGACGTGCTGCACGTCCGGCTGGTGGAGGACCTGCCCGGCGGCCGCGTGCGCGTCCTGACCCAGGAGACCCGGATCGGCGCGCCCGCCGCCACCCTGGCCCGGCAGCGGACCGATCCGATGCCGAACGGTCACCAGGCGTGGCCGGACCGGCTGGTGCGCGCCGCGTCGAGGTGACCGCGTCCGGTCCCGTACCGTCCGCAGTGTCCCCGCTCGAGGATCAGGAAGTACACAGGAGGTCGACGTCATGACCGACAAGCTGACCGTGGGTGTGCTGGGCACCGGCATCATGGGTGCCGCGATGGCCCGCAACCTCGCCCGCGCCGGACACACCGTCCGCGCCTGGAACCGCACCCGCGCCAAGGCGGAGCCGCTGGCAGCCGACGGCGTCGTCCTCGCCGACACCCCGGCCGACGCCGTCCGCGGCGCCGACGTCGTCCTCACCATGGTCCACGACGGCCCCGCCGTCCTGGAAGCCGTGCGGGCGGCGGCCCCCGGACTGCGCGCCGGCGCCGCCTGGGTGCAGTCGACCACCGTCGGTGCCGACGCCGTCGAGGACCTGGCGGCCTTCGCCCACGAGCACGGCCTCGTGTTCTTCGACGCGCCCGTGCTGGGCACCCGCCAGCCCGCCGAGGCCGGCCGGCTGACCGTGCTGGCGGCCGGGCCGGAGGCCCACCGCGCCGCCGTCCGCCCCGTTCTGGACGCCGTGGGCGTCCGCACGGTGTGGACCGGCGAGAACGGCGCGGCCGGCAGCGCCACCCGCCTGAAGCTGGTCGCCAACAGCTGGGTGATCGCGGCCACCGCCGCGGCCGGCGAGGTCCTGGCCCTGTCCAAGGCCCTCGACGTCGACCCGGACGACTTCTTCGCGCTGATCGCCGACGGCCCGCTCGACATGGGCTACCTCCGCGCCAAGTCCGCGCTGGTCACCGAGGACCGGCTCACGCCGCCGCAGTTCGGCGTGGCGACCGCCGCCAAGGACGCCCGTCTGATCGTCGAGGCCGGAGCCAGGCGCGGCGTCCGTCTGGACGTGGCCTCCGCGAGCGCCGACCGCCTGGAGCGCGCCGTCACCCAGGGCCACGGCGACGAGGACATGGCCGCCGCCTACTTCGCCAGCTTCGAGGACCAGCCGCCCGCCTGACCGGCACACCGGCCCCGGGCACGGACGGGCGCACGCGCTCGACCCGACGGGGCACCCCGCCGTGCGCACCCGCGGGCACCCGTACGTGACGACGCTCGCCTCCGGGGTACGCCGCACGGCGTGACCGCGCCTGTTTCCGCGGTACGCCCCGGGCTCCCGTGGCCACACCGACACCCCGAGTGCGCCGGGTACGCCGGGTACGCCGGGTACACGCGCGACACCACCCGTCCAGCTCACCGAGGAGGAACCGATGTCCAAGCCGCCGCTGCCGCCCGAGGCCGTCGAACTGCTGAGCCGCCCCAACCCCTGCGTGATGGCGACCCTGCGCTCCGACGGCACCCCCGTGTCCACCCCCACCTGGTACGTGTGGGACGACGGCCGGGTCCTCATCAGCCTCGACGAGAGCCGGGTCCGGCTGAAGCACCTGCGCCGCGACCCCCGCGTCACCCTGACCGTCCTGGACGGCGAGAACTGGTACACCCACGTCACCCTCATCGGCCGGGTCACCGGGTTCCACGACGACGAGGGCCTGGCCGACATCGACCGCATCTCCTCGCACTACACGGGCAATCCCTACCCGGACCGGGTCCGGCCGCGCGTCAGCGCCTGGATCGAGGTCGAGCGCTGGCACGGCTGGGGCGCGATGAAGGACAGCGACCAGCCGTCCACGTGACGCGGGCCGGCCGCGCCCGCACGCCGGTACGGCGCGGCGCGGCCGGGCACCGGCTCGCCCCCGCCGCCGGGCCACGCGCGGGAACAGGTCCGGGCGGCCCTCACCTCCCCGGGGGGACGACCCGCACGCGCGCGTACTTCCCGGGAGGTAGCGGCACTGCCGCTCCCCGTACGACGACTCCGCCCCCTCCCTGCGGGAGTCTCGACACATCACCGCAAGACCTACCCGGGAGATGACCCGCGATGCAGACCCCGGCGAACTGGGACGGCGGCCCCGGCCCGTGGATCCTGTTCTTCCCGCTCATCTGGGCCGTCGTCGTGATCGGCGTCGTGACCCTGCTGCGCCGCACCGTGCGGCCCGGCCACCGCGGTACCTGGGCCGCGGGCCCCGCCCCGCCGGTGACTCACCGCTCGAGGTCCTCGGCCGGCGCTTCGCCTCCGGCGAGATCGACGAGGACGAGTACTGGCGCCGACTGTCCGTCCTGGACGAGCAGTTCGGCGGCAACGGCGGCCGGTGACGGCCCGGCCACCACCACGCGACCCCGCCGTAGCGGACCCGCGCCACGCGACCCCGCCGTACGTGAACCCGCGCCACGCGCCTCCGCCGTACGCCCTGGATCGCCGGCGCACGACCCCGCCGTACGCGCGGATCACCACCGGGTGAGGGCGGGTCCGCCGTACGGCGAAGGGATCACCGCCCGGTCAGCCGACGACGGCCGGCCGGGCGGGAGCGTGTGCGGGGCTGAGGTCGTCGACCGCCACGACCTCCGGGAACAGCCGGTCCGCGACCAGGCGGCGCGGCGGACGCGCGGACCGCTCGGGTGCCGCGACGGGCGCCGGAAGGGTGAACCAGACGACCTTCCCGCGCTCGCCGTCCGGCCGGGCGCCCCAGTCCTCGCTGACCGCCGCCACCATGGCGAGCCCGCGCCCGCACGTGGCGAACGAGTCGACCACCTCGAGGTCGTCGACCACCGGAAGCCGGGGATCGTGGTCGCGCACGGAGACCGTGAGCCGGTCGAGCAGCAGCTCCATCTCCACGGTGCACGTCTTGTCGGGCTGGGCGTGCAGGTGGACGTTGGTCAACAGCTCGGTCACACCGAGCGCCGCCCGGTCGATGAGGGGATCGAGACGCCAGTAGCGCAGTTGCGCCGATACGATTCTGCGGACCTGGCCTATCCGCGACGGCAGGGCTTGGAGCTCTACCGTGCAGTGCCTGCTTGGGTTGCTGATCACGGCTGCGACTCCCCGACGTGAGGTCCGGAAGAACACGGAGTTCGGATCGATCGGAGCAGTGCGTCTGCGCTAGGGCGGCCGCCTGCTTTCGTGGCCGGCGGGCTGGTTCGCAGCGTTATCGCCGGTAAACCCAGAGTGACGTGGGACCAGCGTGGCGCAAGGGGCGGGAGAGCGCAACTCGCGGTGCCCGTCCGGCCACTGCGGGTCGGCCACGCCGCTCCGTCCGCGGCCCTCAGGTCCCGCGTCCCGCCGCCCTGCGCACGGCCTCGATGAACCGGCGTGCCGCGGGCGGCCCCGGCTCACCGGGTGCCGGGTCGTGGTCGCCCAGGGTCAGCAGGTACCGGTTGCCGTTGAGGTCGGCCAGCGCCCGGTCCTCCGCGGCGAACCAGGGCCGGGAGGCGCGTACCGCCTGCACCGGCGCGCTGTCGATCTCGCTGCCGTAGCTGGTGAGCAACTCCAGCCTGCCGTCGTTGATGCGGACCTGTCCGGCCCGGGTGAGCGAACGCAGTCGCTTCCCGATCCGCACGCCCGTCGCCGTGAACTCCGGCTCAGCCATCCCCGCCCCCTTGCGCGTGGGTGTGCCGGCCCGTGCTCCTGAGCGGGCCGGAAACCAGCTCGTGTCGTGATCCCGTGTGCGTCCCCGTGCGGAGCCTCCGCCCGCCGGGTGCAGTCTGCCCGTGCGGGGCGTCGAGCACCAGTGTGCGCGACACGCGCTCCGCAATCATCCGGAGCACTCGCGGAATGCGCCCCCGTCGGTGAACGGTGCCGTCCCCAGGTCCTCCTTTGGGGCGCTCAAAGATGCGTTTATGCAGGTGAGGAGCGTGTGGAAGGTGTCTATGATCGAGTCGTCGGCCGCCTGCGGCGCTGCCGGCGCCCCGCACGAAGGAGCCCGCCGTGACCACCCCCCAGCACCTGCGGACCGGCGCGACCCTCGACGTCGACCGCAGCGACACCGCCTTCCGCGGCTGGCTGAAAGAAGCCGTCCGCAAGGTCCAGGCCGACGCCAACCGCTCCGCCGACACCCACCTGCTGCGCTTCCCGCTGCCGGAGCGGTGGGGCATCGACCTCTACCTGAAGGACGAGTCGACCCACCCCACCGGCAGCCTCAAGCACCGGCTCGCCCGCTCCCTCTTCCTCTACGCCCTGTGCAACGGCTGGATCAGGCCGGACCGCCGGTGATCGAGGCGTCCAGCGGCTCCACCGCCGTCTCCGAGGCCTACTTCGCCAAGCTGATCGGTGTGCCCTTCATCGCCGTCATGCCCCGCACGACGAGCGCCGAGAAGATCCGCCTGATCCAGTTCCACGGCGGACAGTGCCACTTCGTGGACGACTCACGGAAGATGTACGAGGAGTCCGCCCGCCTCGCGGCCGACACCGGCGGCCACTACATGGACCAGTTCACCTACGCCGAGCGGGCCACGGACTGGCGCGGCAACAACAACATCGCCGAATCCATCTTCCGCCAGATGGAGTTGGAGCGGTTCCCGGAGCCCGCCTGGATCGTCGCCACGGCCGGCACCGGCGGTACCTCCGCGACCCTCGCCCGCTACGTCCACTACACCCAGCGCGACACCCGCATCTGCGTCGCCGACCCCGAGAACTCCTGCTTCTTCGAGGGCTGGACCACCGGCGATCCGGACGTCACCTGCGACTGCGGCTCCCGCATCGAGGGCATCGGTCGGCCCCGTATGGAACCGAGTTTCGTGCCCGGCGCCGTCGACCGGATGATGAAGGTCCCCGACGCCGCCAGCGTCGCCGCCGTCCGCGCCCTGGAACGCGCCATCGGCCGCAAGGCGGGCGGCTCGACGGGCACGGGCCTGTGGAGCGCGCTGAAGGTCGCCGCCGAGATGGTGGCCGAGGGCCGGCAGGGCAGCGTGGTCACCCTGCTGTGCGACCCGGGCGACCGCTACCTGGACAAGTACTACTCCGACGCCTGGCTCGCCGAACAGGGCCTGGACATCGGCCCGTACAGCGCGGTGATCGACTCCCTGCTGGCGACGGGGGTGTGGCCGGACTGAGGTGGCACCGGTATGCAGGCATCCGCTGACCGGCCGTCCCTCACGCCCCGCTCCGCGGTCCTCGGACCGAGCCGCGTCACGGCGCTCCCGAAACTCCGCCCGCGATCCGCCGGCCGGCCGTGTCACCGCGCCCCGAAAGCTCCGCCCGGTCCCGGCCGGGCCGGCCGCGGCACCCCGGGAGGCCGCCGTGCCGTCCGCGGCGAACGCCCACCGCACCTGCCTCCCACACCGTCGTCGGCCGGCCGGACCGACGTCACCACGGGGAAGCGGGCGGTCCACCCGACCGCGTCCTCGGGCGGGGCGAGGAAGGCCCCCTCCGGCCCCGCGGAGCTCTCCGCGGCGAGGACGAGCCGTACCGGAGCGGTCCCGACGAAGCCGAGTCCCCGGGACGCGGACGATGAGCCGTCCGCACGGCCCCTCGGCACCGGGGAGACGCGTGCGCCGTCCCGGCCGGCGCCCCGTCAGACGTCCGCACCCTCGGCACGCTCCGCACCCTCGGCGGCCTCACCGGCGACCACCAGCCGCCGCAGATGTTCGGAGATCTCCGCGCGGACCGCGCCCGGCAGCCCGGCGTCCGTCACCAGCGTGTCGACCTGCTCCAGCGCCGCGAAGGAACTCAAACCGACCACACCCCACTTGGTGTGGTCGGCGACCACCACGACCCGGCGGGCCGACTGCACCAGGCGCCGGTTGGTCTCGGCCTCCGCCAGGTTCGGCGTGGACAGACCGGCCTTAACCGATATCCCGTGCACACCGAGGAACAGCACGTCGAAGTGGAGCGCCGCGATGGCCTGATCGGCGACCGGCCCCACCAGCGAGTCGGACGGCGTGCGCACGCCGCCGGTCAGCACGACCGTCGCCGCGCCCTGCCGGGGGCCCGAGGTGCGCTGCGCCACGTGGAAGACGTCCGCCACCCGCACCGAGTTGGTCACCACCGTCAGATCCGGCACGTCCACCAGCCGGTGCGCCAGCGCGTACGTCGTCGTGCCCCCCGACAGCGCGATCGCGCTGCCCGGCGCGACCAGCTCGGCCGCGGCCCGCGCGATGTCCTCCTTGGCGCTCAGCTCCAGGCCCGACTTGGCCTCGAAACCGGGCTCGTGGGTGCTCGCCTCCACGACCGGCACCGCACCGCCGTGCACCTTCTCCAGGACACCCTGACGGGACAGCGCGTCGAGGTCGCGGCGCACCGTCATGTCCGACACTCCGAGCTTGCGGGTCAGCTCGTTGACCCGGACGCCGCCCCGGCGCCGGACCTCGTCGAGGATCAGTGCGCGCCGCTGCTCCGCGAGGAGGTTCTGATTCTCGCTCACGTACGCTCCGGTCCTCTCGACTCAGGTCGGCCCACTCCGTCCGACACGCCCGCCCACCTGCCGCGACAAGGACACGCTGCCGATCGGCGGCCGTGCGGGCGTCCCATCCTCGCACGGGCCGCCACCGGCCGTACCACCCCCCGTCCGTCGCGGGCATGTCACAACCGTGACACCCGTCGGTCCCGATCCCCGCACGGAACGGTGATATTCGGTGACAACGCGTGCGCACCCGTCGCGCAGCGGTCATCCTTGTGCCGCACGCACACGGAGCGACAGCGCGTCACGGGGGAAGTGCGAGAACAGTGGAACGTGCGCAGGAACGAGCCTCGACCGGCCCGGCGGCTTCCGCCGCCCTGGAACTCCTGGTCCACGGCGTGGGCGGAGCCACGCCCGAGAAGATGCTGAACGATCCGCGCACCGTGCGGATCACCGGCGACGACACGGCCGCCGTGTACCGGCGCGAGGCCGACGTGGACGCCGAGAACGCGACCACCGGCGGACCGGGGGACCGGCCGGTCCCCGAGGCCTACGTCTGGTCCAACCTCACCTCCGGCAACGGCACCCGGGCCCTGTGGCTCCTGCTGCTGCCGTTCATGGTCGTCAACCTCGCGCACTGGATGCGTCCCGCAGCCCGGCAGCGCACCCGCGCGGTCCGCCTGTACGGACTGCTGGTGCGGCTCACCGGCCTGACCCTGACGGTCCTGCTCGTCGCCGCCGTCTGCGAGGTCGCCCTGGACCTGACGGCCTGGCAGTGCGCGGGCACCCGCGCGTGCGCCGAACGGCACACCTGGCTGGGCTTCCTGTCCCCGGCCGTGTCCGACGGCGGCTGGTGGAGTCCGCCCGGCCGCCGCCTCGCCCTCGCGGCCGTCGTCCCGACCGCCCTCACCGTCCTGCTCTGGTACCTGTCCCACCGCACCTGGCGGGCGTACGAGTCCCAGGAGCCGCCGAACGCCCGCACCGAATCCGAGGACGTGCCCGGCCACACCGCCCTCGGCCGCCCCGGCTTCTGGTACGGGCGCCGTCTGGTCGCCCGGCTGCGCGCGGCCCACACCGCGGCCGGCCTGCTGACGGTGGCCGCCGCCGTCGGCACCGCCGCCGCACGCCAGGACCACGCGCCCGGCGGGCCCGCCACGCTCGACGTCCTCGGCCGACTCCTGGAGGCCGCCCTGGCCGCCGGCGCGCTCGCCACGGTCTGGGTGGTGTGCCGCCGGGGCCGCAGCGAGCACCGCCTCGACCGCCGCCTCGACGCCCACCTCGTACGGCGCCTGCCGCTGGCCGCCCTCGGCCTGCTCGGTCTCACCTGCGTGTACGCCGGGTGGGAACGCCCCGCGTGGCGGTCGGACGGCCGGCTGCCGGGGGACGTGACCTTCGGCGGCATCGCCCTCGTCCAGGGCGCGCTGGTGATCGCCCTCGCGCTCGTCGCCTCGGTCCTGTACCGCGGGGCCGGGAGCGATCCGCAGGGCCGTGCCGCCCTGAAGGGCCTGGGCGGACCCGCCGTCGCGATGCTCGCCTGCGCCCTCGGCAGCGTGATGTCCGGCGGGGTGTCCCAGCGCGTCTCGGACTGGCTGGACGGCACCGGCACCTTCCTCGCCGGACCCCCGGTGCTGCTGACCTGGCAGGCGTCCGTGATCCCGGCGGTACTGATCGTGCTGCTCGCCCTGTGCGGCCTGCTCGCCCGGAGAGCAGCGCTGCTGGCCCGCGCCGAGCGGGTCGCGGTGGCCCGCGAGTACGGTGCCGACCCCGGCGACCAGGCCCGCACCCAGCGCATCGCCCGCGCCCGCGCCATGGCCACGCTCACCGACCGGGCGCCGCTCCTCGTCGCCGTCACCTCCACCGCGACCCTGCTGCTCGGCGCCGGCGCGCTCGTCGGCGCCCTCGCCACCGGCCGGACCCCCGAGCGGGCCGCCGAGCACGCCCACCCCCTCGTCCACGGCGCGGCCCAGACCGGTCAGGCACTCGGTTCCTGGCTGATAGGGCTCGGTTTCCTGCTCTTCGTCACCTGGGGCGGCGCGCCTACAAGGACGCCTCCGCGCGCCGCACCATCGGCATCCTCTGGGACGTCGGCACCTTCTGGCCGCGCGCCGCGCACCCCTTCTCCCCGCCCTGTTACGCCGAGCGCGCGGTGCCCGACCTGACCTGGCGCATGGCCACCTGGACCCGCGCCACCGGCGGACGTCTGGTGATCTCGGGCCACTCGCAGGGCAGCGTCCTCGCCGCCGCCGCGGCCTGGCAACTGAGTCCCGCCGACCGCGGCCGCGTCGCCCTCCTGACCTACGGCTCCCCGATCGAGCGCCTCTACGGCCGCTGGTTCCCGGCCCACTTCGGCCCCGCCGCGCTGCACGCCCTGCACGAGGACATGGACTGCTGGCGCAACCTCCACCGCCCCACCGACCCGATCGGCGGCCCGGTCCGGTTGTCCGGCGACGACTGCGGCCCCGAGGTCGACCGCGCCGCCCTCGCCGACCCCCTGGCCTACGGCCGCACCGAGGCCCACCCGCTGCCCTCACCGATCCTGGGCCACTCCGACTACCAGGCGGACCCGGCCTTCGCCGAGGAACGCGAACGCCTGCTGTCCCGCCTGCAACCGGACCTCCCGGCCCAGCGCGCGCAGGCACCGGCGGACGGCTAGGGTCCGTCCGGCATGATCCGGCGGACGGACCTAAGGCAGTTCCGGCAGGTCCTCCGCGTACAGGAGGGTCAGGTCGTCCGTGCTCGGGTCCGGGACGTGGGCGACGCGGCTCGCGTGGCGCTCCACCATCGCCTCGAAGGTCTGGCGGGCGGTGCGGCCGTTGCCGAAGGCGGCGCCCTTGGGGATCTCCGTGAAGTACTTCAGGAGTGCCTCCGGGGCGCCCGGCGCCAGCCGGTACTCGTGCTCCTCGGCCTGCTGCTCGACGATCCGCAGCAGTTCGCCGGGGCCGTAGTCGCCGAAGGTGATGGTCCGCGAGAAACGCGACGCCACACCGGGGTTGACCGACAGGAACCGCTCCATCTCGGCCGTGTACCCGGCGACGATCACCACCACGGCGTCCCGGTGGTCCTCCATCAGCTTCACGAGCGTGTCGATGGCCTCCTTGCCGAAATCACGCCCGGCGTCCTCGGGGGAGAGCGCATACGCCTCGTCGATGAACAGCACACCGCCGCGTGCCCGCTCGAAGGCCTCCTGGGTGCGGATCGCGGTCGAGCCGATGTGCTCGCCGACCAGGTCGACGCGCGACACCTCGACCAGATGGCCCTTCTCCAGGACGTGCAGCGCGGCGAGGATCTCGCCGTAGAGCCGCGCGACCGTCGTCTTGCCGGTGCCGGGGGAGCCGGTGAAGACCAGGTGCCGCTTGACCGAGGCCGCTTTCAGACCGGCCTGCTGCCGGCGCCGGCCCACCTCGATCATGTCGGTCAGCGCCCGCACCTCGCGCTTGACGCTCTCCAGACCCACCAGGGCGTCGAGTTCGCCCATCACGTCCGTGGAGGCCCGCACCTGCCGCTCCGGATCGGCCACGGCCGGCCGCGCCTCGGGCACGGTGGCACGCTGCTCGGGGAGCGCGCCGAGCAGCCCCGGCGAGGAGGGCGCCGCTTCCACGGCGGTCTCCCGCGTGCCCGGCGTCGGGATGCCGGCGCTCTCGTCGCTCGTGCAGTCCTCGACCACGGGACCCGAGCCGGCCGCGGCGTCCGGACCGGCGTCCGCGAACTCGTACCCCCGCCGCGCGCAGCGCTCGGTCCGGCACTTGCGCAGCGTCGTACGGCAGCCGTCTATCACGTGGAAGCCGTAGCCGCCGCTGTTGGTGACCCGGCAGTTCAGGAAGCTGCCGCGGCCGCCCGCCGACACGTAGAAGCCGGCCTCGGCCGGGGAGTCGACGGTGCAGCGCTCGACCGTGGGGTCGGCGCCCTTGGTGACGATCACGCCGGTCTGGGTGGCGTCCACGGTGCAGTTGTTGAGCGTGCCGCCGCTGCCGTGGTCGCGGAACCAGGCGCCGGTCGCCGCGTCCCGGATCCGGCAGTCGTCGAGCTGGGCGGTCGCGCCGTCGCTGACCGACACGGCCGTGTTGCGCACCTGGAAGAGGTCGCTGTCGACGACGTCCGCGCGCGAACCGCGGTCGAGGACGAACAGGGCGTCCGGCACGTCGTGCACCCGGCAGGAGTCGAGGACCACGGTGGCGCCGTCGCTGACCCAGACGGCCGGGTAGTCGCCGGTGCTGTCGAAGATCTCGCACTGGTTGGCGTCGACCCGGGTGCCCGGGTCCCACACCGACAGGCCGTTGCGCCCGAACTGACGCACCGTCGTCCGCGTCAGCGTCAGCACGGAACGCGAGCGCAGATCGATCGCGTTCTCCGGGATGTCGTGGATCCGGCAGTCGGCGAGGGTGAGCACGGCGTCCGTGTCGAGCGTGACCCCGTCGGCGGTGGTGCGGTGCACATCGCAGTCGGTGAGGTGCGCGGTGGCGCGCGCGGTGATCTGCACGCCGCTGCCCCGGACCTCGTAGACCTCGCAACCCACCGCCTCCAGGGCGGAGTTCTCGCCGGTCGCGCTCAGGCCGGCCCCGGAGGTGCGGTGCACCCGGCAGCGCTCCAGCCGCGGATGGCCGCCCCGCGCACGGCGACGCCCGCCTGTCCGGCCGCGACGACCTCGCACTCCTCGAAGACCCCGCCACCGCCGTCGACCACGGCGATGCCGATGCCGGCCGGGTTGTCGACGGTGCACCGCCGGACCGTGGGACGCGCGCCGCCGCGCACCTCGATGCCGGCCGCGGACCGCGTCACGATCCGCAGGTCCAGCAGCTCGGGAGTGCCCTCCTCGACGAGCACCGCGGGCGCAGCCGCGTCCTGGCCCTCCACGTGCAGGTCCTGCACCACTGCCGGGGCCCGCACGGTCAACGGCACGCCGTCCACGGGCGCGATGCGGACGGAGCCGGGGGCGCCCTCGGGGCCGCGCAGGGTCACCGCGCGCTGCACGACGAGGTTCTCCCGGTAGGTGCCGGGAGCGATGGTGAGCACGTCGCCCTCGGCCGCGGCCTCCAGGGCTGCGGCGAGCGACGCGTACTCACCCGTGCGGCGCCGCCACCTCGATGTGCCGGTGTGCGTCACCTGGACCGTGCCCTGTGCCATGGCGTTGCTGTGCCCCCACCTCGGTCTTGCTGATCACTCGGTCGTCCACAGGGGTGCTCCGGCCGTGCCGCACCCCTGCGGCTCCCTCGCGCGCGGGTCGATGCCGAATGCTCGGCCGGTCCACCGTAGCGTGCGCGCGGGCGGTGGGTTGACCACAGACGGAAGGCCGTCAGCTGCCGGCGCCGGTGCGGCCCCAGTCCGGGCCCGCCCGGTCCCATGCCTGGTCCCAACGGGCGTACCGGCGGCGGACCAACTGCCGGACGGCGAGTCTTCGGAGCGCTTCGACGATGCCCGCGGTGAGCAGGGCCGCGCCGCATCCGGCGAGGACGGCGTGGGTGGTCGCGGTGGCGGAGTCCAGGGGGCGGCCCACCGGACGGCCGCGCGTGTCGATCCACAGGAAGAAGCGGTCGCCCCGGTGGGCGGACGTCAGGCCGGCGAGGACCGTGCCGTGGTGCGGGGTGCCGTCGGGAGCGGTCCAGTCGGCCACCACGCGGGTGCGGCCGTCCCGCCCGGAGACGCTCTCGGGCTCCGACTCCGGCATCGAACCCCCGAGCTCGCGCACCACGGTCGCCGGGACCTGGTGGCGGGAGAGGCGTTGGTCGCGGACGGTGCGCTGCAACGCGTCCTGCGCGACGGCGCCGACGAGGGAGCCGACGACGGGCGCCACGAGCAGCATCAGGAGCAGTGCCGTCAGCGCCACCCAGGCCTCGACCAGATCCGTCGTACGGCGCAACGGATTGCGCCGCCAGCGCCAGAGCCCACCGATCGCCCGCACCACCGGCACCCCCTTCCCGCTCCGTGACACCGCCCCCGCAGAGCCGATCACGCGCGGGTCCGGGCGAAGGGGGAGCGACATCACCCGCGGCCGGGACCTCTCATGAACGTCTCACGAAAAGCACAACGGCCGGAGGGCGGGCGGAGGTTCCCATGGAGTCTCCCCGGAGTGCCACACCCGCTCTCCGCCGCCGGGAGGCCGGGAGGCGCCCCGACCCGCGCCGCGCTCGTCAGTCCACCACGGTGACCGGGTCGCCCACCCGGACGGTGCCGCGGGAGAGGGGCACCAGGTTCTGTCCGAAGACCAGCTTGCCGCCCAGCCGCCGATGGCGTCCCAGCGTGTGGAGGGGCTCCTTGCCGCGCTCCGCGGTGCTCTGGTCGGTCGTGGTCACCACGCACCGGCCGCACGGTTTGGCGACCCGGAAAGCGACCTCGCCGATGGTCACACGCGACCAGCCGTCCTCGGCCCACGGCCGCGTGCCCGTCACGACCACGTTCGGCCGGAAGCGGTTCATCGGCAGCGGTCCCTCCGCGGCGTGCTCGCCCCGCGCGATCAGCGAGTTGAGGGCGTCGAGCGAGGCGACGGTGGTGACCAGCAGCGGATATCCGTCGGCGAACGCGACCGTCTCGCCGGGCAGCCCGTACTCGGGGTCGACGGCACGGCGCTTCGCGGGGTCGTCCATGTGCACCAGACGCACGTCGGCGCCGAGATGGGCGCTGCACCAGGCGTGCGCGTCCTCGTCGGCGAGGACGCCCTCGACCTTGTCGCGGAAGATCTCCAGCGAGACCGTTCCGACCGGCTGCGGCACGGAGACGGTCAGCGGCGGCAGACCGGGCGCGGACAGACGGACGCCGCCGCCGGGCAGGAGCTCGGCGGCGGCTTGCGCGAGGCGCGGCTGCTGACGCTGGGTGACGACCTTTCCCCCATGGTCGATCAGCGCCCAGCGTCGGTCTCCGGCCAGTCCCCAGGGCTCCACCTCGGCTTCCCGGGGCGCCTGGCCCCGGAACGCCTTGACCGGATGAACGTGGATCGACAGCAGCTCGGCATTCCCCATGGCCTCATCCTGCCAGGCGACGGCGGCTGTCCCCGGGGCGGCTCAGTAACCGCGGTACTGCTGGTTGTTGTACGGGTCCTGGTACTGGGGCGCGGCGGGCCGGGGGCCGCGGGGCGCATCGCGTCGTACCCCGTGCCGGGACCGGCGGGGCGCGGCGGCTGCATCTGCGGGCCGGGATAACCGCGTGGCGCGTTGGCCTGCGGCGGGATGTAGGCGGTCGGCGCCTGCTGCAGCGGAGCGGGCTGCTGCGCCTGCGGGTAGCCGTAGCCGTACGGGGACGGGGCCGCCGGGAGGGCGGGCAGTGCCGACGGCAGCGCGGGCAGGTGGCTGCCCGTGTCGTAGGCGGCGGGGACCCGGATCGGGGCGATCTGCGGGGTGCCCCGCTCGGCCACGAGCGAGTCGTAGATCGGAGTGTCCGGGAAGGAGGCGGAGTAGTAGCCGCCGCCATAGGTGGAGCGGGGGAGGTCATGGCACATAAGTTAAGCCCACGATGTGCTGGTTGGGGAGACCGATAAGAGGGTTGTTTTCCGTGTCGGCGGTGCCTCCGCATACCCAATGCGAGCGAACTTGGCAAAAAGGGGCGGCAATCATGGTTTGGATCGTGTAAAGGCCGAGTTCCCGATGGGTTACCGGCGGTTGGCCAGGGATCTTCCGGCCCTGCGGATGGGCGTTCCCGGCCCGGGCGAATAAGTTGACGAGTAGGCAATCCGAAGAGTGCCGGGGCGCGTGGTCCGGCCGCCGGAGATGAGGGGGCGAGCATGTCCATGCCGAAAGGATCGAATGTCCCGGTACCGACGACGGCGCTGCGGGTCGAGGTGGGCCGCCGGTCGGGACCGGGCGTCCCCGACGCGGACGCCTCGGCCCTGCTGCTGGTCGCCGGGAAGGTCCGTTCGGACGCCGACTTCGTCTTCTACAACCAGCCGGCCCATTCCTCCGGCGCGGTCCGGCACGAGGGCAAACGGGACCTGGGCGGCAGGGTGACCGACACCCTGCTCGTCGACCTCGCGCGCGTGGAGCCCGCGATCGAGACCGTCGTCCTGGCCGCCTCGGCGGACGGCGGCGCCTTCGGGCAGGTGCCCGACCTCGCCGTCGAGGTGCGGGACGCGGGGCAGAACACGGTGGTGGCCCGGTACGACGCCACCGGCGCGACCGTCGAGACGGCGTTCGTGCTCGGCGAGTTCTACCGCCGCCAGGGCGCCTGGAAGTTCCGCGCCGTCGGCCAGGGCTACGACAGTGGCCTGGAAGGTCTGGCCACGGACTACGGGATCACCGTCGACGAACCGCAGCACACCACACCGCGGCCCCCCGTCCCGCAGGCGGTCACCGCCCCGCCGCCCC
This sequence comes from Streptomyces sp. Tue 6430, assembly GCA_021568835.1. GTDB lineage: Bacteria > Actinomycetota > Actinomycetes > Streptomycetales > Streptomycetaceae > Streptomyces. The sequence continues at coordinate 54,474 of JAKGSH010000003.1, forward strand.
CGCCCGCCCGCCGACCGTGCCGGCCTTCCCGGTCACCGTGCCCCCGCCCGCCCCCGTTCCCGCCACCCCACCCCCGCCGCCGGCTCCGCCCGCGGCCCCGGTCCGCCTCACCAAGGTGACGCTCACCAAGGCCGCCCCGTCGGTGTCGCTGACCAAGCAGGGCGGCACCTCGGGCGTCATGCGGGTGAACCTCAACTGGGAGGTGCGCAAGCAGTTCTCCAAGTGGGGCGGCAAACGCGGTCGCGCGGTCGCGCTCCACAACGACCTCGACCTCGACCTGTGCGCGCTGTTCGAGCTGGCCGACGGACGCAAGGGGGTCGTACAGGCCCTCGGCAACGCCTTCGGCGCCCTGCACCAGCCGCCCTACATCCTCCTCGACGGCGACGACCGCACGGGCGCCGTGGCCGCCGGGGAGAACCTCACGATCAACCTCGACCACAAGAACGCCTTCCGGCGCGTCCTCGTCTTCGTGACCGTCTACGAGGGCGCCCGCTCCTTCGCCGACCTGCACGCCACGGTGACGCTGCAGCCGCAGTTCGGCGCCGCGATCGACTTCTCCCTGGACGAGTGCACCGTCCCCTCGACCGTGTGCGCGCTCGCGCTGATCACCCGTACCGGCGACGACCTCGTCGTCCAGCGCGAGGCCCGCTACCTGGTGCCCGAGCGCGGGGTGAGCCCGCAGCGGACCGTGGACCACGCCTACGGCTGGGGCATGAACTGGACACCGGGCCGCAAATAGGCCGCCGCGGCGGTGGAGCCGGATTCAGCCCTCGTCGGCCACCGTGTCCGGACGGGCGTAGGTGCGGCCCTTCCATGCCGCTCCCCGCCCCTTGTGGTGCTGCACCGCGGAATCCACCGTCATCAGGAGATAGAGGAGGGCGGTGAACGGCAGCAGCGGGGCGAGCCACGACGGCTGACGGTAGTAACGGAGCATCGGGAGGTACGTCCCGTCATCACCAGCCATGCGAGGCCGCCCGGTACCGCGGCGGCCGGGACGGCGAGGGCGAGCCCGCCGAACAGCGCGAGCGGCGGCACCAGATAGACCAGCGCGAGGCCCAGCACCGTGCCGAGCAGCAGCAGCGGGTTGTGCCGCAGCTGCGCGTAGGCGCTGCGCGAGACCATCCGCCACAGGTCGTGCAGCCCCGGGTACGGGCGCACGCTGTCGACCCGGTCGGCCAGCCCCAGCCAGACGCGGCCACCCGACCCCTTCACCGCACGCGCGAGCGCCACGTCGTCGATGACGGCGTGCCGGATGGCCTCCGGGATCCGGGCCCGCCGGCCGCCTCCGCGCGCAGCAGCACGCAGCCGCCCGCCGCGGCCGCCGTCCGGGTCCCGGACCGGCCGATCCGGCGGAACGGGTACAGCTGCGCGAAGAAGTAGACGAACGCCGGCACGACCAGCCGCTCCCACACGCTCTCCACCCGCAGCCGTGCCATCTGGGAGACGAGGTCGAAGCCGCCGGTGCGCGCCGCCGCGACCAGTTCCCGCAGGCTGTCGGGCGCGTGCGCGATGTCGGCGTCCGTCAGGAGCAGGTACTCCGGTCCACGCGCGCGTGCCAGCGCGATGCCGTGCCGCACCGCCCACAGCTTCCCCGTCCAGCCGGGCGGCGGCTCGCCCGGCGAGTCCACGGTCAACGTCAGCCCGCCGTGCCGCCGGGCCAGCTCGCGCGCCAGCTCCCCGGTGCCGTCGGAACTGCCGTCGTCGACGAGGAAGACCTCCGCCCGCCCCGGATAGTCCTGCGCGAGCAGCGACGGCAGACTGGCGGGAGCACCGCCGCCTCGTCACGTGCGGGGACGACCACGCAGACCGACGGCCACCCACCGACCCCCGCGGACTCCGCGCGCGGGGCAGCCGGACGTCCGTGCGCCAGAAGAAGCCCTGGCAGAGCAGCAGCCACAGCCAGGCGGCGAGAGAAACGGCGGAGATCCACACGACGGCGCTCACGCGCGCAGTCTGCCCCACCGGAGCGGGCCCCAGGGGCACATCGTCTATCGTGGCCGGGTGAAGATCGCGCTCATGGACTCCGGAATCGGGCTGCTGGCGGCCACCGCCGCGGTACGGCGCCTGCGGCCCGACGCGGATCTGGTGCTCTCCCTGGACCCCGACGGCATGCCCTGGGGCCGCGCACGCCCGAGGACCTCACCGCGCGCGCGGTCGCGGTCGCCCAGGCCGCCGCCGCCCACCGGCCCGACGCCCTGATCATCGGCTGCAACACGGCGACCGTGCACGCGCTGCCCACCCTGCGGGCCCGCCTCGAACCGGACATCCCGGTGATCGGGACCGTGCCGGCGATCAAGCCCGCCGCGGCCGGTGGCGGCCCCGTCGCCATCTGGGCCACCCCCGCCACCACCGGCAGCCCTACCAGCGCGGCCTCATCGACGACTTCGCCGACGGCGTCACGGTGACCGAGGTGCCCTGCTGGGGGCTGGCCGAGGCCGTGGAGCACGCCGACGAGAGGGCGATCGACGCGGCGGTCGCCGCGGCCGCCGCGCTGACCCCCGACGAGGTCACCACCGTCGTCCTGGGCTGCACCCATTACGAACTGGTCGCCGAGCGCATCCGCGCCGCCGTCCAGGGCGCCGGTCGCCCACCGCTCGTCCTGCACGGATCGGCCGGTGCCGTGGCCGCCCAGGCACTGCGCCGCATCGGATCCCGCCCCGAGCCCGGGGCCCGGACCCTCGGCACGGTGACGGTTCTCCTCAGCGGCCGCGAGGGCGCGCTGCCGGTGCCGGCGCTCGCCTACGGGGAAGGCCGGCTCCTCCAGGAGGCCAGCCCCGCCGGTGACAGCGGATCACCGGGCGCGGATCACCGGGCGGACGCGCGCGGTCCGCCCGTCGTCCGGCCGGCTCAGTCACCCTCTGCGACGCGTTACTGGCGGAGCGAAACCTGAGTAACCTCGTACCTATGAGGGACCACCCCCACGAGGAGACCGCCCGGCATCCCGATGAGTGGCACGGGCGGGCCACCAACCGGTTCCAGTGGCTGCTCGCACTCGGTGGAGCGGCCTGCATGGCGCTCGGCATCGAACTGGCGGTCGTGTCCGCCTGGACGTCCTCCATCGCGCCGCTCGCCATGGCCGTGGTCGGCTGCATCGCCGCGGGAATGCTGGTCCTCTTCGGCACCCTCGCCTTCGTCCACGTCGACCTGAAGCTCGACAAGGACTTCCTCGAAGTGCGCTGCGGGCACATCGGCGTACCGCGCCGCCGCATCCCGCTGTCCCACGTCGCCGGTGCCGACTTCGAACCGCACGTCACTCCGCGCCACTGGGGCGGCTGGGGCTACCGCTGGCGCCCCGAGAAGGGCACCGCCGTCGTCGTACGGCGCGGGGAGGGCGTGGTCCTGCGGCTCTGGGACGGGCACACGTTCACGATCACCGTGGACGACGCGGAGTCCGCCGTACGCGTCATCCGCGCGCGTCTGCGACAGGACACCCCGGACGCGACGCGCTGACTCGGACGACCGTCGCGGGACCGCGGATCCCGTCCCGAAGTCCTCGCCGCGCGCGGACGCCATCACCCCCGGCCTCACGCCCCACCCCCGTACCCGGTCGCCCCAGGACTGTGAAAACCTCCCCGGCCGCCCCGCGCGACAGGAGCAGGGCCTCACCGTAACGGCTGCCGGGCGGTTCGGGCACGAGTCGTGCGGAGGGCACCGGCGGACCGTCCTGTCTGCCGAAAGGCGACCCGCCGTACACTCCCGGAGTGACCGTCACCGCTACTCCCGTGGACCGGCCGGACCAGCTGGAGCCCCCACCGCGCCGTCGCGCCGCGCACGGCTCCTGCGTCTGGTCCCGGCAGCCACCGCGGCGCTCTCCGGAGTGCTCCTGTACGTCAGCTTCCCGCCGCGCACCCTGTGGTGGCTGGCCCTGCCCGCCTTCGCCCTCCTCGGCGGGCTGCTGCGCGGCCGAGGCTGGAAGGCGGGGTTCGGCCTCGGGTACCTCTTCGGTCTCGGCTTCCTGCTGCCGCTGCTGGTGTGGACGGGCGTCGAGGTGGGCCCCGGCCCCTGGATCGCGCTGGTGCTCATCGAGGCGGTCTTCGTCGCGCTGGTCGGCGCGGGGATCGCCGCGGTCTCGAAGCTGCCGGCCTGGCCGGTGTGGGCGGCGGCTGTCTGGATCGCCGGAGAGGCGGCACGCGCGCGCGTGCCCTTCCGCGGCTTCCCCTGGGGCAAGATCGCGTTCGGCCAGGCGGACGGCGTCTTCCTGCCGGTGGCCGCGCTCGGCGGCACCCCGGTCCTCGGTTTCGCGGTCGTCCTGTGCGGTTTCGGCCTCTGCGAGGCCGTCCGGACGGCGCTCGAATGGCGCCGCACGCGCGAGGTGCGGCGCTCGGCCGCCGCGGTCGCGCTGATCGGCATGGCCGTCCCGGTCCTGGCCGCGGTGGCCGCCCGTCCCCTGGTCAGTGATGAGGCCGAGGTGGGCACCGCGACGGTCGCGGTCATCCAGGGCAACGTGCCCCGCCTCGGACTGGACTTCAACTCCCAGCGCCGGGCCGTCCTCGACTACCACGCGCGCGAGACGGAGCGGCTGGCCGCCGAGGTCAGGGCCGGCAAGGCGGACCGGCCCGACTTCGTGCTGTGGCCGGAGAACTCCTCCGACGTCGACCCCTTCGCCAACCCGGACGCCGCCGCCGTCATCGAGCGGGCGGCCGCGGCGATCGACGCGCCCATCTCGGTCGGCGGCGTCGTCGAACGCGACGGCAAGCTGTACAACGAGCAGATCCTGTGGGACCCCGACAAGGGCGCCACCCAGACCTACGACAAGCGGCAGGTCCAGCCCTTCGGCGAGTACCTCCCGCTGCGCTCCCTCATCGGCGCCGTCAACGACGAGTGGACCTCGATGGTCCACCAGGACTTCAGCCGGGGCACCGAGCCCGGCGTGTTCGACTTCGGCGGCGCCCGGGTCGGCCTCGCCACCTGCTACGAGGCGGCCTTCGACTGGGCCGTGCGCGACACCGTCACCCACGGCGCGCAGCTCATCTCCGTGCCCAGCAACAACGCCACCTTCGACCGCAGCGAGATGACCTACCAGCAGCTCGCCATGTCACGCGTGCGTGCCGTCGAGCACAGCCGGACCGTCACCGTGCCGGTGACCAGCGGGGTCAGCGCGATCATCATGCCGGACGGCAGGATCAGTCAGAAGACCGGCATGTTCGTCGCGGACTCCCTGGTCCAGAAGGTCCCGCTGCGCTCCTCGCAGACCCCCGCGACGAAGCTCGGCGTCCTGCCCGAGATCGTCCTCCTGCTCGTCGCCGCCGGCGGGCTCGGGTGGGCGATCGGGGCCGGGGTGCGCGGGCGGCGCGCCGGTGGCGTGTAACCGTACGCCCGGCGAGCGCGTCCCCCACGCGCGCGGCGCCGCCGGAGCGCCTCGCTAGGGTCGGTCCATGCCTACTCCTGACTTCATCCGCGAGATCCGGGCCGCCGCGGGCCGGCAGTTGCTGTGGCTGCCCGGGGTCACCGCCCTCGTCTTCGACGATGCGGGCCGAGTGCTGCTCGGCCGTCGCTCGGACACGCGCGAGTGGGCGGTGATCGGCGGCATCCCCGACCCCGGGGAGCAGCCCGCCGTCTGCGCCGTGCGGGAGGTCTTCGAGGAGACAGCGGTGCGGTGCGTGGTCGAACGGGTCGTCCTCGTCCAGGCGCTGGAACCGGTCACGTACGACAACGGCGACGTCTGCCAGTACATGGACATCACGTTCCGCTGCCGTGCCGTGGGCGGCGAGGCCCGCGTCAACGACGACGAGTCGCTGGAGGTGGGGTGGTTCGCGGTGGACGCCCTGCCCGACCTCGACGAGTTCGCGCTCTTCCGGATCAAGCAGGCGCTGTCGGACGAGCCCACATGGTTCGACTCCATGAGTTCCAGCTGAAGTGTGGGGGCAGACCACATGGGGTGAGGCGGCAGTGCTGCCTAGGGTCACAGACATGACCACGCCCCACGCCGCCCCTGGTCCCACCGCCCCCTCCCTCGACCTCCACGGTCGCACCGCCCTCGTCACCGGCGCCGCCGGCGGTATCGGCCGTGCCTGCGTGCTGCGGCTGGCCGCCGCCGGAGCCAAGGTGCGCGCGGTCGACCGGGACGCGACGGGCCTGGAGACGCTCACCGAGAGCGCCGCGGGCCTGCCTGGCATCGTCGAGCCGCACGCCCTGGACCTCACGGACCTCGACGCCGCCGAACTCGCGGCCGCCGGCACCGACGTCCTGGTCAACAACGCGGGCCTGCAACTGGTACGCCCCCTGGAGGAGTTCCCGCCGGACGTCTTCCACACGGTCCTCACCGTGATGCTGGAGGCACCGTTCCGGCTCATCCGCGGCGCCCTGCCCCACATGTACGGGCAGGGCTGGGGCCGCATCGTCAACATCTCCTCCGTGCACGGACTGCGCGCCTCGCCGTACAAGTCGGCGTACGTGGCCGCCAAGCACGGGCTCGAGGGACTGTCCAAGACGGCCGCCCTCGAAGGCGCGCCGCACGGTGTCACCTCCAACTGCGTGAACCCCGCCTACGTACGCACCCCGCTGGTCGAGAAGCAGCTCGCCGACCAGGCGCGGGCGCACGACCTGCCGCGGGAACGCGTCCTGGCGGAGGTGCTCCTGCGGGACAGCGCGCTCAAGCGGCTCATCGAACCGGAGGAGGTCGCCGACGCCGTCGCCTATCTGTGCGGCCCCGGCGCGTCCTTCGTGACCGGGACCTCCCTGGTCATGGACGGCGGCTGGACGGCGCACTGACCTGCCCGGTGAGCGGCGGGCCCGGAGTTTTCCACAGGCCTGACGGGCCGGCCCGGTCATGAGGAATCCTGTGAGCATGTCCCGCGATCACGTGGAGCCGGTCGAGCGCTCCGTCAGCGATGCCGAGGCCGCCGCGCACGGCGCCGAGGCGGACCCCGGCGTGCCCGAGGTGACGGGCGTGCCCGGTGCGCCCGGTGTGTCTGGTGCGGCGGGTGTGCCCGGCGGCGCCGAGGCGCCGTTCCTGGAGCTGCTCGCCCGCGGCGCGTCCGTCGAGGCCTACGACCGGCCGGTACTGCTCGCGCGTGCCGAAGGGCTGCCGGCCGAGCGGATCGCCGCGCTCGAACACGCCAAGCGGCTCGCCCTGCGGGTGCGCTCCGAACTGGAGGGCCGCCGCCGGCGGGAGGCCGAGCTGTCGGCACTCTTCGAGACGGCCCACGACCTGGCGGGCCTGCGCGACGTGGACGCCGTCCTCCAGGCGATCGTGCAGCGGGCCCGCTCCCTCCTCGGCACCGACGTCGCCTACCTCAGCCTGAACGATCCGGTCAGGGGCGACACCTACATGCGGGTCACCGAGGGCTCGGTCGCCGCCCGCTTCCAGCAGCTGCGCCTCGGCATGGGGGAGGGCCTCGGCGGCCTGGTCGCCCAGACGGCCCGCCCGTACGTCACCGACGACTACTTCCGCGACGGCCGCTTCCGGCACACCACGACCATCGACGCGGGTGTGAACGACGAGGGCCTGGTCGCCATCCTCGGCGTCCCGCTGATGCTGGGCGCCAACGTCATCGGGGTGCTGTTCGCCGCCGACCGGCGCGCCCGGGTTTTCGAGCGCGAACAGATCGCCCTGCTCGGCTCCTTCGCCGCCCTGGCCGCGGCCGCCATCGACACCGCGAACCTGCTCACCGAGACCCGCTCGGCGCTGGCGGGCCTGGAGCGCGCCCACGAGATCATCCAGGACCGCAGCGCCGTCATCGAGCGCGCCTCCGACGTCCACGACCGGCTCGCCGAACTGGTCCTGCGCGGCGGCGGGGTCCACGACGTGGCGGCGGCCGTCTCCCAGGTCCTGGCCGGCACGGTCGACTTCACCGAGGCCGGCGCGGCCCCGGCCGCAGCACTGGAGACGTCCCGCGCGGAGGGCCACGCCGTGCGGCACGAGGACGACTGGATCGCCGCCGTGACCGCGGGCGGCGAACTGCTCGGCGCCCTCGTCCTGCGCGGCCACCCCGGCCTCGACCCCGTCGACCAGCGCACGCTGGAGCGGGCCGCGATGGTCACCTCCCTGCTGCTGCTCGCCAGGCGCTCCGCCGCCGAGGCCGAACAACGCGTCCGCGGCGAGCTGCTGGACGACCTGCTCGACGCCCGCGACCGCGACCCGCGCGTGCTGCGTGAGCGTGCCTCCCGGTTGCGTGCCGACCTCGACGCCACGCATGTCGTCCTCGCCGCGCGGCTGGAGGCGGACGCGGCCGACGCCGACCAGGAGGCGGCCGCGCGGCGGCGGCTGTGGTCAGCCGCCTCCCACCTCGCCGCGACCCGGCACGGCCTGGCCGCCGCCCGGGACGGCGGCACCGTCCTGCTGCTGCCGCTGGCACCGGGCGACACCGCCACGGAGCTGGCCCACCGAACCGCCCGCCATCTGGGCACCGCCGTCCACGAGGCGGTCACCGTGGGCGCCTCCGCGCCCGTCCGCGGCCCGCCGCCCACCCCGACGCGGTGGTCGCCGCCTACGAGGAGGGCCGCCGGTGCGTCGAAGCACTGCGGCTGCTCGGCCGCTGCGGCGACGGGGCGGCCGCCGAGGACTTCGGCTTCCTGGGACTGCTGCTCGCCGGCGACCGGGACGTGGCGGGCTTCGTGGAGCGCACCATCGGCGAGGTCGTCTCCTACGACGAGCGGCGCGGCACCGATCTGGTGCGCACTCTCGACGCGTACTTCGCGTGCGGCATGAGCCCGGCCCGCACCAAGGACGACCTCCACGTCCACGTCAACACCGTGGCCCAGCGCCTGGAGCGCGTCGCCCGCCTCCTGGGCGAGGACTGGCAGAGTCCCGCCCGCGCCCTGGAGATCCAACTCGCTCTGCGGCTGCACCGGTTGGCGGCCCGAATACCGAACTGACGGTTCCCGTGCTCCCTCGGGGGAGCACGGGAACCGGGTCGCGCACGGGGGCCGGGATCACCGGACGCGGGCGTCCTCCGTCCGGGCCGTCGTGTTCCGCACCTCGGGGGCGGTGTCCATGGCGCCCAGGTCGCGGTGGCGGGTCTCCTTGGCCAGACCCACGGCGACGACCGTCAGCACGGAGGCGGCGATCACGTACAGGGCGATCGGCGTGGAGCTGTCGTAGTCGGCCAGCAGGGCGGTGGCGATGAGCGGGGCCGGAGCACCGGCCGCGACCGAGGCGAACTGGGCGCCGATGGAAGCGCCGGAGTAGCGCATCCGGGTCGCGAACATCTCGGAGAAGAAGGCCGCCTGGGGCGCGTACATCGCGCCGTGCAGGACCAGTCCGACGGTCACGGCGAGGATGAGGTTGCCGAAGCCGCCCGTGTCGATGAGCGAGAAGAAGGGGAACATCCACAGTCCGATGCCGACCGCGCCAGCAGGTAGACGGGACGCCGACCCACCCGGTCGGAGAGCGCGCCCCAGGCCGGGATCACCGCGAAGTGCACGGCGGAGGCGATGAGCACGGCGTTGAGGGCGGTCTGCTTGGAGACCCCGGCCGAGGTCGTCGCGTACACGAGGATGAAGGCGGTGATGACGTAGTAGGAGATGTTCTCCGCCATGCGCGCGCCCATCGCGACGAGCACGTCACGCCAGTGATGCCGCAGCACGGCGACGAGCGGAAGCTTCTCGGCCGCGGCCGCTTCCGTCGCCTTCCGGGCCTCGGCGTGCGCCAAAGCCTCCTTGAAGACCGGGGACTCGTCGACAGAGAGACGGATCCACAGACCGACGATCACCAGCAGACCGGAGAGCAGGAACGGTATCCGCCAGCCCCAGCTGCCGAAGGCGGCGTCCGACAGCACGGCCGTGAGGAAGGAGAGCACACCGGTCGCGAGCAGTTGCCCCGCCGGCGCTCCGGTCTGCGGCCACGAGGCCCAGAACCCGCGCCGCCGCGCGTCCCCGTGCTCGGACACCAGCAGGACGGCCCGCCCCACTCACCGCCGAGCGCGAAGCCCTGCACCAGACGCAGCACGGTCAGCAGCACTGGAGCGGCGGTGCCGATGGTCGCGTGCGTGGGCAGCAGGCCGATCGCGAAGGTCGCCCCACCCATCATCACCAGGCTGAGCACCAGCAGTTTCTTGCGCCCGAGCCGGTCCCCGTAGTGCCCGAAGACCAGCGCCCCGAGTGGACGCGCCGCGAACCCCACGGCGTACGTCAGGAAGGACAGCAGAGTGCCGACGAGGGGATCGGAGCCCGGGAAGAACAGCTTGTTGAAGACGAGTGCCGCGGCGGAGCCGTACAGGAAGAAGTCGTACCACTCGATGGTGGTGCCGATGAGGGACGCGGCGACGATGCGCTTGAGGCTGGACGGGGCTGGTGGAGCGGCTGCGGGCGACGACATCGGCACCACTTCCTGACGTTCGGCGGGGACGTTTGCGTGTTGCCACACCGTAGAAACACGCAGGTCAGGCGCACATGTGGCGGGGCAACATAGTTCGAGGGTCGGCTATGCGTGCGGCCACCATGCCGGCTCATGGAAAGGCGTCCCAGGGGACCGGTGGTGGTCGAAACGAGTGCCGTCCGGGACGCGTAGTTCAGGGTGATTTGACGGCGCGGTGCTGACTCCCGTGCTGGTTAGGTGCTGACCACGCTTCGTTGAACTCGGGCATCTGGGATTGATCGACTCAGAGTCGTTGCGTGGCAGGTGGCCGGACTGAGAAACCGAGTCCGGCCTTGCCGCTCAGCCGCCGTCGGCACTGGCCAAGGCGCTGTGCCTGGGCGCGGTGCACGTTGATGCCAGGAGGTTCTTCGTCTGCTGGTAGTACACGGCTCAGATGCGGTTTGACCAGATAAAACAGCTCTGATCGCCACAAACTGCGGTTGCGTCCGGGGAAGTGGTGTACGGGTTCCCACCTGATCCGGGCGTTTGGTCCGGCGTCGAAGTGAGTATCCGGATATGAGAACGGCCACCGGCTGATCTTTCAAGACGACCAAGTCTTTGAAGGAGACCAGCACGATGCCCGCACCCGACAGTCTGCCCTGTACGCCCTCGCGGAGGACAATCTCGCCTCGGCGAGTCCGGACCTGCTGCGCGCGATGGTCAAGACGTTCGCCGATGCGCTCATGTCGGCGGAGGCCAACGCCCTCTGCAACGCCGAGTACGGGCAGGTCAGCGACGAGAGGGTCAACCACCGCAACGGCTATCGCCCGCGCGAGTGGGACACCCGCGCCGGGACCGTCGAGCTCGCCGTTCCCAAGCTGAGGCAGGGCAGCTACTTCCCGCACTGGCTCCTGGAACGCCGCCGCCGGGCTGAACAGGCCCTGATCTCGGTGGTCGCCACCGCCCACCTCCTCGGCGTCTCCACCCGCGGAGTCGAGAAACTCGCCGAGTCCCTGGGCGTCACCCAGCTGTCGAAGTCCCAGGTCAGCGCGATGACCAATCACCTGGACGGCCAGGTCGCCGCCTTCCGCAACCGGCCCCTGGACGCCGGCCCGTACTCGTTCGTCTGGATCGACGCACTCACCCAGAAGGTCCGAGAAGGCGGCCGCATCATCAACGTTCACGCCATTGGTCGCGGTCGGCGTCAACACCGACGGCCACCGCGAGATCCTCGGCATCGACGTCGCCACCGCCGAGGACGGCGCCGGCTGGCTGGCCTTCCTGCGTTCCCTGATCGCCCGCGGCCTGTCCGGCGTCCAGCTCGTCGTCTCCGACGCCCACGCCGGCCCGGTGGACGCGATCGGCGCGGTCCTGCCCGGCGCCTCCTGGCAGCGCTGTCGCACTCACTACGCGAGGAACTTGCTGAACCAGGTGCCGAAGTCGGCCCAGCCCTGGGTGGCCACCCTCCTGCGGACCGTCTTCGAGCAGCCCGACACCGACGCGGTGAAGGCCCAGATGGCACACGTGCTGGACGCCCTGGAGGCCAAATTCCCCAAAGCTGCAGCCTACTTGGATGCCGCCCAGCACGACCTGCTGGCCTTCACCGTCTTCCCGCGGGAGATCTGGCGACAGATCTGGTCGAACAACCCCCAGGAACGGCTGAACAAGGAGATCCGCCGCCGCACCGACGTGGTCGGCATCTTCCCCGACCGCACCGCCGTCATCAGGCTCGTCGGGGCGGTCCTGGCCGAGCAGAACGACGAGTGGACCGAAGCCCGCCGCTATATGGGCCGCGAACTCCTCGCCAAAGCCCGACTCCACCCGATCGAGTCAGAAAACGACGACCCCGCCCTGCCCACCGAACTCACCGCATAGCCTCAGACCGAGATCACCGAATGGCCGTCGATACACCACTCCAGCGGACGTGACCCGACGCTGCCGCGCATCGCAGAACGGTTCACCTCCGCCTGCGCGGAGCGGACGAGTACGAGACGGAATGGCCCGGCGACGGGTTCGGTTCACCTCCGCCTGTGCGGAGCGGACATGACCCGGCCCACCGGTCAGCGCTTTCCCATGGGAGTCGGCAAGGTGGCAGTTGAGCCAAGACATCGCAGGTCTACCTACCGCACGGTCCTGGCATAGCCACCTGCGCTCATGCCGAATTCCCGCCGGAAGTGCCGATTGAGCTGGCTCTGGTCACAGTAACCAAGCTCGGCGGCGGTCTCTGCCACGGATCGTCCCGCTGCCAGCATGGACTTGGCGCGTGCCAAGCGCAACAGGGTCCGGTAATGGTGCGGTGGAACCCCGTAAGCCTGCCGGAAACTCCTGATCAAGTGGCGTTTGCTGCAACCGGCGACTGCCGCGAGGTCGTCGAGCTTGATGTTGGAGTTCAGTTGGCTGTGGAGCATCTCCCGTACTTGACGAAGCGCTCGAGGACGAAGTGTCGGACTCGCTGCGCCGGGAGCATCCGCATGCCTGGCGAGCAGGACGGTCAGCAAGCGGATCAGCGACGACTCGAGATCCAACTCGTCCTCGCCGTGCGCCAAATCCCTGTGCAGCGCAGCAATGCCGTTGAAGAGGCTGCGGTCTGGATAGGTCACCTCATGAAAGCGCGGCCGGCCTGTGCCGACTGACATGAGATCGGCGTCAATGAACATCAGTTGCACAATGGCCTGGCCGTCAGCGGCGGCTTTGTCCTGATCGAGGCAGCTCACGACCTCATGGGGCTCGATCACCGTCACCGCGCCAGGAACAGGGGGACCCTGGGTTCGCCCGAGGTACTGAAAAGGGGTGCAGAGCCGCCATGCGTGATCTTGACGGTGTACCCACTGTTCACAACGGTCGGGAAGTCACCATCGGCAACGCGCACAACCAGGCTCTCGACTCCGAACCGTGCTCTTCTGTGACGCCCATCGATTGCGGACTCAGTCATGTCACTTTCGCCCTAGTTCGGTTTGTTCGGTTGATCTTACAGTTCCCGGCAAGACAAGTGCATCCGTCGAGCTAGGGAGGCATGACAGTCGATGGTTGAGCCAGTCGCCCTCCCCCTGCCGTCAGACCGCGGGACGAACACCTGACGAGATCTGTGCACCGCTGCGGAGATCACCGTCCACACCGATCCAGGTGCCGGGCGGCCGTTCCTGGCCCATCAGGCTCGCGGCCACGACCGCCAGTTCCATGCCTACCGCCAGTTACGACAGGCGCTATGTCAACACCGATCTCGAAAGGGCTCCGATGAGCAAGCCGTACAGCGACGCCGCCAACATCCCGGTCAACGCGTCGCAACCCGTCCTCACCTACCATCCGGTCACCCTCGACGTTCCCGGCCGGCCCGTGCCGCTGGAGGTCAAGGTGTCGATCCCGCGACCGGCACCGACCTGCCGCTCATCCTCCTGTCCCACGGGCACGGGCTGGCGAACTTCCTGTCCTCCTACAACGGCTACGGGCCGCTGGCGAACTTCTTCGCCGCCCACGGGTTCGCGGTCATCCAGCCGACCCACCTGGACTCGACGGCCCTCGGTCTGCGCGACACCGACCTCAAGGACGCGCCCCTGTTCTGGCGTGACCGCGCCACCGACATGCACAACATCCTCGACCGCCTCGACGACATCGAGGCCGCCGTCCCTGGTCTTGCCGAACGGCGGATCGACAGGGACCGTGTCGGTGCCGTAGGACACTCCCTGGGCGGCAACACCGTCTCCCTCCTCCTCGGAGCCCAGATGCTGGACCCGGACGACGACCGGCCGAAGGACCTCTCCGACTCTCGTGTCAAGGCGGGAGTGCTCATCGGAGCTCCAGGCATCGGCAACGACGAGCACTTCGCCGAGTGGGCCAAGACGAACTACCCGGTGCTGTATTACACCGACTTCGAGCAGATGACAGGCACCAGCCTGATCATCGTGGGCGATCAGGACCTCAACCCCAACTTCTCCAATCGGCTCAGCTACCGTGCTGACGCTTACTCGGCCAGCCCCGGCGGCAACAAAACCATGGTGACCATGTACGGCGCTGGTCACATCTTCGGTGGCATATCCGGATACGACGCGGCAGAGACGGACGACGAAAATCCCGAGCGCGTGGCGACTCTGCGGGCTCTCGTGTGGGCCTACTTGCGCAGCCAGCTCTACTCGGCCGACCCGTCCTGGAAGAACGCGGTGAACGCCCTGGAGAACGGTGAAGACCCGATGGCCAAGGTCGAAACGAGGTAGTTCCGCGAGGTGGGCGGCGGTGCGACGGCCGCCGCCCACCGCACTTCATCGCACCGAGACCTTCCACCCCAGTACGGATCGCACAGGAGCAACCGCCATGTGGACCACGTTCGCTGCAACCGTCGGCGGAAGCGCCGCCGGCCTCACCGGCCTCACCTTCATCGTTGTCGCCTTCCGCTTCGACGTCGTCGCCACCTCCCAGGAATACCGCAACCGCGCCGCGCAAACCGTCTCCCTGTTCCTGACAACCACAGTCACCGCATCGCTGGTCACCCTGCCGCAACCGACCTGGGCGCTCGGGGTCGAACTGTTGGTCGCCGCAGCAGCAAGCGCAAGTCTGCTCTCGGTGCTCGACCACGCAGCCCGCCGTGGCACGTCCCAGCATGCGCGGCCCATCCTCGTCGTCGCGCTCGTCGTGTTCGCGGCAGGTATCGCCGCCGCCGGACTGTTCGCCACCGTCGGCTCCACCAACGGAATGGGCTTCTACGCCGCGAGTTCGCTGCTCGGCCTCATGTGGGGCGTCTACGGGACGTGGGTCTTCCTCACCCAGGCGGGCACGGATCAGATCAACGCGGTAGCAAACGTGCATGACCAGCCCGGCACCGTGCCGGCCGCCTGACCGGCCCCACACAGTGAGGCGGTGCGGGACTGTGACGGAGTGCGGGTCTGTACGGTGAGTGGTGTAACTCCCAGGCAGGAACAGTCAGTTAAGTGTGGTGTCTCGGGATCTTGGTTACACGAAGTCCTCGAAGGTGAGCTGCTGCGGGATGTCCGAGAGTGGTTCGGGCGGCTGGTCGAAGACGATCCGGTAGTCGCTCCCGGCGGTCCGGCTGATGGGCGGTCGGCCGCCGAGCGCGGCGTGCGGCCGCTCGTGGTTGTAGTAGTTCACGAACTCCACGAGTGCGACGCGTCGTTCACGCTCGGTTGTGTAGTCGCGGACGTACGCCCACTCGCGGGAGAGCGTCCCGTTGTACCTCTCCACCTTCCCGTTCGTGCGCGGCGTGTACGGCCTGGTCCGCTTGTGCTTCGTACCGGTCGCGGCGAGCGCGTCAGCCCAGGTCGTAGACCGGTAGCACGCACCGTTGTCGGTGAGGCAGCGGCGGATCGGTGTGATGCCGTGGGCGGCGAAGAAGGCAACGGCACGGTGCCAGAAGGCGACCGCGGTGACGGCCTTCTCGTCGTCCAGGGCCTCGGTGTAGGCGAGCCGGGAGTGGTCGTCGAGCGCCGAATGCAGGTACGTGTATCCGACCTTGCCGATGCCGGGACCGGTGCGTTTGGAAGCGCGGGCGGACTCGGTGCCGACGCCGTGCATCCGCCAGCCGCCGCCGGTCGGGATACGTCCGAGTTTCTTGACGTCGACGTGGACCAGGTCGCCGAGCCGGTCGTGCTCGTAGCGGATGACCTCCCGCAGCTGCTCGCCGGTCGGTGGATCGAGGTCCCGGAGCCGGTTGAGTCCTCGCCTCACCAGGATGCGGTGGGCGGTCGCCGGCGCGAGTGTGACGCCGTGCAGCCGCTGTAGGTCGGCGGCGAGCCGGGCTGGCCCGTGCTTGGTCCGCCGCCGCAGCGCCTCCACCAGGTCGGCGATGTCCTCGGGGGTGCGGGCGGGGCTGGTGGCGGGGCGGGAGGAGTGGTCGAGCAGTCCGTTCTCGCCGTGCGCCCGCCAACGGGCGTATCACTTGGCCGGGCAACGGCGCGAGATCCCGGCTTCCGCAGCGACGTGCGCGATCGGACGTCCGGCGTCGATCCGCAGGCACAAGCGCAGACGTCCTTCGGGGGTCAGCGGTGCGTTCCGGTGCCCCCTGCTGGTGGCGCTCCTGGACTCGGCGGCCGCGTTCACCGGGAACCCTGAGATCTCAGGGCTCCCGCGTGAGCGGCTGTGCGTGGCGTCAGCGTGCGAACTTTTCGATGGCCGCCGGGGTGACGGGGGTGAAGAAGTTGACGAGGTTGCCGTCGGGGTCACGGAACAGCAGCGACCGGTTGCCCCAGGGCATCGTGGTGGGCTCGGTGACGAAGTCGGTGACGAAGCCGGTCAGGTTCTGGTGAACGCGGTCCACGTCGTCGACGAGGAACTCGGTGATCACGCTGTGGTTGTCCGCCGGGCGAGCAGAGCCCGGGGCGAACAGCGGGACGGTGCGGGTGCCGGCGATCGCGAGGGTGGCGCCCGGGGTCTTGAGCTCGGCGAAGTCCTCGGTGGCCCACGTCGCCCGCACTCCTGTGGCTCGCTCGTAGAACTCGACGAGACGCGCTACGTCGCTGGTGATGATGCGGATCGAGACGAAGTCCATGGGGATCTCCTTGGCTGTGTGGAGTCGTGCACGTCGCAGGCTAGGAGAAATAGTGGACAGAATCGGTCCTGTATTCGCGTTAGGTTGTGCACATGCCTCGACCCACTGGCCGCGTGCTGACACTCCTGGAGCTGTTGCAGTCGGGCGGCACCCGGACGGTGGCCGAACTCGCCGACCGGCTCGGCGTCGAAGGGCGCACCGTGCGGCGGTATGTGGACCAGCTGATCGACCTCGACGTGCCCGTGGAATCGGTGCGCGGCCGCTACGGCGGGTACCGGCTCGCCCCGGGTACCGCTTGCCTCCGCTCATGCTCAGCGACGACGAGGCGCTGGCCGTGCTGCTCGGCCTGGTCGCCGGCCGCCGGGCAGGGCTGACAACGACGCAGCACACGGCAAGCGAGACGGCATCGGCCAAGATCCGGAGGGTGCTGCCCAAGCACATCGCCCGCCGGCTCGACACACTCCTGGAATCCCTCGCCTTCACGGACCAGCCCGGAGAGTTCGACACCCCGGACGCCGGGGTCCTGCTCACCATCGCCGATGCGGTGCGCCACCGCCGACCGGTCTCGATCCGCTACACCGACCGCGACGAACGGCGCAGCGAACGCACGCTGCACGCGTACGGGATCGTCGCCCATGCGGGCCGGTGGTACGTCACGGGCAAGGACGCCCGGATCGGCGAGGACCGAACCTTCCGGCTCGATCGCATCGCAGACGCGCGGACCCTGCCCGGCTCATTCGAAGCGCCGGCGGGCCCCGATCCGGCACAGCGCGTGTTGTCAGGCTTCGCCACGGCTGACTACCGGCATGAGGTGACCTTGCGGATCCACGGGACGGTCGAGCAGATCCGCGCCCACCTTCCCGCCAGCATCGCGAGCCTGGAGGAGCACGAGCCCGCGGCAGGCGAGAACCGGGCAACCGAGCGCTGGCTACGCGTCGAGCTGCGGGCGGAGCGGCTCGACTGGGTGCCTCCGGTACTCGCCTCACTCGACCGGCCGTTCGTCATCGAGCGTCCCGATGAACTTCGCGACCTCGTCATCGAGCTCGCCGATCGCCTCGCGTCCTACGCCCGCCAAGCCTGACGGCGAGGAACCAATGTCATGAGATAGCACGGTTAAGGCTGGTGAATCTCCCGGGGAGGAACATCATGAAGCGGAATGCGCGTTCGAGTGAGCCGGCGGCCGAGGCCGTTGAGCCTGAGCTGGACCGGGCTCTCGTGGGTGGGCTGGTGGCCCAGGCGAAGGCAGACGGGATCCGGATGACCGGTGAAGGCGGCCTGCTGGCGCAGTTGACGAAGCTCGTGGTCGAGGGAGCTCTGGAGGGTGAGCTCACCGATCACCTTGGGCGGGAGAGCGGGGAGCGGGCCGACGAGGGCCGCAGCGGGAACTACCGCAACGGGCATCGCGCGAAGACGGTGACGACCGAGGTCGGGCCGGTGGAGATCAAGGTGCCCAGGGACCGCAACGGCTCGTTCGATCCGCAGTTGGTGCGTAAGCGGCAGCGGCGTCTGACCGGGGTGGACGAGATGGTGTTGTCGCTGTCGGCCAAGGGCCTGACCCACGGGGAGATCTCCGCCCATCTCCAGGAGGTCTACGGCGCGGAGGTGTCGAAGCAGACCATCTCCACGATCACGGACAGCGTGGTCGACGCGATGACGGAGTGGCAGAACCGGCCGCTGGACCGTGTCTACCCGGTCGTGTTCATCGACTGCGTGCACGTGAAGATCCGCGACGGCCAGGTCGCGAACCGGCCCGTCTACATCGTGCTGGCCGTCACGGCGGAGGGCACGAGGAACATCCTCGGCCTGTGGGCCGGCGAGGGCGGTGAAGGGGCGAAGTACTGGCAGCAGGTTCTCACCGAACTGAAGAACCGGGGGTTGCGCGATGTCCTGATGCTGGTCTGCGACGGTCTGAAGGAGCTGCCCGCGGCGGTGAACAACGTGTGGCCGCAGACCGTGGTCCAGACGTACATCGTTCATCTCCTGCGGAACAGTTTCCGTTATGCGGGCAGGCAGGACCGGCAGGAGATGGCCAAGGCTCTCAAGCCGGTCTACACGGCGCCGACCGAGGCTGCGGCGGTCGAGCGGTTCGCCGAATTCCGGAGGGAATGGGGGCTGAAGTATCCCGCGGCCATCCGGCTGTGGGAGAACGCGTGGGCCGAGTTCGTGCCCTTCCTGTCCTTCGACATGGAGACCCGGAAGATCATCTGCACGACCAACGCCATCGAGAGCGTGAACGCACGCATCCGCAAGGCCGCCCGGGCACGAGGGCACTTCCCCAACGACCAGCCGCCCTCAAATGTGTCTACCTCGCCGTGATGAGCCTTGACCCGAAGGGTACCGGCACCAAGGCGTGGACACGGAGGTGGAAGCCCGCCCTCAACGCCTTCGACATCGCGTTCGACGGCCGGCTCACCGCCGGCATGACCAACCACTGAAATCCAACAATCGAGTTACACCACTCGCTGGACAGACCCGCTGTTGGTGACACTGAGCAACCGTGTTCGGAGGCCGTTGGGGGCCGTGGAGCGCGCTGCGACGCAGGTCGGCCGGCACCGAGTCAGCATGCCACGGACCCCGTGCTGGTTCCGTGCTGACTTCGAAGGCCGGAATCATGGAGAACCGCAGGTCCTGGCCCCGATCGGATGAGTTGTCGTACCACTCGATGGTGGTGCCGATGAGGCTGGCGGCGACGATGCGCTTGAGGCTGGCGGGGGGGGGTGGGGGAGCGGTGGTTCCGGAGGCCATGTGCGCCACTTCCTCGTGTGCGGTGGGGACGGGTACGTGTTCGCACACCGTAGGAACGCGCAGGTCAAGGGCACATGTGGTGGGGCTGCATAGTTCGAGGCGTGCCTGTGCGCGCGGCCGCCATGTCGGCTCGCGAACGGGTGGTTCAAGGGCGCGAAGACAGGCCATACGGGCGTCGTCCGAGAAGCGCAGTTCGGGGCGATTCGGCAGTGCGGTGCTGACTCCCGTGCTGGTGCGGTGCTGGCTGAAAGCCCACGTCATCACCTGCCCTCACCTGTCCCGTGCTGACTTGGTGCTGACTGCGCTGCGTTCACCTCGGACGTCTGAGGTGACCCCGCCAAGTCCACACGGGCACCGAAGGCGTCATCCCCTGTGGCGAGTCGTAGGAATTCATGAGGGCGAAGGCGTGCTCGACGCGGGCGCGGACCTGGCGGTGGGAAGCGGTGTGCTCCTCCTTCCGGGCCGGCAGTTCGCTCTGTCCGCGTTCGCGGCGCTGCGGGATGGCCAGGCCGGTGCCCCGGTAGCCGCCGTCGGCGAGTACGGTGGCGCGGCCGATGGCGTCTTTGGCGCCGGACGGGTCCCGTGCCTTGCAGTCGTCGCGGTTGCCGGGCAACGGCCGGCCGACCACGGCGACGCGCCGGGTGTCGTCGACGACGACCTGGTGGCCGGTGGAGCAGCGGTGGTTCTCGGGCTGCTCGGTGACGGTGTGGTCGCGGGTGGGGACCAGGGTGGCGTCCACGATGAGCACGGTGTCCTCACGGAACCGCCTGCGGGACTCGAGCGCGAGCTGGGGACCGAGGTGGCTGGTGATCCGGCCGGCCGGGGACTTCGAGACGCCGAACAGCGGGGCGAGCCGCCGCAGCGTCAAGTCGGTGCGACGGTACGCCGTGACCAGCAGCACCCGATCCTCCCGTGGCAGGCTCCACGGCCTGCCTCTGCGAACCGTGCCTGCTCCCTCGTGCCGCAGCCGCGCCACCAGCATGCCGAACATGCCGAACATGCCGAACATGCCGAACATGCCGAACATGCCGAAACAGCAAGGGTTCAACCCGGTGAACGGGGCCGTCCGGGACGGCTGCGACGCCGTCATCACAGCAGACATCGCGAGATCGTTGCCCTCGTCGCCGGGTGTCCCGCTCACGGCAGTCCTCGACGTCCTGCCGAACCTTGAGCGGCGCTCCCCACCGGCCCCTCGGGGGCCTGGGTCAGTCGAAGAGGGCAACGACTCCGTTCACCCAGATCGCGAGGAACGCGAGGACTCCCACCAGGCAGCCGCCGCCCGCCAGCACACCGCCGACCGTCCACGGCTCGAAGGGCGCCTCCTCGTGCTCCTCCTCCAGGCCGTCCCGGTAGGAGGCGGGGTCGTCCCAGTCGACGGGGTGCCCCAGCTCCTCGGCGCAGGCGGTCCGCACCGCGGCCAGCTGCTTCTCCGCGAACGAGGTGGCAGCCACCGCCTCGGGGCCGCGCCAGGCGAGGGCCTTCATCCGCCACGCCGGAGATCCGTACCGCGCCTCGAAGGCGGCGGTCTCGTCGGCACCCCGGTCCTCTTCGAGGTACATCCAGCGTCCGGCCTCGGCGGCGTCGCCGTAGAGCCGGTACACCTCGGCCAGACGCCGACGGAGCGTCAGGTCGTACGGGAAGGACGAGACGAGACCGCGCAAACGCTGGCGCGCGACGGGAACCCGGCCGGCGGCCAGGTCTGCATCGACTCGGGCAAGGGTCTCCCTCAGGGGCATGAACACATGATCGGGTACCGCACCGATCCCCGTCGACCTGGTTGTTCGCCCAGACCTGCTTGCCGGGGGAGAGCTCCACCGTTCCGGATGCGGGGCTCCCGTCGCTCTGGTGTTGGGCACCGGCGTTTCCGGCTGCGTGGCGGCCGTTCCACGGGACGTGCACCAACGGCACGATGATGAGGGCCACTGCCGGCACGGCCGTCATGTCGTGCTGCTTCCCCAGCGGTGTGCGGGAGACGAGTGCCGTCTCCACGTGCCCGGGAGACGCCGGGTCGTGGAGGACTGCAACGCTGCCCCTCTCGGGTGCCGGCGGCATGCTGACGGGCCCGGTCGATCGTGGAGCCACCGTGACTGCCGGCCGGGTCGTCGTCGGTGCGGTCAGGTGGTGGGGACCTTGCTGATGCGCGGGTGCGGGCGAGTGAACTGGATGCGGTGCACGGGCGGTTCGCGCACCGGTTCAGCTCGGGCACGGAGACACGATGAGGGAGTTCCGGTCCCTCCTCGACCGGGTGCCCGACGCCCGAGCCGGTCCGGCAGGGGTCTGCCGCGGATGCGGAGAAGCGTTCGCCGCGTCGTGGGTTCGGTGACCCATGGCCATCACGCGCCCGCGGAGTCCCAGCCGCGCCGCCCCGACGTTGCGAACATCGGTGGGCGGCACTCGCATCGTTCCGTGATCCATGTCACATGCGATTCCTGTCAGGAATCGGGGCGTCGTCCTGCTCAAGTCACCGACAGGGAGCCGGCGAACCGACAGGAGCATCACATGAAGCATCGCATCGTCGTTCTCGGCGCCGGCTATGGCGGGGCCTACGCGGCCGGGACCCTGGCCCGTCGGCTGTCCCCGGTGGGCACCGAGATCACCGTGGTCAACGCCGAGCCGGACTTCGTCCAGCGGCTACGGCTGCACCAGCTCGCGGCCGGCCAGGAGATCGAGGCTCCGCGGCTCGACGACGTCTTCGCGGGCACGGGGATACGGCTGCGCCTGGCCCGTGTCACCGCCGTCGACCCCGAGCGGCAGGTCGTCGCCGTGGCCGACTCGGACGGCGGCGGCGAGCTCGGCTACGACACCCTCCTCTACGCGCTCGGCAGCCACGTCGCCGACCACGGCGTCCCCGGCGTGGCCGAGCACGCCTTCCACGTCACCAGCCGTCCGGCGGCGCTGCGCCTGCGCGAGCGCCTGGACGGCCTGGGCGAGCGAGGCGAAGGAGGGAGTGTGCTGGTCGTCGGCGACGGGTTGACCGGCATCGAGACCGCCACCGAGATCGCCGAATCCCGGCCCGGCCTGTCGGTGGCGCTGGTCGCTCGCGGCGAACTGGGCGCCCCGCTCTCCGCCGGAGCCCGCGGTCACCTGCGCCGGGCCTGTGACCGGCTGGGCGTCACGGTCCTGGAGCACACCGGCGTCGAGGCCGTCGAAGCGGCGCGGGTGCTGTGCGCCGACGGCACCGTCCTGGTGGCCGACGCGACCGTGTGGACGGCCGGGTTCGCGGTCGACCCCATCGCCGCCACCGGCGGGCTGGAGGTCGCCGGGAACGGTCGGATCGTCGTCGATCGCACCATGCGCTCGGTCTCGCACCCGAACGTCTACGCCGTCGGCGACAGCGCCTACGCCGTCGGCGACAACGGCCGGCCGCTGCCGATGTCCTGCGCTTCGGCCGGCTACACCGGCATGCAGGCCACGGCCGCGATCGTGGGACGCCTGACCGGGCGCAGGATCCCGAACATCAAGCTGGACTACCACGGCAACCACATCAGCCTCGGGCGGCGGGACGGGATCCTGCAGATGGTCGACGGCGAAGCGCAGGCGAAGCCGAAGTACGTGGGCGGCAGAAAGGCCGCGCGGATCAAGGCGGGCATCCTGAAGATGTCGCTGTGGACCACCTCGCACCCGACTTTCGGCCTGCCCAAACGCAAGCGCCACCTGGTCGCCGTACCGGATGCGTCTGCCGAGAAGGCGGCCGCGTAGCCGCCGTGGGCGGCATTGTCGCCGCGCTTCGACAGAGTCGGTTCGAGGCCGAGGGCGGACCGTCCCGCCTGTGCGCGCCTGGGCACCCCGGCACCGGGCCGGGTGCCGGCCTGACGTTCTCCTTCCGTAGCCGGCCCAGGGCCAACGCGCACAGAACAGAGCGGGGACGGAGTCGTCGAAGACCGTGAAACCCGGGGCGAAGTCCTTCGTCGACCCATGTCCCCGCCCGCCGGGCCCTCGTCGGGGCGGGGCGGGCGGGGGAACCGGTCGGTCAGCGGTGTCCGGCTCTCTTGCCCAGGCGCTCCAGGACCGCGCTCGCCGTGGTCTCCATGCCCGTGGCGTTGGGGTGCGCGGGGGCGGCGGGCGCGGTGGGCTTGAGCGG
This sequence comes from Streptomyces sp. Tue 6430, assembly GCA_021568835.1. Classification (GTDB taxonomy): domain Bacteria; phylum Actinomycetota; class Actinomycetes; order Streptomycetales; family Streptomycetaceae; genus Streptomyces. Next base: position 78,030 of record JAKGSH010000003.1, read on the forward strand.
TTCGACCCAGCGGTCAGCCGGCGCCTTGCACATGTCGTGCCCGACGGACGGACCGTAGGCGTCGACGAACTCGGCTCGGTTCAGCCACGCCACCAGGCGCAGCATCCGGTTCAGGCGCTTGCCCGTGTCCCGCAGGTAGGGGAAGTCCTTCGCGGCGAAGGGAACCGAGGGGTAGCAGCCGCTGCCGTCATCGGGCAGGAGCGCGGGATAGCCGACGACCAGCACGCGTGCGTGCGGTGCCCGCTCGTGCACCGCACGCAGCACACGGGCGACCTTCGGCGCGGTCTCGAGGATGTTCAGCGCGAGCCGGTCGACTCCGGAAGACGCGTAGTGCTGCCGGCACGGGTCGCCGGACGGGTCCTTGGAGCTGAGCGCGGCGCAGGTGCCGATGATGGGGCCGAACCCCATGTCGTTGCCGCCGATCTGCAGCGTCACCAGGTCGGTGTCCCGCTTCAGGGCGTCCAGTTGGGGCCCGTTGGTCCCCTGGACCTTCCACATCTCGTCGGTCTTGGCCCCGCTGCAGCTGACGTCCGTGAACGAGGCGACCTGGTACCGGGCTGCCACCAGCGAGGGGTAATTGTGGTCCGAACGCGCGCAGTTGGCGTCGACCTGGCGCGGAATCAGCGGACCGGACGTGTACGAGTCGCCGAGCGCCACGTAGTCCACGGGGCGGGGGAATGCCGCTCCCCGGCCGAAGCGGGAGCCGAGGCGCCGACACCGGCGACGAGCGCGCAGCTGCTCAGCGCCGCGCCCAGTGCCATGGTGCGGCGCCGTCGCGGGAGGTCGCCGCCCGGACGTGTGTGATGGTTCATCGTGCCCCTTCCTGGAAATCCGGTCGGCCCGTGGCACCGGACCGGTCGTCGGAGCGCACGGAAGATCGCGACACCGCGGCAGCCTGACGCGTTCCTGTCCCACAGGCTCAACATCGCTTGTATACCGGCCGGTAGGCCCGCGGAACAGAGTCTGATCAACGCCGGCTCGTTCGACTTTCGCCTGACCTGACGGAACGGTACGGTCCCCGGCAGACCGTCTACGAGCGTCATCGCCGCTGGTCGGCCGACGGCGCAGGGAACACCGTCCTTCAGAAGTCACCGGTCGAGGCGGACGCCGGTGACCCGGACGGGAGGCTCACTCGCCGGGCGGACCGGCAGGAGCGGGCCGTGCACATCGACTCCGCCTCCTGCCGGGCGCGTCAGCACGCCGCCGGGACGCCCCGCGGACCTCCGGCCGACCACCCGCAAAAAAGGGGGGCGGGACGCGCGAGGAGGCCGATGGGCTCGAGGTATGGGGGCGCTCACGAGGCGGGTCGGCCGGCAAGGCCCGTCTGCTCTCCGACGACCGGGCCCGCCCGCCGCACCGGCCGGCATCGCCCGGCCGGCGTGGTGACAGCCCGGTGTTCGCGCCGGTGCCGGCCGGCTCACGCGTCCGACGCCGCGTCACGGGCTGCCCGCGCAGCCGACCGGCCCGGCAGGCGGCGACAAGGCCTGGTGCCGCGTCGGAGAACGTCCGCCCTGCGACTTTGTCGGGCGGGGCCGGCTCCGGGGCGCACGGCGGCGCGGCGGGGAAGGGGCTTCCCGGCACGGCGCTACCGTCATGAGGTGACGGGAATCAATGCCGACCGGCGGTGGTCCGAGTCCATGCCGGCGGCCTACGAGCAGTACCTCGTGCCGGCGGTCTTCCGGCCCTTCGCCGAGGACCTGGCCGCCCGGGCGGCGGTACTCCATCCCGGGCGAGTCCTCGAACTGGCTTCGGGGACTGGCGTGTTGACGTCGCATCTGCTCACGGCGGCGCCCTCGGCCGAGGTGACGGCCACTGACCTGAACGAGGCCATGGTCGCTTTCGGGGCGACCCGGGCCCCGGGCGCGGTGTGGCGGCAGGCCGACGCACAGCGGCTGCCGTTCCCGGACGGAGGCTTCGACCTGGTGGTCTGCCAGTTCGGCGTGATGTTCTTTCCCGACCGTATCGAGGCCTTCACCGAGGTCCACCGGGTGCTGGCACCGGGCGGCCGGTTCCTGTTCAACACCTGGGGCCCGCTCGGGACGCACGCCTTCGAAGCAGCGTTGCAGGCCGGGCTGGAGCGGGCCCTTCCGGTCGACCCGCCGCGGTTCTTCCCGACGGTTCCGCACGGCTACGCCGACCCCGCTGTCGTGGCCGCCGACCTGACGGCCGCCGGGTTCGCCGTCGAGGACGAGCAGGAGCTCACGCTTCAGGGCCGGGCGGCGTCGACCGCCGACCTCGCCACCGGGTACCTCACCGGGACACCGGTGCGCGTGGCCGTCGAGGAGCGCGGCGACGGACCGGCCGTCCGGGCCACCGTCATCGAGGAGATGACGGCCCGCCTGGGCCCGGGGCCGGTCACCGCCCCGATGACGGCGTACGTCTTCCACGCCGCGGCCTGAACGCAGGACGCGCCCGCGCCGAGGACGTGCCTGTGCCGAGGACGGGCGTGAGCCGAGGACGGGCGTGAGCCGACCTCGGCAGGGCGCGTCGCGCGGGGACTGGCGCTCATCGGGCAACGTTCGCCCTGGACGTGGCGATCCTCTCGATCTCCCGGCGCCCGGGCAGCGTGAGCGCGCTCGGCCGCCCGCCCCGGTGCTTGGGGAGAAGGAGTCGAAACCGTCCGCGTGGAAACCGTGGATCACGTCCCGCACCCGGTCCGCACCGGTGATGGTCACCTGATGGTCACCTCGGCGGTCTTCGCCACGCACGTGCACCGGGCGGACAGCAGCACCGTCCGGGCCGCCGCCAGGTCACCACCGAGCCCTCGCCCCGGCGGACGGTCCGCGGCAGCCGCCTCCCCTCGTCGTCCTGCATCTCCCCTCGTCGTCCCGCATCTCCTGGACCGGTACGCGGTCGGCCACGTGATCATTCCGACCGCCCTTTCCCGGACCAAGAAAACGATCAGGGCCGGGTGAGGACGATCAGGGCCGGGTGAGTCTGGCCGCCACGGCGTCGAGGACCCACTCCAGGCCGGTCGCGAAGGATGTCTCGGCGTCCACGTCCGTGCCGTCGTGCACGGCCTTGGTCAGCGCCGGGAAGCGGCCCGTGGCCAACATCCTCGTCACGTGGGGGCCGGAGGCGCGCTGCCAGTCGCGCTTGGACAGGCCCGTGGCGCGTTCGGCCCGCAGGTTCGCGATCTCGCGCCTGATCGCGCCGGTGAAGTACGCGCTGACGGTCTCCACGGCGCGCATGACGGTGTCGATGTCGGCGAGGCCGTCGAGGGGGGCCAGTGTGGCCTCGGTCACGGCGAGGCCGTTCGGGCCCAGGGTCGGGCGGCCGCCGAGCAGGTCGGCCAGCCATTCATGACGGAGAGCGGCCTGCCTGGTGCGGTGGGCGAGGACGCGCAGCGCCTCCCGCCAGTCACCCGGCTGCTTCTCGGGGAGGATCTCGCCCTGGACCTCGTCCACCATGAGGTCGAACAGCTCCTGCTTGGTGGAGATGTATCCGTACAGCCGCATCGGGCCGGCGTTCAGCCGGGCGGCGACCTTGCGCACCGACACCGCCTCCAGCCCGCCCTCGTCGGCCAGCGCGACGGCGGCGGCGACGATCCGCTCCCGGTCGAGCGGCACGGGGCGAGTCGGCGGCTCCGGCCGGTCCCAGACGGTCATGGCCACATCGTACTGTTGCGATGCACCGTACCGGGAAAATACAGTGTATCGACATGAGACAGCGCATCGCCGTGATCGGCAGTGGCCCTGGCGGCCTTGCCTTCGCCCGCGTCCTGCACCGGCATGACCACCCCGTCACCGTTCTCGAACGCGAGCACGGCCCCGACGCGCGCCCCCCGGGCGGCACGCTGGACCTGCACGAAGGGCTGGGGCAGCTCGCACTGGACAAGGCCGGGCTGCTGGAGCAGTTCCAGGCACTGTCCCGCCCCGAGGGGCAGGCCATGCGCATCCTGGACACGGACGGGACCGTCCTGCGCGACTGGCGCCCCGGTCCGGACGACCGGGCCCATCCCGAGATCGACCGCGGGCAACTCCGTGACCTGCTGCTCGGCCCCCTCGACGTCCAGTGGGGGCGGGGCGTGACGCAGGTGGTGCCGGGGACCCCGGACGGCGTACTGGTCCATTTCGCGGACGGGCGGCAGGAGACGTTCGACCTCGTGGTCGGCGCGGACGGCGCCTGGTCCCGGACCCGCCCGGCAGTCTCACCGGTGACGCCGCACTACACCGGCGTCACCACGGTCGAGACCTCCCTCGACGACGTCGACACCCGCCACCCCGGCCTCGCCCGGTTGATCGGCGACGGTTCCGTGGCGGTGTACGGCGTGAACCGCGCGCTCGTCGCCCAGCGCAACAGCGGCGGCCACGTCAAGGTGTACGCCCAGTTCCGCGCGCCGCTGGACTGGCACGCGAACCTGGACCTGGCCGACGCCGAGGCCGTGCGGTCGAGCCTGCCGACTCTGTTCGACGGCTGGGCCGCTCCCGTCCTCGACCTCCTCCGCCACGGCACCGCTTTCGTCCACCGCCCCCTCTACGTCCTGCCCGTGTCCCACACCTGGCCCCACGTCTGCGGGGTGACGCTCCTGGGTGACGCCGCCCATCTGATGCCTCCGTTGGGGGCGGGCGCGAACCTGGCGATGCTGGAGGGCGCCGAACTCGCCGAGTCCGTCGCCACCGGCCCTGGGGACCTGGACGAAGCCGTCCGCGCCTTCGAGGAACGGATGTGGGCACGGGCCGGCAGGTGGGCGAAGATCACGACGGCCGGTCTGGAACGCCTGGTCAGCCCGGACCCCGCCGAAGCCCTCGCCCTCTTCGACCAGGTACAGCCGTCCTGACCGCCAAGCGCGAGGACACGAGGACACGAGGACCGACAGCTCGCCACGGCTTCACGGGACGGTACGGCACCGCAGCAGTCCCTTCCGGCGAAACCGCCGTGGGAAGGGAAGAACGCACGGACGTCCGCACCGAACGCAATCCTCAGCCCGCCACCGCCACATCCGGTTCTCCTCCTCGCGGTCCGGTCGGCGCCCGGGCGCCGCAGGGTGGTTTCCGGACACCACCTGGCTCGTCCCGGCCGAGACCGACCGGCCCGGCCTGACGGTCGCCCGGCAACGGATCATGTGGCATCCCGTCCTCGGCCGGGGACCGGCCGAACCCGTCACGGCGACCGCGCACCACGGGGTCCGGGACCACGCCGCCTTGCTCGCGGAACTGCCGCACGGCACACGGCCGGTGCCGCCGGGACGCCTGCACCGGCGCCTTCCGCGCCCTCCGCGCCCACTGCTCCCCGGTGACCGTGATGTCGTCCGTGCCGTGTCGATCGCCCTCAGCGGCACCACGGCATTCACTTCGTCCTGGGCCCTGTCGGCTCCATGGTCCTGACGCACCGTCATGTCGACGTGCCGCCATACCGACGTGCCAACGTGCCGTCCGCAGACGGCATGACGGCAGACCTCGTTCCCTGAACCGTCCGCGGCGGGAGCCCCCGCGTCCCGTCGGCCTCCCGCGAGAACGGCCGGGCAGGATCGGGCCGATCCGTGCGGCGGGGCCGCCCACGGAGCACCGGGCAGGGCGTCGGTCCACCGAGTGATCTGCGCTCCCACAGGCTCCGACAGGGCGAAGCGGAGACATACTTGGCACGCGGGGGCCATCCCGTGGTGACGTGACAGCGGGAGAGGCGGCGATCAGGTGAGCAGTGGCGGCAAGGGGCTGGGGAAGGTCGAGGTACGGCTCAAGTGGGACCCGAGTCCCTTCGATCGGCCGCCCCATCATCTCGACATCATCGCCGCGACCTACTCGGCGGACGCTCCCCACGGGCGGCCGGTGTACGTCGTCCACTACGACAGCCGCTCACCGGACGGCACCATCAACATGAGCCGGCACAGCCGGACCGGGCAGGGCTTCGGTTACGTCGAGGCGATGACCCTCGAACTCGACCGCCTCGCCCCTTCCTTCGTACGGGTGGTCGTGGGGGTGGCGATCCACCAGGACACCGGCTCCAAGACCTTCGGCGACCTGTCCAACGCCGGGGTCCTGGTCGTCGAGGGGTACACGGAGCTGCTGAAGGACGACTTCACGCAGATCGCCGGATCCACCGCCGGGACGGTCGCGGAGTTCACCAGGGACGCCTCCGGGACGTGGGAGTTCCACGCGATGGTCCGGGGGTTCGACAGCGAGCCGGTGGTCTTCAGCGCGGAAATGGGCTCCGCCCCGCGACTCTGACCGGGCGACGGCGGGAAGAACCGCGGTCGGCAGCCGAGCCCACCGGGACACAGGGCCCGCCCCGCCGCCCGGTGAAGGGCGGCCGGACCGGGACGGCTCCGCCTCCCCGCGAACCGTCGCCGAGCCCGGCACCGTTCTCCCCGCCCGGGAGGGTGCCGGGTGATGCGGAGTCCGGCATCGATGACACGTGAAGATTGCCGGGAACGGGCAATGCCAGGACCCCTCGCACCATGTGAGCATGCGACCGACGGCACGGTGTCACAAGGGGAGAGGCGGTGCGGGCGGATGAGCTGGTTTCTGGGTCTCGGCATCGTCGGGGTCGTGCTCCTCATGCTGTCCCTCGTCTTCGACGGCGTCCTCGAAGGGCTCTTCGACGGCGTCGGCGTGCTGGACGGTCTCTTCGACGGGCTGCTGTCACTGCCGGTCGTCGCCGGCTTCGTGTCCATGCTCGGTTTCTCCGGTGCGATCGCCATGGGCACCACGGGCGTGGGCGCGGTCGGTGCGACCGCGATCGGCGCGCCGGCCGGGCTCGTCACCGGCTGGCTCGCGTACCGCCTCAGCCGCTTGCTCCTGCGCGACCGGTCCGGCGTGGCTCCGCGCGACGAGGACCTGGTCGGCACATCGGGATTCGTGGTCACGGCGATTCCGGCCGACGGCTACGGCGAGGTGCTGGTCCAGCGTGCCGGGCAGCCGGTGAAACTCGCCGCGAAGAGTACGGCCCCGGTGGCCCGGGGGGCCGAGGTCTGGGTGGAGGGGACGCTGTTCCGGACCGCGGTGTCCGTACGCCCCGTGGAGCGCTGACCGAACCGCAGCGCCGCCGTTCCCGTCGCATCGCCGGCCGGTGCCCGTTCTCGCACAGGAATCCGTATCGATCTGCCGTCCCTTGGGAGGGCTGAGGGGGAAACATCATGAGTTCAGTCGTTGTCGCCGTCGTAGGGGTCGTCGTACTCCTCGTCCTCCTCGCGCTGGTGGTCGTCACCCGCTACAAGGTGGCCGGGCCCAGTGAGGCGTTCATCGTCACCGGGCGGCGCGGCAAGAAGTCCACCGACCCGGAGACCGGCCGGGTCTTCACCGACAACAGCGGGCAGAAGGTCGTGGTGGGCGGCGGCGTGTTCGTCGTGCCGTTCGTGCAGCAGAAGTTCACCCTCGACCTCTCCTCGCGGCACATCCCGGTGGCGGTGCGGGGCGCGGTCACGCTGCGGGGTGTCAAGGCGCATCTGGAGGGTGTCGCCATCGTCAAGGTCGGTGGCACCGAGGACTCCATCCGTGCCGCGGCCCAGCGTTTCCTGATGCAGCAGGACGGCATCGTCGGCTTCACCCAGGAAGTCCTCTCCGGCGCGCTGCGGGCGATCGTGGGCCGGATGTCGGTGGAGGACATCATCCGCGACCGCGCCGCCTTCGCCGGCCAGGTGGCCGAGGAGGCGGAGGCGAGCCTGTCCGGGCAGGGCCTGGTGCTGGACGCCTTCCAGATCCAGGACATCACCACCGAGGGCTCCTACCTGGAGGACCTCGGCCGGCCCGAGGCCGCCCGCGCCAAGCAGGAGGCGGACATCGCCGAGGCGGTCGCCCGGCGGGCCGCTGAGCAGGCCCGGCTGAAGGCCGAGGAGGAGATCGCGATCGCGCAGCGGACGTTCGCGCTGAAGCAGGCGGAGATCAAGGCCGAGACCGACGAGGCCGCGGCCCGCGCCGCGGCGGCCGGCCCCTGGCCGAGGCCGCCCGTCGCCAGGAGGTGCTGAGCGAGCAGGAGAAGGTCGCCGAGCGCCAGGCCGCGCTGACCGACCGCGAGCTGGACACCAAGGTCCGCAAGCCCGCCGACGCCGCCCGCTACCAGGCCGAGCAGGAGGCCGAGGCCCGACGCATCGCCCTGGTCAAGCAGGCCGAGGCGGACGCCCAGCGGTCCCGGCTGACCGGTGAGGGCGAGAAGGCACACCGCGCGGCACTGGCCGACGCGGTCCGCATCGAGGGCGAGGCCGAGGCCGCCGCGATCGGCGCGAAGGGCGCCGCCGAGGCCGAGGCGATGCAGAAGAAGGCCGACGCGTTCGACCGGTACGGCGACGCGGCCGTGCTGCAGATGCTCGTCGAGGTCCTGCCCCAGGTCGTCGCCAAGGCGTCCGAGCCGCTCAGCGCCATCGACAAGATGACGGTCATCTCCACCGACGGTGCCTCCCGGCTCTCCCGCACGGTCGCCGACAACGTCGCCCAGGGCGTCGAACTCCTCGGCTCCACCACCGGGGTCGACCTCGCGGAACTGCTGAAGAACATCACCCGGCGCAACGGCGGCGCGCAGCCCGAGGCCGCGGCTTCCGCCGAGGCGAACGGCAAGATCGAGATCACCGGCTGACACCGGTACGGCAGGGGCGCGAGCCCGGGCGGCCGTCCGCCTGATCCGGCGCGCCTTCCGTCGGGCAGACCCCACCCGGCCCCACCCGGCCCTGCCCCCGCGACGGTCGGCGACAGGGCACCGGGTGTCCGTCCGTGCGCTCAGGCGTGGGACTGCCGGTGGGCACGGATGATCTCCGCGTACCTCAGGCCGCTCGTCTTGACGGTCCGGGCCTGCGTCGCGTAGTCGACGTGGACGAGGCCGAAGCGCTTGTCGTAGCCGTAGGCCCACTCGAAGTTGTCGAGCAGGGACCAGGCGTAGTAGCCGGCCAGCGGTGCGCCCTTGCGGACCGCCCGGACGCAGGCGCTCACGTGCTGCTCCAGGTAGCGGGCCCGGTCGGGGTCGTGGACGGTGCCGTCGGGCGAGACGGTGTCCGGGAACGCGGAGCCGTTCTCGGTGACGTACAGCTTGCGGACTTCGTAGTCGTCGGTCAGGCGCAGCAGCAGGGCCTCCAGGCCCCCGGCGTCGATCTGCCAGTCCATGCCGGTGCGCGGTGCGTCGGGCAGCCGGACCTCACGGGCGTACGGGACGGGCCCCCGGGGTCGTCGGTGACGGTCGCGGGGAAGTAGTAGTTCAGGCCGTGCCAGTCGAGGGGGGCGGCGATCGTGTCCAGGTCGCCTGGGCGTTCCGGGAGTTCGACGCCGTAGACCTCGCGCATGTCGGCGGGGAAGCCGCGGCCGTAGACCGGGTCGAGCCACCAGCGGTTGGTGTGGCCGTCCATGCGGGTGGCCGCCGCGATGTCCTCCGGGCGGGTCGAGGCGGCCTCGACGGTGGAGTGGTTGGTGACCAGGCCGACCTGCGCCCCGGGGGCCGCCGCGCGGATCGCCCGGGTGGCGAGGCCGTGGGCGAGCAGCAGGTGGTACGAGGCGTGCACGGCGGCGGTCAGGTCGGTCAGGCCGGGTGCCATGCGGCCCTCCAGGTGGCCGATCCAGCCGGAGCAGAGCGGTTCGTTGAGGGTGGCCCACCGGGTGACGCGGTCGCCGAGCCGGGCGGCGACGGCGGAGGCGTAGGCGGCGAGGTGTTCGGCGGTGTCGCGTACGGTCCAGCCGCCGCGGTCCTGGAGGGCCTGGGGAGGTCCCAGTGGTAGAGGGTGATGTTGGGGGTGATGCCGGCGTCGAGGAGGGCGTCGACGAGGCGGTCGTAGAAGTCGAGGCCGGCCGCGTTGACCGGTCCGTCACCGGCGGGCATCACGCGGGGCCAGGCGACGGACATGCGGTAGGCGTCGGTGCCGAGCCGCTTCATCAGGCCGATGTCCTCGGGCCACCGGTGGTAGTGGTCGCAGGCCACGTCGCCGTGGTCGTCGCCCGCGACCTTGCCCGGGGTGTGGGAGAAGGTGTCCCAGATCGACGGTGCCCGGCCGTCCTCCGTGACGGCGCCCTCGATCTGGTAGGCGGAGGTGGCCGTGCCCCAGGTGAAGTCGGCGGGGAGGGCGGCGAGGTCGAGCGGTTCGGACACGGGGAGCCTTTCCGGGGTGGGCCGGTGGGAGCGGGGCACCGGCGGCGCCCCGGCGGTCACTTGACGGCGCCGGCGGTGAGGCCGGTGACGAGGTAGCGCTGCAGGAGGAGGAAGCCGGCGACGACGGGCAGGCTGACGACGAGTGAGGCGGCCATGATCTGGTTCCAGTACACGTCGTTCTGGGTGGAGTAGCCCTGCAGGCCGACGGCGAGGGTGCGGGTGGTGTCGTCGGTCATGACGGACGCGAAGAGGACCTCGCCCCAGGCGGTCATGAACGCGTAGACGGCGACGGCGACGATGCCCGGGACCGCGGCGGGCACGATGACCCGGAACAGGGCGCCGAGCGGCCCGCAGCCGTCCACCTCGGCCGCCTCGTCGAGGTCTCTGGGCACCGAGTCGAAGTATCCGATCAGCATCCAGATGGAGAAGGGCAGGGAGAAGGTGAGGTACGTCAGGATCAGCCCGCCGCGCGAGCCGAACAGGGCGATGCCGGTGGCGTTGCCGATGTTGACGTAGATGAGGAACAGCGGCAGCAGGAACAGGATGCCGGGGAACATCTGGGTCGACAGCACCGTCACCGTGAAGACGCGCTTGCCGCGGAAGGAGTAGCGGCTCACCGCGTAGGCCGCGAACACGGCGATGGTGACGGAGCAGACGGTCGCCGCGCCGGCCACGATCAGCGAGTTCACGAAGTAGTCGGCCAGCGGGACCGTTTCCCAGATGTCGAAGTACGGCCGGACGGTGAGGCCCGAGGGGATCCACGTGAACTTCCCCGACACGTCCTCCAGCGGCTTCAGCGAGCTGGAGACCATCACGTACACCGGCAGCAGCACGAAGCCGGTGAGGAGGGTGAGGAAGATCCGGCGGCTCCACACGAAGGACCGCGGGGCGGCCGTCGGGGAGCGGGGTCGCCGGGCGGCCGGGCTAGGCATCGGTGGCCTTCCTTCCCCGGGAGGTGAACCAGAGGTGGACGCCCGTCACCACGAGCAGGAACAGGAGCAGCAGCACCGACATCGCGGAGCCCGTCCCGAAGTTCCAGGTCTGGAACGAGGACTGGTAGATGTGGAGGGAGATCAGGTCAGCGGCTTCCGGCGCCGCCTTGCCGAACAGGACGAAGGGGGTGTTGAAGTCGTTGAAGGTCCACAGGAACAGCACCAGGACGAGGACCTGGTTGACGGGGCGCAGCGCCGGCAGGGTGATGCGGCGGACCTGCTGCCGGACGCCCGCGCCGTCGAGGGCGGCGGCCTCGTAGACGTCCTTCGGGATGTTCTGGAGCCCGGCCATGACGATGAGGAAGGCGAAGGGCCAGCCCTTCCACACCGAGACGACGAGCAGCGCGATGAAGCTGTTGTCGCCGATCAGCCAGAACGGAGGGCTGCCGGTGAGGCCGAGCTGGTCGTGCAGCACGTGGTTCACCAGGCCGTTGTCCCGCTGGAACATGAACGCCCAGGTGATGACGGCGGCGTAGACGGGCAGTGCGTACGGCACCAGGAAGAGCGTGCGCAGGACGCCCCTGCCGCGGAAGGTCTCCTGCATGAAGATCGCCGCGGTCGTTCCGAGCAGCCAGCACAGGCCGACCGAGAGGACGGTGAACAGGCAGGTGGTGAGGAAGGACTTCAGCAGCGCCTGGCCGACGGGGGCGTCGAAGTCGACCGCCAGGGAGTAGTTGTCGAGGCCGGCCCAGGGCGCGGTGCCCCAGTCGCGGAGGTAGAACTGGGTCAGCTCCTTGAAGCTGACGACGATGCCGATCACCATCGGCACCAGATGGACCAGCAGTTCGAGCAGCAGGGCGGGGAACAGCAGCAGGTACGGCAGTCCGATGCGGCGCAGCCGCCCGGGACGGCGTCCGCGCGGTGTCGCCCCGGAGCCGTTCCTCTGCGCCGTCCGCTCACCTGCGCCGGGGGCAGCGGTGGTGGTCATGGCGGTGTCCGTGCTCACTTCTCGGGCATCTGCTGCTGGGCCTTCTCGAGCTCGGACCGCACCGACCCGGCGGTCACCGCTCGGCCGGCCGCGGCGTCGGCGAAGAGTTTTTTGACGGCTGTGCCGACGACGGTCTCGAACTGCGATTCCTCGGGGACCTGAGGCAGTGCGGTGGCGCTGGTGGCGAGGGTCTCCCTGAGCACGGCGAGCGCCGGGGCGCTGAAGGCCGGGTCCTGCTGGGCGGTCTTGACCGGCGGGATGGAGCCGTAGGCCTTGTTCAGGACGATCTGCTCCTCGTCGCCGGTCATGAACTTCACGAACTTCTTGGCGCCGTCGATGTTCTTGGTGTTCTTGAAGACGGCCATGTTGATGCCGGCGACCATGGAGTTGGCGGCCCTGCCCGGGCCGGGCTCGCCGGACTGCACGGGGGCGGGCGCGACGCCCCACTCGTCCTCGTCCATGCCCTGCGAGGTGAACGTGGCCGACGCGGTCTGCCACAGCACCATGGCCGTCTTGTCCTTGGCGAAGTCGCTCAGGGACTGGTTCTGCGCGTACTCGGCGTTGCCCGGCGCGATGATCTTGTCCTTGGCCATCAGGTCGACGTACTGCTTCACCGCCGCCACGGCCCCGTCGGAGGTGAAGTCGGCCTTGCCGTCGGGGGTGAAGAAGTCCGCGCCGTGCTGCTGGGCGAGGACGAAGACCTGGTGGATGTTGTTCGACAGGTTGGAGCCCTCGGCGCCGAGCCCCCACTTGCCGTCCCCGGAAAGCTTCTTGCCGGTCTCGGCCAGTTCCTCCCAGGTCGCCGGCGGCTTCTCGATGCCGGCGTCGGCGAACATCTTCTTGTTGTAGTAGAGCGCGTAGGCCATGGAGTACAGCGGCACGGCGGCCGGGTCCTGGCCCTGGACGCCGGTGGAGCCGAGCGCGGACTCCACGAAGCGGTCCTTGCCGCCGATCGCCTCGAAGTTCTTCGCGTCCCAGGGCAGCAGGGCCCCGCTGGACTGGAGCGATGCGCTCCAGGTGTTGCCGATGTTGAGGACGTCCGGGCCCTGACCGGAGGTGGTGGCGGTGAGGATGCGGTTGAGCAGGTCCCCCCAGGGCACCACCTCCAGCTTCACCTTGATCCCGGTCTCCTTCTCGAACTTGTCGAGTTCCGGCTGGAGGACCTTCTTGTCCACCTCCAGGTTCGCGCCCTGGTTGGAGGCCCAGTACGTGAGGGTCTTCGGCTGCTCGTTGGAACCTTCCGTGCCGGACGACCCCCCGCCGCAGGCCGCCGCGGTGAGGGCGAACGAGAGGGTGACGGCGCCGACGGCTGCGGCTCTGATTCTGCGCATGACTCCAGGGACCTTCCGGGAAGTGACGGGGTCGTCCGCGAGGGCGGGTCGGAGCGGCGTCCCGCTCCCTCCCGAACCCTCCACGTCTTAATTTAGGGTGTGAGTTAAGCGTCGGGCGAAGGGCGCGTCAAGGGCCCGGTCACAGGTGAATCGCGGTGACGACTTCGGAATCGAGGGGCGGGGGACGGTGCGCGGCGGCCGCGCGGCGCGTGACCTGCGACGGAAGAATCGCGCCGCGGTACGGCAACGGTTGCATCTCGACAGGCCGCTCGGTCACCGCCCCGGTCGCCTTCGCGGCGGGAACGACCTGCTTGCTCGGCACGACCCGTACCGCCTCGTCTTCACGGGCCGCCGGTGGTACTTCGTCGCCCGGGACGTGACGCACGGCCAGTGGCGGACCTTCCGGGCGGACCGGGTCGACCGACTGCAACCGACCGGGCAGCCGGTGGAACTCGTCGACCCACCCGACCCCGCGTCGCTCGTCTCCCGCTCCGTCGCGACCGGCCCCTACCCGCTCTCTGTGACGATCCGCCTGCCCATGTCCATGGATCAAGCCCTGCGGCTGATCCCCTCGACAGTCGGTTCCCACCGTCCCGAAGGCCCCGAAGGCCCCGAAGCCCTCGAAGGCCCCGACGCCACGATCGTCGACATCGGCGGTCCCGACGCGGACGGGCTCGCCGCGTACCTCCTCGGCCTGGCGACACCCCTGCGAGTCCTGTCACCGGAGTCCGTACGGCAGGCCCTGCTGCGCCGTACCCGGGAACTCTTCGAGGACAACGCGAACGGCCGGTCTCGGTAGTGCCGTTCGCGTGAACTCATGACCGCCCGGAACGAGGCTGGTTCAGGGTCCGGGCCGGCTCCCTGCCGGCGGACCGCGCAGCCTCGAGTTCCGCCGTCCTCTCCTCCGGCTCTCCGCGCTTGCCGTCGCGTTCCCGTTCCACCACGACGACGCGACGTCGCAGTCGGCCGACGTCCGGTGAGGCCCCGAGCCCGGACCCGCTCCCTGCCGGATCGCCGAGCTGCTCGGAAAGCCGCTTCTCCCACTGCCGCATCCGCGCCGCAAGAGGCCCCGGCAGGGCGTTCACGGGGGAGGAGCCGCGACGTCACCCTCACCCCCAGCGGTGATGTCGCAGATCTGCCAGCCCTTGCCCCGGTCCGCCTGGTGAACTGATCACCCACCGGCACACGCGTCACAGGACGGAATCCATGGCTTCATCCACCACCGCCACGACGCACGACTCCGGCGGGGCCGCTTCGACGCACGGATCCCCGGTGATCGGATGGCCGGCCGTCGTCGCGGTGATGCTGGGCATCTTCTCGATCGTCACCACGGAGATCCTTCCGATCGGACTTCTCACCAGGATCGGCGCCGGCTTCACCGTCTCCGACGGCATGGCCGGGCTGATGATGACCATGCCCGGCTTCCTCGCGGCGATCGCCGCACCGGTCGTCACCGTGGCGACCGCGAGGATCGACCGCCGCCTGATGCTGTGCGTTTTCATGGCCCTGCTCGCCGGAGCGAACTTCCTGGCGGCAGCGGCGCCCGACTACTGGCTCCTCCTGGTCTCCCGCGTCGTCGTCGGCATCGTGATCGGCGGCTTCTGGTCCATCGGCGCCTCACTGGCCGAACGCCTGGTACCCGCCGAATCCGTCGGACGCGCAACAGCGGTGATCTTCTCCGCCGTGCCGCTGGGCTCCGTGCTCGGCGTGCCCGCCGGCACGTTCATCGGCGACCTGGCCGGATGGCGCACCGCGTTCGTCGCCATGGGCGGCCTCACCGTCGCCGTGCTGATCATGCTGCTGATCGTCATGCCACCGCTGCCGCCCCGCCAGACGACTCGCCCGACCGTACTGCGCGGCATGCTCAACGGCGCCGCCACCCGCTTCGCGCTGCTCCTGACCGTTCTGGTCGTCCTGGCGCACTTCGGAACCTACACCTACGTCACCCCGTTCCTCGAGCAGGTCACAGACGTCGGCTCCGGGCTCGTCACCGTCTTCCTGCTCGTCTACGGCGCGGCAGGCATCCTCGGCAACTTCCTGGGCGGCTCCCTGGTGGCCCGCCACCCGCGGGTCACCTTCGGCACCGCCGCCGGCATGATCGCGGCCGCCACGCTGCTCCTGCCCGTAGTGGGTCAGTGGAAAGCCGGAGCCGTCGCTCTCCTCATCGTCTGGGCGTGGGATACGGGGCGGTCCCCGTCTCCTCCCAGACCTGGTTCGCGGAGGCGGCCCCCGACACCCCTGAGGCCGCTTCCGTCATGTTCACCGCCTCCTTCCAGGCCACGATCTCCCTCGGAGCCCTGGCCGGCGGACTCGTCGTCGACGGCAGTTCACCCTCGACGGTCATGACCCTGGGCGGCATGACAGCCGCACTCATGGTCGTGGTCGTGTGGGCTCACCGCGCCCGGCGCCCGGCGCGGCCGGACACCACCTGAGCCGTACGACCTCTTCGAACTCCTCGGCGAGCCCCGGACCCCGCCGACAACAGCGGCCCCGGCCTGGCGACCACCCGGGCACTCGCCCGCAAGGGCGGGCACGTGATCCTCGCGGTACGCGACGAGGCGAAAGGCCGGCGGGCCGCCGCAGAGATCACCGCTGAGCAGCCCGGCGCCGCCCTCGAGGTGCGCCGCCCCGACCTGGCCGACCTCGATTCGGTCCGAGCGTTCGCCGATCAGCCGCGCGCCGATCAGCCGCGCGCCGATCATCCGCGGCCGGACGTGCTCGTCGACAACGCCGGCGTGATGGCGCCGCCCCGTTCACTGAGCGCCCAGGGCCACGAGTTGCAGTTCGCCTGCAACCACCTCGGCCACTTCGCGCTCACCGGTCTCCTGCTCGACCTGCTGACCGGCGGCGACGACCCTCGCGTGGTCACGGTGAGTTCGACCAACCACCGGCAGGGGCGCCTCTGCTTCGACTTCGACGACCTCTCCGGCGAGCGCGCGTACTCGCCCATGAGGTTCTACCACCAGTCGAAGTTCGCCGACGCCGGCTTCGGACGGGAACTCCACCGGAGGCTGACCGCGGCCGGCAGCCCGGTGCGCAGCCTGCTCGCCCACCCCGGCTGCACCTCCACCGACCTCCGGACGAGCGCGCCGGTCGGCATGGTGAAGGTGCCGTTCGGCCACATCCTCGCCCCGCTCGCCCAGTCCCCGGAACAGGGTGCGCTGCCCCAGCTGTACGCGGCCACCGCCCCGGACCTGAAGGGCGGTGAGTTCATCGGGCCGGGCGGCTTCGCCGAGCTGCGGGGCGGCCCGACGCGAGTGCGGTCGTCCGCCGCGGCAGCCGGCCCCCGGACCGGCCGCCGTCTGTGGGAACTGTCGGAACGACTCACCGACGTGCGGTTCCTGTTCCCAGCCGCTTTCTGACGAGGAGGCGCGCGGACGGGATCGAAGAAGGCGTCGATGACGATGTCCCGGCGCTCGTAGCGGCGGGCGGGACGGTGGAAGGCGTTCTACCGGGGCGTGGGTGCGCTCCCACGTGCCACCTGCGTTGCCCGGACGGGCGCCTTCTCGTCTTTGTGCGCGATCCGGCCCCGCAGGCCACCTCCCGGACCCTCGCTCCGACGCCAGGCCGAACATCCGGATCAGGTGGGAGCCTGTACACCATTTCCCAGGGCGCAACCACCCGTTTCGAAATGATCGCTTGACGACCTGCACGCCCGTGTCTCCCCTTGCGTTCCTCCAGTAGCTTTGGTCCATGTACTCGATGGTTGGCCGGCACCGGCCTCCGGTCAGGCCGGGCACTACACACGACGGCGTCCTGGTGGTGCCGGGCATCATGGGCACCGAACTGTATGAGGCCGCCACGGGGCACATGCTCTGGGGAATGAAGAAGGTCGCCGAATACGCCGCCCGCTGGGACCTCGACAAGGGCATGGACGCGCTTGCGTTGACCGAGGGCGAGCGAGCGGGCCGCCTCGGACGGGTGGTGCCGGGCCGGTTGCTGCGCACGCCCGCCTGGATGCCGCTGACCGACGGGTTCGAGCCTTATACGCCCCTGGTGAAGAGCCTATACAAGGCGGTCGTCCATCGTGACGCGGTCGCGGAGTTCGGCTACGACTGGCGTCTGCCCGTCGAGCACAACGCCAAGGCGCTGGCCGACGCGATCGACCGGCATCTCACCGCGTGGCGCGCCCATCCCGACTGCGTGGCCGCCCGCAGGAACGCTCCCGACGAGAGACCGGCGCAGATCGTCCTCGTGGCGCACTCCATGGGCGGGCTGGTGGCCGCAGCACTCGGTCTGATTCCCGGCGCCCTCGACGAGGTGCGCGCCGTCGTCACCGTGGGAACGCCGTTCCACGGTGCCGTCAAGGCCACCGAAATGCTCAACTCCGGGCGCGGCATGCTCGGGTTGCCCGCGAAGAACCTCAGCCGCCTGGCCCGCACTCTGCCCGGCGTGCACGAGCTGCTGCCCAGTTACCGCTGCCTGGACACCGGGGACGACGTGGTGGCACTCACC
Source organism: Streptomyces sp. Tue 6430 (assembly GCA_021568835.1). GTDB lineage: Bacteria > Actinomycetota > Actinomycetes > Streptomycetales > Streptomycetaceae > Streptomyces. The sequence continues at coordinate 95,738 of JAKGSH010000003.1, forward strand.
CCGGGCGACGTGGAGAGCATCGGCGGCGACCGTGAACTGGCCCGTGACGCCTTTGCGTTGCACCAGCGCCTGGACCGGGTCGTGCTGCCGGAACACCGGATCGTGGAGGGCACCGCCCAGCCCACCACCCAATCGCTGCGGATACGCGACGGGGTGGTCGAGGCCCGGCGCGTCGGCTTCGACCGCCATGACGACGGCGAACTCCTGCGCGACGAGATCGGCCGGCTCGTCGAGTACGACCACGGCGGCGACGGGACCGTCTACCGCTTCTCCACCACGCACGGCGAGTTGGACACGGTGGCCGTGGCCCAGCAGCACGCTGCTCTTCCGGTCACCGATTTCGTCATCGACGTCGTCCGCGGGCTGCTCACCGGCAACCGGCGCGGCGCCCGGCTCGGCGGCACCGATGCCGGCCTCGACCTCCCGGACCGCGTCGCCGTGAACGCCGGCTTCGACGTCGTGGTGTGGACCGGGCAGGACCCCGCCCGCGTCAGCTGCGTGATCGAGGACGCCGGAGCCGAGCTGATCACGGACCCGGTCCGTAAGCCCGTCCTGATGCCGGTACCGGGTGCGGACGGCATGCTCACCGCCCGCGTCGAGCTCAGCGCGCCCGGTCTGTACCGGGTGAAGGTGGGAGCCGGAGGCGACCCGGTGACCCGGCTGGTCATGGTGGCCTGAACGGTTTCCGGGGGAGGGACGAGTCACAGGGGCTGGGGCTGCATGGACGGAGACGAACGGGACGAAGGCTTCTGTGTGGTCACAGTGCCGATGGACAGATACGTCGACAACGACCGGTTCACGGAAGTCCACGAGGTCGTGGCCGAGGCGGACGGCGTGGCCGAGCTGCTGAGCGAGTGGGGCGGTGACCACCGGGAGTGGCAGGGCGAGGACCGGACCATGGGCGCCACCCTGGCACGGTTACGGGAGTGGTCCGACCCGCGTCCGCCGCGCAACTCCATGCTGTTGTGGTTCGGGCACGGCGAGTCCAACGAGGACGACGCCCTGCTCGCCGTGCGCGGTGCCGGCACCGACGGTGAGGACGACAGCATCACGCCTGGGCAACTGGGCGAGTACCTCGTGCGCAACTCCCGGCGCAGGGCGTTCGCGGAGTACTGGGCGGTGGTGGTGGTCGAGGCCTGCGGTGCCGCCCGGTTCGTCGATCAGTTGCTGGCGTACGTCCTGCAGCGGCGCGCTGCCGTCCGCCTGCTGCTGATCGGTTCCGGAGCGGATCAGGGCAGCGGGTACGCAGCCTCCTTCCGTGAAGTGCTCGCCGAGGTGCTGACCGAGTTCTCCGGCAACTACCACTACATCCGGCTCAGGGATCTGGCGCAGCGCATCCAGGACCTGTTGTCGCCCGGGCGAGTGCTGTACCTGCTCGACGGGGACGAGCAGCTGGTCCGCAGCAGCCCGTCGGGCAGGTCCGTGATGATGACGCTCGAGGACTACGCTCGGCCGCGGAGCGAGGCGCAGACCGTACCGGAGCCGGACAGTGCCGTCGTCCTGGGTTCCGTTCCGTCCGGGCTCGCCACGGCCGGTGGGGACGCCCCCACCGGTGAGTTGTCCTGGTTCTTCGTCGGCCGGACCAAGGAGCGCGACCGGATCGCCTGGTGGTTGGCTTCCACCGGTCACGGACTGCTGGCCGTGACCGGTCCACCCGGCTGTGGCAAGTCCGCGTTGCTCGGCCATCTGTCGTCCTCGGTCGGCCCGTCGGCTGCGTCGTCCGGTGCCGACGGCGCATCCCGGCACGAACCATGGGCCGACGACGTCCCGCGCCCGCAGCTGGACACCTTCCTCAACCTCACGGGCGCGTCGGTACGGCAGATCGTCAGTCAGCTCGCCCGGGTCTTCGGCGTACCGGCTCCGTCCGGCATCTCGGGCGACGATGAACGCATCCGCACGCTGTTGGACGCCGTCCGGTCCAAGGGCGCGCGGACGAGGACGCTGTTCGCCGACGGCCTGGACGCGTCCGCCGACCCGTCCGACTCGCTGACCTGCTGCGGTTGCTGGGCGCGGAACCCGGCGTACACGTGGTGGTCGGCACCCGGCCGTCCTCCGAGGACAGCCTCGACGTACCGCGTGCCGCGACAGAGGACCTGCTGGACGCGCTGGGTTGTGCCCCGGTGGACACGTTGCGTCTGCACCCCGACCCGCAGGACCTCGCCGTTTACGTGCGTGAGGTCCTGCGTGCCGAACGGGCCGTGTTCCAGAGCTTGAACATCGATTGGGAGGCGGCCGCCCAGCGTGTCGGCGCCCTCGTCTGCGCACCGGCCTCAGGAGCCGAACGGGACTTCCTCTACGCCACGCTGGCCGTGCACGAGATCATCGCCGACCCGTCACTTCTCCTGGACGGCAGACGGGCGGATCTGGCCGACCTGCTCGGCAAGGACCATCGACGGCTGTTCGCCGCCGTCGTCGGACGCCTGCACATCGCGCTGCCGGCAGCACGGCGGTGCTGCGCGCGCTGGCCTTCGCGCAGGGCCATGGCCTGCCCCGCGCCGAACGGATCTGGGCCACTGTCGCATCAGCGCTGCACGACGAACCCGTCGATGCCGGGCTCCTGGAGTCCGTGGCGCAGGCGGCTGCGCCCTACATCATGTTGGACGCCGAGGACGGGCAGGCCGTCTACCGGCTGGCGCACCGAACCTTCCGCGACTTCCTGCTCGGCGGCGGCCCGAGACCATGGCCCGGACCGAGGACGACCGGCTCCGTGTCGTCGAGGCCCTGACCCGGTTGGCCGCGACGAAGGACGAGGGGATGACGGCTCTTCCCCGGCCGCACCCCTACCTGTTGCGCCACCTGGCCGCGCACGCCGCCGAGGCCGGTCCCGGGGATGGCGGGTCCTGGCCGATCACCCGGGGTGATCGACCACCTCGATCCGGCGGCTCTGGCCGGCGCCGTCCTGCGGTCCGGCGCCGGTCTCGGAGCACTGCCCCGGGCGATCACCGGAGCCCTGGCGCTCACGCACCTTGCTCTGACCGCGCCCCCGGGCGATCGACGGGGCTGCGCGAACTCGGCACCTGGCGGACCACGGGCGCCGCCCCGGCCCGCCCGCACCGGGGTACGAGGGGCCCGCCGCGCTGTGGACCGTGCGATGGGCCGCACTGCAGTCACACGCCCGCACGTCACCCTGGCCGATCTCAGTGTCCCGGTACGGTCTCTGGCGGTGCTTCCCAGGAGTGCGGACGGACGGCAGGCGCTGGTCGGCGCCGGGGACTCGGGGATCGTGCGCGCCTGGGACCTGAGCACCGGTCTGGAGACGACGCCCGCCCTCCGCGGCGGCCCGAGGACGGCCACCAGTGCGTACTCGCCCCGCTGCGCGGCCCGGACGCCGAGGACTGGGTCGCCGCCGCCGGAGTCGACCGAACGCTACGGCTGTGGGACGTGCCGACCGGACGGCTGGCACGTCCGGCGTACTCGCTGCAGTGTGACGCCGTGAGGGCCGTCACGCCTTTCGCGGGGAAGCTGGCCATCGGTGATCTGCAGGGCAGGCTCTGGATGTTCGACGTGGCCAGAGGCCGTATCGACGGACGCCATCGCACTGGTCACCACGGCCCTGTGCACGGCATGACCGTCTGCCCGCCCACCACTTCGGAACCGGAGTCCGAGCGGCTCGTCACGGCCGACGGCCGGGGCTGGGTCCTGGTCTGGCGGGCCGACCGCAGCCGTGCGGAGCACAAGTGGCGGGCCCATGACACCGGGGTGCAGGCGGTGACGGCGTACACGGACCCGGTGGACGGGGTGGTGCTGGCGACGGCGGGTCAGGACGGGACCGTGCGGTTGTGGGACCCGCGTGGGGAACGTGAGCTGGGGCGGCTGACGGGGCACGAGGGTGCGGTGCACGCGGTGACGGCGTACACCGATCCGGTGGACGGGGTGGTGCTGGCGACGGCGGGTCAGGACGGGACCGTGCGGTTGTGGGACCCGCGTGGGGAACGTGAGCTGGGGCGGCTGACGGGGCACGAGGGTGCGGTGCACGCGGTGACGGCGTACACCGATCCGGTGGACGGGGTGGTGCTGGCGACGGCGGGTCAGGACGGGACCGTGCGGTTGTGGGACCCGCGGGTCGGGACGGCGGCCGGACATCCGGTGGCGCCGCCCTCCCCGGTGCACGCCCTGGCCGAGGCCGTCGACCCCGTCGACGGCGGCACGCTCTGGGTGGCCCACGGCGAGGGCCGCGTCACCCGCCTCGGCGCGGTCGACGGCATGCGCCGCACCGCACCGGACCCGGGCGGTCCCGTCACCGCGCTGGCGTCCACGGCCGCCTCGGCCGGCAGCTGGCTGCTCGCCACGGCACATCCGGACTGCACGGTCCGCATCACCGACACCGCCGCCCCGGCGAGACGGACACCGGTGGCCGTACCCGACGGCCCGACAACCGGCGGGGCACCGGTGCGAACCCTTGCCGGGATCCGTCTCGCCGACGAGCAGCCCGCTTTCGCGGCACTCACCGAAGACGCGGTTCTTCGCTGGTGGGACGCGCGCACGGGCACCTTGCTCGGGCGCGCCGACACGGCCCTGCCAGGTCCCTTCACCGCGATGACCGCGATCCCGTACGGCTCGACGACCGCGATGGCTGTCACCGGCGAGGGCGGCCACCGGGTTTGGTGGGCCGTCGGCCCGCAGGGCCCCTGGAACCCGTTGTTCCCCGGGCGCACCGGGAGACTGGCCGGTACGGCCGTGGTCCGTGACCCCACCACGGCACACCAGGCGCTGGTCACCGTGAGCCCCGAGGGGGAGCTACGGATATGGGACCGCGCCGGCACCCGGCCCCTGCACACCGTGCGGTTGGGCCTGCGCTGCCACGTCGTCGTCGCTCTGGGGGACGGCGGAGTGGCCGTGGGAACGCAGGACGGGGTCGTCGTGCTCGATCTCGACCCGAGCACATGGGCCGAGGAGGGCGAACCGGCCGACCCGTATTCCGAAACCCGCCAAGTGGTGTTCGGCGAACAGGCTGACAAGCCGACAGGCGTTACCTGACAATATGTCACGTATGAGACGTCTAGGGGGCGGCGCAGTGAAGAACGTGGAAGACTGCAGGAATCTCATCGACCGGCTCTTCTGTCGCGACGGGGCTCCGTTCGAGGGGTACACCCTCGTGGGCGACCCGGAGATCGTGGTTCCCGAGCGCCTGGTGCGGGCGACTCTGAACCGCCGCACGGAGACCCCGCACGGGCATGACGCCTACCAGCTCACCATCTTCCTCCAGATCACCGGCCTGGCGGGCGAACTGTGGGAACACACCGCACGCAATCTGCTCCGGGTGGGTGCGCTCAACCACCCCGCCCTGCCGCAGATCGCCATGGGCAAGTTCGTCCCGAACGAGGACATCGCCTTCACCCTCACGCGCGAGCGCGGCCGGCCGATCGACATCGACCACACCGTCGAGTGGGCCCGTCGGGCCCCGGCCAGAGCGTTCGAGCACTTCTCCACCCTGCTGGACGCCCTCAACGAACTGCACTCGGCGGGCATCATCCACCGCAACCTCACAGCTGCCTCGCTCAACACCCATGTCGTCGACATCGACAACCCGGACGAGGTCGAAATCGTCCTGTCGCGGTTCGAGATGAGCACCCTGATGGGGAACGTCATCAGGACCGTGGGTACAGGCAGCAGCCCCGATACCGTCGCCGAGGTTCGCCGGTTCTACACCTCACCGGCCGGCATCAGTCCCGCGCGTCACCTCGCCTTCCTCGCACCGGAGCTGCACTCCTACCTGTTCGACGAACACACCAGTGTGCGGCGGGACTGGGTGAGCACGGACGTCTACGGCCTGGGGGCCACCGCCTGGGAGTGGTTCTGCGGACGCATCCCCGACGTTCTGCCCGAACCGTACGCGGAGGTGGAGCAGGCCCGCCCGGAGGAGCGCAAGACCGCACTGGCCCGGCTGCAGCGAGCCATGGTCTCCCACCTGGCCTCCGCCGGACTGCCCGAGGCGTTGGCCCACGTGCTGCGGCGCATGATGGAGCCCCATCCGGACAGTCGCTGGACGGCCTACGACGCGGCGAAGCACCTGGACGAGAACTGGCAGACCATCCAGGTGCACTGGGCGGGTCCGGAGGAGAAGACTCCCCGGCTGGTCGCCTTCATGCCCGATGAAAGCGTTCAGATGCTCTACGAGGACCGCAAGTGGATCCGGCACTCCCCGGCCACCCCGGCCGGCCGGGAGGAACTCCGCTTCTTTCTCGAACGGGAACTGCACGATGCCGAACTGGTCCACTCCCCGCGCGGAGCCCTGGGGTACGCCACCGGTCCGGAGGACCGGCTCAAGGAAGCGCAGTGGGCGCTGATCGGGCAACGCGCCGTCTGGTTCTGCGCCGTGCTGTACGACCCCGTCCCATGACGAACACACGAAAGCACTTCGAACAGATCCTGGTCATCAAGTACCTGCGCGACAAGGACATCACCCTGGAGCTGGTGACGGCCAAACGCCGCCGCAAGATCGAGGGCAGGCTGGAACTGATCCCGTTTCGGCCCGGGCAGGACATGTCCAAGGTCGTCGAGGGCCGCCGCTCGTGGAAGGACCTGCAGGAGGTGGTCCGAGGCCACGCCCGGGTCGACACGCTCAACGAGATGTACCTGCGCTCCCTGGAGTTCCTCCTGGGCTACCAGCGAGTGGTGCTCCAGGCCCGCTCGTACCCGTTCCGCCTCGTGGAGAACCAGTACCAGCAGTCCACGGTGACCATCGAGTTCGACGAGGAGGCGGACGCCGGGCGCCGCCACGCCAATCCGATGCTGGCCGCCTATGCGCTGGACGAGCGGCGACGGCCGCGGTTCGGGGACTTCTTCAGCGCGCTGGACGGCGAACGTGAGAGCAAGGCCACCCTGTTGAACGTGGTGCGCCGCGGCTCCACCCGGGAACCGTACTTCGGCGGCTCGGGAGTCACAGCGGCCTTCAAGGAGTACGTCGACCCCTTCACGATCAAGGTCACTGTGCAGGGCGGGGGCAGCATTCCCCGGTCCGGCTGGATCCGGCACGTCGACGACGGGGGCAGCGGCCCCCAGCTCGACCGGCAGGAGCGGGGACTCGCGCTGCTCAGGGCGCAGCCGCTGCTCATCGAGTCACTGCGCGAGCCCTTCTCGTTCGACCTGGGGCGCGGACGATGGATCGACCTCCATCCTCTGGAGGACGAGGTCGAGTTCGACGCCACGGCACGCAAGCTCATCGAACGGATGCTGGGCACCCACCCCCTCTTCGCGCTGCAGGGACCGCCCGGTTCCGGCAAGTCCACCCTCACCGCCGCCGCCGTACGCCGCAACCTCGCCGTGGAGCAGGGAGCGCGCATCCTGGTCACCTCCCAGTCCAACCACACCCTCGACGGGCTGGCCCGCAAGCTCATCAAGCAGCAGGGTCCGCGCACCCTGATTCTGCGCGAGACCGCCGCGGAGAAGGAGGACGAGGTGCGGGACGAGCTGGTGCGCTCCCACACGCTCACCCACCTGACCAAATCCGTGCAGGACGCCTCGGTCAGGCTGCTCAGGGCCCGGCTGGCCCGCAAGCCCTACGAACACCCGCCCTACGCCGACGCGCCGTACGCGCGCGACCTCGTCGAGCTGGGCGAACGCTGGTGGATCGACCTTCCCAACCTTCCCCCGCTGGAGAAGGCGCGCCGGGAACTGGCCGGGCGGTGGCTGGAGCACATCACCTCCAACCAACTGGAACTCAGCGACCGTATTCGCAGCGGGGCCAGCGTGGTTCTCGCCACCTGTTCCATCGCCGCCACCATCAACGACGGCCGCTGGGACCCGAGGGACATGTTCGACTGGGTGATCGTCGAGGAGGCCGCCAAAGCGTGGTCGACCGAGATCGTCGTCCCGCTGGTTCTCGGCGTGCGCTGGACCCTCATCGGCGACCACCTCCAGCTCGGGCCGCACCGCGAGGAGGAGCTGGAGGCGTTCCTGGGCTCACTGCGCGGCCACCCCGACCCCCTGGTGGCGTACGAGTACGAGCAGAAGGACGAGCACCTCAAGGCCCTCCGGCTGTTCCAGCACATCTTCACGGGCAAGACCGAGAAGGACTACCAGCTGATGGACTCGGCCGTGGGCCGGATCGAGCAGCAGTTCCGCATGGACAAGACCATCGCCGAGCCGGTCAGCCGAGCCTTCTACCCCCGGGTACCCCTGCACGAGGAGGACGGGCTGCCCGTCAGCTTCCTGAAGACCCAGCGGCACAAGCCGCATGACCTCACGGCTCCGGGCTTCCTGCGCGGCCGGTCGCTGGTGTGGGTCGACACCAGCGGCTGCGAAGGGTTCGGTGACGAACCGCGCTGGCGCAACGTGGGAGAGGTGGACCTCGTGGACCGGATCGCCCAGTGGATGGAACCGTCCTCCGCACGCCCGGGCCGCCTGGACGACGACAACAGCCTCGCTGTGCTCACCCCGTACAAGGCGCAGCTGGACCTGCTGGGCGGACGGGACTCGCTGCGCGGTCGCGAGTACACGGTGCACGCCTTCCAGGGCAGGGAGGCCGACCGGGTCATCGTGTCGCTGGTGCGCAGCACGGCCGATCCGAGTGGGGGTATCGAACGGAACGTGGGGCACGTGGGCCGGCGTGAGCTGATCAACGTGCTGATGTCGCGGGCCAAGCGCCTGCTCGTCGTGGTGGGCGACCTGGAGCACTTCGCCACCTACGGCGGTGAGCACTGGGCGACCGTGACCAAGGTGCTGCACCGGTACGGGACCGTCGTTCCCGCCGACGAAGCGGGACAGCAGCGATGAACGACCTGATCCAACTGGCCCTCCCGTGCCGCATGCTGACCCTCAAGATGCAGGTCGGCCCGGAGGACGGCGAGACGACCCTGGAGTCCCTCGTCACCAAGGCCGTCGGTACCGGCCTGTCCACGGTGCAGGAGCTGGCCGACCTGTTCGTCCTGCCGTACCGGGTCGTGCTCGACGTGGTGACCTCGTTGTGGGCACGTGGTCTGGTCACCATCGACCTGCAGAGCGGCGACCTGGAACTGAGTGACGGAGGCCGCGATGCCATCGCCGTGGACGTCGGCCCCGAAAAGGCCGAGGACAACGGCGTGCAGGAGAGCCGGTCCTACCTCTTCGAACCGATCACGGGCAGTTTCTTCGCCGAGCGGCAGGGCACGCCCAAGGCGCCGCCGGGTGCCCTGCGCGCCCCCGTCGACCACGGACTGAGGGCCTCCGACCTGCCGCAGCGCGACCTGCTCGCCGCGGTGCGCGCAGCCACCCGGTACAGCGGCGGCGTCGGTTTCCGGCGCCGCATCCTCAAGGTCAGCTTCGGCAACCCGTTGCTTCAGCCGCCCCAGGAAATCCGCTGGTACACCATCGGCGTGCAGGTGCAGGCCGATGACGACAGCGAGCGGTTGACCGTGTCCGTCGCCGACCCCGGCAAGCGGTTCTGGAGCGCCCGCGCCGAACTCCGCTTCCAGGAGTACTTCGCCCGGCTCGGTGACGAACAACCGGACAGCGCCCTGGTGCAGGCGCTCCGCGGACGGGCGAGCCGGGTCCTGCTCGAACCGGAGGGCGTGCCCCAGCTCCTGACCCGGCTGGCGGACCAGGTCGGCAGACTGCCCCGGGTCGACGCCGTACACGCCGGGCAGTACCAGAAGAGGCTGGAGGACATCGGACACCAGATCCAACAACGTCTCAAGGGGCTGCTCCAGGCGCGTGCCGAGGTGGAGCCGATCGAGAACGCCCAGGGCCACGAATGGGCGCTGAAGGAACTGCTGGACAAGGCGACCAAGCAGGTCGTGATCGTCTCCCCGGCAATCCGGTACTCGACGCTGAGCGGACTGCTGCCCGAGTTGCGGGCGGCACTCGACCGACGGGTGCGCCTCGTCTTCTGCTGGGGGCGTACGATCGGCGACTCGATCGCCCCGGAGGCGCGTACCGCGCTGAGTGAGCTGAGCGCCAAGTATCCGGGGAGAGTCCTGCTGTCCGCCGCGAGCGTACGCACCGCGGCCTGCGTCGTCATTCAGGACAACGTCCGCGCCTACGTCAGCGCCCACGGACCGCTCGACCTGGTGAGCGGCTCCGGCGGCCAGCTGACAGGGCTGCTGATCGAACCGTCCAAGTACGGTCCCGAGTTGCCCGGATGCGTCACCGACATGCTGCTGTGGGTGCGCCGCAAGGGCTTCACCGGCCAGGATCGACTGAACGTCTTCACCCACCAGGACCAGTTCCCCGGTGTCGACGACGTGGAGCCTGCCGGTGTCGAGATCGCGGATACGCCGTTGCCGCCAGGACCTGCCGACAGCACGCCCGAGATGATGCAGATCTGGGCCGCGAGCTGGCATGAACATCAGGCCGCGCTTGCCGGGGCCGTCCGGCAGGCCACGGACGAGGCCCCGAGTGTGGAACTGGTCGAGGACGGCGCACACCAGGACTACTTGTGGCAGGCCCTGCACGGCGCCACCGAGCGGTTGGTCCTCGCTGACGATCGGATAAGTCCCCGGGCCGCCACCGAACGCGTCGCCGGTGCCCTGCGCGACTGCGCCGAGCGAGGGGTCTCGGTCCGGCTCGTGCAACCCTCCCCGGGCCGTGATGCCGACGCGGTCAAGGCCTTCACCAAGGTCGTCGAGCAGACCCGGCGCATCACCGTGCACCGGTGGCGCTCCGGGGTCCGGCTGGTGGTCCGCGACGATTCGCTGCAACTCGGCAGCTTCGCCCCCCTCGGACGGACCTCTGTCCGTGCGGAGGGCACGGGCACTGCCAGTCAGATCGGAGTGCGGGTGCACGGCGCCCGGTCCGTGACCGAGTTGCTCTCCCGGCTGGGCGTCGAGGACGTGCCCCTCGTCGACCCGCCGCAGCAGGAGCCGGGACCGTCCGCCGCGACGTCCACCAGTGGCACGACTGCCGCGTACGGCGCCTTGGTGACGGCACGCCAGGCCGATGCCGAGGGACGGTACGGCGAGGCGCTCGAGACCATCCTGCGGGACCTCGACGACCCCTGGCGGGTCCTTGAGGTCTGGGAGGAACGTGATGTCTCCACAGTTGATCTGCGCCGTGCCGCCGCCACCCTGCTGCGTCTGGGCGACCGGGTGCCGACCGTGCACCGCCGGCGCTGGAGCCGCTGGCTGGTCGCGGACGCCTGGAGGCGTCATGCCTTCTTCGAGGCCGCCCTGGTCGGGCGGCTCCTGCCCGACAACGGCGAGCGGCTGACGGCGGCCGTATGCACCGCGGCGCTCCCGCTGGAGGCAGGCCCGGTCGGCGACATGCTGGAGAACGCCGCCCTGGTCCTCGACAACGAGGCCGACCAGATGGTGGCGGCCGTCGGAGGGCTTGCCGAGATGCTGCTGTGGGGCGGTGCGTCCGGCGGTCAAGTGGTGGACCTGTACGGTGAGACACTTTCGGCGCGATGGCGCGAACTGGCCGACAGCGTGCGCGACCTCGTCCCGCCGGGTGGACGTGGCCTGCCACTGGAGACCTTCAGTGCGCAACTTGCCACCACCCTGACCGCCGCCGAGGCCGAGGAGAGGTGGTCCGCGCTGGCCCACAGGATCGACGAGATCAGGCGGCGCCGCGGACGGTTCAACTTCGGCGCGGGGCAGGCCTGGCACGACGGGATGTTCGCCGTGGACGGCGTGCTCACCCGCATCGAGGCGGCGACCGGGGAGGCCGCACTGCGTCCGGCGCTGGCCACTGGCCTGCCCTCGGACATCCGTCGCCACGTCGACCGGCTGGTCGCGGATGCCGGGGAAGACCCCATCCAGTGGCGTAAGCAGATGGCGCACCTCAACCGCATCGAAGGACTGATCCTGGAGGCACGCAGCCTGTCCGCGATGGCCGTGCTCCGGGCCGACGCGGGCGAACCGGTCCCGGCAGCTGCCCGGGAGCTGGCCGTACGGACCGCCGAGCTCTGGGACGGACTGTTCAGCGAGGCCGACGTTCTTCCACCGCCGCACCGCCACCCCGCACTGGCGTTGCTGGAGCGCCTGAAACCGGTGGCCAAATGGGCGAGGGTACACACATGACCGACGATCCTCTGATGGAACTGCTGAGCCGATGGCCGGGCCGCTTCCGGTTCGGCCGGCTGGCGGTGGCACTGCGGCACCCGGAGTCGCTGGACGAGGCGTCCGTCATCGACGCCGTGCTGCGCGGCATCGCTGGGGACGAGGACGAGGAGACGGTCTTCGACGGTCTCCTGCGGGAGGGGCAACTGGAGGCCGCCGAGTACCTCCTGGAGCACGGCGCACTGTCCGGTCGGCCCCCGTTGGGCCGCCGCCCGCAGGCCATCACCGCCCGCCGGCAGGAGCTGCTGCACGAACTCGATTCCCGCCTGGCCGCTCTGGACAAGCAGGTGCTCGCAGCAGATCTGGACCCGCCCGGTGTGGACCGGGCCGAGCTGGAACGGAAGTGCGCTCTCTCCTGGCCCGAGGCGCTGCCCCTGATCGAGAGGGCCGAGGCCGCCGTCGGCAAGCAGCTGACGGACGCGCAGAAGGTTCTTCGGGCCCGGCTCGAGGAACGACAGGCCGCGGGTGCGATCGATGCCGCCGGGGTCGAGTCCAGCAGCGCCCTGATCGGCGCGGGGCTTCTGCGGGCGGCGGCCCGACAGATCGATGACGGGCAGCGCAGTTCCGGACCGGAACGTGTACCCACCCTGCCCGCCTGGAAGCCGGACGTGTCGCCGGAACAACTCCTCGAATGGCACCTCGACCCCGTCCAGCAGCAGCGACAGGCGCGCTACGCCGAGTGGGCACCGGCCGACAGTTCCGCCCGGCAGTTGCTCGAGGCCTATTCCTCCCTTTCCGACGGCGGGTTCGACTCCGCTCAGCGTTTCGCCACGGCGCTCAACTGTTTTCTGAACCGTGACGTCACGGACCCGCGGCCCGACGAGGTCTCGGACGGCTATCTCACCACCGTGTCGGGAGCGTTCTCCGAGCCGGAGATCGCACGGTTCCGGCCGCTGGGCACTCTTGACTTGTTCATCGGCGGGCCCGAGACCCGGGAACCGGAAGGTATGGACAACCTCCCTCCCTTCATGGCGGTGGGACCCGGCCTCAGGCCACCGACAGGCCGCGGCGGGTACGCGGTGCTCGGCTTGCAGTCCCTGCTGCAACTGGCCACCCTGCGCACAGGGCGGTCCACGGCACTGCTGCGGGTACTGGGCCCCCAGTGGCCACTGGCCGCGTTCGCCGGCCGCAACCCCGAGGAACTCGACGAACTGCTGGGGCCGGACGAGCAGTCGCGATGGCCGACCCTCCGCTGGGTCCTCGACCTCACGGGGCTCGGCGGCATCCGGGTCGCCGACGACCTGGCCCATACGACCGGCTGGGACCCCGCACTGCTCCGTCTCTTCCTTCACACCCTCGCCGAACGGCAGAGCCGAGCCGGCGGCGGCGCGCGGTGGCTGTCCGGTGGCGGCAGGACCGCCCGTTCACAGCGGCCGTGGAGGACATGGTGCTCAGGCCGCTCGGGCCGTCCCTCGTCGCTCGGATCGCGTTCTGGGCCGCTCTTGCCTCCGCACCCGCCGGCGAGCGGGTCACGGCGGAAGAGCTGCTGATGGAGACCCAGTACGCGGCGGACGCGATTCCCGACCCCCCGGCGATCGCGTCCGCCTTGGCCGGGCTGGTTCGCCTCAGGCTGACCGAGGAGGCGTCCACCGACCACGTCCGCTTCCGCCGCTGCGGCGTCCTTTCCGTTCTCGGGGATCAGGCCCCGCAGCGGCTGGAGGCGGCCCTGCAGGACTGGGCGGCCCGCCCGGAGGAGGCCAGGTCCGAGGACGACGGCCACGCCGTACGCCAGTGGGAAGCCCGACGCCACGCGCTCAGCGACGGCTACGAGGAGTACACGGCCGCTCTGGCCGCTTCCGTTCCCGCGGTCGACTGCGAGGCCTTGCTGGTCCCGTTGGCCCGGCTGACCGCCGAGAACACCGTCGAAGCGCAGCGCGTCGACGGCACCACCGACCTGGTCCCGTTGCTGCGCGAGATGGGCGGCATGTGGCAACAGGCTTTCTCCGGCCGGCAACTGGAGATCAGCGCGCCCGCCACCGCCGTGGCTCGGATCAGCACGCGCGCCGCTCAGGCGCTCCTGTACGAGTTGCTTGCCAACGCGGGCGAGGCGATGGAGGGCTTCGACTCCGGCCGCACGGTGGTCCACGTCGAACCCTCCGGGGACGAATGGCTCGTGGACGTCCGTGACAGCGGCCCGGGTGTCACCTACCCCCAGGGCCGCGAGGACCTCGTCTTCCGTGCGGGCCGCTCGACCAAGGGAGAGGGCCGCGGCGACGGTCTCCACCGCGCCCGCCGCATCGCCGAGGCGGCCGACGGCGCCCTCCTTCTGGCTGCCCGATCCCACGGTCACCCCGTCCTGACGGGAGCTCATTTCCGTCTCGTTCTTCCGATGGGGTGAGGATGTGGGGTGGGGGCGCGGACCGCGTGAACCGTGCCAGTACCAAGCCGGGTGAGCGCTGTGTGCGGCCGTCGCAGGAAGCACATGCCGTGTTGACCGGGGAGAGCCCGTGAGCAGCGGTGAACCGTCCTGGTCCGGGCGCGAACCACCGTCCTTCTTCCGACGATGGCGTTCCACCCGGCAGGACGAGGAACTCACTCCGTACGACCACCTCGACACGGGGTGGCCTCCCGCGCGGGCGGCAGGCGCCGGGAACGGACCCGGTGCAGGGCGGTCGCGTCACGGCGGTGGGGTGCGATGAGCACGTCGTGAGTGGTGTCGCGGGTGTGCCGCGTCCGCGACGACGCACGACACGTCGTCGGGGAAGCCGGTTTTCGTCCATGCCGAGGTCGGCTCGTCTGTCCGGATCATTTGACGTCTCGGACGCGCCGTCACCCACTCGACCGGCGGCCTCGGTGAGGTGCTCGGAACAAGGCGGGGGTTCGGGGCGGGTGCGGGAACAACCCTCCGGCGGTGCGGAGTTCGGGCTCAGTGGTCACTGGCGTCCCCGGTGTCGCTTCGGTGTCGCTTTCTGGTCATCTTCTGCTCACTTCGCGCGGATGAACTAGTTAAAGAATTGACGTGAGTTGACGAACGATGAGAGCGCGGAGAGACGACATGGCCGAACCGGTTGAGGCGATGGCGTTACCCGCGCCGATCGACACGCTCCTCGCCGCCGCCGTCGCCCGGCGCTTCTACCTGGAGCACCGGTCGAAGGTGGAGATCGCCAAGGAGTTCGGCATCAGCCGGTTCAAGGTGGCCCGCCTCCTCGACGCGGCCGTGGCCCACGACATCGTGCGGATCGACATCACCGTCCCGGCCGAGATCGACGTCCCGCTCGGACGGGCGCTGGCGGAGCGGTTCGGACTCCGCCACGGCATCGTTGTCAACCTGGGTCGGAACGAGAGCGGTCCGGCCTCCCTCACGGACCAGCGCCAGAGCGGCCGCTGGCTCGGCACGGCGGCGGCCCGGCTGCTCTCGGAGATCGCCGAGGAGGGCGACGTCCTCGGGCTGGACGGCAGCCCCGCGGTGGACGCGCTGAGCGAGGCGGTCACCCGGCTGCCGCTCTGCGACGTGGTCCAGCTGACCGGGGTGCACGGGCGGGACCTCGCCCACGACGCCGCGATCGCCGCGGTCCGCCGTACGGCTGCGGCGGGCGGAGGCAGGGCGTTCCCGCTCCACACCCCGTTCCTCCTGCCCGACGCGGCGACGGCCGCCGTCCTGCGCAGCCAGCCCGCCACCGCCGAGACGCTGGACCGGTTCGGCCTGGTCACCAAGGCCGTCGTCGGCATCGGCGCGTGGGACGCCCCGCACTCCCCGGTGTACGGCGCCCTGGCCGAGCGGGAGCGGGAGACGCTCCGGGCGGCGGGAGCGTGCGCCGAGGTGGCCGGCCACGTCCTGGACGCCGCCGGCCGGGTGCTGCCCACCGAACTGAACGCCCGCACGATCACGGTCGGTGCCGCCGAACTCCGCGGCCTCGCGGAGCTGATCGGTGTCACGGCCGGCGGACGCGGCACCGGGGCGGTCCGCGCCGTACTGGGGTCCGGACTGCTCACCGGAGTCGTCACGGACGCCGCGACCGCGCGCCGCCTCCTCCGGCACGACACCCCGGACGACGCGGCACGGACCGCGGTGTCGTCCCGATCCACCGAATGAGGACAGTGATGAGCCAGCAGGACGAGGCGCTTCCGCCCGTTCCGGACGACATCCGTGAGGCGGGCCGCCTCGCCCCGGACCACTGGCTGGGGGTGGTCGACCCGATGTGGTCCGGAGCGGGGAAGCCCCCGGAATGGGCCATGACCGGCCGGTGGCGGTCCGGCCTCGACGGCGAGATCGTCGAGTGGGAGGACAACCCCGGGTACCGGCCGTCCCCGCGTGCGCTCGGCTGGCCCGAACCGCAGGACGAGGTGGACCGCGCCGTCCAGCTCGCGTCGACCGGATACGGGCCCGGCGAGGCGGTGCCGGCCGCACTGGTGGGGCGCGAGGTGGCCGTGCTGACGGCACCGGGCGGCGGCCTGCTCGGTGCGGCGGCGTCGGACGGGACGCCGGTGGTGCCGGTGTTCACCTCGTCGGTGTTCCTGCACACCGCGGGCCGCTTCGCCTTCGAACTGCTCGGCGTGGACGACCTCCTGACGCGCCTTCCCGAGGGGCACGTGCTGTATCTGAACCCCCCGGCCGCGGTGAGCATGCTGCTGGATCCCGACGCCGTGCGCGACGCGGTCCGGGACGGTGCGGGGGAACGGACCCCCGCCGCGCCCGCGCGCCGCACCGCGCGGCTGCTGACCGAAGCCGTCCACCCGGTCCGGGGGGCGGACGCGTGAGCCGCTGGTCCTCCGTGATGCCGGGCCGGGGACGCAGGCCGGGCTCCGGCACGGGCCGCCGCGGCACGGCGCTTCCGGCCGGCGGCGCGAACGGCACCGGGAACGCGGGCACCGGAAGCGGGGCGTCGGAAACCGGGGCGCCGGCGGCCCGCCGGTCGAGGACGTCGACGGCGTGCTGCTCGTGCGCTCGGTCGACGACGACTCGTTCCCCCTGGACGTGGTGGCCGAAGTGGCGGGCGCCGTCGGCAGGGAGCCGGACGTCGTCACGGTGATCGTGGGTTCCGCCGCCGGGGGCGGGGCGCCCGACGCCGACCACTGGGCACGGCTGGGCGCGCTGCTGGACTCCCTCCGCGCGCGGGGCACCGACCGGATCCGGCTCGTCATGTCCGGCGCCGGTGACGACCGGCCGGAGCGGCCCTGCGTCGCCCGCCGGATCGCCGACGCCTGGGAGCTGGAGGTGACGGCTCCGGACGGGCCGTCCTGATCACGCCCGGGGGTGTCCTCTTCGTCCACGGCGACTCCCGCCCGGGTGCGGCTGGTGGAGGTTCGCGCCCGGCGCGAAACCCCGGAAGCTGGGCCGGCGTGCCCCGGCGCCCGCCTGGGAGGAGGCGCTGGGCGCGGTGCCCGAGCGCACGGTCGGCGGCTGTGTCGTGGACCGCATCCCGGCGGGCGTGGTGATCCGCCCGGCCGAGGCACCCGGTCCGGCCCCGACGACCTGTGCTTCTCCGTGCCCGTCGACTTCGACCGCCTGACGGTACTGGTCGGTGCCCCGCAGGCGGAGGACGTCGCCGCCGACGAGGTCGCCGCCGTCCTCGCCGGGCTGCCACCGGCACAGCGCGCCCGTACCAGGCTCGCGCCCGGCGGCCGGCGCGACCTGCTGCGGCTCGGTCAGTCGGTCGCCGACCTGCTGGGCACCGAGGTGGAGGTACTCACCGGCCTGCCCCTGCTCGACGACCACGCACCGCCCGGAACGCCTCCCCGGCCCACGCTGGTCGGGCTGGACGGCAGGCCGAGCTGGCGGCCGTTCGTGTCGTCCGTGGTCTGCGGACCGGTCGACGCGAAGGGGCGGGCTCCCGTGCCCAGGCCGACGGAGCTCCACCCGCCCGACTGGATCCTCGGCGGCGGCGAACGGGGGACGGTACGGCTGACGGACCGCTGGCAGGCCACGGTGACCCGGGCCGGTCTCGCCCTGTGGGCACCGGACGGCCCCCGTCCCGGGCCGCTCGGACCGGCCGTCGACCCGGAGGCGTGCGCCGTCGAACTGGGCATGCCCGGACAGCCGTTGGACGACTCCCTGCTGCCCGCGCTGTCCCGGCTCCTGCACGGCCTCGGGACCGACGTCCGCTCACGCACCACCCTGCTGGTCCGCGGCGGACTGCCGGCGGGCGACGGCGCCCTGCGCCGCCTGGCCGCCGAACACGGCGTGCCGAACATCCGCTACGTCACCGGCCGGCCCCGCGCCCCGGCACGGCGACAGACCGGCCGGGCGTGACCGCGCGGCCCGGCCGGGTCCCGCCGTCCGGCGGGGTGCCCCACGGGTCCGGTACGACAGCTGCCCTGCCGACCGCCGAACCCGGAGGGCCGACGCCCGCGCCCGCGGCGCGCCCCGATGTCCTCCGGGGCGGTGGGGCCGCCGAAGCGGGCGGTGCCGTCGGTGGGCCTCCGGTCGCCGAGTCCGTCGCGCCCCAGGGTCCCCGGGGGACGAGGGCGCTCCCGGCCGTCCGGTCGCCGGTGCCGGGGGACCCGTCCCGCCGGTGTCCCTCCGGGAGGGCGGGCCTGCCCCGACGCCGGACTCCCTCCGGACTCCCCTCCGGACTCCCCTCCGGTGTCTCCTCCGGAGGCGGTCGTGCCTGGGGAAGCGGGCTCCGGGGTGGTCGTGCCCGGGAAAGTCGAGGCCGGGGTGGTCGTGCCCGGGGAAGCGGGGCCCGGGGTGGTCGTGCCCACCGCGTCCTCGGAGCCCCGTCCGCAGGGGCGGCCCACCGAGGGGGCCGCGCCTGCCGCGTCGCCGGAGACTCCGCCCCGGACGTCGCCGGAGACTCTGCCGGAGACCGGGGTGGGCGTCGGCAGCGGACAGAGGGCTTCCGTGCCCGTTGCGCCGCCGGACGGCGCGGCCGGTCCGGGAGCCGCGCGGGTCCGGCCGACGGTCACCTCCCGGCCGGGGCGCGCACCGGAGCCGGTGCCCAACGGGACGGCGGCGAACGGGGTGACGGTGGCGAGCGGGACGGCGCCGCAGTCGGCGGTGCGGGACGCGATGCCCGCCAGGGAGACGCTCCAGAGCCGGAAGGCGGCCGGGCCGGGCGTGCCGAGGCGGGGAAGGGACCGCGGGGGCGGGCCGGCAAAGCGCCCGCCCCGCACCGTGCCGCCCTCCCGTTCGTGCCCGGGCACGTCAGCGGTGCCGCGGAGCGCGCCGCGTTCCGGGATGCCGCGGCCGGTGCCTGGGAAGTGCACGCCGCCGCGGTGTCCCGGGTGCTCACCCGGATGCCCGCGCTGCGCGGGCACGAACTGGAGGCGGCCCGGACCGACCTCATCGCCGCGCACGCCTACCTCACCGCCGAGGAAGGACCGCTGCACCACCGCGAGTTGATCCGGGACCTGCACACCGGCGAGGGGCGTCTGCTGCCCTACGCCGGCTGTCTGGCGTCCGCTCTGCGCAGGCTGCCCTCCTACCGGGGCGTGGCCCTGCGCGGCGGGGAGGCCGACGGCCCCGAACCGGCGGTCGGCACGCTGCTGCACGACCCGGCGCCGGTCAGCGCCCTGGCGGGATCATCGGCGCTTCCGGCCGGCGCCCCCGGGCGCTACGCGATCTGGTCCGTCACCGGACGCAAGGTGCGCCAACTGCTCGACCGGCCGGGCGGTTCCACGGAGGCGTACGAGGAGATCGTCTTCGTGCCGGGGACCGGCTTCCGGGTGCTGGGGGTACGGACCGTGCCCGCGGGCCCCTCCGTCGTACTGCTGCGCGAGCTCCCCGGGAACGCGACCGCCTACATGGACGGGTCGGAGGAACTGAGCGGGCTGGACCTCAAGGCCCTCGCGTACCTCGAGGAGGCGCTGGCCAAAGGCTTCCGCGCCGGCGACGACCCGCAGTGGCCGGAACGCTGTTCCGGGCCCGTGGGCCAGGAGGGATAGCGCGCGGGGAGCGCGCCGTACGACCACCCGTCACGCCACAGTCCACACAGATCGAGGAGAACGATGGCAAGTCAGAAGAAGCCGCCCGTCCCCCACGGGCCCGACGGCACGGGCGGTTCGTCCGTCCGCAGGGCCGTCTCCCTCGGGTCGGCGGCGGCCGACCCCGGAGCGATGCTGGCACCGGCCGCACGGCGTACGCCCGCGCCCGAGCCGGCCGAGGGCGGCACCGGGGGAGCGGAGACCGCACGGTCGGCCCCGAAGACCCCGGACACCGCCGAGAGCGAGGCCGCTCCCGAGCCGCCCGGCACCACCACCGGCACCACGACCGGCACCACCGGGGAACCGGCCGCGACGGCCGCGACAACGGCAACAGCCGCAACGGCCACCGCGTCCGCCTCGGAAGAGCGGCCGGAGACGGAGAGCGAGAGCGCCGCCGAGCCGACCGCTGCCGTCCGGGCCGTCCCGGACGCCGAGGCCCGCAGGGCCACCGGAACCGCGGCGGCCGGAACCGCGGCGGCCGGAACCGCGGCGGCCGGAACCGCGGCGGCCGGAACCGCGGCGGCCGGAACCGCGGCCGTCGGAACCGGTGCGGACGAACCGCCGTCCGGGAAACCGAAGAAGCCCCTGCTCGCCGCCGCCGGCATCGCGGGCGTCGTCCTCCTCGCGGTGCCGCTGCTGATCTGGGCCACGGACGACTCGCGGCAGAAGAAGGACAACGTGGCGGTGGCCGCGGGGTCCGACACCCTGCTCGAGGAGGAGCCCCCGGAGGTGCCGAAGGGCGACTACGCCCCCGCGCAGCCGACCCCGGAGCCGTCGACCGAGAAGCCGTCCCCCAAGCCGAGCCCCGTCGTCAAGAAGGCGGACCCGGTGCCGAGTTCGGCACCGCCGGCGAGCAAGCCGGCCGAGGCGCCGAAGAAGGCGGAGACCCGGGTGAAGGAGTACGAGCCGCCCAAGCTTCCGCCGAACACCGCCGCCTACGCCGTTCAGCGGCTGGCCGCCTCGAACCCCGGCCGGCACATCTGCTACCGGGTCCACGTGAAGGGCGCCGGCTGGACGGCCCCCGTGTGCGACGGGGCCACCGCGGGCCAGGAGGGCAAGGGGCGGCCCGTCACGGCCATCAACGTCGCGGTGGCCGACGCGAAGAGGGTGAACGGCAACGAGTTCATCCAGAAGGACGGCTGGACGACCGCGTGGTCGGGTGCGGCCGACGGGGCGGACCTGGTCCTGGGGAGCGCCGCCTCGAACGCGCCCAGCCTGAGCGGCTTCACCATCGGTGTCGACTCGGGCAACGTCTGCCAGAACCACAAGCTCGGCGGGCACGACTGGGGCGGCCTGGCGTGCGAGAAGTCCGAGGGCTGGATCTTCGGCGGGTCGACGGAGCCGCAGTTCTGGCTGGAGGCCGTCAGGTTCACCGTGTGAGGGACGCGTCCACCGTATGAGTGGCGCGACAGCGCAGCGAACGCCCGCCGGTGCCGAACCGGCGGGCGTTCGCCTTCGACAGGCCGATCGACAGGCCGATCGACAGGCCGATCGACGGGCCGATCGACAGGCCGATCGACAGGCCGATCGACAGGCCGCTCAGCGGGTCACAGGGTGGCCTCCCGCCGTCGCGCCGACGGCAGGTCCTCCGGCAGCAGCGTGGTGAGGTCGGTGAGACTGGGCGAACTCAGCCCGCCCAGTCGGCGGGCCTGGCTCGTCATCATCGTCTCCAGCAACTGCCGGGCGAGCCGCGCGTTGCCGAAGGACCGGTCGCGCGGGAGGGCGTCCACATGGGCGCGCAGCACCGCGAGGGTGGCGTCGGCGCACTCGTACCCGGAGGCGGCGGCGTGCCGGGACACGATGGTGACCAGTTCGTCCGTGCTGTAGTCCTCGAACCGCACGAACTTGGAGAACCGCGACGTCAGACCGGGGTTGGAGGCCAGGAAGCGCTCCATCTCCTCGGTGTACCCGGCGACGACGACCACGATCTCGTCGCGGTGGTCCTCCATCAGCTTCAGCAGGGTGTCGACGGCCTCGCGGCCGAAGTCGTTGGACGAGCCCTCGGGGTCAGGGTGTAGGCCTCGTCGATGAACAGCACCCCGCCCAACGCGCTGGTGAAGACGTCCTTGGTGCGCTGGGCGGTGTGGCCGACGTACTGGCCCACCAGGTCCGCCCGCGCCACCTCCACCAGGGAGTCGCGGGGGAGCACTCCCAGCGAGTGCAGGAGCTTCGCGTACAGCCGCGCGACCGTGGTCTTGCCGGTGCCGGGCGGCCCGCTGAAGACCAGGTGGTTGCTGATCCGGGGGGCGGGCAGCCCCGCGGCGATGCGCTGGCGTGCGTTGGTCAGCAGACTGACCAGGTCGGCGACCTCCCGCTTCACGGCGCCGAGACCCACCATGGCGGTGAGTTCGGCCATCGGGTCGGACGCGTCGTCGGCGTCCTGTGCCGTGCCGCCGACGGCCGCGGCCTCCGCGTCGCCCACGTCCAGCGGCAGCAGCAGGGTCAGGTCGTTCTCCGCCGGGTCGGTCATGGCCGCGAGGCGGAACGCCTGCCGGTCCACCATGTCCTCGAACACGGCGCGGGCCGCGCGGCCGTTGCCGAACGTCGCGTCGCGCGTCATCCGCTCGAAGCGCACGGCGAGGGCCTCCCGGGTCAGCGGTCCGAGCTCGAACTGGTGCCGGTGGCAGAGGCTCTCGGTGATCGTCACCAGTTCGTCCACCGCGTAGTTGCCGAACTCGACGGTGCGGGTGAAGCGGGAGGCGAGACCCGGGTTGGCGGTGAGGAACGACTCCATCTGCTCGGAGTAGCCGGCCGCCACCACGACCACGTCGTCGCGGTGGTCCTCCATCAGCTTCAGCAGGGTGTCGACGGCCTCGCGGCCGAAGTCGTTGGACGTTCCCTCGACGGTGAGGGTGTAGGCCTCGTCGATGAACAGCACGCCGCCCAGCGCGCTGTTGAAGGCCTCGGTGGTCTTGATGGCCGTACCGCCGATGACCTGCGCGACCAGGTCGGCGCGGGCGACCTCGACCAGGTGCCCGCTCCTGAGCACCCCCAGGTCCGCCAGGATGCTGCCGTAGAGGCGGGCGACGGTGGTCTTGCCGGTGCCGGGCGGCCCCGCGAAGATCAGGTGCCGGCTCATCGACGGGACCGGCATGCCGAGCCGGCGCCGGCGCTCCGCGAGCTGGTTCAGGTTGACCAGCGTGTTCACCTGGTGCTTGACGTTCTCCAGGCCGACGAGCGCCTCCAGTTCGGCCAGCGGGCCCTCGGGCTCCTGCTGCTTGCCGGACCCGCCCGGGGCGCCGTCCTCGCCGGTCGTCTCGGCCGACTCGCCCCAGCTGTCCGGCACGCCGTTGTCCGCACTGGTCAGCAGCTCGACCGTGAGCCGCTCGCTCGCGCGGCCCTGGCGCAGTCCCGCACCGCGGTTGTCGCGTACGACGCACCGGGTGACGTCGACCGGCTCGGCGCTGTCGACCCGTACGCCGTCGCCCGTGCTCCCGCTGATCTCACAGGCGTCGAGGACGGCCCGGCCGCCGCGCGACACCTGCACGCCGTGGGCCCTCGAACCGTGCACCCGGACCCGCTCCAGGGTGATCTCCGCGCCGTCCCGCACCCCGACCCCGGCGTCGGCGCTGTCGCCGATCTCGCAGTCCCGCAGGGTGCCCCGGCCGCGTTCGCCGACGAGGACGCCCGAGCGGGCGGCGGAGCGCAGCACGGTGTCGCTGATCTCGGGCTCGGAGTCGTCGTCGATGCTCAGCGCGCAGCCGCCGGCGGACTCGATCTCGCAGTGCTCGAGCCGGCCGCGGCCGTCGTCGGTGAACTCGATGCCGTGGCCGCCCGCGCCGGTGACCCGGGCGCGGCGCAGCAGGGGGTTGGCGGCGGAGCGCACCGAGATGCCGACGCCGGCCGCGTCCAGGACCTCCAGGCGTTCGAACTCGGCCGTGGAGTCGTCCCAGAGCTGCACCGCCCGGCGGTGTCGGCGCAGTCGCTCACCACGGTGTCCCGCAGCAGCGGGGCGCTGCCCTCGACGACCCGCACGGCGGCCTCGGTGGAACCGTGGAACGAGCAGTCCTCCAGGGTTCCGCGCGAGCGGTCCAGGACGAGCAGTCCGCTCTTCTTGGTGCGCCGGGTGACACACCCGCGCAGCATCGGGTCGGCCCCGCCGGAGATCACGATCCCGCTCTGCGCGAGGGACTCGAACGACGTCTCCTCGATCTCCGGGCGGGACATGCTGGTCACGAGCAGGCCCACCGAGGTGTGGTGCACGGCGCACCGCAGCACCCGGGTCGAACTGTGGCCCTCCAGGGCGATGGCCGGCTTGTCGGTGCCGGAGATGTCACAGCCCTCCACGGTGCCCCGGGACTCGCCGCTCGCCAGGACGCCGTTGGCCCGCGCGCCCCGGATGCGGCAGTCGCGGACGAGCGGCCCGGCGGTCTCGCCGATGACCACCGCGGAGGTGCCGAAGTTCTCGAACACGCAGTCCTCGACGATGCTTTCGCTCTCCGAGGAGTCGACGAGCCCGGCGCCGCCGGGGTTGCCGATCCGGCAGCCGCGGGCGGCGAGCGAACCCTTGCCGCGCACCAGCAGCGCCGTCCATCCGGCACCGGTCACGGTGCAGCCGTCGAGCGCGGCCTGACCGGCCGGCACGTCCACGACCGCGGCCTCCTTGTCGCGGCCCCGCAGGGTCAGGGCGCTGAGCATCACGGCGTCGGCCATGAGGGTGACGGCGGTGCCGTCCCGCGGGCAGATCTCGACGGTGCCCGGCTCGCCCTCGCCGACGATCGTCACCCGGTGCCGGATGACGAGGTTCTCGGCGTAGCGGCCGGGACGGACCCGGATCACCGCCCCGGTACGGGCCTGGGCCAGTGCCTCACCGATCGTCTGGAAGCCGTCCGACCGTTCCGGGCCGACCGTGAGTATTTGCCGTGCCACGCCTCGAACCTCCTTGTGCTGCTGCGGTAGTTGGCGTTGTGCGCCGTACATCTTGTGTGCATATCATGCGACCCATGCGGAATGTCATGAAAGGCCGGAGTGCGGGTCTCGTGCTGGCGATCGCCGTGGCCCTGCCGGTCGCGGGCGGGCCGGCCTTCGCCGTCCCCGCCGTCCCCGCCCAGCCGGCCGCGCCGACCGCCTCGGCTGCCCCGGCCACGTCGTCGGGGAGTCCCGGTTCCGGCGATCCGGGGGCCACGCTGCTGCCCCCGCTGCCCGTCCGGCTCGGCGAGGGCAACCCGTGCACCGGGGCCTCGGACCGGACGGCCACCGGAGCGGCGTGGTCGCAGACGGCGCTCGGGCTGTCCCGGGCCCAGCGGATCTCCCGCGGCGCCGGGGTGACCGTCGCGGTGGTCGACACCGGCGTCGCCCCCGGCGTCCCCAGCCTGTCCGGCAGGGTGGAGGCCGTCGACGGGGCGGACGAGGACTGCGTGGGCCACGGCACGTTCGCCGCCGGCCTGATCGCCGCCGCACCGGAGAAGGGCAGCGGCATCACCGGGGTCGCCCCGCAGGCGCGGATCCTCGCCCTGCCCGGCACCGACGACCGCGGCGTCCCCTCCGCGCGACGCGTCGCCGCCGGCATCCGCACGGCGGCGGACCGCGGCGCACAGGTCATCTACGTCGGCCAGGCCCTGCCCGCCGGACGCTCCGAACTCACCGCGGCCGTCGCCCACGCCACCCGGCGCGACGCGCTGGTCGTCGCCCCCGCCGCGCCGGACGCCGTGTCCCGCGAGGAGCAGGGGCCCGACGGCGAGATGCCCGAGGGGCCGTACTGGCCGGCCGCCGCGCCCGGCGCGCTCGCCGTCGTGGACTTCGGCCCCGGCGGCGTACGGCAGCAGAACGCGCCGCCCGCCCACGAGCCCGACCTGTCCGCGCCCGGCAGCGCGATGGTCAGCGTCGGCCCCGAGGGCACCGGCCACTACATCGGCTCCGGCGCCTCGCTGGCCGCGGCGGGCGTCGCGGGCACCGCCGCGCTCGTCCGCGCCTACCACCCCGACCTCACGGCGGCGGAGGTCGCCCGTCGGCTGCTGGACACCGCCTACCCCTCGGACATCCCCCGCCTCGACCCGTACGCCGCCCTGTCCCTGCTCCAGGACCGCACGACGCCCCCCGCGCAGACCCCCGCCCCCGCACGGATGCCGGCCCCCACTGATCCCGCCCCCCACCACCGCTCCCTGACGATCGCGGCCGTGGGCCTGGCGACGGTCCTCCTGCTCGCGGCCCTGGCCGCGGTCGTCCCCCGGGCCGCACCAGGAACTGGCGCCCCCCGACGGCCCCCTAGCCGCGGTCCCGCGACCGCGGACAGGCCCGCGACCACGGACAGTCGTGCCTTCCCCAGTGCCTCGAGGGCCGGGGAGGTGTCCCCAGGGCGTGTGGTGGAAGCCCTTCCCCCGGAGGGGGTGCCCCCGGCCCGGCGACGCCTGGCACGCATTTCCCCGGAGGGGGCACCCCCGGCCGCGTTGTCGGGATCGCCCCGGTGCAACCAGTGCCGGGGCGGCCCTCCGCCGTGCGATCGCACGCACCGGGCACCGCCGGGCCCGCCCTCCGGCGGACGACGCCGCTTCCGCACCACGCCCCGGCGTCACGGGCGGGCGACGGGGGTCCCCCCGCTCGAGCGGAGCCGGGAGCAGGGGAGGCACCCCGCCGGCGCCGGGCCGCGTGACCACCGTCCGACCCGCACCGACGCGGCGCATCCCGCGCCGCGCCGCACCCCCCGGAGATCCGCCGCACGGGCACCCGGCCCGCACCCGGACGCGTCACCGCGCGTCCCCCACGAGCCCCGTCTGCACCTGCAGGGTCTTGCGGCGGGCGATCCGGACCGCCCGCCCCGGAATCAGCTCCCGCCCCTTCACACTCCCGAAGAGGTACCCCTCGCTCGGCGGACACGACATCAGCAGTCCGGGTGTGTTGACCTCCTGCAGCCTGCGCAGCAACGCCTCGTTGAGCCCACGCCCGGCACCCGCCGAGGACCGCGCCACCACCAGGTGCAGCCCCACCTCGTGCCCCAGCGCCAGATGGTCCAGCAGCGGCGCGAACGGCTGGGTCATCGGCCCGCCGCCCACCATGTCGTAGTCGTCGACCAGGATGAACAGCCGCGGCCCCTGCCACCAGTCGCACAACCGCATCCGCGACGGGGCGATGTCCTCCCCCGGAACCCGCTGCTTGACCGCCCGCGCCGCCCCGTCCACCAGGTCCCGCAGCATGTCCAGGGACACGGCGTGCCCGAGCCGGTACGCCTCGGGGACGCTCTCCACCAGCTCCCGCCGGTAGTCCACCGTCATGATCCGCGCCTCGGCCGGCGTGTACCGCTCGGTGATGCCCCGCGCGACCAGCTTCAGCAGGTTCGTCTTGCCGCTCTCCGTGTCGCCCACCACGATCAGGTGCGGGTTCTCGGTGAAGTCGTGCCACACCGGCGCCAGTTCGTTCTCGTCCAGGCCGATGGCGATCCGCAGGCCGTTCTCGCCCTCCGGCTCCGGCAGCTCCTCGACCGGCAGGTTCGCCGGCAGCATCCGCACGCGCGGCGCGGTGGGCCCCGCCCAGCTCTCGGCGATCGCTGCGACCAGCCCCGCGACCCCGTCCGCGAGGTCGTCGGCGTCCTCGACCCCGTCGACGCGCGGCAGCGCCGACAGGTAGTGCAGCTTGTCCGAGGTCAGTCCCCGCCCCGCGCTGCGCGGGACCGTCGCCGCCTTGCGGGAGTCGATCTGCGAGTCCATCGGATCACCCATCCGCAGCTCCAGCCGGGTCCCGGTCTGGTCGCGCACCGAGGACGACAGCTCCACCCAGCGGGCCGTGGTGATCAGCAGGTGGACCCCGTAGTTGAGGCCGCGGGCGGCCAGCGCGTTGAAGGTGGGGATGTGCCGGTCGAAGTCCTGGCGCACGGTGGCCCAGCCGTCGATCGCGAGGAACACGTCCCCGTGCGGCTCCTCGGGGAACTCACCCGCCGCGCGCCGCTTGCGGTACGTGGCCATGGAGTCGATGCCGTGCTCCAGGAAGAACCGCTCCCGCCTCGCGAGCAGTGCGGTGACCTCGGCGATCGTGCGGCCCACCCGCTCGGTGTCCACCCGCGCCGCGACCCCGCTCATGTGCGGCAGCCCGTCGAGCGCGGCCAGCGTGCCGCCGCCGAAGTCCAGGCAGTAGAACTGCACTTCGCGCGGCGTGTGGGTGAGGGCCAGCGCGGTGATGAGGGTCCGCAGCAGGGTGCTCTTGCCGCTCTGCGGGCCCCCGGCGACGGCCACGTGGCCGCCGGCCGCCGACAGGTCCACGGTCAGCAGATCGCGCAGCTGGTCGAAGGGACGGTCCACGACGCCCACCGGCACCGTGAGGCGGCCCCGCAGCGGCCAGTCCGCCGTGGTCAGCCCGTACCGCGGATCGGGCGTCAGCGGCGGCAGGATCTGGTCCAGGGTGGCCGGCCGGCCCAGCGGCGGCAGCCACACCTGGTGGGCGGGCGGGCCCGAACCGCGCAGCCGGTCGAGCGCCACCGACAGCAGGGTCTCCCCGCCGCCGTCCCCCTCGCCCTCCGGCTCCGGCTCGCCGGGGCCGCCCGCGGGGTCCGGGTCCGCGGGCGCGCGCGGCACCACCCACTCCGCCGTCCACGGCACCACCTGACGCGCCACCTGCGCCTGTACGACGGCCCGGCGCCGCCGGTACGGCCCCGACACGTACGCGGCCCGGAACCGGGTGAGCGCGTCGACGCCGCTCTTGAGGAAACCGGCACCCGGCTGCGCGGGCAGCTCGTAGGCGTCCGGCACCCCCAGCACACCCCGGCTCTCCATCGCGGAGAACGTCCGCAGACCGATCCGGTACGACAGGTGGCTCTCCAACTGGTGCATGCGG
Organism: Streptomyces sp. Tue 6430; assembly: GCA_021568835.1. Classification (GTDB taxonomy): domain Bacteria; phylum Actinomycetota; class Actinomycetes; order Streptomycetales; family Streptomycetaceae; genus Streptomyces. The sequence goes on from JAKGSH010000003.1 coordinate 124,336, forward strand.
CCCTCGTCGAGCCGCTGCGAGGCCAGCAGCAGATGGACCCCGAGACTGCGCCCGAGCCGGCCGATCATCACGAACAGCTCCATGAAGTCGCGGTGCGAGGCCAGCAGTTCGCTGAACTCGTCGACCACCACGAACAGGCTGGGCAGCGGCCGCAGCGGCGTCCCGGACTGCCGCGCCTTCTCGTACTCCAGCGCGGAGGTGTAGTTCCCGGCCGCGCGCAGCAGCTCCTGCCGCCGGATCAGCTCCCCGTGCAGGGCGTCCTGCATCCGGGCGACCAGCGCCACCTCGTCGGCGAGGTTGGTGATGACCGCCGAGGTGTGCGGCAGTTCGTCCAGGCCGAGGAAGGTCGCGCCGCCCTTGAAGTCGACGAGGACGAAGTTCAGCGTCTCGGAGGAGTTGGTCAGCGCCAGCCCCAGCACCAGCGTGCGCAGCAGCTCGCTCTTGCCGGAGCCGGTGGCGCCGATGAGCATGCCGTGCGGCCCCGTACCGCCCTGCGCGGACTCCTTGATGTCCAGCTCCACGGGCCTGCCCTCACCGCTCACCGCGATCGGCACCCGCAGCCGGGCGCTGCCCGTCGACCGCTCCCACAGCGTGGCCGGGTCGTGCCGGTGCAGATCGGGGATGTTCAGCAGCGAGGTCAGCTCGACGTCGTCGGCGAGCGGCTTGGAGTCGTCGCCGCCCACGCTCATCCGGTACGGCGCCAGCAGCCGGGCGAGCGCCAGCGCCCCCACCGTGCCCAGCCGGTCGGGCCGGCCGAGCACCGTCGTCTGCTCCTTGCGGTCGCGGTCGGTGCGCACCAGCGCGACACCGTCGTCGCCCACCTCCAGGCGCAGCGTGGTCCGCCCCGGCTTCCACGCGAGCGCACCGGTGACGTCGAGCACCACCGCGTTGCGGAACCCGTGCCCGTCGAAGCGGTGCCCCGCCGGCACCGTGCAGCCGTCGATCACGACGACCGTGTACGGCTCCTCGCGCCCCGGCACCGCGTCGGGGTCGGCGCCCGGCCGCTCCAGGAACTCCGCGCCGAGCAGGTTCTCCAGCTCGGTGAAGGCCGAGGCGATCATGCGGGCCGGTCCGGCGCCGTCCTCCTCGTGCCGGTGCAGGCTGTGCGGCAGCCACTTCGCCCACTCCCACTCCGCGCGCCGCTCGTCCGAGACGCACAGTGCGATCCAGAGGTCGTCGGGGGAGTGGAACACCGCCAACTGCGCGATCAGTGCCCGCACCTGGGCCCGTATCCGCTCCTCGTCCCCGCGGAACAGCACCTTCGACCAGGCCCGCAGGTAGATCGCGATGGGCTGGTCCTTGACGGTGGAGTAGGCCCGGGTGAAGCTGCGCAGCGCGTGCGCCGACAGCGGTTCCAGGTCCTCGACGGGCTTGGTCGACAACGGCGTCAGCTTCATCGCGAGCCGCTGGTCGCCCACGCCCATCCGCACCTCGGCGAAGTCCTCGTCGGACGAACGGCGTTCCCACAGCCGGGTGCTGCGCACCAGCGACGACAACGCGTCGGGCTCGGGATGACGCCATGCGAGGGCGCGCTGCTGCTCCACGACGGACGCCCGCACCATGCGCCGGGTCTGCCGCAGGTACCGCAGGTAGTCGCGGCGCTCGCCCTTCATCCGCTGCTTGCGCTCGCCGTTGCGGCGCATGACCTGACCGAGCATCATCCCCGCCGAGGCGACGACCATCACACCGAGCGCGATGTAGAGGAAACCGCCACTGCTCTGGCTCATCCCCGGCCGCATGAACATCAGCATCATGGAGACCGACATCAGCGCCATCGGCAGGTACGTCCACACCGCGGAACTGTCCGGCACGACCTCGGGAAGCGTGGGCGGCTCCTGAAGGCTCAGTTCCCCCGACGGCATTTCCGGTCCTTTGCGACGGGCCGGGCGGCGGAACAGGATCACGCTCAACGAACGTCCTCCTCAATGATTTCGGAAGGAATGCCAGGGGAACTCCGCGGGAACGTCGCGGGTTTTCCCGTAAAGAGTCAGAGTCCCGCGCGACGGCGGCGGGAGAATTGCGGTGGGGTTCCGTGACGCTGAACTCCCGGAGTGGTGTTGCGAAAAGCCCGGCGTACGGTCAAACTCGTCGGCGCATGCCCCGTCCGACTTTTTCGTCGCGTTCGGCGACCGACCGGTGTGCCTGCCACCTTCCAGCCACCGCGCGTCTCGTGGCCCGCCAGAAAGTGTGAACCCCGCATCCATGACTGAGATTCAGACGGCAAGCCTGTGCCGCGTCACCGTACGGGCTCCGGCCAGGACCGTCGACCTGGCCGTGCCCTCCGACGTCCCCGTCGCCGACCTGCTGCCCACAGTGATCGGCTACGGAGGGGACGACCTGGAGGAATCCGGCCTGGAGCACGGAGGCTGGGTGCTCCAACGCCTCGGCGGTCCACCGCTCGACCCCGAGAGTACCTTGGACTCCCTCGGTCTGCGGGACGGAGAGGCGCTTTACCTGCGACCGCGCACGGAGGCACTGCCCGAGGTGCACATCGACGACCTGGTCGACGGCATCGCCGACGGCATGGGCCGCAGGCCGCACGGCTGGAGCGACCGGGCCGGCCGGCGCCTGCTGCGCGGACTGGCCGCGGCCACCCTCGCGCTGGGCCTCGTGCTGCTGGCCATGCCGGGCACGGCGGGCTGGGTGCGGGCCGTCGCCGCCGCGGCCGCCGGCCTGCTGCTGATCGCCGGCGCGGGCTCCGCCTCCCGCGCCGTCGGGGACGCCGGAGCCGGCTCGGTGCTCGGCCTGGTGGCGGCCCCTACTTCGCCCTGGCGGGCTGGCTGCTGCCCGGCGGCGACCTGGGCGGAGCCGACGGCGACGCCGTCCTCGGCGCCCGGCTGCTGGCGGCGTCCGCGGCCGGCGGCGCGGGCGCGGTGCTCGCCCTGGCGGCGGTCGGCGTGTACCCGGCGCTGTTCATCGGCACGGCCTGCGTCGCGGCGGCGGGCGCCCTCGGCGCCGCCCTGATCACCCTGGACCTGGCGCCGCAGCAGGCGGCCGGCGTGGTGGCCGTCGTGGTGGTGCTCTTCGGCGGGTTCGTCCCGACCCTGTCGTTCCGGCTGGCCGGCATGCGGATGCCGCCCCTGCCGACCAACGTCCAGCAGTTGCAGCAGGGCATCGACCCGTACTCCTCCTCGGACGTCGACGCGCGCGCCGCGCTGGCGGACGGCTGGATGACCGCCCTCTACGGCGCCATCGGCCTGGTCTGCCTGCCCTGCCAGGCGGCGCTCATGGCCGTGCCGGACCTCGCCGAGATCCTCACCGTCGTGGCCCTCTCCCTGCTGCTGCTGTTGCACAGCCGGGGGCTGGGCAACCTCTGGCAGCGCCTCGCGCTGACCGCCGCCGGGGCCTGGGGCGTGGCCCTGCTGCTGTTCGTCTCCGCGCGCTCCCTCGCCCCGGTGGACCGGCTGACCCTGACGGCCGGCCTGATGGGGCTGGCGGCCGCGATCACGATCGCCTCGTGGACCGTGCCCGGACGGCGGCTCGTCCCGTACTGGGGGCGCGCGGCCGAGCTGCTGCACTCGCTCGCCGCCGTCAGCATCCTGCCGCTGACGCTCTGGTCGATGGGCGTCTACGGCCGGCTCCGCGGCATCAACGGCTGACCCGGGAGAACGGCGACCATGCACAGCAAACGTGACCAGGTACAGGCGCACCTCTTCATCATGGGACGGCTGGCCTCGGCCATGCTGCGGGCCGAGCCGGACTCCCCGGAGAGCCCGCTGGGACGGACCAACCGCGGCGCCGCGATCGGCGTCGTCATCGCCGTGCTGGTGTGCGCCGGCGCGTTCGTCTTCGGACTCATCAAGCCCGGCGGCAACGACTCGTGGCGCTCGGGGAGAACCTGATCGTCGACAAGCAGACCGGCGCGCGCTACCTGTACCTGGACGGGCGGCTGCGCCCGGTGCGCAACTACGCGTCGGCCCGGCTGCTCACCGGCGGCGACGTCGGCGTCACCACGGTGGGCACGTCCTCGCTGGCCGGCACCCCGCACGGCACGCCCGTCGGCATCCCCGACGGGCCCGAGGCACTGCCGGGCACCGGCGACCTGGACCGCACGCCGTGGCTGGTGTGCTCCCGGACCGTCCCGCGGACGACGGGCGTCGTCACGGTGACCACGACGCTCGCCCTCGGCACCGGCGCCCCGCAGGACGTGCCCGGCGGCAGGCGACTGGGCGAGGACGAGGGCATGCTGGTCACCGGCCCGGACGACGCCACGTACCTGCTGTGGCAGGGCAGCCGGCTGCGCCTGGACGAGCGGGCGAAGGCGGCCGAGGCCCTCGGGTACGGCGACGTCGCCCCGCGCCCCGTCTCCGCGGCGTTCCTCGACGCGTTCCCGCTGGGGCCCGACCTCGCGCCCGCCGACGTGCCCGGCCGCGGCGGGAAGGGTCCCGAACTGGCCGGGCGGAGCACCAGGATCGGGCAGCTCTTCAAGGTCGACGTGCCCGGCTCCGCCGCCCGCTACCACCTGCTCACGCGGGAGGGTCTCGTCCCCTCACCGACACCGGCGCCACCCTCCTGCTGGCCGACCCGCGAACGCGCCAGCAGGCGTACGGCGGGGCCGCCGCGACCGTGGCGACGCTCGGTGCGGACGCCCTGGCCGGGCATCTCGCCCCGACGCGCGCGACTCGGGCTCGGGCCCGGGCTCGGCGAAGCTGCCCGCGAAGCCGCCGAAGGCGGTCACCGCCGACACCGGCTCCGTGGCCTGCGCCGAGGTCGACTCCGCGAACTCCGGTGTGCGGGTGGGCACCTCGGTGCTGCCCGAGGGCGCCCTCCCCGAGGCCGTGCAGGCGCCGGCGCCCGAGGTCGAACCGGGCTGCCTGAAGGTCGACTCCATCGCGGTACGGGCCGGAAAGGGCGCGCTGGTCAGGGCGTCGAGCGCGAGCGGCAGCGCACTGGGCGACACCACGTACCTGGTGACGGACGAGGGCGTGAAGTACCGGCTGCTGTCCCAGGAGGCGGTGAAGGCGCTGGGCTACGAGAGCGCCGAGGCGCGGACGATGCCGTCCCCGATGCTGGCCATGCTGCCCAGCGGCCCGGACCTGACCCCCGAGGCGGCGTCCGAGGGCGAAGCACGGGTGACGCTCCGGTGCCCCGGGCGGTAGGGGGCGGCAGGGCGGTGGCGGACGGCAGAACAGTGGCGGGGGGCAGGGCGGGGCCCGGGCCCGGGTCCGGGGCCGGGGCCGGGAGGGCAGGGACCGGGGCCGCCGGGGGCGTCCGGAAGGGAAATTCTTGGCGTCCGCGTGGTCACCTCTCGTTAAGCCGTCCACCCGGCGGAGCCCGGTGGGCGGCGTCCGCTGCCCGATCTGTCCGACCGCATTCACCGCACCGCTCACTTGAGCGGTGCGAATTCCGAGTCATTGCTCAATTGAGCTTCCGGGCAACGGACTTCGGGGTTCGGCAGGCAATTGCCAAACAAGTTGAGGCCTGCATAACATCTGGCCATCCCATGGTCCCGCGAGTCAGTCATGCTCGCCGGGGCGCCCTGTCTGCCCGCAGGGTGACATGGGGGCCGAAGCCCGGTGAGTTTCGCCGAAAAGGGAGTTTCCTCATGGCCATGCAGCAGTCCGAAGAACGCGCGACCCGTAATGGAATCATGGCGCTGGAACAGGCCTTCACCGGTGTTCAGCGCTGTCAGCAGGACGTCCAGTCCACGTCGCACACGCTCGCCTCGAACTACGGGGGCGTCGACGGCGGAAAGTACAAGAAGTTGCTGGAGCAGTGGGACGAGCACGTCGACACCATCCTGATCAACCTGGACCGGATGGTCGACGAGCTCAACGGCACCCTCACCGAGCACGGGCTGGTGCAGGGGTCCACCAGCGACGCGATCGACACGGAGTACTCGCGCTCCACGCAGGTGTTCGACGAGCTCAACGGCACCAGCACGTCGTCGAACTGACCCGGCGCACCCGGCGCACCCGGCGCACCCGGCAGACCCCTAGCCCTTCCACTCCCTTCGCTATCCCGGTGAAACGAGGAATCCGATGGACTTCTCCGACGGCTACATCTACGTCGACTACAACCATGCCGAAGGCGCGGCGGACGACATGGTCGGCCAGTCCCAGGCGATCATGAGCATTCTGGCCAACCTGGAGATGGAGCTGGCCGAACTCCGCAACAGCTGGATCGGTGACGACCGGGACGTCTACAGCGAGGTCCAGGCGAAGTGGGACAACGCTGTCGAGAACATCAAGACCCTGCTCGCCAACCACTCCGGTCTGCTCACCGAGATCTCCTCCAACTACCGCTACACGGAGCAGAACCTGTCGCAGCGGTGGGGCGACATCAGGATCGGCAGCCGCTGACGCCGGCCGGTGACGGAAGGGTGATCACGTGGCCGTCACGGTCCTCGACAGCACGTTCCTGAAGAATTTCATCAACAACCAGATCGACGGCTTCCGTACGACGCTGGAGAACATCCTCAAGGACAGTCCGACCGCCGGGCCGGCGATCTCGTTCATCGCGGACAGTATCTCGACCACGACGATCGACTCCGCGAAGCCGCTCGTCATCGGCCTCATGGCCGGCGAGAACAGCGCGGTCGGCGGAGGTGCCCTGAACAAGGTCATCCAGCAGGGCGCGGGTGAGGTCGTGCGCATCCTCGAGGACCAGACGATCCTCTTCGAGGACCTCGAGCAGGCGTTGTGGGACACCATCGACGAACTGGCCAAGGCCCAGGGCAAGAACCTCGAGAACATCACCGCGGACGATTTCATGGACATCTTCGAGGATGTCGACAGTGATCTCGACAATCCGGGCGCCACCGAAGAGAAAGAGTGACGGAGTTCGGCGATGGCCAACCCCGAGGACAACAACAACGACAACTGGAAGAAAGCGGTTGACCTGCTCACCGGCTACGTCCTGCCGGAGCGGAAGACGTTGTTCGACGATCTGAAGGGTAACGACGGCATCCCGCTGATCCACGTCCGGCTGGACAAGAGCGGGGGCCCGGAGTACTCGTCGGGTTTCCTGTCCTCCAGCGGCTGGAAGACGCACAACACCGACTACACCATCCCGTTCTACCGCCCCAGCGACGACTCCCAGGACGTCTCCGTGGGGAAGTACCTCTACCGGTACCGCGCCTACATCACCTTCCTCGCGTCCGGCCAGGCCTCGCCGCCGAGCGGGAACGACATCATCCCGGACTACACGAAGACGAGCGAGCGCCTGAAGGACAAGGGCGGCTGGAACAAAGAGGGCGAGAAGCTCGACTGGAACACCAACGCGCTGGTCCGGTACGTCTACGGTTCCGGGGACGCCCTCTCGCAGATCATCACGTGGCCCTACTCCACCCACGGGTTCACCAACCGCGGCTACCCGGTGAACGACGCCGACTACGTCGACCTGCGCACCTTCACGGAAGCGGCCAAGGCCTTCGACCGGGTGGTCAAGTTCTTCGAGGACAGCGCGGACACCGTCGGCAAGTGGGACACCGAGGACATCGGAGAGGGCAGCGACTCCTGGGACGGCACGTCGGCCGCCGTCTTCAAGGAACTCATCCACAAACTGGCCCGGAACTACGAGGGGTACGCCGACCAGCTCGACGGCAAGGGCGGCGACAAGAGCGCCGTCACCGTCGACGGCGTGACGGTGACCTCCGGGCCGGCCCGGGCGCTGGCGGAGGCCCAGGGCGTTCTCCTCGCCCAGGCGCAGAAGCTCTACGACGCCCGGGAGGCATGGAGGGCCGAGAGCAATCCGCAGCGCTGGCTCTACGACATGCTGCAGAACGCCCGGCTGACCCTCTTCGACACCCAGTACGACAAGACGGACATCGAGACGGTGTCCAGTGGATCCGGGGCGTACACCTCCTGGCACAACTACGTGGTGTCGACCGACGGCTTCCAGAACGACATCGTCATCGAGGGCAAGTCGTACGGCAAGCCGAGCGAGATGACCACGTGGAAGGCGATCGCCGACGAGGCGGTGCGCCGGTGGGAGCAGTCCGTGCAGGACTGGCTCGGTACGGCCGGCGCCGAGGCCGTCGTCGAGATCCACAAGGCCTTCAAGGCCGCCGAGAAGGCCTTCGACACCAGCATCACCGACAAGGACGACCGTCCCCTCTCCGAGATCTCCGCCGAGGCGGAGGCCGACGCCGAGAAGAAGAAGGCGGCGGCCGAAGCGGCGGCCGCCAAGGCCCAGGCCGAGAAGGAGAAGGCCGAGGCCAAGGCGGAGGCCGAGAAGGAGAAGGCCGAAGCGAAGGCCGAACGGGAACGCGAGAAGGCCGAGGCCAAGGCCGAGCAGGCCGCCGCGAAGGCGGAGGCGGAGAAGGAGAAGGCCGAGGCCAAGGCGGAGCAGGAGCGCGAGAAGGCCGAGGCCAAGGCCGAGCAGGCCGCCGCGAAGGCGGAGGCGGAGAAGGAGAAGGCCGAGGCCAAGGCGGAGCAGGAGCGCGAGAAGGCCGAGGCCAAGGCCGAGCAGGCCGCCGCGAAGACGGAGGCGGAGAAGGAGAAGGCCGAGGCCAAGGCGGAGCAGGAGCGCGAGAAGGCCGACGCCAAGGCCGAGCAGGCCGCCGCCAAGGAGGAGGCCGAGAAGGAGAAGGCCGAGGCCAAGCAGACGGCCGCCGAGCAGCAGGCGTTCGCCCTCGCGCAGAACCAGAAGGCGCAGGACGAGGCGAAGAAGGAACGGGAACGGGCCGCGGCCCAGAACGAGGCCGACCGCGCCGAGGCCAAGGCCGAGCAGGAGGCGGCGAAGGCGGAGGCCGCTGCCGAGAAGGAAGCCGCGAAGCAGGAGCAGGCTCAGGAGAAGGCCGCGGCGGAGCGCGAGCAGGAGGCGGCGAAGGCGGAGGCCGCCGCGGAGAAGGAAGCCGCGAAGCAGGAGCAGGCTCAGGCGAGGGCCGCGGCGGAGCGCGAGCAGGAGGCGGCGAAGGCGGAGGCCGAGCAGGAGAAGGCCGCGGCGAAGCAGGAGCAGGAGACCGCGCAGGCCGAGGCGAAGCAGGAGCAGGAGGCCGCGAAGGCCGAGGCCGCTGCCGAGAAGGAAGCCGCGAAGCAGGAGCAGGCTCAGGCGAGGGCCGCGGCGGAGCGCGAGCAGGAGGCGGCGAAGGCGGAGGCCGCCGCGGAGAAGGAAGCCGCGAAGCGGGAGCAGGCCGACGCGCGGGCCGGGGCGGAGGCCCAGCAGGAGGAGGCCCGTCGCGAGGCCCTGCAGGAGAAGCAGCAGGCCAGGCTGGACGCCCAGAACGCCAAGGCGGACGCGCAGGCCGACTACGAGCAGCAGAAGGCCGAGGCCCGCGCCGAGCGCGAAGCCGCCCTCCAGAACGCCGACCGCCAGGAGGCGGCGGCGCGACAGGAGTACGAGCAGGAGAAGGCCGAGGCCCAGGAACAGCGGGACCAGGCGCGGCAGGACGCCGAGCAGGAACGGGCCGAGGCACGCCAGGAGTACGAGCGGGAGATCGCCGCCGGGACCGGCGAGGACGACGCCCGCGAGGAGTACGACCGGCGGATCGCGGAGATCGACGCCGCCGAACAGAAGGCCGTCGAACGGGCCGACGCCGCCGAGGCCGAGGCCAGGAACGAGTACGACGAGGCGAAGGCCGACGCCCGGGCGGAACGGGACGAGGCGCGCACCGAGGCCGAGCAGGCGCGCAAGGACGCCAAGGCCGACTACGACCGCCGCATGGCCGAGATCCAGGCCGAGTACGACAGGATCGGCGCCGACGGCAAGGACATCGACGAGCAGATCCGGCAGCGCATCGCCGACCTTCCCGAGCCCCCCGACCTCTCCGCCTACAACGGGGGCGGCTCCGCGGGCTCGGCGTACTCCTCCGTGTTCAACGACAACCTCTACAACCAGGACGACCTCGCCTCGGCCCTCGGACGTCCGCAGGGTGGCGGCGCCCTGGCGGGCGCCTCCGCCGACGGCTCCGGCACGGGCGCGGGCTCGCCGGGGATGTATCCGCCGATGATGCGCGGCGCGGGCGGCGAGGCCGGCGGCAACTCCGGCGAGCGCACCAGGAACGTCATCGAACCCGTGGTCGGCCGCTCCGGCCGGACGGCCGCCGTCACGCGGACCGTCGACGACGAGGAGCACCGCGTCGTCCCCCGGTCCACGCAGACCAGCAGCAGCAGCCCTTTCATGCCGCCGATGGGACCCATGGGCGGGGCGGGGAGGGCAGGCCGCAGACGGAGAGCGGGGACAGGGAACGGACCACATGGCTGGCCGAGGACGAGGACGTCTGGGGCACCGACGAGGGCGGCGCGCCGCAGGCCCTGGGACGTTGAGGGAAGGGGACCGGGATGAGTCAGCCGATGGAGGACCGCGTGGCCCAGGCGATGGCCCACCTCGAGGCGGCGGAACAGGCCGCGGCCTCGGCACGCGCGGAGCTGGACGCGGCGTCCGTCACCGCGCGTTCGGCGGACCGGTCGGTCCGGGTGTCCGTCGGGGCGAAGGGGGAACTGACCAGCCTGGAGTTCCTCGACGGCAAGTACCGGACCATGGCAGCCGCCCAGCTCTCCGCGGCCGTGCTGGAGGCCGCGAACAAGGCGCGGGCCGAGATGGCCCGCCGGGTCGTCGCCACGCTCGACCCGCTCACCAGGATGACCGCGCGCGGCGCCGCCCCGCAACGGATGGGCGTCGACTGGGAGTCCCTCTTCGGATCGCTGCTCAGGGAGACCTCCGTGGCGGAGGGGCCACGGCGATGAGCAGGCTCCGCGACGAGATCGTCGAGGACGACGAGGAACCCGCGGCCCCGCCCGGGGCGGCCCGCGGCACGGCCGACGGACGACGGGAACGGAAGGAGGGCGCGTGATCATGGCCGGCAACTATTCCGCCGACATCCAGGCGATTCTGCAGGGTTCCCGGCACCTCGCCGACGCCGTGCGCTACGGCGACGAGATGCTGCCCCGGTTCGAGACCGGGAACGCCGCGTACGCGGGCTGGTGGGGCGAGGAGGGCGGCGACGACGAGTTCGCCAACGCGGTCGGCGACCAGGTCCGCAAGGAACAGCAGCAGGTCGCGGACACGGTCCTGGCCATCACCAGCGGGTTCATGGCGCTGGTCGACGCGGTCGCCGCGGAGGCCGACCACGTGCAGCGGCCGCAGACCCAGGCCGTCGACGACATCGAGGCGCAGGGCTCGGAGAGCGAGAACAGGCGCTGAATGGCCATCATGTTCCCGCCCGGCCTGCGGGAGTTCATCGAGGTCTGGGTGGGCGCGAACGTCGCCACCGGCAACGAGGACCTGGGCTTCGACAGCCGTAACCCCTACAAGCGGCTGGCCGACGACGTCAGGGACCTGTCCGACGCGATGAAGGGGGCGATCTCCACCGCCGGGAACTCGCTCCCGCCACGGATCGCCGGCGAGTTCGTCGCCGCGATGAAGCTCTTCGTCGACGACAACGGCCACAACCACCTGCAGAAGTTCTCCGACGAACTCCGGGACCTGGGCTCCCGGCAGGTGGACCGCTCCATCAAGCTGTCCGAGGCGAAGTACCAGATCCTCCTCGAGTTCATCCTGATGAACATCGAACTGGCCCTGATCGCCGCGCTGGCCGTCTTCACCGGCGGCACGTCGCTCACCGAGATCGCCATCCAGAAGGCACGCACCGCGCTCACCATCCTGCTGCTCCTCCAGCGGCTGGGGCGCGCCGTCCCCACGCCGCTGTCGGTGCTGCTGGAGGCGATCCAGGAGGCGTTCGTCTCGTTCGCCTCGCAGCTGATCTCCATGACCGCGCCGGACGACCCGGAGCGGCGGCGCGACCGGTTCGACTGGAAGGACATCGGCCAGTCGGCGGTCGCCGGTGCGTTCGCGGGACTCTTCGGGGGCGTCTTCGGCCAGGTCGGCGGAAAGTTCATCAACAAGTACTTCAAGAACAACAACTTCTGGAAGGAAGCGTCCGAACTTCCCTTCACCTTCGTCAACGAGGGGCAGGCGGAGACCTTCGCGGAGGCCTTCACCAGCCTCGTCTTCCTGGGCACGTTCACCCTCAACCCCGGCACGTTCCTGAGCGCCGGCCTCAGCGGCCTCGTCTTCGAAGCGGCCTCGACCGGGGCGGAGTTCGGGGGAAGTTCGCTTACGAGAAGTTCTTCCGGAACCTCGACTTCGGCCCCGACGGCGTCAACGACCTGCCGGGCGGCAGAAACCGGTACGGGAACGGGCATGGGTACGGGAACGAAAGCACCGGCCGGTACGAGTACGAGAACCGGTACGACACCACGTACGACGGCGGAAACACCTACCAGGACATCCGCGACGGCATGTACAACGACCCGTACGCGGAAGGCAACACGTACGACGACACGTACGACGACGACTCTGCCCCCTCCGTCGGCGACACCGCGTCGGTCTTCAGCGACACCAGCGACGTCTCCTCCGTCTCCTCCGTCTCCTCCGTCTCGTCCGTCTCGTCCGTCCCGGACTACGACACGGTGTACGGCGCCGGCACCGGCACCGGCGCGTACGGGCTCCCGGTGACGACGGGTGCGGACAAGTCGTCGTACTTCACCCCCTCCCCGAGCGCGCACACGAACACGAACACGAACACGAACGCCTACCGGGACTCCTTCCTGGACGACCCGGACACCGACACCGTCTTCTCCGCCCTCACCCCGTCGGTGACCGCCGGCCCCGGGACCGACCGGTCCGCCGACACGGGCGACGGCCTGCCGGTGAACAGGCCCGCCACCGTCGGCTCCGCAGTCCCGGGGCCGTCCCCGAGCCGGACGGGCGGCGGCGACTCCGTACCGGACGAGACCGGGCGGCAGCGGTCCACGGACGACGACACGACCCGGTTCACCTCCGAGGGGCGGCAGCAGCCGGACCCGCAGGCGCCCCTCGCGCCCACGCTCCACCCGTCCCGTCGGCCCCGCGTCCCCGGGCCACGCCCCCCAGGCCCCGCGTCCCCGGGCAGCGCCTCGCCGAACGCCGCTCCGCAGCAACGGCCCCAGACCACCCCCTCCGGCGACCCGGCGGTCGCCGTCGAGCCGTCGGACCCGGTCTCGGACCCGCTCGCCCCGGAAGAGGGCCGTACCCCCTCGCCCGGGGACTCCGAGGGGTCGGGTCCGTCCTCCGCGGTGCCGAAGGCCGAGACGACCCGTACCCCGTCCGACACCCCGTCGCCCCACCGGTCCGTGCGCACCGAGTCGGAGGAGCTGCCGGCCGGCGCGGACAGTCCGGCGGAGCCGGACCCGGCCGTCTCCCGCGAGGTGCCGCACACCCGGCCCGGCGCCGTCGACGAGACGCCGCTCAGCTCGCGGGCGCCGGCCGAGATCCTGACCGGGAACCCCTCCGGACCCGGTTCCCCCGACTCGGTCGACATGATCATGGACTGGGAGGACGGCCAGGACGACTCCGGGCTCCCGTCGGACCTCGTGCCGGATCTCGAGCCGGACCCGGTCACCGAGGCGCTGTACGACCGGCTGCTGACGGACGTGTTCGGCCCCACGATCGGGACGAGCCCCTCCACCCCGCCCTCCGCGACGCCCTGACGCACCTCGACCAGCTCCGGCAGGCCGATCCCGCCCTGCGGAACGCCCCGCTCGACCTGGACGACCTGACCCGCCGGGTGCTGCTCCTCGACCCCGCCGACCCGGTGACCGACGCGCAGCGCAGCGAGCTGTTCCGGGTGGCGCTGGACCCGGCGGTGGAGTCCGCGGGCAGCCTGGCCGCCCTGGCCGCCTTCCACCTGGAGCTCCGCGGCGCACTGTCCTCCACCCATGCGCTGACCGCCGACGACGGCGGGGTCCGGGGCCGCAACTGGACGAACACCGCGATCCCCGACCTCGACCTCACCGAGGTGGGGAAGGCCGCCCGGCAGCCCGACGGCACCCTGGGCCGCGGCGACGTCCGGCCCGCACCCTGGCACCGGCCCGGGGAGCCGGAGCCGTACGTGGTGATGGCGGAGGGCGACCACGAACGGATCGTCGTACGCGGCTACGACGGCGCCCCGCGCCAGGTGCCCCTCGACGTGTTCGCCGAGCTGCTGGCCCGCGACCCCCGGCTCGCCGGGCTGCCCCCGGACACCCCCGTGGTGCTGCTCGTCCCCGGCGCCGGTGCCCGCGGCCTGGACCTCCCGCGCCAGGCGGCGGACCGGGTCGGCAGGGACGTCTGGTCGGCCGACGGCACCGTGAAGGTGTCCCCGCAGCGGGACCCGTCGCAGCCGTACGTCGTCTCCCTGCTGTACGGGGAGGGGCTGCCGCGCGCCGACTGGATCCGCAGCACCCCCGGCCAGGTGCTCGACCCGGCGGAGTACGGGAACGCCCCGGCCTGGGAACGCGAGGTGCGGTCGCACAGCGTCGTCACCGACGGGGCACCACCATCGGCAGAGGCGTCTTCGAGGAGTCCGAGGCCCCGCGCCGGATCGCGGCACTGCGGCTCGCGACGGAGTCGTCGGAGCTGTGGCACTACGACCCGGCTACCGGGGAGTCGGTCAAGGACGACGACCCCGTTCCGTTCGCCGGCAGGCCCGTGTACGTCTTCGGCGCCCACGCCCGGCCCGGCGCGACCCGGGTGCCGACCACGACGGACCCGAGGCACCACACCCGGCAGCGGGAGACCGGCGCGATGCTCAAGCGGCGCCCGAGCCTGGCGCGGCTCCCCGCGGACCACGCCGTGCTGATGGAGGCGTGCTCCAGCGCGAAGCCGCCGGGCGTGGTCCGCACCCGCCGGGGCGTCGACGACACGTTCGTCCCCGACCCGCTGGCGGCCGTCGGCGAGAGCCAGCACGTCGCCAACGAGACCGGCCGCACCACGTACGGCGGCACCCACATGGTCAGCTTCGCGACGCTGCCGGACGGGACGTTCGTCCACCGCCTCTACACGGACTCCCGCGGGCGGCGCGGCCGGTGGGTGGAGCACCGGCCGGAACCCACGGGCGCCCTGCTCGACGACCGCGCCCGCGCGGCGGGTCTGCACACCGACCCCGCGCAGCCGGTCACGGACGCCACCCGCGAACGGACCCTGCGGCTGGTCCGCGCGCTGCGGCTGGCCTTCGGCGCGGCGATCGAGGACGACGGCCGGTACGGCGATCTCCTCGCCGGGATCGGCGCGTTGGAGACCATGCGCGCGGCCGACCCGGTCCTGCGCGACCTCGGCCCGTTCTCCATGGACCTGTTCGAACGCGCCGCCCACGCGAACCAGCGGGGTGCTGCGGGCCCCGACGCCCACCGGGATCTGCTCACCCGGGCCGCCGACGCCGTGCGCAGGCAACCGGGCACCGCGCTTTCCGACTTCGTCGCCCTGCCCCACGTCACCGCCGCCGCGCGGCGGCTGGGCGGTCTTCCGGAGCAGGACCTGGACGCCGAGGCCGCTCGCGTCCTGCGGCTCGACGGCGGCCCGGCGGCCGTCGGGGCCCCGAGCGGGCCCGGCTGTTCTGGGCGACGGTGAAGGCCCTGGAGTGGGAGAGCCGGACCCCCGACCCGGACGCCCTCACCGGCCGGATCCTGCATCGGGAACAGCCGGATCCGTCCCGGCGCCCCGACCTGCTCGACCTGGTCGCCCAGGCGGCGGCCGTCGGCGTCGACGTGGACGACCCGACCGAACTGGGCGCCTTCCACCTGGAGACGCTCGGCGCCCTCTCGTCCGCGACCCAGCTCCGCGACACGGGCGGCGCGCCGGTCGGCCGCCACTGGGCGCAGGCTCCGCCGCACGCGACCATGGCGACCGACCGCGTCGTCGTCGCCGCCCCGAAGCCGGGCGGCGGCTACCGGCCCGTGAGCCAGGAGCGACCGCCGTGGAGCGCGCCGGGCGGCCCCTCCGCCTACACGGTGTGGGCCGGAGGCGACCGGGACCACCTCCTCATGAACCTGCCCGGGGGCTTCCGCGCCCGGGTGCCGTACGAGGAGGTCGCCGAGCTGCTGGCGCGCGACCCGGTGCTGAACACCCGCCCCGCGGACGGCACGGACATCGTCCTGGCGGTCTCGAAGACGGCCCCCTCCACCGGTCCGTCCACCGGTCCCTCCACCGGCCTCACCCCGGCCCCCGACCCCCGAACCGTCGTCAGCGCCGGTACCGGGCGGGCGGTATGGGCCTCGCAGGGCAGTGTGGCCCTGGCCGGCACCGGGCCGTCCCGGCCGTACGTCCCCACCCTGCTCCCCACCGCGCCGGGCCGTCCGGTGGCCGCCGACTGGTCGGCCGTCCGCCCCGGCGACCCCACCGCGCCGGGCACCCGTGTCCCGACCGGCGGCACCGGAGTGGACGACGTCACGTTCGCGGACCGCCACGGGACCGATGCCCCGCCCGCCGCCCTCGCCGGCCTTTTCGATCCCGGACCGGTCGGGGGACTCGACACGCCGTTGCCGAGCCTGGACGGCCTGCTGGACGGCTTCGACACTTCGTTGCCGGACCACCAGGACGACGGCGTGGACGGGACCGGGCGGAGGAGCCGGCCCCGGAGGAAGCCGGTACCGTGAACTGCTGGCGGACGTCCACGGCCCCGGCATCCTGTCGGACTCCCGGTACCCCGCCCTCCGCGACGGCCTCGCGCGCCTGGACCGGCTCCGCCCGGTCGACCCCCTGTTCGGTCCCACCCCGCTCGACCTGGACCGGGTGGCCCGCACGGTGCTGCTCCTGGACCACTCCGCTCCGGTGAGCGACGCGCAGCGCGGTGAGCTGTTCCGGGTGGCGACGGACCCGGCGGCGGAGTCGGCCGGCAGCCTCGCCGCCCTGGCCGCGCTCCACCTCCGGCGCCAGGGCGTGCTGTCACCCACCCACGCCATGACCACCGGCCTCGACGGGCGCCCCCGCGGCCGGACTGGACCACCGCCCACGTCCCCGACCTGGATGTCACGAACACGGGAAGGACGGCACTCCGGTCCGACGGCACCCTGGAGCGCGGCGATGTGACCACCGCGCCCTGGCGCCACCCCGGCGAGCCAGAGCCGTACGTCGTGAGGGCGGACGGCAATCACGAGCGCATCGTCGTACGCGGCTACGACGGCGCCCCGCGCGAGGTGCCGCTCGACGTCTTCGCCGAACTGCTGGCCCTCGACCCGGAGCTGGCCGGACTCCCCGCGGACGTTCCCGTGGTGCTGCTCGTCTCCGGCGCCGGTGCCCGCGGTCTGGAGCTGCCGCGCCGGGCCGCGGACCGGGCCGGCAGGGACGTGTGGTCGGCCGACGGCGGCGTGGACGTGAACGCGCAGCAGGATCCCTCGCTCCCGCACGTCGTGTCCCTGCGCGGCGTCCGGGGCAGGCCGCGGCCCCACTGGATCCGCAGCACTCCCGGCCAGGTGCTCGGCCCCGCACAGGCCGCGAACGCCCCGCTCTGGGAGCAGTGGACGCTGTCCCACACCATCGTCACGGACCGGGACCGATCGGCAGGGGCGTCTTCCGGGACACCGAACACGCGCAGGTGCTCGAGGACATCCGGCACGCGACGACGGCGACGGACCTCTACCACCACGACCGCGTCTCCGGGAAGTGGACCAAGGACGACCAGCCCGTACCCTTCGCCGGTAAACCCGTGTACGTCTTCGCCGCGCACGGCCTGCCGGGCGAGACCCGGGTGCCGACCCTGGCGAACCCGGACCACAGCACCCGGCAGGAGCGGACCGGCGGGATGCTCAAGCGGCGTCCGAGTCTGGCGCGGCTCCCCGCGGACCATGCCGTCGTGATGGAGGCGTGCTTCAGCGCGGCACCGCCGAGCGTGATCCGCATGCGGCGGGGTGTGCACGACCTGTTCGCCCCCGACCCGCTGGGTGCCGTCGGTGAGAGCCAGCACGTCGCCAACGAGACCGGGCGCACCGTGTACGGCGGCACCCACGTGCTCGGCTTCGCCCGGCGGGACGGCAAGGTCGTCCACCAGATGGTCACGGACTCACGGGGGCGGCGCGGCCGGTGGGTGGAGCACCGGCCGGAACCCACGGGCGCCCTGCTCGACGACCGCGCCCGCGCGGCGGGCCTGCACACCGACCCGGTGGGGCCGGCTTCGGAGGCCGTCCGTGAGCGGACGCTGCGGCTGGTGCGCGCGCTGCGTCTGACGTTCGGAGCGGAGATCGAGGACGACAGCCGCTACGGCGAACTCCTCCGGGGCATCGGCGCTCTGGACGCCATGCGGCACGCCGACCCGGCGCTGCGCGCCGTCGTGCCGTTCAGCCTGGACCTGTTCGAGCGCGCGGCCCGCGAGATCCGCGCGACGGAGCACGCCGACGTGGACGGCGATCCGGGACCCGACGCCTACCGGGATCTGCTGGCCAGGGCCGCCGACGTCGTGAGCCTGAGTCCCGGCGCCGTGCTCACCGACTTCGTGACCCTGCCGCACGTGACCAACGTGGCCGAAGGGCTGGCCGGCCTTCCGGAGCAGGACGTGAACGACGAGGCCGCCCATGTCCTGGGGCTGGACCCGGACCGGGCGGTCATCGGGGAGCCCGAGCGGGCCCGGCTGTTCTGGGCGACGGTCAAGGCCCTGGAGTGGGAGAGCAGGACCCCCGACCCGGTCGCCCTCACCGGCAGGGTGCTGCACCTGGACCGGCCGGACCCGTCCCGGGTGCCCGAACTCCTCGACCTGGTGGCGCGGGCGGCGGCGGCCGGTGTGGACCTGGACAACCCGACCGAACTGGCCGCGTTCCACCTGGAGCTGCTGGGAGCCCTCTCCCCGGACACCATGCTGTTCGACGACAAGGGGGCCCCGGCCGGACGCCATTGGGCGCGGGCTCGTCCGCCCTGACGGTGGACGCCGACAGCGCCTTCGTCATGGCGGCGACACGGGACGGCGGCCACCGCCCCTTGTACCGGGCGAAGATGCCGTGGACCACCGACACCACCGGGCCCACGCCGTACCTGGTGTGGGGCGAGACCGGGCGACCCATCTGACCATGGACCTGCCCGGCGGACCGCGTGTCCGGGTGCCGTACGAGGAGGTCGCCGAGCTGCTGGCGCGGGACCCGGGACTGAACGCCCGCCCGCAGGACGCCGACATCGTCCTCGCCTCCTCGCACACGACGCCCGTGGTCCAGCCGGCACCGGAGGCCAGGAGTGTCCTCGGTACCGGGACCGGGCGTGGTGTATGGACCTCACCGGGGGCGATGGGCCTGCTCGCACAGGACGACCCGGTGAGGCCGCACGTCCTCGCCCTGCTCCCCCTCGGGACGGTGCGCGTCAGTGGGACCGTGACTGGTCGGTCGTCCGGCCGGCCCCCCAGACCTCGACGAGCACACCGGGCACCACCCTCGCGGCCGGACCCACGGACACGACCACGCCCGTTCCCGGCGTCACGCCGTCCACCGACCCCGTCTCCACAACGGCGACCGTCACGACCGTCACCACGACCACGGCACCGCCCCCGCCGCCCCCGCCGTCTCCCGACGCCCCGCGCCTCGACCCCGCCATGGCGCCCCCGCCGAGGCGCCGCACCCCGGTCCGGTTCCAGGACGGCCGGCGGATGCCCGCGTACGTCGACGACCTCCCGTCGCTGCTGCCGTCCGACCTGACCGCCGCCGAACTCGAACAGCTCCTCGCCAGCCCGCCACCTTCGGCCAGAGCACGGTCCTCCTGCGCGGCTCCGAGCAGGCACTGGACGCGATCGACCGCGAACTGGGGCGCAGGCCGGACGCCCGGCCCGCGGACGGCGCGCGGCTGCTCGACGACGTCCGGCAGACGTTCCGGGACAAGCCGAAGACGCTGGCGGACGGCGAGGGCCGCCCCTTCCCGTACGTCAACGCGGACGGAAAGGTCCGCGTCCTGTGGGTCAGGGCGCGTCACCACGGCAACTGGGCCCCGTTCGACGACGGCATCGGCGACGCGACGAAGATCGACAGCATGCACCGGGCGGCCGCGACCTTCGGGCTGACCAAGAACATGCAGGCCAACTCCCAGTACGGCCTCGGCGGTCCGATCGGCCCGGCGGGCACCGCGGCGTTCGGCGGCTTCGGCCGGCTCGCCCTGCGGTTCGGCTTCATCAACAAGGTCGGCTACACCCTGACCGACCAGCGCATGAACCAGATGGAGACCCGCACGCTCGACAAGTCCCGGTCGTACCTGGACGACATCCACTACGAGATACGCGTCACCGACCCCGCCGGACGGGTCGTCACGGGCATCGAACCCGAGCCCGGCACCCACCCCGAGCCCGGCACCGACCCGGCCGTGCCCGCCCGGTTCTCCTTCGGTGTCCGCAGGGGCCTCCTGGTCCGCCTGCCCGACAGCGTGACGAAGATGCCGAAGCCGGGCCGGATCCCCCGCTCGATCGACCTGGACCGCAACTCCCAGTACCGCTTCGTCCGCATCGAGGGGTTCGGCCCCGTCGCGGCGATCCGCGACTGGGCGGCCGGACAGATCGGGGTGCTGCCCGGCAGCTCCGCCTACACCGAGCTGGACATCTTCTTCTCCGGCGACAGCTTCCAGCGGCACGGCGGCACGATGGCGCGCGCCGCATCACCACCCCGCCGCTGTTCGCCGACGACAAGAAGAAGTCACCGCTGGGCGTCTTCGTCGTGGAGGAGCTGATCCCGCAGGCCGCGATGCTCGTCGGCGAGACCGACCAGGCCGAGATGCGGGACATCAACACCACGACCGTCCGCAGCGAGCGGAGCCGCGCCCAGGGCAGGAGCCTGCTGCTGCAGGCCGTCGCCGGACCCGCCTTCAACTTCTTCGACCCCGGCACGGCCCCGTTCAACCTGCGGCTCCAGGCCGGACCGACCGCCCAGTACTCGTACGCCAGGACCTGGTCGGCCGGACTCGGCGGGGCCGGCACCCTCAAGTCGGCCGGACAGGTCAAGGGCCCGAAGACCGCCCTCTACCTGGTCGTGAAGTCGGTGCGGGTGCGGCGGGCCGGCGACAACGCGCCACCGACGCGCTTCCTCACCTGGAGCCTGGACCGGATGACCAGCTCCGAGGCACGGCGGCTGGCCGGATGGGACGACGGGACCGCGCTCGCCCTGCGCAACGGCGCCGCTCCGCCGTTCGTGCCGCCCTACCTGACCGTGGACCGCCCGCGCACCCTGGGCATGCACCGGGTCAAGGAGTTCACCTTCGACGACGGCCTGCGCACCCGGGTCGCCCCGGACGCGGCGGACGGCGTCGGCCGCACCCTGCTGGACGCGTTCGCCGACGGCGTGGTGGAGGCCGTCTCGCATCTGAACCAAGGGCTGGTGGTGCCGCTCGACCAGCTCCTGCCGCCGGACCTGCCGAAGGGCTGGCGCGCCCGCCTGGGCCGGCTGCTCAAGCACGAGCCCGACCAGGTGCTCCGGGCGGCCCGGAGCCTGCCCGTGCCGCCCCGGTGGACCGATCCCGTCAAGTACCGGATCGCGCTCCAGAACACCCTGCAGGTCCTCGGCGTGCTCTCCCAGCAGAACGTCACCGCGAACCTGGAGGCGCTGACCACGGTCGGCCTGCCGATCAGACTCACGGACCCCGACTCCGTCGGGCAGACCTCCTACACCCTCCGGGTGCACGGGACGCTGACCGGGCGGCGCTACGAGGGCAAGGACGTCAGCGAGGGCATGCGCTTCAGCGCCCAGGGCGTCGACCGGCTCGACGGCCAGACGAGTGCGAAACGCGGCCTGGACCTGGGCTTCGAGGGCACGTTCTCGGGCCGCGACATCAACGCCGACGACGCGGGACTGCCCCGGAACACGCTCGGGCTGACCCTCGGCGCGCGCCGGGGATGGCAGTGGGAGGCGGAGACCGGCTTCGGCTCGACGGTCACCAACGAGCCGATGTCGGTGAGCAACCAGCCCACCCACCTGTACCGCTACGACCTGTCCCTCACCGCGACCATGAGCGGCTACTGGCGGCCCCGCGGCCTGGTCCGCGGCCTCGGCCTCGGGCTGCCGGGACTGCTGGTCCTGGACGAGCCGGTCAACGTGCTCTTCGGCCGGACGCCGCTGGGCCGGCTGCGGGGCGGCGGCCCGATGACCGGCCAGGTGCTCATCGGCGTCCCCGTCCAGCACACCCCCGACGCGGACCCGTACGCGGACGGGGCGCTCAACCCCTACCTGTCCGACGAGCCCGCCCCCGCGCCCCTGGCCACCGAGCGGGCCCTCGCCCTGGCGAAGGGCGACCTCGTACTGCCGCGGACCCCGGCGGGGGCCGGCCCGCCGGACGGCTCGCCGACCGCGGGACACGGCAGTTCAAGGAGTTCCGGCAGCACCCCTTCGTCATCGTGAACATGGTGCTGTCCCCCACGCTGACCGCCGAGGTGGACCGGGTCCTCGAGGCGGCGTCGGGCAGCGCCTGGCAACTGGTGAAGGAGGGCGCCCCCACCCGGGACGCGATCGTCCGCACCTTCACCCCCCAGTACCTGGCGGCGAGCTTCGACCAGAGTTCGGGACCGCTCGGCCTGGCGGGCAGCGGCCTGCTGGGCAAGGGGCCGTACGGCGAACTGTGGGGGACCTTCCGGTACGCCACGACGGTCGGGAAGCTGCACGCCCTCACCCCGCCGATGTCCATGGACACCGAGATGACGCTCGGCGGCACCCGCCAGGCGGCCGGCAAGATCAGCAACAGCACCGGCTTCGTCTTCGGCGGCCAGCTGGTCTACGCCGTCGCCCAGAGCCCCGGACACGGCCTCATGGGCGGGTACGGAATCGTCGCCAACCCCCTCTCGACGTCCCGCGCGCACAGCCTCAGCGTCGTCCGCACGGTCGTCGCGGACATGAACCGCAAGGGCTTCACCCACCAGGTGCTGGTGGCCGGCGACGTGCAGCACTGGTTCGCGCTGCTCACCAGCCGGCTGGGCACGGGCCGGATCGGCACGGCCGCGGCGGCCGGCGCCCTCGTGCCGCGCTCCCTCGCCGGCGCGGCCGGGACGGAACTGACCAGCCCCGGCGGCCTGCTGGGCACCTCCCGGAGAAGAGCGCCCACCGGCTGGGCCTGATCGACGACGGGCTGGGCGACGTCCCCCGTTACACGAGTCGGGCCTGGACACCGCAGCCCTGGCTGCGCGGCGCCGCCTTCGGCACGTACGCGGTGAACGCGCTGGACCCCACGGACGTGCTGCTCGCGTTCGACGAGCGGATCCGGGAGCTGGGGCTCGACGACGCGAGCCGGGAGCGGATCCGGCAGCTCGTGACGGGCCGCGCCACCCGGGCGCTGAAGGGGGAGATGACGACCACCGGTCCGTCGACGCCGGTCACCGCCGGAGGCTGGGGCTGGGACAGCGTCCGGATCGGCAGCCGGCGGGTGCGGGCGCGTGTCGAACTGATCCCCGGGACGCCCGTGTTCGACGGACTCGACCACAGCGCGGAGCTGGAGGAGAACCGGCGGGCCATCGAGACCGTCCAGCAGGGCTCGGAGGCCTCGTCGGGGGCGGACGTGGGCCTGGTGACCAGCCAGATGGTGTACACCGGCGACACCCGCGTCCCGGCCGCGGGACCCACGTACGCCGAAGGCGGCTCGAACCGGAAGACGGTCTCCTCCAGTCACACGGTCACCACCGTCACCATCTACCGGGCGGCGTCCACCGAACCGCACGCGGAGGTCGTCACCCCGTACCGGATGCGCATCACGCTGGAGGCCGACGACACCCCCCACGCCGGCGCGCCGGCCGGCCCGGAGCCGGCGAAGGGGAAGCCCACGGCCCTCGACCGCTTCCGGGGCCGCCTGCGCATCGTCGAGGAGGACGACGTCGGCGAGCTGCGCGAGCACGTGCCGCTCAGCCTGATGGAGCCGGCGCGTCCGGAGACGGAGGCGGCGGACGGGACCGGCACGTCCGGGCCCGGCACGTCCGGGACCGGCCGGCTGCTGCCCGCGCCCGATCCGGCGGCCGACCCCGCCCTGGCCGCCCCGCCCCGCCCGGTGCCCCTTCCCGGGCCGGGGAAGGAACTGACGGTCCTGGACGGGGACGGCGTCGCACGGCCGTTCGCCTTCCCCGAGAACGGCATGCACCCCCGCGGGATCATCGGCATCGAGAACATCCGCATGGCCGGCGACCTCCTCCTCACGAAGGCGTACGACGCCGGCTTCTCCCTCCGGGCCTTGGAGGCCGGGGACGGTCCCGACGCCTCGGCCCTCACCGAACTCCTGCGCAGGACCAGGGAGACCGGACTGACCCGGCTCGGCACCGGCTCGGCGCAGGCGCTGGAGGACGGCACCAGCTCCACGGCGGTCACGGCCTTCTTCCCGCGCACCACCGAACCGGACGGCTACCAGGTGGCGGGGCTGACCGAGAAGTCCCTGGTGGGCACCGACACCGGACGGCTGACGCTGCGCTCGACGCCCGACTTCAGCCGCGCGCTGCTGCTGACGGTCGCCGACGGCAAGAAGCTGGAGGTGCTCAGACGGTACGGGGAGAACGCCGGCACGTCGTCGTCCGTCGAGCACAGCCAGTCCGCGGGCCTCGGCGGCGCCTTCCTGTACGACTCTCCCGACAACGCGGGCCTCAACCAGACCGGACTCGTCGGTCCCGGCCCCAACGACCTCGACGGCGACGGCATGCCGGTCGGGGACGACCACCTGACCTCGCGCAACCTCAAGCCCAAGACGGGCCGCTCCTTCCTGTTCGCCGTCCCGGCCACCTGGATCGGCGTCGGCGACGTGCACCGCGGCATCGTGGACTCGAAGCTCGCGAACCGCATCCGGGGCGGCACCTTCGCCAAGGCCCGATCGGGTCCGCAGGCGATGGAGTCCGAGGCGTACGTCGTCACCTGGATCCGGGAGGACGTCGCCCGCGAGCTGCGGATCGTCACCGACACGAACTTCCCCGAGCGCGTGGGGAAGGCGTGGGACGCGGTCGGCAGCGCGAGCAAGGCGTGGGTCGACGCCGACAAGGCCTACTGGAAGAAGCGGCGCGCCTCCGGCGGACTGCGCGCGGACCTCGACGCCGCGCAGGCCGTCGTCGACAGAGCCGCCCGGACCGCCCGCGCCGCCACGCGCCCGGTCGACCTGGCCCGGACCGACGTCGACGCCGCGGACACCGCCCTGCGCCGGGCCGAGTCCGACGCAGGGCGCGACCACGGCCTCGCGGACGCGTCCGTGGCCGCCGCGCGGGCCGAGGTCGACGCCTTCGCCGACGACGAGTACGCCGCACCCGAGCACGACGGCTGGGCGGAGGTCCTGCGGGACGAGCAGGACGCCGCTCTGGCCCGCCTGGCCGACGCGGAGGAGGCTGCCGGAACCCTGCGGAAGGCGGCCGATCTGCGGCTGGAGACCGCGCGCACCGGGAAGGCGGCGGCCGACGCGCGGCTCGACGCGGCCCTGCTGTCCGCGCGAGCGCCCGGCCGGGCCCTCGACGAGGCCACCGCCCGCCGGGACGCGGCACGCGACGCCTTCGAGACCCGGCGCGCCGAGCTGGACGCGCTCAGGGACACGGCGGAGAGGGCCGCGGCGGAATACCACCGGGTACGGGCCGGCGCGGACCAGCTCACCCGCTGGCACCGGCTCGCGGCCACCGCGGAGGGCCGCGAGGAGCTGGACGGCCTCGCCGAGCCGCCCGCGGTGACCCACCAGGCCCCGCCCAAGGCGCCCAGGCCCAAGCCCTCGGCCCGCCCCGCTACACCAGGACCGGCATCGGACCGGACACCGTCCTCACGTCACCCGCGAACGAGACGTACACGCTCCAGGACGTGCCGAGGGACGGTGACGCCTTCTTCCGCGCGCTCGCCCTCGGCCTCGAACACGCCGCCCCGGGGTTGCTGTCCGCGGAGGGCATCGACCTCGCCGATCCGGGGGCGATGTCCGCGCTGCGCCGCAGGACGGCCTCCTGGCTCACCGATCACGCCGACGACGACCTGCTGGCCGCCGTGGTCCCCGACCACACCGACGCCTTCAGCGCGGAGGAGATCGCCGCGGCGGGCCTGGACCTCGGGACGGGCACGCCCGCCCGCCGTGAGTTCGACGGCCTCGGCGGCCTCCTCCCGCACGCCGCCGACCTGACCCCCGAGGTCCGGGCCGAACTGGCGATCACCCAGCTCCTGCGCCGGGGCGACGCCGCGGCCGAGGCCGGCTGGAACCACGCCGCGGCGGACCTGCTCCCGCTGCTCGCCGCACGCGCCTTCGGCGTGCGCGTCACGGTGGTCGGGAGCGACGGCGGCTTCCAGGACTTCACCCCGGGGACCCGACGGCCGGCCTCCAGGGACTCGTCGCCCCGTCCGCCCACTCCGGCGCACACGTGGTGCTGAGCCTCGACGACCGCCACTACCGGCCGGCCCTGCCGACGACCGGTCCGCTGCCGAAGGATGCGGATCCCTCGCCGAAGGGCGCGGACTCCTCGCCGAAGGGCACGGATCCGCTGCTGCCGCCGAAGGACCCGCAGCCGCTGCCGAAGGGCAAGGAAGCGCTGCCCAAGGGCACGGATCCGCTGCCGAAGGGTGCGGAATCGCTGCTGCCGAAGGACTCGCAGATCCAGCCGGAGGACCCGCGGCCCCCGCGCCGAAGGCGAAGGCCGGGGAACCGGCGTCCCGGCCGTCGGACGTCCCGCCTCGGGGGGACGGGGAGAAGGACTCCGGGCCGGAGAGCGACAGCGGCCGGGCGAGGGCCGTCGGGTACCGGTGCCCGGCACGGGTGAGTGCCTCCTGTACTCCTTCATGGCCGGCGACCCGTGCACATCCGCGGCCGTCTGGGCGGCCTCGCCGCCACCGACCGCGCCGCGTACGACCTGCTCGGGGACCCCGACGCCGTACGCGCCGAACTGCGTCGGCAGGCCGGGTCCGGCACCACGGCCGGCCCCGCGCGGGCCGCGCTCCGCGCCATGCGGTCCTACGTGGAGGACTACGTGGGCCGCAGCGCGGGACGGCTGCATCCGCAGATCGTCGGCCAGTTCCGGCAGACGGTCGCCGACGAGTTCACCGCACGCGTCCGGGGAACGGACCGGGCCGGGATGCTCGCCCTCCTCGCCCGGCACGGCGTGCGGCACGCCCCCGTCCCCGAGGCCCTCGACCCCGCCGAACTGCTGAGGCGTTACGTCGACGCCCGCACGGCGTCGCGACCCGCCGACCCGGGCATCTCCCCGCAGGATGCCCGGGCCGTCGTGGCGGCGGAGGCCGAGGACCTGAGCCCACGTCAGATGTTCGAGCACCTCGAGCGGCACGACCTGCTGCCGACGCCCGACGACCTCGACGACGAGGCACTGCGCCGGCTGCTCGCCACCGCCTACACGCAGAGCGCCGCGCCGCTGGACGACACGGAACTGTCCACGCTCCTGGACGCCGTCGTCAACTGGGAGCGGCGCTGGGGGACGCCGGCGGGAGAGGTCTTCCTCCCCCTTCTCGCGCACGCGTTCGATCTGCGGGTCGACGTGGTGCGGTCGCTCCCGTCGGGCGCCCGGCGGGTCGGTGGCGCGGGCCCGACAACGCCATGCGGCAGACGGAGGTCTACTACAACGGAAGCGACCACTACGACGGCAGCGACGCCGGAGCCCGCGACCGGTTCGGCGACGCGGTCCTCCCGAAGCGGATCAAGGACGAGGAGCGCGACGGGGACGGCGACGTACGGCTCAACCCCCTGTGGGTGCCGTTGGACGAGGTCGATCCGGACCTGCTGATCACCGGCAACCGCGACGCGGTGTGGTTGTACACGGTCACCGATGACGGGCGGGTGGTCCTGGGCACGGAGGACCTGAGCGGGATCATCACGCCGGAGCAGTTCGACGCGCTGCTGGCGGGGATGCGGGAGAAGGACCCCGACCTGACGGCGGAGTCGCTGCGCAGGACGCTGGACGGGCTGGGCCACACCGGCATCGCCGCCGGCTTCGTCGACAACGGCCGTACGACAGACCCCACGACAGACCCCACGACAGACCCCACGGCAGGCCCGACGGCAGGCCGGACGCTGCCGGGGCGCAGCCGGGTGTCCGGCGAGTTCCGCTGGAGCGCGAAGCTGCGTTCCTGGGTGGTGAACGACAAGTCGGGCCGCTACATGAGCGAGTCGGTCCGGCCGGGTCTGGACGCGGCGGAGGCCGCCGACTGGCTGACCAACGTGGCGGCCCTGTTCAGCGACCGGCTGGGTGTCGTCGTCCGGACCGACCAGGTGAAGACCGCCGCGTCCGTCCCCGCGCCCCCGCCCGCGCCGGAACCCGGTTCCGGGCCGCCGAAGACGCGGACGGCGGCACTGGGCCCCGACGAGCACGACCCGGCCCGTCCGGCACCCCGGCCGGAACCCGACGCCGAAGACGACCCGCTCGACGTGGAGGTGGAGGCGGACGGAGATACCGACACCGAGGGCGAGGGCGATACCGACACCGAGGGCGAGGGCGAGGGCGATACCGATACAGAGGCCGATGCCGAGAGCGTGGCGGCGCCGGACGACGACGGGCCCGCCGGATCCGCCCCGGCGCTTGCCCCGTCCCGGTCCCAGGTCGCCTTCGAGCATCGGCACCGGCACGTCACCGATCCGGACCAGCGCCGCCGGCTCGCCGACCTGGCCGAGCAGATCGTGCTGTCCGGCCTGCGCGACCTCAGGGCCGGTCTCCGGCTTCCCGGGGTCACGGTCACCGGTTACAGCAACGGCCCGCGCTTCGCGCTGTCCGGTGGCGCCGTCGAGCACGCCGAGACGGTCGGCCGGCAGCGGGCGGAGGCCGTGCGGGACCTCCTCCTCGACGAGATCCGGCGTCAGCTGGAGCGCAACGGGCGGGCCGTGCGCGACGTCGCGGAAGTGCGCGGCGGCACGGTCCGGGCCGAGGACTTCCCGATCACCACGCGGAGCGGCGGCCGGGACATCGGCGCCGTCGGCCCGATCGACGGCGCCACCGGGCGCGCGGCACGGCGACAGGCGGTCATCACGATCGACCGTTCCCCGCTGTCGGAGGCCGCCGCCCGGCTGGCGGAACTGAGCCCGGAGGATTTCGGCCGGCCGGACTACTTCACCGGTCCGGACCGGCTCGCCAGGAACCTCCTGCACCTCGACGACAACCCCGGGGACGACCCCGACTCGGACGACGAATCGGACAGCGACTCCGACTCCGGCAGCGAGTCGGATTCCGGCTCGGACGGCGGGTCCGCGGCCTCCGCTCCCGCACCGGTGCGCTTCGACGTCGACGACCTCTCGCACCGCGTGCGCCGGCTGTACGAGCTGGCGGACGAGGCGATGGCGGCCGGCCGGGCGACCAGCCGGGCGTCGCTGACCGCCTACCACCTGGGCAAGCAGGGCCTGTTGTCCGACGCCACCCGCCTGACCGCACCGGACGGCACGCCGCTGGGCCGGAACTGGACGGGCCGGCCCGCCCGGGAGGTGGACGTCTCCTCGTACGACGTGGTGGACGGCGCCGACCGCGCCCCCGGCCGTCGCCGTGGGCGCGCCGGCCCGACGCCCCCTCCCGTACGTGCTCGGAACGAAGGACGGCGACCACACCAAGGTCGGACTGACCCTGCCGGACGGCAGCAGGCGGTGGCGGCTGTCGCCGGAGGAGTTCGCCGAACTGCTGGCGCAGGACCAGGAACTGACGGGCCGTGAGGAAGCCGTCGAGATGGTGCTCGTCTCGCCGAACGCCGGCGCCATGGGGCTGGACCTGCCGCGCAGGGCCGCGGCCCGGACCGGCAGGACGCTGTGGTCGCACAGCGGCGAGGTCGCCCTGAAGCCGCACCCCGACATCGGCCGGCACCGCGTCGAGGTGACCGACGACCGGAACGTCGGCGACGAGTCGATGGGCGAGCCGGCGGGCGAGCTGATGGGCGAGCCGGTCGGCGAGTGGATCGTCGGCGAACCAGACGACCTGGGACCGGACGGGGGAGGGCCGGAACCCGGGGAAGGCGTCCTGCACACGATCGACGGGAGGACCCTTCGGGACGCGGACGTCAAGTCGGTCACCCTCACCGACGAGGGCCGGCCCGTCGGCCGTGCGGTGGTCAACGACTCGGACCTGCTCCGGCGCGAGCCGTGGCTTCAGGAACTGACCCGGTCGACGGAGTGGTCCGTCTACGACCCGGTCACCGGTGCGCCGGTCGGCAACCCCGGCCGGTGCCGTGGAAGGGCCGCAAACCCTACTTCTTCCTGGTCCACGGCCTGCCGGGGCAGACCCTCATGGTCGAGCGCATGTTCCAGAACAACGTTCCGGTCCGGGGTGCGGAAACCGGCGGCTACCTCCGGCGGCGCCGCAGCGTGACCCGACTGGACCGGGACACCCCCCTCGTGTTCCTGTCCTGCTGGGGGAGCGGGCCGGAGGGACACACCGCCGCCGCCCTGAAGCGGAGCCGCCCGTTCGTCCCCGATCCGCTCGCCGTCTCGTCCGCGGCCCAGGACGTCTCCAACGTGACGCGGCGCGACGTCTACGCCCCGGACAGGGAGCACTGGAGCCGCTACGCGCACGGGAAGCTGTACGACCACGGCATCCCCACCACCCCGGCGAACGACCCGGTGGACATGGTGAAGCTGCGCCCCGAACCGACCCCGGACGAACTCGACGGCCTCGCCGCGCGGGCCGGCCTGGAGACCTCCCCGGACTTCACCCCGGCCATGGCCCGGGACACGGCACTGCGCCTGGTCCGCGCCCTGCGGGCGACGTTCGGCGTCGACGTGGGGGACGACAAGGACGTCCCGCCCGGCACGTACCACCGGCTGCTGCGCGGCATCGGCGCCCTGGAGGTCATGCGCCGCCGGGACGAGAACCTGCGGGACCACGGCGAGCTGACGCTCGACCTGCTCGACCGGGTCACCCGCGCGCACCACGGCCTGACGACCGCCCCCGGCACCCGGCCCGCGCCGCCGGACCCCGACGACGTACGGACGATGCTCGAAGCCGCGTCGGCGCGCCTGTCCGCCGATCCCCGGTCCACGCTGCCCGACTTCGTCCCCCTGCCCTCCGTGGACCGGGCCCGCGAACTGATCGGCCGGCACGGTCCCGACCGGTGGGCCCGCCAGGTGCTGGGGCTGCACCCGTCGGAGCAGGTCACCGCCGCGCACCGGCAGAACGCGCTGTGGGCCACGGTCAAGGCCGTGGAGAGCGTGGAGAACCATCCCGACCCCGACGCCCTGACGGCGAAGGTGCTCCACCTGGACACCGGCGTGGATCCGCGGGACGAGGCCCTGCGGGCGGACCTCCTGCGGACGGCGGCCACGGCGGCGGCCCTCGGCCGCGACGCCCACGACCCCACCGCACTCGCCGCGTACGACCTCGAACGCAACGGCGCGCTCGACGACCGCACCCTCATCACCTCCGTGAACGGCACCAGCACCGGCCGCAGTTGGACGGGGAGGCCCGCCCCGAGCCGCATGTGGGCGGACCGCTACGTGATCTCCCCGACGGCGGCCTGGCCGGCAGTCGCGGGGCACTGGCGCCCTGGCACCGGAAGGGCGCCGGGAAGAGCGCCCATCCCGGCGCATACGTACTGGACATGAGCGGCACCACCCCGGGGCGGGTCGACATGCCCCGGCCGGACGGCACCACCCGTCCGGTGCCCTACGAGGAGATCGCCGAACTGCTCTCCCACGATCCCGTCCTGGCGCGGCTGGACCGGGACGTCACGGTCGTCCCCGTTGGGACGGGGGAGGGGGACGCCGGCCTGGCCGAGGCGATCGCCGCCCGGACGGGGCCGCCCGGACCGTGTGGCTGCCGACGCGGCCGCTCCGGCTCCTCGACCGGCGACCGGCGGTGAACGAGAGCCTTCTCGTACTGACCTCGCCCCAGGACGACACGGGAGCGCACTGGTCGAGGACACGTCCGCCGGCGTTGTCGGACCCGCACTCCGGACCCGCCCCCGACGTCATCGCGGCCGACGACGACACCGTGCCCGAGGCGCCGCTGTCCGAAGTACCACTGCCCGAGGCACCGCCGCTCCAGGCGCCGCCGTCCGAGGACGCCCGGCGGCGGTGGGTCGCCGGCCAGGTGGGCGCGGAGGACCTGCCCGGGAACCCGCCGGGGTTCACCGGCACCGAGATCGTCACCCTGGCCGAACTGAGGGACGCGGGCGTCGAGATCACTCCCGGAATGGACGTCGAGGCGCAACTCGGCGGCGGCGTGCGGGGCAGCGGACTGGCACCGCGCGATCAGGTGCGGCTGCTGCTGGCCCGTCCCGGCCCGTGGCCGGACCCCCTGGACGCCGTCGCGGCCACCGTGTCGCGCCGGCTCTGGCGCTCGGCCCTCACGGACTTCGAGAGCACGGCCCCGGACCCCGACGCCGCCCGGGCCGCCTGGGTCGCCCGGGCCGCCTGGGACACAGCCCTCGGGCTGCTCCTGCCGGGCGAACGGGACTCCGTGCTCGCGGACTGGCGGTACGCCGGGGAGGCGTTCCGCGACGCGGTGCGCCGGCTCGCCGTCCTCCTGGCCGCGGAAGGAACCGACCCCGGACGGTCGCGCGCCTCGCCGCCCTGCTGCGGGAGGGGCTCGGACTGCCGCCCCCCGGAACAAGCGGCCCGGGTGACCGGTGACCGGTGACCGGCGGGTGGAGCAGGCGGACGAGGGGAGGGCCGGACGCCGGTGAACGAGGCGGGCAAGGTGGGCGAGATGAGCAAGGTGAACGAGGCGAGCACGGTGAACAAGGTGAACAAGGTGAATGAGCGGAGTGCGGCCTCGACGATGCCCACGCCCCCCGAGGACATCGTCGAGGCCGCACGGCTCGCGCCGGAGCACTGGATCAGCATGACCGACCCCGGCTGGGACGGTGAGGGCGTGCCGCCCGACCGGGTCGTGGTCGGCCGCTGGCGCACGGGAGCGACCGGCGAGATCGAGGAGTGGGAGGACAACGAGGCCTACCGGCCCTCCCCGGAAGCACTCGGCTGGCCCGAGGCCACCGACGCCGTCGACGACGCCCTCCGGCTCGCGGTCACCGGTTACGGACCGGCCGAGGACGCCCTGCGCGCCCTGGCCGCCGCCGAGGTGGCGGTGCTGACCCTGCCGGACGGAACACCGGTGACCGCCGCCGTGGCGGACGGCGGGCTCGTCGTCCCGGTCTTCACCGCTCCGCCCCACCTCGACGCCGTGGGCGGCTTCGCCTCCGAACGCGTCGCCGTCGCGGACCTCCTGGACCGGCTGCCGCCCGGCCACGCGCTCTACGTCAACCCGGCCGGCCCCGCGGGCACCGTGCTGGAGTCCGACCGGCTCCGCGCCCACGTCCCCGGCACCCGTCGATGACCCCGGCCGGTGCCCGGCACGGCAGGCCCCGCTGGACGAACCGGTCCCGTCAGGTCCCACGGTGTCCGGGTGCGGCCCTGGCCCGTGGGCGATGCGCGCGTCGGAGCGCCCCGTGCCGCGTGCGGAACGACCTGCGCGCGCATCCGCAGCGGGTGCTCGATCTCGTGGCCGTGAGCCGTCCCCTTCCACCGCTCACGTTCGGCGTCGGCCGGGACTGCCGGGCAGGCCGGGGCAACGGGCATGACAGCCGGGCCGATCGGGGGAAACGGATCACGGCGGGCCGCAGCCCGCCGAAACCCGTGCCGGGACCCGACAGCACTCAGCGTTCCGCGACCGCCGACTCGAGCAGGGACAAGGTCCGGTTGTCGGCGTCCACGTCCGCGCGGACGCCGAGGGGCAGCGGCAGGTTCGGCGAGGTGTGGCCGAAGTCGACCCGGGCGAGGACGGGGATGTCACGCTGCGCCAGGACGTCGAGCACGACGTCGCGCAGACCGACCTGGTCTCCGCCGTCCTCGTAGGGCGTGACCTCGCTCGGGATGCCGACCACCATGCCCGCGATCCGGTCCAGCACACCGGACAGCCGCAGGGCGTGCAGGTCGCACCAGATCCGCGTGACCGGCCGCTGCAGCTCTTCCCAGAACAGGACGGCGCCGTCGAACCGTTCGGCGGCCAGTGCGAACGGTGTCGCCTGCAACTGGACCAGGCGGTTCAGCAAGCCGCCGACCAGCGGTCCCTGCGCGCGGCCCGGCTGCCAGGTTTCCCACGTCCCCCCTGGCGGCAGCACGCCCGGCGCCTCGGCCTTGGTGAGCACACGGGCGTAGAGGTCGACGAGTTCGGACCGACGGGCCTCGTCGCCCAACGTGTACCAGTCGCTGCCGAAACCGTGGGTGGCGATGTCGGCGTGGAAGCCGACGAGGCCGGTCCTGGAGTACAGCGCCATGTGCAGCAGCGAGATGTCGCTGTAGCCGAGGATCGGCTTCGGGTCGGCCCGGACCGCGTCCAGATCGATCAGATCGAGATAACCGATGGTCGCCTGACCACCGGTGTGCGCGACGACGGCCCGCACCTCCGGATCCCGGAGCAGCGCGTTGAGCTCGGCAGCCTGCTCCGCCGGAGCGCCCGCCGCCCACCAGCGGCCCCGCGCGGGGTCGACCATCGGGCTGACCCGCACGCGGAAACCCATCCGCTCGAGTATCGCCACACCGCGGGCGAGCAGCGGCTCCTCACCCGGTTCGAGCCGGCCCGAGGGCGCGGTGACGACCACGAGATCGCCGGAACGCAGCGCACGGGGACGACGGATCGTGGACATGGGGTCTCCTTGCTGATCGACAACCGCGGACAACCACGCGGGCACTGCCGGTATTCCGCTTCCTCGACGCGATCAAGCCGGCCCCCGGAATCCCGGCAGGAGCCCAACGGCCGCCGACCACCTTCACGTCGACATGACGGTGCCCCGGGGACGGCTGGTGCCGAGGAACGTTCACCGGCACTCCGAGGATGCCCTCGACGCTGCCCGCCGGCCCGACCCCGCCGCCCCGGACCACCGACGAACCGACACGGAGCCGGGCCCCGAAGCCGACCCCGAAGGATTTCCGGAGCCGACCGCTCAGGGGCTGTCCGGCGGATCGTGCCGGAGGCGCGGCCGGTGGTGGAGTTTGCCCCTACTTCCCCAGGAAATAAGCCAGTTGGGCATCGGGTCGGGAGCTGCTGGAGCACGTCGGCAGGCCGGGCCGACGGCCCGCGGGCGACCGGACCCCGGAAGGGCCGCGCTCCGGATCGCCCTGGGAAGGGAGGCGCGCCGTGCCGCAGTCCGACGACGAGTGCCCGGCCGTGCTCGAGGACGCGTTCCGCCCGACGGTCCGCGACCCGTACGGCCTCGCCGGCGCCGCCGTACCGGGGCCCGGTGCACGCTGGCCGCCGGGGTCGCCGCCCTGGTCACCGGCGTCGCCCTGGCCGAGGGCCCGCTCATCGCCGCGGGACTGGTCCTGGCCGGCCTCGGCGTGCAACCGCCGGACGGGCAGGCTGGGGGCCCGGGCCGACCGTGTGGCTGAGGGATGTGGACTGCCGACGGTCGGGTGCGCACGGGTGGGTTCCGGTGCGCATGAGTGCGTGTGCGGGCTGTGGCCCGTCCGGTGGCCCGGGAGGAGACGGGAGTTTCCGCGTCGAATGCGCGACCTGTGCGGGTGGTGCCGTCGGGTGCGGTGAGGGGCTGGACGGCGGACGCGGAGACGGGACCGCCGGTGACGGCGGATGTGGCTGCGAGGGTCCCGGGGCCCGCTGGAGATCACGGGCGCGGGCCGCCGGTAGGGTCGGTCGGCATGACCGTCGCCCGTTCCGTCGCCCTGTTCGTCGTCGCCGCCCTCTTCGAGATCGGCGGCGCCTGGCTGGTCTGGCAGGGCGTCCGCGAGCACCGGGGGTGGATCTGGGCCGGTGCCGGTGTCGTCGCACTGGGGCTGTACGGGGTGGTGGCCACCTTCCAGTCCGACGACGACTTCGGGCGCATTCTCGCCGCGTACGGCGGGATCTTCGTGGCCGGGTCGATCGTGTGGGGCATGGTCGCCGACGGCTACCGCCCCGACCGCTGGGACGTCGTCGGAGCCCTGGTGTGCCTCGCGGGCATGGCCGTGATCATGTACGCGCCCCGCAGCCGCTGACCTGCTCCTCCTCGCCGCTCTCGCCGGCTCTCCCGTCGCCTCGCCGCTCTCGCCGGCTCCCCTCAGTCCACCGGCCAGGTGTGCGCGGGGGCGTTGAGATGCATGTAGTCGATGTACTGCCGCGTCATGCGCCGCAGCGCCTCGTCGCGGCCGACACCGGGGGAGGCGGCCAGGTGGTGGAACATCTCCTTCTGCCAGACCGCGCCGTTGCGGGCCGTGACGCACCGCTGCTCGATGACGCCGAGCAGGGGCTCCCGCCAGGCCGCGTCCATCCCGGTCAGCTCCAGGCCCCGGTGCGCCAGCGGCAGCAGCCGCCGCAGGACCAGCTCGGGCACCGGCGCCTCGCCCATCCCCGGCCAGTACAGGGACGCCTCGATGCCGTGCCGGGCCGCCAGGTGCAGGTTCTCCTCGGCGGCCGCGAAGGACATCCGGGACCACACCGGCCGTTCCTCCTCCACCAGGGCCCGGGTCAGGCCGTAGTAGAAGGCGCCGTTGGCCAGGGTGTCGGCGACGGTCGGGCCGGCGGGCAGCACCCGGTTCTCCACCCTGACGTGCGGGATGCCGTCGGCGACCGCGTAGACCGGGCGGTTCCAGCGGTAGATGGTGCCGTTGTGCAGGGTCAGCTCGCCCAGCTCGGGGACGTCACCGCGCTCCAGCGTCTCCGTCGGGTCCTGCTCGTCGCACAGCGGCAGGAGCGCGGGGAAGTAGCGCAGGTTCTCCTCGAACAGGTCGAAGACGCTGGTGATCCATCGCTCCCCGAACCACACCCGGGGCCGCACCCCCTGCACCTTGATCTCCTGCGGACGGGTGTCGGTGGCCTGCTCGAACAGGGGGATCCGGGTCTCGTGCCACAGCTCCCTGCCGAACAGGAACGGCGCGTTGGCGGCCAGCCCGATCTGCACCCCGGCGACGGCCTGCGCGGCGTTCCAGTACGCGGGGAACTCCTCCGGGGGGACCTGGAGGTGGAACTGGGTGCTGGTGCACGCGGCCTCCGGGGTGATCGTGTCCGCGTACGTGCGCAGCCGGTCGACACCGTCCACCTCGATGCGCAGGTCCTCGCCCCGCGCCGCGAACACCTGGTCGTTGAGCAGCCGGTAGCGGGGGTTCTCCGACAGCGCGGCCTCGCCGATGTGCTCCTGGCGCAGCGTCGGCAGGATACCGACCATGATCAGCTGCGCGCCGACCGACCTGGCCCGCTCGTCGGCGTGGTTCAGCGCGGCGCGGATCTCCGACTCCCACGCGTCGGGGCCGCCCTCCGTCAGACGGCGCGGCGGCACGTTGATCTCGAGGTTGAACCGGCCCAGCTCGGTGTCCCAGGCCGGGTCCGCGATCGCCTCCAGCACGTCGCTGTTGCGCATCGCCGGCTCGGCCGCGTCGTCGACCAGGTTCAGCTCGATCTCCAGCCCGACCCGGGGCCGCTCGGAGGTGAACCGGTCCTCGCGCAGCATCTGGGCGAACGCGTCGAGGCACTCCTGCATCTTGATCCGGTACCGGCGCCGGTCCTCGCGCGTGAAGACCACCGCCGGGACGTCCCGTCCCATGGGGCCTCCCGGGGTCCGGCTCTGTCTCGGACAGCTCTCCCGTCCAGCGTCGCACCACCGCGCGCCCCCGACCACGTGAGCCCGGGCCGACCACGTGAGCCCGGGCCGGCCGCGGCGCCGGCACCGGCCCGCTCCCGGACGGCAGGCTCGCGCCCCCGTCCGGGTGCCCCGACGCCGGCCCCGTGGCGCGTCACGGCTTGCGGGCGAGGCCTCCGTGCTCGGCGATGACCTCGGGCGCGGTCGCGGAGGGGTCCGGACGCCACAGGGGCACGGAGACCACGCCGGGCTCGATCAGCTCCAGCCCGTCGAAGAACGAGGTGATCTCCTCGACGGTCCGCAGGTTGTACGGGACGGCGCCGCTGCTGTTGTAGGCGTCCTGGGCCGCCTCGAAGACGGGGTCGACGCCGCGGGAGCCGTCGTTGATCGAGAGGTAGCTGCCCGACGGCAGGGCCCCCATGAGCCGGGTCACCAGCTCGCGCCCCCGGTCGTGGTCGGCCACGTGACCGAGGATGTTGCTCAGGATGAGGGCGGTGGGCCGGCCGAGGTCCAGCGTCTCGGCCGCCGCCGCCAGGATGCGGTCCGGGTCGAGGACGTCGGCGTCGATGTAGGCGGTCGCGCCCTCGCGGGTGGAGTAGAGCAGGGCGCGGGCGTGCGCGAGGACCATCGGGTCGTTGTCGACGTAGACGATCCGGGACTCGGGGGCGAGCCCCTGGGCGACCTGGTGGGTGTTCTCGGCGGTCGGCAGGCCGGTGCCGATGTCCAGGAACTGCCGGATGCCCGCCTCGGACACCAGGTAGGTGATGTTGCGGCGCAGGAAGGCCCGGCTGCTGCGGGCGATGGTGACGATGCCGGGGAAGACGGCGGTGTAGGCGTCGCCGGCCTCTTCGTCGACGGGGTAGTTGTCCTTCCCGCCGAGCCAGTAGTTCCAGATCCGGGCCGAGTGCGGGACCGAGGTGTCGATCTTCTGGTGCACCGACGATCCGGGCGTCGTCGCTGAGTCGCTCATGGGTGGCGTCCGTCTTTCAGCCGAGGCGTGCAGGTTCCACCGCACAACGTACGTCCCAACGGCCACGGTGTGCACACCAGTTCACCTCTTCGAACGAACCTGCCCCACGGCGGCCCGGCCCGCGTGCGGCGCGCCCGCCCCGTGCACCCCGACCGCCCCGCCCCGTGCACCCCGACCGCCCCGCCCGGGCCCGTCCCGCCCCGGCCCCGTTCCGTCCTCGCCCATCGGGTCGGTCCCATCAGGTCGGTCGTCCCGGACCCTTGACTCATGACCCGGCAGTGGCGATCCTCGTCGCAACTCTTGCGCGGTCATGACAACTTCGTGGGGTCGTGGGCGTCCCCGGATCCCCGGCGTCCCCGGCCCGTCACCGCGCGTTCCCGTCGACCGAGGGACGTGGGCAGTGACCAGTACCGGCCGCCCGTACCGCAGACACCGGCAGCTCACCGTCGTGTCGTTGCTCCTGCTCGTGCTCTCCCTGACCTTCGGCCCGACGCCGAGTTCGGCGGCCGGCGCCGACTGGTGGAACCCGACCGCCCGGCCCGCCCCCGACTCCGGGATCGGCGTCACCGGCGAACCGTTCACCGGCACGAACGCCCGGGGGGAGGTGCGCGGTTTCGTCGACGCGCACGACCACCTGTTCGCCAACGAGGCCTTCGGCGGCCGCCTCATCTGCGGCAAGGTCTTCTCCGCGGCGGGCGTCGCCGACGCGCTCAAGGACTGTCCCGAGCACTACCCCGACGGCTCCCTCGCGGTCTTCGACTACATCACCAGGGGCGGCGACGGCAGGCACGACCCGGTCGGCTGGCCCACCTTCAAGGACTGGCCCGCCCACGACTCGCTGACCCACCAGCAGAACT
This sequence comes from Streptomyces sp. Tue 6430, assembly GCA_021568835.1. Lineage (GTDB taxonomy): Bacteria > Actinomycetota > Actinomycetes > Streptomycetales > Streptomycetaceae > Streptomyces. Next base: position 163,251 of record JAKGSH010000003.1, read on the forward strand.
ACTACGCCTGGGTGGAGCGCGCCTGGCGCGGCGGCCAGCGGGTGCTCGTCAACGACCTCGTCACCAACGGCGTGATCTGCTCGGTGTACTTCTTCAAGGACCGCGGTTGCGACGAGATGACGTCGATCCGCCTCCAGGCGAAACTGACGTACGACCTCCAGGCCTACGTCGACGGGATGTACGGCGGCACCGGCAAGGGCTGGTTCCGGATCGTCACCGACAGCGCCCAGGCCCGCCGGGTGATCGAGCAGGGCAAGCTCGCGGTCGTCCTCGGCGTCGAGACCTCGGAGCCCTTCGGCTGCAAGCAGGTCCTCGACGTCGCGCAGTGCGACCAGGAGGACATCGACAAGGGCCTGGACGAGCTGTACGCGCTCGGCGTGCGCAGCATGTTCCTGTGCCACAAGTTCGACAACGCGCTGTGCGGCGTCCGCTTCGACGAGGGCGGCCTCGGAACGGCCATCAACGTCGGGCAGTTCCTGTCCACGGGCACCTTCTGGAAGACGGAGACGTGCACCGGCCCGCAGCACGACAACCCCATCGGCACCGCGGCCTCCGGGGCGGAGAAGGACCTGCCGGCCGGCGTCGAGGTCCCCGCCTACGACGAGGACGCCCGGTGCAACGTCCGCGGGCTCAGCGCCCTCGGCGAGTACGCCGTGCGCGGCATGATGCGACGCGGGATGATGCTCGAGATCGACCACATGAGCGTCAAGGCGACCGGCCGCGTCCTCGACATCTTCGAGTCCGCCTCCTACCCCGGCGTGCTCTCCTCGCACAGCTGGATGGACCTCGGCTGGACCGAGCGGGTCTACGGCCTCGGCGGCTTCGTCGCCCAGTACATGCACGGCTCCGAGGAGTTCAGCGCGGAGGCGGGGCGCACGGACGCCCTGCGCGAGAAGTACGGCGTCGGCTACGGCTACGGCACCGACATGAACGGCGTCGGCGGCTGGCCGGCCCCGCGCGGCGCGGACGCCGCCGACCCGGTGACGTACCCCTTCCGCAGCGTCGACGGCGGGTCCGTCATCGACCGGCAGACCACCGGCGACCGCACCTGGGACCTCAACACCGACGGAGCCGCCCACTACGGCATGGTCCCCGACTGGATCGAGGACATCCGCCTGGTCGGCGGCCAGGACGTGGTCGACGACCTGTTCCGCGGCGCCGAGTCCTACCTCGACACCTGGGGCGGCACCGAGACGCACCGGGCGGGCGTGAACCTCGCCGAGGGCGCCGCCACGAAGGCCAGTTCGCAGGAGTGGAACCTCCTCACCGGTTACGCGGCGGGCCGCGCCGTCGACGGCGATCCCGGCACTCGCTGGGCCAGCGGCTGGAGCGACGACCAGTGGCTGCAGATCGACCTCGGCGCCACGCACCCGGTCGGACGCGTCACCCTCGACTGGGAACGCGCGTACGGGAAGTCGTACCGGATCGATCTCTCCACCGACGGCCAGAACTGGCGGACGGTCTGGTCCACGGCCTCCGGTGACGGCGGCCTGGACACCGCCCGCTTCACCGTCACCCCCGCCCGCCACGTCCGCGTGCAGGGCCTGGCGCGCGGCACGCAGTGGGGGTACTCGCTGTACGAGGTCGGCGTGCACAGCGGCTGACCACGCACCCCACCCCGCCCCCTCCCGCGGGCCCGCGCCGGCCGCCGCCGTGCCGGGGGAGGGATCCCGCGCACCGACGGCCGTCGTGCTCAGTGACGCAGCAGGTAGCGGCTGAGCAGGGAACGGGCCCGGTCCGGGCTGACGCCCAGCGCCGTGCCGACCGACTCCCAGGACAGCTCGTCGTCGCGCACCGCCCGGGCCGCCTCCTGCCCGATGTCGGGCAGCAGCCGCTCCAGTGTGGTCACGGCCTTGAGGGCGGCCACCGGCGCCCGCTCGGTCAGAGTGGTCAGCTGCTCCTCCAACTGGTGGATCAGGTGCGTGAGCTGTTCGGGGAGCGGCACGGTCCGGCGCTCGACGGCGCGGATGTGCACCCGCCAGTCACTGCGCGCGGCGGAGACGTCCAGGTCGTGGAGCCGGCCGCCGGCCGTCCACCCCCTGTCGATCGGATGGGTCTCGCCGCGCCAGCCGCACGCGCAGGCCGCGCGGAAGCCGGCCGCTCTCGGGCGGCGGAGCCTGCCGTCGTACGCCCACCACTCGCTGGTCTCCAGCACGCTGTCGGCGCAGCTGCCGAAGTCCAGGTACACCGGCTTGGGCTCGCTGCCGTCGGCCAGGACCGCGCCCGCGATGCCCTCGTGGGACTCCCCGAACTCCTCCGTCGTCCAACCCACCGCTTCCTCCCCCTCGTACGTCGCCTGCCCCGAGCGGGACGCCACCGCACGGCGAGGGCCGCCCCGGAGACGAACATGCCCCGGGCAGGCCACCGGTGAACCGTCCGCCCCAGGCGTTCACCGGCTGGTCGGCACCCCGTGGGGCACGCCCCGCGAGAGACGGGACTTCGACGGGGGCGACCGCCGGGCGACGCGCCACCCGGTTCCGCGATCACCGGCGCCGTCATCTGGGCGCGGTCGCCCGGATCTGGCGCGGCGGCTGCATCATCCGCGCCTCGTTCCTGGACCGCATCCGCACCGCCTACGACGCCGACCCCGAACTGGTCAGTCTGCTGGGGGAGATGGAGTTCGCGATGGAGATCACCGACGCCCAGGTGCCCTGGCGCGAGACGGTGGCCTCCGCGGCCCGCCGGGGCGTTCCGGTGCCCGCGTTCTCCGCGGCCCTCGCGCACTACGACACCCTGCGCGCCGGCCGGCTCCCCGCGGCCCTGCTCCAGGGCCGGCGCGACTACTTCGGCGCGCACACCTACGGCCGCACCGACCGCCCCGGCGCCTTCCACACGCGGTGGGCCGAGCCCGGCCGCCCGGAGACGGTCTCGGGCTGAGGCGCACCACGCGTCCGGCCCGGGGGAACCGGGCCGGACATGTCGGTCGGGCGGACCGGGCCGGACGCGTCGGTCAGGCGCGCGGCGCCGGGAACGTCGGGTACTCGACGCCCGACACGTGCTGGACGACGCGGACCACCTGGCAGGAGTAGCCGAACTCGTTGTCGTACCAGAGGTAGAGGATCGCGTTGTCGCCCTCCACCTTCAGGGCGCCGGCGTCGACGATCGAGGCGTGGCGCGAGCCGATGAAGTCGCTGGAGACCGCGTCGGGGGCGCTGATGAAGTCGATCTGGCGCTTCAGCGGCGAGGTCAGCGAGACGTCCCGCAGGTAGTCGAGGACCTCCTCGCGGCCGGCCTCGCGGGCCAGCTGGAGGTTGAGGATCGCGATCGACACGTCCGGCACCGGTACCCGGATCGAGCTGCCGGTGATCCGCGCGTCGAGGTCGGGCAGCGCCTTGGCGACGGCGGAGGCGGCGCCCGTCTCGGTGATGACCATGTTGAGCGGCGCGGAGCGGCCCCGGCGGTCGGACTTGTGGTAGTTGTCCAGCAGGTTCTGGTCGTTGGTGAACGAGTGGACGGTCTCCACGTGGCCGCGCAGCACGCCGTACTCGTCCGCCATCGCCTTCAGCGGCGGGACGATCGCGTTGGTGGTGCAGGACGCGCAGGACAGGATCCGCTCGTCCGGCTTGATCGTGTCGTGGTTGACGCCGTGCACGATGTTGGGGACGTCGCCCTTGCCGGGCGCGGTCAGCACGACCTTGTCGATGCCGGGACGCAGGTGCTTCGACAGCCCCTCGCGGTCACGCCACTTGCCGGTGTTGTCGATGAGGATGGCGTCGGTGATGCCGTACGCCGTGTAGTCGACCTGGCTCGGGTCGTCGGCGTAGATCACCTTGATCTCGTTGCCGTTGGCGACGATGGTGCTGTTGTCCTCGTCGACGGTGATCGTGCCCTGGAACTGCCCGTGCACGGAGTCGCGGCGCAGCAGCGACGCCCGCTTGACGAGGTCCTGCTCGCCGCCCCCGCGCACCACGACGGCGCGCAGCCGCAGGCCGTTGCCGGACCCGGACTTCTCGATGAGCAGGCGGGCGACGAGGCGGCCGATGCGGCCGAAGCCGTACAGCACGACGTCGCGCGGCTCGCGGCGTTCGATCTTGTGGGCGCCGGTGGCGCCGGCGACGGCCTCGGCGGTGAACTCCGGCACCGACAGGCCGTGGTCGTCCGTCCGGTAGTGCTCGGCGAGCAGGCCGATGTCGATCTGGGACGGGCCGAGGTCGAGCGCGGTGAGGGCCTGCAGGAACGGCAGGGTCTCGGTGACCGAGAGCTCCTCGCCGGCGATCTGCCGGGCGAAGCGGTGGGTCTTGAGGATGCTCACCACCGACTTGTTCACCAGGGAGCGGCTGTGCAGCAGGACGGTGACGTCCCGCTCCCGGTGGAGTTTCCCGATCATCGGGATCATCGACTCCGCGATCTCCTCGCGGTGCTTCCAGTTGGTGAACGAGTCGTCGTTGACAGTCACAGGATTCTCTTTCGAGCTAGGTGGCGCTCATATGCTAACCACTTCCTCCTTCGATCATTCAAGCGACCCCCCGCTCAGGTGGGCGCGGGCCCGGGAACGCGAGGGTGCGGCCCCTCGTCAGGGTGACTCCCCGGCCGTGTCCCCGGCGCGCGGCCGGCGCGGGATGCCGAGGGCGCACAGCGCGCCGAGCAGCACCACGGCGACACCGGTCCACACCGCGGGACGCGGTCCGTCGACGAACTCCTGCGGCCCCCGCGTGCCGCCGTGCGCCACGAACACGGTGCTCGGTACGGCGATGCCGAGCGCGCCGCCGACCTCGCGGACCGTGGTGTTGCTCAGGCGCCGGTGCGTTCCTGCTCGGCGAGCCGACGGCGGGCCTCCGCCCAGCCGACGGGCAGTCCGGCGGCCGGGACCCGCCAGAACGTGAACGCCGAGGCCTTCGTCGTGGCGCGCAGCCCGGTCATGACCGACCGGTGCGGTTCGGTCCGCGCGTACCGGTACAGGGCCTCCTCGCTCTCCCAGGCCGACAGGGTCCAGAAGGTGCGCCTGAGGGGCTGGGCGACGAGCGAGGCGCCGTACGCGCCCGGCGCGCGGGTGACCTGCCGCCACGCGCCGAGGGACTTCAGGAAGAAGCGCGGGACGTCCTTGAGGGAGCGGACCTCGAAGCAGGAGGCCATGACGACGGCCTCGGCGCCGGGGGCGGGCTCGTCGACCGTGGTCCAGGGCAGGGTGGGCATGGCTGTGCCCTTCCGTGAGACAGGCGGGACGGGAAAACGGGCAGCACGGGAAGAGGCATCCGTGGCGGAGCAATTGGATACCTTCGCTATCCATGTTAGACAGTGGAGGTATCCAATTTCCAGAGCGGAGCCGTCCCGATGCGCATGTCCGAGCTGAGCCGCCGCAGCGGCGTCTCCGTCGCGACGATCAAGTACTACCTCCGCGAGGGGCTCCTCCCGTCCGGCCGGCAGACCTCCGCGACCCAGGCCGAGTACGACGACCAGCACCTGCGCCGCCTGCGCCTGATCCGCGCGCTGACCGGCGTGCGGGGCTGTCCGTCGCCACCACCCGCGAGGTGCTGGACGCGCTGGCGGCGCACCCCGGCGACACCCACGTCCTGCTCGGCCTCGCCCTGGGCTCCGTGTCGCCGTCCGGCGGTTCCCCCGCACCGGACCCGGCGGCCGGCGAGGTCGAGGCGCTCGTCGAGGAGCTGGGCTGGCGCGTGCACGAGACGGCGCCCGCCCGCGCCACCCTCGCCGGGGCCCTGACCTCGCTGCACTCGCTCGGCGTCCCCGTGGACCGGCACACCCTGCTGGCCTACGCCCGGCTCGCCGAACGCATCGCCGCCGTCGACCTCGACCAGCTCGACGGCCTCACCGACCCGCTGGAGAGCGCCGAGCGGGCCCTGCTGCTGACCGTCCTGCTGGAACCCGCCCTGATGGCGCTGCGCCGGATGGCCCAGGAGAACGAGTCGGCCCGGCGCCACACGCCGTAGCCGTCCCCGGAAGCGGCGCCCGCGGCGGCGGGCGGACGGCGGGCGGGACGAGGCGGACGGCCGAAGGCCCGATTGCCCGCCGGTGGACTGGGTACGCGTGGCCGGACCCGTCAACCACCGCTACCCGGGGAGTTGCCATGGAGACACCCGCCCACGACACCGCCGCCGCGCGGGCGCTGGACGCGCTGGCCAGGGACACCGGCGACACGAGCGCACTGGACACCCTCGCGCACTGCGAGGTGCTGGTGCCGGTGCCCGAGGACGCCACCGACGAGGACGTGACCAACCCCAGCATGCTGGCCCTGCCCGTCCTGGAGCAGCCGGGCACGGCGCCCGTCGTCCCGGTCTTCACCTCCGAACCGGAGATGACCGACCTGCTCCCGGGGTGGACCGCTACCGCCTGGTGCCCCTCGGCGCACTGGCCCACCAGTGGCCGGAGGGCGAACTGTCCCTCTCCATCGACGCCGCGGGCGACCACCCGCTGACCCTCACCTCGGAGGGGGTGCGCACCCTGCTGGCCCGCTGAGACCGCCCGTCACCCCGCGCCCGGCCCGTGGGCGCCGCGGCCCCGCCGTGCCGCGGCCCCGCCGTGCCGGGCTCAGCCGGCCAGCATGCGGGTCAGCACCTCGCGCTGGAGCGGCAGCACCTCGCCGTGCAGGGCCCGGCCCTTCGGGGTGAGGGCGACCCACACTCCGCGCCGGTCCTCCGTGCAGACGGACCGCTCCACCAGGCCGTCCTTCTCCAGTCGCCCTATGAGGCGGGAGAGGGCGCTCTGGCTCAGGTGGACGCGTCCGACGAGGTTCTGCACCCGGCACTGGTCGCCCGGCCGGGGCGCCTCGGCGGCCAGGATGTCGAGCACCTCGAAGTCGCTCGCCCCGAGACCGTGCGGATGCAGCGCGCGGTCGATCTCGCACGTCGTGCGCGCGTGCACCGACAGAATGTCCCGCCACCGGTCCTCGAGGTCCGTTCCGGCCGTCTTCGCTGCCATACCTGCACGGTAACACCGGGAACCCGATTTGTTTATTGTGCAACTAATGTGGGCGCAAGGGCCCTCGGCAAGTCGGCGGCAGGGGATCGAGCGGCCGGGCCCGAAGGGAAAACGGCCGCGCCGTCGGCCGCCCGGAACAGCCGGTCAGCGGCCGTCGTCCGGGTGGTGGACGCTGAGGTCGCCGTAGGCCGACAGGACGCCGGCCAGGTCACCGGGTTCGTGCCGCAGGGTGGTGTCCAGGAAGGCGAGAGTGGTTGCGGCGACGACGTGCGGGCTCTCGGTGCGGCCCAGGGAGCCGACCAGCGAGGGTACGGGCGGCAGGTAGAGGGGCCGTCCATGAAAGTGAGGTGTGCGGCCCCGGGGACGGTGAGCCGGTAGCTCGTCGCGGTGCTGAGCTCGAGGGCCTCGGTGAGGCGGGGCAGGTAACGCGGGTCGGTTCCGGGGGTGATGGCCTGGGTGAGCGCGAGTGTCGGCTGGTGGAGGGCGGGGGAGGCGGGGCCGTGGGGGTAGCCGTCCAGATCGATGACGGCGTCGAACCGGCGGTCCTGCCGGGCTGCCAGCAGAGCGGCGGCACCCCCCATGGAGTGGCCGGTGACCGCGACCCGACCGGTGTCCAGGCGTCCGGTCAGCGGGCCGGTGATCTCCCCTCCGCCCAGACGGTCCAGCTGGGTGAGGACGAAGCTGAGGTCGGCGGCCCGAACGGCCGTCCAGCCGGCCGCCAGCTTCTCGTCCTCGTCCCGGTCCCCGGTGGAGGCGGTCTCGGAGTGGATCGTCCGGCCGTCGGCGAGGACGACGGCTGCGGAGTCGTACGGGTGGTCGAGGGCGGCGACCACATAGCCGTGGCTGGCCAGTTCCTCCGCCCAGGCCGTGTTCTGGGTACGCACTCCGCCCGACCCGGGAGAGAACAGCACGACCGGGAACCGTCCGCCCCGCCGGCCACCGGGGCGTCGAAGACCGAACGGGTGTGGGCCCGCGGCACGCCGTCGACCAGGAAGCCGGGCAGGCCGACCCCGCGGGCGAGGGCATCGGAAACGGTGCGCGCCTCGTGCTCCGTGCGTCCGAGGTACGGAGCACGAGGCGCGCCCGCGGGGCTCTTCCGTGCGGGATACCAGAGCTGGACCACGACCGTGCGCCGGTCGTGCGGATCGGCGGTGAAGCTCTCGGGGCGGCGCGGATCGGTCCACTGCACCACGCGGGTGCCGACCGCGAAACGGCCCGACGGCTCGGGGAACACGGGTACGGGAAAGGCCCAGGCGGCCACCGGACCCGTGGCGATCAGGCCGACGCAAGCCACCGACCCCGGCACCGCCAGCCACCATCGGCCCGCCACGCCGGCCGGCCGGTACGGCGCCGCAGCAGGGGCGAGAGGGCGAACGGCGACGCGACGGCAGCGCCCGCCAGTACCGGCAGCATCTGCCAGCGGATCCCCACCACACTCAGCACGATCGCGGACGGCACGAGAACCGCCCCCGCCGCGACCGTGACGCGTGGGCGGGCGGCGGGGGAAGCCAGCGCGCCACCACCAGCGCGACGGCGCCCAGCAGGGCGAGGAATTCCGGAGGGGACATGTACAGCCCCGCGATGATCTCGGTCACCCGGCCATCCTCGGGGCGGGGCACGCCATGCCACATCGGCCCCGGGTCGCCCTCGCATGCGACCGCAGTAGCAGTCCGAGGCACGTCCCCCGTACGACCGGAGTCGCATCCGGGCGCCTCGCCCGTGCGACCGGAGTCGGAGTCGGAGTCGAGCATGCCGGGTGAACGGCCGCGCCGCGACCGCGGAAGGCGGCGGGGCTCCTCCCGCGGTCGTGCCTCAGGGCGGTGCCGTCCTCGGCCCTGGGTGTCACCGGCGCCGCACGACCGTCCGACGCGGCTGTCACGAGAAGAGTGGTGCCGCGGTGGACGCCGGATCCGCAGCGGCGGAACCTCCGCGGTGATCACCGCGACCCGCGGCCGGCCCTCCGGGTCGCTGCGGGTCGCGGTGTCGCATGCACCGCGGCAACGCCGGGAGGGCGGACGGGGCCGTGCAGGGAGGGCGGGTGGGGGCCGTGACGATCGAACCGGTGACCGAACTCGGCGGCGGGGGTGTGCTTCCGTCGCCGCGCGCCCCGGCGGTCCCCTCTCCTGGCCCGCCGTCATCCGGTCCCGGCCGCCCTCAGGTCGACTCGCGGGTGACCAGTTCCGTCGGAAGGATGACGGCGGCCGGGTCCTCGCCGCCGATCTGCGCGAGGAGGACGCGGACCATCTCGCTGCTGATCCGGTCCCAGGGCTGGCGGATCGTGGTGAGCGCGGGGGTGGCGGAGGTGGCCGCGGGGGAGTCGTCGAAGCCGCCGACCGCGACGTCCTCCGGCACCCGGCGGCCCGCCCGCCGCAGCGCGGCCAGCACCCCCTGTGCCATCAGGTCGGACGCGACGAACACCGCGTCCAGGTCGGGGGCCTGCGCCAGCAGCCGCTCGGCTCCCGCGTCACCGCTGGCCCGGCTGTAGTCCCCGGACACGACCAGCCGTTCGTCGATCCCGATGCCCGCCTCGGCGAGCACCTCCTTGTAGCCGGCGAGCCGCTCCACACCGCCGGGGGTGTCCAGCGGGCCCGTGACCACCCCGATCCGGCGCCGGCCCCGGTCGAGCAGGTGGCGCACCATGTCCCGGGCGCCGTCGCGGTCGTCGGCGGCCACGTAGCTGACCTTCGATCCGATCCCGATCGGCTTGCCGCAGGCGACGAGCGGCACGCCCGCCTCGCGCAGCTCGGTGGCGATCGGGTCCCCGGAGTGGCTGGACACCAGCAGCACCCCGTCGACGTGCCCGGCGGTGATGTACCGGGTGATGCGCCGCCGCTCGTCCTCGGTCCCGGCCAGCATCAGCAGCAGGGGGACGTCGTGCGCGGCCAGTGCCTGGGTGCAACCCCGCAGCAGCACGTTGAAGTTGGGGTCCTCGAAGAACCGCTCCTGAGGCTCCGTCAGCAGGAAGCCGACGGAGTCGGAGCGGCCCGTGATCAGGGAGCGGGCGTGCCGGTTCACGACGTAACCCGTCCTGCGGATGGCGGCGTCGACCGCTTGCTGGGCGGCCGGACTGACGTAGTGGCCGCCGTTGAGCACGCGCGAGACGGTCCCTCGTGAGACCCCCGCCTCGCGCGCCACGTCGTGGATGGTCGGCGGCCTGCGCCTGCCCCCGGTGTTGCTCATGGTCATGACTTTACGGCCCCGGACAGCAGGTCCAGGCTCCAGAACCGCTGAACGACCAGGAACAGCGCCACCAGGGGGAGCACCGCGAGGAACGCGCCGGTGATCACCAGGGTGTACAGGGCCGGTGAGTTGGCGCCCTGTTCCAACAGCGTGAACAGGCCGAGCGTGATCGGGAACTTCTCGTCGTCGCTGAGCATGATGTACGGCAGCAGGAAGTTGTTCCACACGGCGACGAACTGGAAGAGGAACACCGTCACCATGCCGGGGATCATCATCGGCAGCGCGATCCGGGTGAAGATCCGCCACTCGCTCGCCCCGTCCATCCGGCCGGCCTCCACCACGTCGGCCGGCACGGCCGCGGCCGCGTAGATGCGCGAGAGGTAGACGCCGTAGGGGGAGAGGATCTGCGGCAGCAGCACGGACCAGTAGGAGTCCGTGAGGTCGGCCTGGGCCATCAGCAGGTACTGCGGGACGGCCAGGATGACCGGCGGCATCAGCACGCCCGCCAGCAGGACGTTGAACATCGTCTCGCGACCGCGGAAGCGGTACGTCGCCAGCGCGTAGCCGCTGAACGCGGAGACGCACGTCGACAACAGGGCGCCGAGACCGGCGTAGAGGGCGGAGTTGCCCATCCACTTCCAGTAGACGCCGTCGCGGTAGGCGTTCAGGTCCTTGATGTTGTCGGTGAAGCCGCTGCCCGGCAGGAACGTGAAGGTGGAGAAGAGTTCGCTGCCCGACTTGGTGGACGCGATCACCACCCACGCCACCGGCAGCAGGCAGTACAGCGCGCCGAGCAGCAGTGTGATCGTGGGGACCAGGGCGATGCGGCGGCGCAGCGGCGGGCGGCTGCGGTCGGCGCCCGTGGTGCCGGCCGCGGACGGGGCCTTGTGGACGGCGAGAGAACTCACTGGGCTGCCCCCTGCTTGTTGCGACGGTTCGCGGCCCGCAGGAAGCCGAAGGACAGCAGCAGCGTGGCGATGGCGATGATCACGGCCTGGGCGGCCGCCGCGTGGATGTCACCGGTGCCGAACGCGTCCCGGTACACCTTCATCAGCGGACTCCACGTCGTGGAGACGGAGTTGGTGAGCGGTTTGAGGGTCGTCGGTTCGTTGAACACCTGGAGGGTCGCGATGATCGAGAAGAAGAAGGTCAGCACCAGCGAGGGCGCCACCATCGGGATCTTGATCCGGAGCGCGATCTGCAGCGGGGTGGCGCCGTCCAGCTTGGCCGCCTCGTACACCTCGGCCGGGATGGCCTGGAGCGAGGTGTAGATGACGATCATGTTGAAGCCGGTGCCGCCCACACCGCGATGTTGGACAGGGCGAGGTACAGCGGGCCGCCGTCCAGCAGGTCCGGCTGCGGCAGGCCCAGCCGGTCCAGCACGAAGTAGAACGGGCTGACGTCCGGCAGGTACAGGAAGCCCCACAGCAGCGCCGCCACGACGCCGGGGACGGCGTACGGCAGGAAGATCGCGAGGCGGGTGAACGGGGCCAGCCGCACCTTGTCGGAGTCGAGCATCAGCGCGAAGACCAGGGCGAGGCCCAGCATCACCGGGACGACGATGCATCCGTAGCCGAGGACGCGCAGGGTGCCGTCCAGCAGCTCGCTGTCGGTGAAGGCGTCGGCGTAGTTCTCCAGGCCGGCCCAGACCTCCTTGCGGGCGCCGGAGCCCAGGCCGAGGCCGGACACCTTCACCTTGCGGAAGCTGAGCCAGACCGCGTACCCGATGGGCAGCGCGAAGAACAGGGCGAACAGGACGGTGGCGGGGAGGAGGAAGGCGTACGGGGCCCCTTGACCCCGTACGGCTTCCGGCGTGCGCTCGTCACTCGGAGACCTCGAAGCCCTGCTTCTTCATGTCGGCGACGGTGTCCGCCTGCATCTCGTCCAGGGCGGCGGAGAAGTCCGACCTGTTCTTCGCGGCGGCGCCGAAGGCGTCCTTGAAGGTCGTGTAGGCGACGTTCACGTTCGGGCCCCAGGCGGAGGGGGCCGTGGTCTTCGCGATCTTCGCGGCGGTGGTGTAGAAGTCCGCCTGGTTCGAGAAGTACTCCGGCGGGTTGATGAAGGCGCCGCTGAGCTGGGCGGAGGTGGAGGCCGGGTAGATGCCGCTCTCCTTGGCCAGCGCGTTGAGCGCGTCGCCGTCGGTGTTCAGCCAGGCGGCGAACTTCGCGGCGGCCTCCTTGTCCTTCGAGTCCGTGGTGACGGCGGTGGACGAACCGCCCCAGCTGCCGGTGACGTTGTCGGTCTGCGACCACTGGGGGAGCGGGGCCATGGCCCACTTGCCCTTGGTGTCCGGGGCGGCGGTGGTCAGGGTGCCCGGTGCCCACACGGCGCTGACCCAGGCGATCTGCTTGCCGGTGTTGAGCGCCTTGTTCCAGGCCGGGGTGTACATCGGCTGGTTGTCGACGGCGCCCTCCTTCACGAGGCCGCCCAGAAGTCGGCGACCTTCTTGGTGGCCGCGTCGTTGATGCCGACCTGCCACTTGTCGCCGGCGGTGGTCCACCACTTGGCGCCGGCCTGCTGGGCGAGGCCCGCGAAGAGTCCGGAGTCGTTGGCCGAGAAGGTGGTCAGGTCCGTGTCGGGGGCCTTCTTCTTCAGCGCGCGGGCGGTCTCGGCGAACTGCTCCCAGGTGGTGGGGACGGTCAGGCCGTACTTCTCGAACAGGTCCTCGCGGTAGTAGAACATCATCGGGCCGATGTCCTGCGGCACCGCGTAGACCGCGTCCGTGCCCAGCGTCGTCTGCTGCCAGACGCCGTCGGCGAACTTGCTCTTCGCGTCACCGACGTCCTTCGCTATGTCCGCCAGCGCGTCGTTGCTGACCAGCGTCGGCAGCGCCTGGTACTCGGCCTGGACCAGGTCGGGGGCCTTGCCCGCCTTGTGCGCGGTGAGGATCTTGGTGACCAGCGTGTCGCCGGACGCCTGCTTCTTCACCGTGACGGTGATCTGCTCCTTCTTGCCCGGTCCCTTGTTCCACAGGTCCACGACCTTGTCCATGCCGGGCGTCCACGTCCAGTACGTGAGCGAGACCGGCCCCGACCGGGCCTCGTCGTCGTCGGACGAGCCGCAGGCGGCGAGTGCGGTGGCGCCGAGCGCGACGGCGACGGCGGACGCTGCGACCTTGAAGAGCCGCCGGCGCTGGGTGTTGGGCATGGGTTTCTCCCCTGACCGGGGTTCCCACCTGCTGCGGGAACCTGCCATGCGTCACATGAACCGGTGTCCTCGCCCGTCGCGAGGCCCTGCCATGCTTCTGTGAGCGTTCACAGTAGAGAAACATCCCGGACACTTGTCAATGGTTGTTGCTGTGCGGTTATGTTGGGCTCGCATCGCCGAAAACGTGTGTGCACGTTCCCAAATGATCGATCTATCGGGAGAAATCCATGCCGGAGACCACCCCCAAGGGCCTCACCCGGCTCGCCTTCGGTGGGGACTACAACCCCGAGCAGTGGCCGGAAAGCGTCTGGCAGGAGGACGTCCGGCTCATGCGCGAGGCCGGCGTCACCATGGTGAGCATCGGGATCTTCTCCTGGGCGCTCCTGGAACCCGCGCCGGGGGAGTACGACTTCGGCTGGCTCGACCGGATCATCGGCCTGCTGCACGAGAACGGCATCCGCGTCGACCTCGGCACGCCCACCGTGGCCCCGCCTGTCTGGTTCTACCGCGCGCACCCCGAGGCCCTGCCCGTCACCGCCGACGGCGTCCGCCACGAGTTCGGCTCGCGCGGGGCGATCTGCCACAGCAACGCCGACTACCGCGCGGCCGCGGCGAACATCGCCACCCGGCTCGCCGAGCGCTACGGCGACCACCCGGCGCTCGCGATGTGGCACGTCCACAACGAGTACGGCGTCCCCGTCTCGGCCTGCTACTGCGAGTCCTGCGCCGCCCACTTCCGCCGCTGGCTGGAGAGGACGTACGGCACCGTCGACGCGGTCAACGAGGCCTGGGGCACCGCCTTCTGGGGCCAGCGCTACGCGGCCCTCGACGACATCAACCCGCCGCGCACCACCCCGACCGTCGGCAACCCCGGCCAGGCACTCGACTACCGGCGCTTCGCCGACGCCACCCTGCGCGAGAACTTCTGTATGGAGCGCGACATCCTGCACCGCCTCGCGCCCGGCGTCCCCGTCACCACCAACTTCATGACCGCCCTCAGCCAGTGCGACTCGATCGACTACTGGGCCTGGGGCCGCGAGGTCGACATCGTCACCAACGACCACTACCTGATCACCGACGGCCGCCGCACCCACGTCAACCTGGCGATGGCCGCCGACCTCACCCGCTCCGTCGCCGGCGGCGCCCCTGGATCCTCCTGGAGCACTCCACCTCGGGCGTCAACTGGCAGCCCCGCAACCCGGCCAAGGCCCCCGGCCAGATGGCCCGCAACTCCCTCGGCCACGTGGCCCGCGGCTCCGAGGGCGCCATGTTCTTCCAGTGGCGGCAGTCCCGGCGCGGCGCCGAGAAGTTCCACTCCTCGATGGTCCCGCACGGCGGCACCGACACCCGCGTGTGGCGCGAGGTCGTCGAACTCGGCGCGGCCGTCGAGTCGTTGAGCGCCGTCCGCGGCACCCGTACCGAGGCCGACGTCGCCGTCCTGTGGGACTGGCACTCCTGGTGGGCGCAGAACCTCGACTGGCGCCCCAGCGAGGACCACGACGCGCGCGAGCGCGCCGACGCCTTCTACGAGGCCCTCTACGACCGCCACCTCACCGTCGACTTCGCCCACCCCGAGGCCGACCTCGCGAAGTACCCGCTGGTCGTGGTGCCCGCCCTGTACCTGATGACGGAAGCGGCCGGGAACAACCTCCGGGAGTACGTCGAAGGCGGCGGCACGCTCGTCGTGTCGTACTTCTCCGGCATCGTCGACCAGCACGACGCCGTGCACGAGGGCCCCTACCCGGGCGCGCTGCGCGACGTCCTCGGCCTCACCGTCGAGGAGTTCTCCCCGCTGCTGCGGGGCGAGCGCGTCCGGATCACCGGACCGGACGGGGCGGAGCTGAGCGGCGACGTGTGGACCGAGTTCGTCGAGCCGCGCGGCGCCGAGACCGTCTGGACCTACGCCGACGGCCTCACCGCGGGCCGCCCGGCCGTCACCCGGCACCGCCTCGGCGAGGGCACCGCCTGGTACGTCTCCACCCGGCTCGGCGCCGAGGGCCTGGACGCCCTGCTGGGCCGGGCCGCCGAGGACGCCCGGGTCGCCCCGCGCGCCGGCCTGCCCCGCGACGTCGAGGTCGTGCGCCGCTCCGGCGGGACCGGCAGCTACCTCTTCGCGATCAACCACACCGCCACCGACACCAAGGTGCCGCTGGAGACGTCCGGCACCGAGCTGCTCACGGGCGAACGCGCCGCCGGCCGCCTCGCGGTCCCGGCGGGAGCCGTACGGGTCGTACGACTCGACGGCTGAGCCGACTCCCCCTCCGCCCGTGGAGCCGCGAGCCGCGGGCGGAGGGGGTCCCTCATCCCGAGGGAGAGACCCACCCCCATCACGTCGAAGGGACGACGGACGACGATGTTCCATCCCAGACGCACGCTCAGGGCCCTGCTGCTCCCGCTCACCGCGGGGCTCGCGCTCACCGCCCTGCCCGCACAGACCGCGCAGGCGGCCGCCACGCTCACCAACGCCGGCTTCGAGGCCGACGGCGCCGGGGCGGCCGTCCCCGCCGGCTGGTCCGAGTACGGCGACACCGGCGCCTCGTTCACCGAGTCCGGCGGGCACGGCGGCAGCCACCGCCTCAGCCACTGGTCGTCCGCCGCCTACAAGGTGGAGACCTACCAGTACCTGTCCGGGCTGACCAACGGCGCCTACAAGCTCACCGCCTGGGTGCGCTCCGGCGGCGGCCAGAAGTCGGCCTACCTGGCCCTGAAGAACTGCGGCGGCGCCGAGCAGCGCACCGACCTGCCGGTCTCGGCGAGCGGATGGATCCGCATCGTCGTCCCGGTCAAGGTGACGAACAACCAGTGCACGGTCAGCGTCAACAGTGACGCGAACGCCGGCAACTGGATCAATGTCGACGACCTGACCTTCACGTCCGGCACGAGCGGACTGGCGATCAAGGGCGCCGACATATCGTCCCTCGCCAAGAGCGAGGCCAAGGGCGGTGTGTACCGGACCGCGTCGGGCACGACCGCCGACCCGGTCGCCGTCCTGAAGAACGCCGGCATGAACTACGCGCGCCTGAAGGTGTGGGTGAACCCCGCCGACGGCTACAACGACAAGGCGCGCGTGCTCGCCACGGCCAAGCGGGTCAAGGCGGCCGGCCAGAAGCTCCTGGTCGACTTCCACTACTCCGACATATGGGCCGACCCGGGAGCCCAGAGCAAGCCCAGCGCCTGGGCGGGCCATTCGTACAGCCGGCTCAGGACGGACGTGTACCACCACACCTATGACGTCCTCAACGCGCTGAAGGCCCAGGGCACCACCGCCGACATGGTCCAGGTGGGCAACGAGATCAACGGCGGCATGCTGTGGAGCGAGGGCTCCACCGACAACTGGGGCCGGCTCGCCGGACTGCTCAACTCCGGCTACGACGCCGTCAAGGCGGTCAACTCGTCCACCCCGGTCGCCCTGCACCTCGCCAAGGGCGGCGACCTGGCCGGCACCCGCTGGTGGTTCGACAGCGCGGTCGCCAACGGCGTGAAGTTCGACGCCGTCGGCCTGTCCTACTACGGCTACTGGCACGGCACCCTGGCCGACTTCCAGACCACGCTGGACGACGCGGCCTCCCGCTACGGCAAGCCGGTCTTCGTCGCCGAGACGGCCTACCCGTTCCGCCTCGACAGCGACGACGCGCACGAGAACATCATCGACCTGCCGGGCGAACTCGTCTCCGGCTACCCGGCGACCGCGGCCGGACAGCTGGCCTGGATGAACTCCGTGGCGGACATCGTGGAGGCGGTCCCGAACGGCCGCGGCCTCGGCGTCTTCTACTGGGAGGCGACCTGGACCGCCGTCGACGGCAACGGCTGGGACCCGGCCGACGCAGCGTCCGGCAACGGCTGGGAGAACCAGGCCCTGTTCGGCTACGACGACCGGGCGCTGTCGTCGATGGCGTGGTTCGGCCACCGCTGACCCGCGATCACCCCACCCCGTGACGGCGGGGCCCGGCCGCGACCCGGCGGCCGGGCCCTCGCACGCCGACCGGAGGCCGCCGGCGCCGATCGATTCGGCGTTACGCTGTTGACCAGCCGTGATCGCCCCGCGAGCCGGGGCGACCGGGGAAC
Source organism: Streptomyces sp. Tue 6430 (assembly GCA_021568835.1). GTDB lineage: Bacteria > Actinomycetota > Actinomycetes > Streptomycetales > Streptomycetaceae > Streptomyces. The sequence continues at coordinate 180,519 of JAKGSH010000003.1, forward strand.
GAGGCAGGAGACGTACGACATGACGGCCCCGGAGACCGAGAGCCTCCGCGGCGGCGCCTCGCGCAGGCCGGCCGGCGCGGGGCAGCTGCCGGCGGTCGCCGTGGTCGCGGCCGGCGGCGGGCTGGGCGCCACCGCCCGCTACGCGGCCTCGCTGTGGTGGCCCTCGGCGGCCGGCGGGTTCCCGTGGACCACCTTCTGGGTCAACGTCGTCGGCTGCGCCGTGATCGGCGTGTTCCTGGTGCTGATCACCGAGGCGCTGACCGTGCACCGGCTCGTGCGCCCCTTCTTCGGCACCGGCGTGCTCGGCGGTTTCACCACCTTCTCCACCTACGCCGTCGACCTCCAGCGCCTGTTCGACACGGGCCACTCCCGTACGGCGCTGGCCTACCTGGCGGCGACCCCCCTCGCGGCGCTCACGGCGGTGTGGCTCGCGGCCACCGCGACGCGCCGCGCCCTGATCCGGAGGCAGCGATGACGAGGCTCACCGGCAGCGCCCTGCGCGTGACCGTCTTCGTCGGCGAGAACGACACCTGGCACCACAGGCCCCTCTACACCGAGATCGTGCACCGGGCCCACGCGGCGGGGCTGGCGGGCGCCAGCGTCTTCCGCGGCATCGAGGGCTTCGGCGCCTCCTCGCTGATCCACACCTCGCGCCTGCTCTCCCTCAGTGAGGACCTCCCGGTCGCCGTCGTCGTCGTCGACACGGAGGAGCGCGTGCGGGCCTTCCTGCCGCAGCTCGACGAGTTGGTCACCGAGGGGCTCGTCATCCTCGACCCGTGCGAGGTCATCCGGTACGTCGGCCGCGGCCCGAACCGGGGCGAACCGGACGGCAAAGGTAAGAGGTCGTCGTGAACTGGCTGCTGGTCGCCGCCGGGGGCATGGTCGGCGCGCCCCTGCGGTACCTGACCGACCGCGCGGTGCAGGCCCGGCACGACTCGGTGTTCCCCTGGGGCACCTTCGTCGTCAACGTCGTCGGCTGCGCCGTCCTCGGCCTGGTGACCGGTGCCGCCGTCACCGACTCCCACCTGCGGCTTCTCCTGGGCACCGGCTTCTGCGGAGCCCTGACGACCTACTCCACCTTCTCCTACGAGACGCTGCGGCTGAGCGAGACCGGAGCGGCACTGCACGCCGCCGCGAACGTCGTCGCCAGTGTGGCGGCGGGCGTCGGGGCCGCCTTCGCGGGGTGTGGATCGCGCAGACGGTGTGGTCGTGACGGCAGGCGGTGCGGTCACCACCGGGGAACACACCCGCGGCTGGTAGGACTGTGCACCGCACCGTCGCCCCACCCGCAGAACAGGATCCCATGAGCGCCATCTCCGTCGGCCAGGCCGTCGTCCTCGGAGCCGTCGAGGGAGTGACCGAGTTCCTCCCCGTCTCCTCCACCGGACATCTGAAGATCACCGAGGGCCTGATGGGCATCCCGGTCGACGACGACGCGGTCGTCGGGTTCTCCGCCGTCATCCAGGTCGGGGCGATCGCCGCGGTCCTCGTGTACTTCCGCAAGGACATCGCACGGATCGTCTCCGCCTGGTTCCGCGGTCTCGCCGACAAGGGCGAACGGCACCACCACGACTACCGGTTCGCCTGGTGGGTGATCTGGGCGACGATCCCGATCGTCGTCGTCGGCCTGGCCGCGAAACCGCTCATCGAAGGCCCCCTGGCCTCGCTCTGGGTGGTCGCGGGCTCGCTCCTCGCCGGCAGCGGCGTGATGTGGGCGGCCGACCGGGCGGGCCGGCACAAGCGGGGCGAGGACGACATCTCCTTCAAGGACGCCATGCTGGTGGGGAGCTCCCAGATCCTGGCCCTGCTCTTCCCCGGCTTCTCCCGTTCCGGCGCCACCATGTCGACCGCGCTGATGCTCGACCTCGACCGGGTCGCCGCCACCCGGCTGTCCTTCTTCCTCGGCATCCCGGCCCTCACCGGCGCCGGCCTGTACGAGCTGAAGGACGCCCTGGGCGCCGGAGCGGGCGCGGCGCCGCTGGCCGTCGGCACGGCCGTGTCCTTCGCGGTCGCCTACGCCTCCATCGCCTGGCTGCTGAGGTTCGTCGCCAAGCACTCCTTCAACGCGTTCGTGGTCTACCGGATCGTCGTGGGCGTGCTGCTGTTCGCGCTGCTGGCCACGGGGGTCCTCGACAGCTGACCCGAGCGGGGGCGGGAAAACCGACGGCTCGCCGGCCGCTCGCCGGGTTTTTCCCCCCGCCCGCCTTGACAGCGGCCTCCGGGCACCCGGAGTATCACTTCCGTGAACCTGTCAGACAGCCAGACAGGTGGTCCGGCACCCCGTCGCGTCAGCGCGATGGAAGCGGTGCTCACCCACCTCCGCGGCGCCATCGAGCGTGGCCACTACGCCATCGGGGACAAGCTCCCCTCCGAGGCGGAACTGTGCCGCACCCTCGAGGTCTCCCGGCCCGTCCTGCGCGAGGCCCTGCGCGCCCTGCAGACCATGGGCCTGACGGTCTCCCGGACCGGCAAGGGCACCTTCGTCGTCGCCCACACCGTCGAGGACCCCACCTTCGGCGACTACGCGGCCAGCGACCTGCTCGAGGTGCGCCGCCACATCGAGATCCCGGTCGCCGGGTACGCGGCCGTCCGCCGCACCCCGGAGAACCTGGACCATCTGGCCCACCTCCTGGACCGGATGGAACGGGAGACCGACACCACCGCCTGGGTCGCGATGGACACCCTCTTCCACCTCGCCGTCGCCGAGGCCGCGCAGAACCCGGTCTTCCGCCGGGTCATCGAGGAGATCCGCGACGCCCTGGCGCGCCAGTCGGCCTTCCTCAACGAGCTGGGCGGGCGCCGCGAGCAGTCCAACCGCGAACACCGGGCCATCGTCGAGGCGCTGACCGACGGTTCCGAGTCCGACGCGCTGGAGGCCATGAGCCACCACCTCGACCGCGTCGAGACGACCCTCACCGACATCGTGCGCCCCCGCGCGCCGACTCCTCCCCGGAAGGCGGACCCGGGCGTCGAGCGAACGGCACCTCGAGGACGTGACGATCGCCGCCACGCTCTCCGCCGGCCCGTACGCCACCCGCGTCCGCCGCGCACGCACCCCCTCCCGGACCGACGCGTGACCTCGCCGTCGGCCCCCGCCCACCCACCAGTGACCAGGCAGTGATGTACAGCAGCCCTCTCGCCGACGCGCCCGCCATCCGCGAACCCCGCCACGTCCCCGTCGCCCGCCTCGTCCGCGGCGAGGTGACCGAGGGCGTCCACCACGGCTCCGTCGTCGTCCTCGGCACGGACGGCGAGGTCGCCTTCCAGCTCGGTGACATCGAGGTCGCCTTCTACCCGCGCTCCGCGCTCAAGCCCGTCCAGGCCGTCGCCATGGTGCGCGCCGGGCTCCCGCTCGAGGGCGAGCTGCTCGCGCTCGCCGCCGCCAGCCACTCCGGCGAGGAACGTCACCTCACCGGCACCCGGCGCATCCTCGAACGGGCCGGCGTCACCGAGGACGACCTGCGCAACGTCACGGACCTGCCGTACGACCCGGCCGTCCGCGACACCTGGATACGCCAGGGCCGCCCGGCCTCGCGCCTCGCCCAGAACTGCTCCGGCAAGCACGCGGCCATGCTGTACACCTGCGGGCTCAACGGCTGGCCCCTCGACGGCTACCTCGACCCGGGCACCCGCTCCAGCGGGCCGTCGCCGAGACCGTCGAGGACCTCACCGGCCGGCGCGTCGCCCGGGTGACCGTCGACGGGTGCGGCGCGCCGCTCTTCGCCGTCTCCCTGAACGGCCTGGCGCGTGCCCTCGCCCGCATCACCACCGCCGCGCCCGGCACGCCCGAGGCGCGGGTGGCGGACGCGATGCGCGGGCACCCCGAGATGGTCTCCGGCTCCGGCCGGGACGTCGCCGCCTTGATGCGGGCCGTTCCCGGCCTGCTCGCCAAGGACGGCTTCGAGGGCGTCGAGGTCGCCGCGCTCCCCGACGGCCGGGCCGTCGCCGTGAAGATCTCCGACGGCGCGAACCGGGCCCGCGTCCCGGTCACCGCGGCCGCCCTCGCGCGGGCGGGCGTCGACCCCGCGCTGCTCACGCCCTTCGCCGGCGAGCCGCTCCTCGGCGGCGGCCGACCCGTCGGCAGCGTCCGCGCGGTTCGCGCCCTCGACCCGGTCACCCAGCCGGCCTGCGCGTGAAGCCCGGCGGCGCCTGAGCCGTGGGAGGGGCCGCAGGCCCGGCCGGGGGAGCCCGTCCCCGTCGGCCCGTCCCCGGCGGCCGTCTCCGGTCCCGTCCCCGGCGGTCCTCACCGTCGTGACTCCGGAGCCCGCCGCCCCGGACCCCCGCTCCGCCCGGCCGGGGCACGTGCCCCGGCCCGGGGCCGCAGTCCCGAGCACCCACTCTCCCTCCCCTCCCCGGAAAGAGGCCGCACCCTCATGACCGTCGCCGTCAGCCGCCGCGAACACGATCTGCTCGGGGACCGGGACGTCCCCGTCGACGCGTACTGGGGCATCCACACCCTGCGCGCCACCGAGAACTTCCCCATCACCGGCACCGCGATCTCCGCCCACCCGCACCTGATCGACGCCCTCGCCGCCGTCAAGGAGGCCGCCGCCCTCGCCAACGAGGAACTGGGCCTGCTGGCACCGGAGAAGGCCGCCGCGATCGTCGCCGCCTGCCGCGAGATCCGCGCCGGCGAGCTGCACGACCAGTTCGTGGTGGACGTCGTGCAGGGCGGCGCGGGCACCTCGACCAACATGAACGCCAACGAGGTCGTCGCCAACCGGGCCCTGGAACTGCTGGGCCACGCGAAGGGCGAGTACCGGCACCTGCACCCCAACGAGGACGTCAACCTCGGGCAGTCGACCAACGACGTCTACCCGACCGCCGTCAAGGTCGCGACCGTCTTCGCGGTGCGCGGGCTGCTCAAGGCCATGGCCGTCCTCCAGGACGCCTTCGCCCGCAAGGCCGTCGAGTTCCGCGACGTCCTGAAGATGGGCCGCACCCAGCTCCAGGACGCCGTCCCGATGACCCTCGGGCAGGAGTTCTCCACCTTCGCCGTCATGCTCGACGAGGACCGCGGCCGCCTCGCCGAGGCCGCCGAGCTGATCCACGAGATCAACCTCGGCGCCACCGCCATCGGCACCGGGCTCAACGCGCCGGCCGGCTACGCCGAGTCGGCCCGCCGCCACCTCGCCGGGATCACCGGCCTGCCGCTCGTCACCGCCGCCAACCTCGTCGAGGCGACCCAGGACTGCGGCGCGTTCGTCCAGGTGTCCGGCGTGCTCAAGCGGATCGCGGTCAAGCTCTCCAAGAGCTGCAACGACCTGCGCCTGCTGTCCTCCGGGCCGCGCGCCGGGCTCGGCGAGATCAACCTGCCGCCCGTGCAGGCCGGTTCGTCCATCATGCCCGGCAAGGTCAACCCGGTGATCCCGGAGGTCGTCAACCAGGTCGCCTTCGAGGTGATCGGCAACGACGTCACCATCACCATGGCCGCCGAGGCCGGACAGCTCCAGCTCAACGCCTTCGAGCCGATCATCCTGCACTCCCTGTCCGAGTCGGTCACCCACCTGCGCACGGCCTGCCTGACCCTGGCCGAGCGCTGCGTGTCCGGCATCACCGCCAACACCGAGGTGCTGCGCGCGAGCGTCGAGAACTCCATCGGCCTGGTCACCGCCCTCAACCCGCACATCGGGTACACGGCGGCCACCGACATCGCCAAGGAGGCCCTCGTCACCGGCCGCGGCGTCGCCGAACTCGTCCTGGAGAAGGGCCTGCTCCCCGCCGAGCGGCTCGCCGCCCTGCTGCGCCCGGAGACACTCGCCGGCAGCGGCACGACGAAGGCGCTCTGAGGAACGGCATCCCGCGTGCGGCCGGGGCCGGGCGCTCCGCACCCGGCCGACACGCGGGCTGTCGTCACACCCACGGATGAAGCCCGGCGCGGCGCGGCGCGACCCCCTCGGCGCCGTGCCCCGGCGTGAACGCCCGGCGTGGCTTCCCGGACGCTACCGGCCGATCGGCTCAGCCTCTCTCGCCGTTCTCCGATTAGTGCTAATAACGCTCATATGCTGAATTCGCGGTCTTTCAAAAAAGCCCGCCTCCTGCCCTGCTGAACGTCTGTCACCCCACCACGCGCCGGGCGGAGCGATGGAATCCCTCGGTGAACCCAGGAGAATGCATGCGTGTGGCCGTGACAGGTGGCGGCGGTTTCCTCGGGTCGCATCTGTGCGAAGCGCTTCTGCGACGCGGCGACGAGATCGTCTGCCTCGACGACTTCTCGACCGGTGACCCCGCCAACATCGCCCCCTTCCTCGGAAACCCCGCCTTCGAACTCGTCCGCGGCGACGTCAGCCGGTCGGTCGACGTACCGGGCGCCGTCGACGCGGTGGCCCATCTGGCCAGCCCCGCCTCGCCCCCCGACTACCTCGCCCGTCCGCTGGAGACGCTCGCCGTGGGCAGCCGCGGAACGGAGAACGCCCTGCTCCTGGCGGCGCGCCACGACGCCCGCTTCGTCCTCGCCTCCACGAGCGAGGTGTACGGCGACCCGAGGTGCACCCCCAGGACGAGACGTACTGGGGGAACGTGAATCCCGTCGGGCCCCGCAGCGTCTACGACGAGGCGAAGAGGTTCTCGGAGGCGCTGACCCAGGCCTACCGGACGAACCGCGGAACCAACACGGGAATCGTGCGGATCTTCAACACGTACGGTCCGCGCATGCGTCCGCACGACGGACGCGTCGTTTCCAGTTTCGTCGTCCAAGCGCTCGCCGGAGAGCCGTTGACCGTCTACGGGGACGGAAAGCAGACCCGGAGTTTCTGCTACGTCGACGATCTGGTGCGCGGAATCATCGCCATGCTCGACCACGACGAACCCGGTCCGGTGAATCTGGGGAATCCCGTCGAACTGACGGTCCTGCAACTCGCGGAGACCGTCCTGCGCCTGACGGGGTCCCAGGCCGACGTCCAGTTCCATCCGCTGCCCGTGGACGATCCCTCCCGCCGCCGGCCGGTCATCGCCCGGGCGGCACAGCGGCTGGGCTGGATCCCGGAGATCGGCATCGAGGACGGTCTGCGCCGGACGGTGCGGTGGTTCGCCTCCCGGCCCGACGACATCGCCGCCGCGCTCTGGGCGATCCGCGGCGGGCAGCAGGACGGCGTCGTCCCCGAGCGGTCGTGCCCGGTCGGCGCGACCGGCACGGCGTCGTGACCCAGACCGATCACGGCCGCCCGGCCGCCATCGCCCTGGACGGTGCCCGGCACCTGCCGGGCACCGGCGAAGGGTCCCTGCGGAACCGTCTGTACACCCTCTCGGCCGGGAACGTCGTCGACACGCCGGCCGACGGGCCCGTCTTCGGCAAGCCGGCCAGACCGCTCGAACCGGCGCCCGGCACCTGGAAGCCCCGGCTGGGGCGCCTCGACCGGATGAAGGTGTCCCTGCTCGCGGTGTGCTGGTGGACGGCCCTGGTCTGCTTCTGGGAGTGGTGGCTGCGTCCGGAGCACCGGATCGGCTGGGCGGGGTTCGCGGTGAACAGCGCGCTCCTGCTGTACCTGTCCGTCCTGCCGCTGTACTTCGTCGTCGTCATGGTGCGGATGCGCACCTTCGACCCGGCCGTCGGGGTGCCCGGGGTGCGCACCGCGTTCGTGGTCACCAGGGCGCCGTCGGAGCCGTGGAAGGTCGCCCGCACCACCCTGGACGCGATGCTGCGCCAGGACTTCCCGCACCCCTACGACGTGTGGCTGTGCGACGAGGACCCGACCCGGGAGATCCTGGCCTGGTGCGCGGCCCACGGCGTGCGCGTGTCCTGCCGGCGCGGCGTCCCCTCGTACCACCGCGACGTCTGGCCCCGCCGCACCCGGTGCAAGGAGGGCAACCTCGCGCACTTCTACGACCACTGGGGCTACGCCGACTACGACGTGGTCGCCCAGCTCGACGTCGACCACGTGCCCCACCCCCGCTACCTGACGGAGATGGTCCGGCCCTTCGCCGATCCCGCCGTCGGCTACGTGGCCGCCCCCAGCGTCTGCGACGCCAACGCACGCACCTCGTGGTCGGCCCGCGGGCGGCTGCACCGCGAGGCCACGTTCCACGGACCGATGCAACTGGGCCACTCCGACGGTCTGGCACCGCTGTGCATCGGTTCCCACTACGCCGTGCGCACCCGCGCCCTGCGGGACATCGGCGGGATCGGACCCGAGCTGGCCGAGGACTTCTCGACGACGTTCCTGCTGAACTCGGCCGGCTGGCACGGGGCCTTCGCCATCGACGCGGAGGCGCACGGCGACGGGCCCCTCACCTTCGCCGCCATGGTGACCCAGGAGTTCCAGTGGTCGCGGAGCCTGGTGGTGATGCTGCTCGGCATGCTCCCCCAGCACCTGCGGCGCATGCCCGGCCGGCTCCGGATCCGGTTCGCCTTCGCCCTCTCGTACTATCCGCTGCTCGCCCTGACCACCACGGCCGGCCTGCTGCTGCCCCCGGTCGCCGCCGTGACGGGCCGTCCGTGGATCAACGTCGACTACGGCGCCTTCCTGCTGCACTTCTGGGCCATGTCGTTCTTCCTGCTCCTGCTCACCGGGCTGCTGCGGCGGCGCGGCCTGCTGCGGCCCGTCGACGCGCCGCTGCTGAGCTGGGAGGGCTGGCTGTTCGGGCTGACCCGCTGGCCGTACGTGGCCTGGGGGTGGCCGCCGCCCTGGTGCAGCGCGTGCGGCCCAGGAAGGTCGTCTTCAAGGTCACGCCCAAGACCCGCGACGGCATGGAACCGCTGCCCCTGCGGGTGATGCTGCCCTACCTCCTGATCACCGTCGTCCTGTCCGGCGCAGCCGTGGTCGGGCAGCTCACCGGCCCGCGGTCGGCTACGTGTTCCTGTGCCTGCTCGGCTCCGTGTCGTACGGGCTGGTGACCCTCGCCGTCGGCGTGCTGCACATCCGGGAGAGCGCGAGGTCGGCCGGCGTCGGTGTGCACCGGGCGCTGCGGACCGCCGCCCTGCCGCTGACCGCGGGCCTCGTGGCCCTGGTGCCGCTGGCCTGGGCGCTGCTGCTGTTCCCCGTCTACCTGCACGGCTTCCTCGCGAACTGACACCGCGGCCTGCCGTCCCCCGAGAAAGGACGAGTCACCCGATGCCCCGAACGATCCTGGTGACCGGCGGCGCCGGCTTCATCGGCAGCCACACCTGCGTCGAACTGCTCGCCCACGGCCACGACGTCGTCGTCGTGGACAACCACGTCAACAGCTCCCCGCACGCCCTGGACCGCATCGTCAAGACGGCCGGACGCCCGCTCGCCGGCGCCCACCGGGTCGACGTGCGCGACCGGGAGGCCCTCGGCCGGGTGTTCGCCGCCCACCAGGTCGACGCGGTCATCCACTTCGCCGCCCACAAGGCCGTGGGAGAGTCGGTGGCCCGGCCGGTCGAGTACTACGACACCAACGTCGGCGGCACCTGCGCCCTGCTGTCCGTCATGCGGGAGCACGGCGTCCACCGGCTGGTCTTCTCCTCCTCCTGCTCCGTCTACGGCGACGCGCGGACCGTGCCCCTCACCGAACTGAGCCCGGTGGCGCCCACCAACCCCTACGCGCGCACCAAGCTGATGTGCGAGCGGATCCTGGAGGACGTCTGCGCCCACGAGCCGCGGCTGAAGGTGCTGGCCCTGCGCTACTTCAACCCGGTCGGGGCCCACCCCGGCGGCCTGCTCGGCGAGGACCCGCAGGGCGTCCCCGACAACCTCATGCCGTACGTCGCGCAGGTCGCCGTGGGCCGACGGGAGCGGCTGAACGTCTTCGGGGACGACTACCCCACGCCCGACGGCACCGGAGTCCGCGACTACATCCACGTCATGGACGTCGCGGAGGGACACCGGATCGCCGTCGAGCGCCTCGACGACCGCGCCGGCATGCGGGTGTTCAACCTCGGCACCGGCACCGGCACCTCCGTGCTCCAGCTGGTCGCCGCCTTCCGCGAGGCGAGCGGCCGGTCCGTCCCCTGCCGGATCGTCGACCGCCGACCGGGCGACGTCGCCGAACTCGTCGCCGACGCGAGCGCGGTGGCCGCGGCCTGGGGCTGGACCACCACCCGTGACCTCGCCGCCATGTGCCGGGACGCCTGGCGGTTCCAGGAACTCAACCCTCACGGCTACGCCCACTGAAAGCGCCGCCGTCGGCGGTCCCACGACAGGAGAACGTCCATGCGGTTGACCGTCATCGGCACGGATATCTCGGCGCCGTGCACGCCGCGTGCATGGCGGACGTCGGACACGACGTCCTCGGTGTCGACACCGACACCAGGAAGATCGAGGCGCTCGCGGCAGGCCGGGCACCCTTCTTCGAGCCCGGCCTGCCCGAGGTCCTCACCCGGAACACCCGGGCCGGACGGCTGCGCTTCACCACCTCCCTCCAGGAGGCGGCCGACTTCGCCGACCTGCACTTCGTCTGTGTCGGCACACCGCAGCGCCCCGACTCCCTCGCCGCCGACCTGCGCCACGTCGAGGCGGTCGTCGACGGTCTGGCGCCGCTGCTCACGCGGGACGGCCTCGTCGTCGGCAAGTCGACCGTGCCGGTGGGCACCACCCGGGCGCTGAGCCGCAGGGTGGCGGCACGGCTGCGTCCCGGTGTCGACGCCGAGGTCGCCTGGAACCCGGAGTTCCTGCGCGAGGGATTCGCCGTCCAGGACACGCTGCGCCCGGACCGGCTGGTCGTCGGCGTCACCTCGCCCCGCGCCGACCGGCTGCTGCGCGACGTCTACGCGTCGATGCTGAGCGCCGGCGTCCCCTACGTCAGCACCGACCCCGCCACGGCGGAGCTGGTGAAGGTCGCCGCCAACTCCTTCCTGGCGACGAAGATCTCGTTCATCAACGCCATGGCGGAGGTCTGCGACGCCGCCGGCGCCGACGTGGTCACCCTGGCCGACGCCCTCGGCCACGACGCGCGCATCGGCCGCCGGTTCCTGTCCGCCGGCCTCGGGTTCGGCGGTGGCTGCCTGCCCAAGGACATCCGCGCCTTCCTCGCCCGCGCCGAGGAACTGGAGGTGGGGGAGGCGGTGTCCTTCCTCCACCAGATCGACCGGATCAACCACCGGCAGCGCCGGCGGACCGTCGCCCTCGCCCGCCAGCTCCTGGGCGGCAAGTTCGCCGGCCGCCGGGTCGCGGTGCTCGGCGCCGCCTTCAAGCCCGACAGCGACGACGTGCGCGACTCGCCGGCGCTGGCCGTCACCGCGGAACTCGTCGCGGAGGGCGCCGACGTCTTCGTCCACGACCCGCAGGGCCTCGACAACGCGCGGGCCGCGCTGCCCGGACCGGCCTACCGCACGGACGTCATGGAAGTGTGCCAGGACGCCGACGTGGTGCTGCACCTGACCGAGTGGCGCCAGTACCGCGCCCTCGACCCGGTGCGGCTGTCGCGGGTGGTGCGGTCGCCGCGCCTGCTCGACGCCCGCAACGCCCTGGACCCGGCGACCTGGCGGGCGGCCGGCTGGCATCTCCGTGCCCTGGGGCGTCCCGCCCCGTACCGCCGCCCGGACCGGGCGACGGTCTGCGGTGACGATCCCTCAGGCCGTCGGGCCGAACTGCACGGCCCCCACGCCGGGCGACCCGCTCAGCGGCGTCCCGAAGTAGTCCGCCGCACCCCGGTCGACGCCCAGGGACCTCAGGTCCACGGCGGCACCGGTCAGGGCTGCGGCGCACCGGGCGGTCAGTGCGCCGTGCGCCGGACCAGTGCCGTCCAGGTCCGGACCGGCCGTGGCCGGCGGCACCGGGCGAGGCAGGGGTTGCGGTCGGTGCCGGTGGACCGCGGGCCCAGCGTCTCCTGTCCCGTCTCCTGGCGCCAGGCGTCCAGGTTCGTGTAGACGCGGGCGCCCCACTCCAGGTTCCACCTCGTCGAGCTGTAGTAGTCGTTGCCCTGGAGCAGCACGTACGACGAGGCGAAGGAACCTTGGGAGGCCACCACGGGAGAGCCGTCCGTCACGAACACGTTGTTGCGCACGGTGACGGAGCGGAGACTGGGCTGGATCCGCAGCGCGGGCGCGCGGACCGCGCCGTTGGCGGTGATCAGCACCGTGTTCTGGTAGATCGCGAGGCCGGTGACGTGTGCGCCGAACGCGACGATGCCGCCGTAGTCCTGGAGTTTGCGGCTGTCGTTGTGGCTGATGTTGTAACGGAGCGTGTTGCCCGTGTGTGCCGAGTTCGGGACGGCCGAGTACACGAGGAAGCCCGCGCCGTCGTTTCCGTAGGCCAGGTTGTACTGCACCAGCGAGTGGGAGACGTTGTTGTCCAGGCCGAACCCGCCGCCGTCCACCTGCGAACCCGTGTGGTTGCCGTAGGAGACGTTCCTCTGGAGCGTCATGCGCGTCGAGTCGTACGTCCAGATGCCCTCGGGGCCCTCGGGCGCGTTCGGCGCGGACAGCCCGCCGTTGTCGTGGGAGACGGAGCGTTCCACCAGACCGCGCCGGACACTGCCCAGGATGATGCCGCTGCCGGTGTTGCGGCCGGTCGCCCGCGGGTCCCCGACGTTGTCGTACGCCCGCACCCTCCGCACGGTCAGCTCCTCGTGCGCGTAGGCGGGCGCTTCGACGGCGAAGGCGGGGCCGTCCGCGACCAGGCCCGCGTCCTGGTTGGTGTGCAGCGCGCAGTCGCTGATCACCACGTCCCGGAAGCCGGACGCCCCGGGGCCGCCGTGCAGCCGGAGGCCGTTGCGGAAGCCCTTCGCCTCGACACCCGACACCCGCAGGTACGGCAGCTTCCGGTCGCCGGGCAGGTCGTTGACGAAGGCGATGCCGTCCTGTGACCGGTAGGCCGCGGTGTCGCCGACGACCGTCAGGTCGCGGATGACGATGCCGCTCGTGTTGTGCACCTCGACGGCGCGCGTGCCCTTCGCCAGGATCATCGCGCGGCCCGTCCCGTAGGACTCGATCACGACGGGTCTACGGGGGTTCCCGGCGTCCCCCTGCCCGATGCTCAGCGTGCCCGGGAACCGGGCGCCCGCCTTCAGCCGCAGCCGGTCACCCGGCTTGAACCGCTGGGCGTCGGCGTGCCGCAGGGTGCGCCAGGCGGTCTCCGGGTCCGGCCGTCGTCGCCGTCGTCGCCCCGGGGACTGACGTAGAACGTCCGTCCGCCCTGCGGGTTCTCCCGGACGGGGACGTGCGGGGCGGGCAGACTGCACCCGGCCAGCAGCACCGCCGCGGCGCACACGCCCACCGCGGCGCCTCTCCGCGGCAGACCGGCCACCGTCCGGGCTCTGCCCCTGTCGTCCCGGTCGTCTCGTCGCACCGGTCCGGTGGCCGCGGTGCGTTCGTTCCGCTGACGCAACGTCGCTCCTGTCTGCTGGATGGCCGAACGGTCCCCGGCCCACGGGACCGCGGACCCCCACCCTGACGTGCGGGCCCGCGACGGCCCGGCCAGCGCGCGGAGGCCGGGGCAAGACATGCCTGATTGGACGGCACCGCGGGGGCGGCCGGGCGCCCCGGGGCGCCAGGGGGCCGGCGTGCGGCATGATGACGATCATGTGCTCGCAGTTCCAGCCGGTCCTCGACCGCATCGCCGAGGAGATGGCCCGCACGCCCGGCCGCGGGCGGCCCGCCGACTACATCCCGGCGCTCGCCGCCCGCGACGCCCGCAGCTTCGGGATGGCCGTGGCGGAACCGGACGGCACGGTGTACGGGGTGGGGGAGTGGCGCGAGCCGTTCTCGACCCAGTCGATCACCAAGGTCTTCACCCTCGCCCTCGACCTGGCCCGCGAGGGCGACGAACTCTGGGAGCACGTCGGCCGCGAACCCTCCGGCAACCCCTTCAACTCCCTGGTCCAGCTGGAGTACGAGAACGGCATCCCCCGCAACCCGTTCGTCAACGCGGGCGCGCTCGTCGTCACCGACCGCCTCCAGACCCGCACCGGGGACGCGGCGGGCGAACTGCGGGACTTCCTGCGGGCCGAGAGCGGCAGCGAGGCGCTCGACTTCGACCTGGAGGTGGCCGCCTCCGAGTCCGCGCACGGCGACCGCAACGCCGCCCTCGCCCATTTCATGGCGTCCTACGGCAACATCGACAACCCGGTGCCGCTCCTCCTCGACCAGTACTTCCGGCAGTGTTCCCTCACCGCCTCCTGCGCCGACCTCGCGCTGGCCACCGGCTTCCTCGCCCGGCACGGCGTCCGCGCCGACGGCGGCCGCCTGCTCAGCCGCAGCCAGGCCAAGCAGGTCAACGCCGTCATGCTGACCTGCGGCACCTACGACGCGGCCGGCGACTTCGCCTACCGCGTGGGTCTGCCCGGCAAGAGCGGTGTCGGCGGCGGCATCATCGCGGTCGTGCCCGGCCGCTGCACGCTGTGCGTGTGGAGTCCGGGCCTGGACGAACGCGGGAACTCGGTGGCGGGTGTGGCCGCCCTGGACCGTTTCACGACGCTGACGGGCCTGTCGGTGTTCTGAGCGGCCGTGCTCACCGGACTCGGCGCTCACCGCCGTCCCCGCCGGCCGGTCATCGTCCCGCGCGGCGGCGGACCGCGAACCGCAGCGCCAGGGCGACGGCGGCGCCGCCCAGCGCGGCGACGCCCGCGACGACCGCCGCCTTCGGCCGGCCGGGCCCGTCGCCGGCCGCGGGGGCCGCGGGGCCGCGAGAGCAGTGGGGGCCGCGGGGGCGGCGAGAGCAGTGGGGGCCGCGGGGGCGGCGAGAGCGGTGGGGGACCTGGTGGCCACGGGGGTCGCCTGCGGTCCCGACCCCGGTCCCGGCCGCGCCCGCAGGCCGTCCAACGAGCCCACCGGGTCCACCCGCCCGGCGGCCCCGAAGCCCCAGTCGAGCAGCTCGCGCGCCTCCTCGTAGACGGCGAGGCCGCCGCCGGAGCGGGGGTTGAGCACGGTCACGACGAGGGTCCGGCCGCCCCGCCGGGCCGCGGCCACCAGGGTGTTGCCCGCGTTGCTGGTGTAGCCGTTCTTGATGCCGATCAGCCCGGGGTACGGCTCGACGCCGTCCGCTCCGCTGAGCAGCCGGTTGGTGTTGACGATGCCGTACGTCCCCCCGTCGCGCCCCGGGAACCGGGCCTCGACGGTGGCGCAGTACCGGGCGAAGTCCGGGTTGCGCAGCCCCGCCCGCCCGAACACCGCGAGGTCGTAGGCGGAGGACACCTGGCCGGGGGCGTCGTACCCGTCCGGGGACAGCACGTGCGTGTCCAGGGCGCCCAGGGAGCGGGCCTTGGCCTGCATCCGGGTGGCCGTGGTGCGCCAGCCGCCGTTGAGCGCGGCCAGCACGTGCACGGCGTCGTTGCCGGAGTTGAGGAACACCCCTCGCCACAGGTCGGAGACCTGGTACGACTGCCCTTCGGCGACTCCCACCAGGCTGCTGCCGGCTCCGATCCCGGCCAGCTCGGCCTCCGTGACCCGGTGCCGGATGCCGCCGGGCAGGACCGGCAGCACCGTGAGGGCGAACAGGGTCTTCAGCGTGCTCGCGGGGGGCAGCCTGCGGTGCGCGTTCGACGCGGCGAGCACGTCGCCGGTGTCGGCGTCGGCCACCAGCCACGACAGTGCGGAGACGTCCGGGACGCCGGGTGCTCCCGGGCGTGGCCGGACCTGCGTACCGGGGCGGTACAGCAGGGCGGGCCGCGGCGCCGTCGCGCGCGCTCCGCCCGCCGGGCCGGGGTCCGTGCCGGCGGGAGCGGCCGCCGCGGCGGGTCCGAGGACCAGGACGCCCGTCACGCAGAGCGCGCAGGCCGAGGCAGCGACCTGAGAGGAGAATCCGATTGTCATATGAGCAACGTAGGAATGAAGTGGGGTTTCCCCGTGCTGCCCGTGCCGCACAGCGCGGCGCGTGCACCCGGATGCCGCACGCGACGGCACCACGGCCCGCCGAGTGGCTCGCTCCGTGCGCCCGCACCGTGGCGTCCGCACGGTGGCGTCCGCACCGTGTGCCCGCACCGTGCCGTCGCGGTCACGCGGGCCGGTCCTCGTACCGTTCCCCGTGCCGGGGCACCTTCCGCCGGCCACCCCGCGCGAGGCGGCCGGGAGGGCCGGCCGGACGCGGCGGACGAACATCGCGTTGTCCGGGGTGGCGCGCATCCGCTCCAGGAGGGCGCCCAGGTTCGCCCGGCCGTCCGGGCCGGTTGTCCCCGAAGCACTCCCCTTGGTCCGGACCGTGATGTCATCGAACGGCATCAGATGTCCCCGGACCATAACGATCCCTGACAACACGGGACTTGGCCTCCGGCGCTGCACTATCTTCACGTCATGTCCACGCCGCCCACGCCTCCGCAGGAGCCCGAGCAGCCGTCCGGGGCGCCGGCTCCTCCGAGCGCGTATCCGTATCCGCATCCCCAGTCGCCGGCCCCGGGAGCGGCGGGAGTTTCCCGCCGCCGGCCGCGCCCGTGCCCGGTCCGCAGAACTTCCACGCCACTCCGACCCTGGTCGGCCAACCGGGCGGGCCCGGTCACCCCGGCCCGCCCGGGGGGCCGGGGCAGCCCGCGGTCGGATATCCGTACGGCGGGCAGGGCCCGTATCCGACCGTTCCCCGCCGCCGCCGTCGGGCGGCGGGGCGGGACGGGCCGTGCTGTGGGTGGCCGTGGGCGCGGTCGTCGCCTCGGCGGCCTGGGCGGCGGGCGTCTTCCTGACCGGCGGCGAGGACGCCGGCGCGGACCTGCGCGGCTACACGGCGCCGGTGAACCTCTGCTCCAGCACGGACCACTCCTCCTTCGAGGGGGAGTACCCGGAGGACGACGGCTCACCGACGCACAACTCCCTCAAGGACGAGGCACTCGACGAGAGTTACTGCAGCATCAACCTGAAGAAGACCGGGTCGAGCTACGCCGACGCCTACCTCTCCACCCAGGTGGACCTGCACAAGGAGTCCGACCCGGGGCCGGAGTTCACGGCCATGTGGAAGAACTACCAGGAGAGGTACCCGGTTACGACGTGGAGACCGTCGAGGACCTCGGGGAGGAGGCCTACCTGGTCAGCGAGGACACCACCAGCGGCTCGACCAGCGGTTCGCTCTACGCCACGCTCGCCGTCCGGGACGGCTGGACGACGTACACGATGAGCTACAGCACCTACCTGTCCTCCTACGACGAGGACAAGGACCCGCCGTCGCTCGAGCAGGTGACCGACTGGCTGAAGGCGGACTCGAGGACCACGCTGGACCAGCTCAAGGACTGACGCGCGCGACGCGTGGCGGCCGGTGCACGGGGTTCGCCCCGCGCGCCGGCCGCCGGTGTGTTCAGCGGGCGCGCGCGCCGGCCTCCTCCACGATCTGCTCGAACCGTGCCCCCATCGCCTCGGCCAGCGCCTGCGCGCCCGACAGGGGCCGCACCATCACCGTCAGCCGGTCGATGAGCCCGTCCTCGTCCACGTGGATGAAGTCGCAGCCGCTCAGCTCCCGCTCACCGACGCGCGCGGTGAACACCAGCGCGTGGTCGCGGCCGTCCGCCCCGGCGAGTTCTCCCTCGTACCGGAAGTCCTCGAAGACCTGCGCCACCGCGCGCAGGATCGCCGTGGTGATCGCCTTGCCGGGGTAGGGCTTGAACACGACCGGGCTGGTGAACACCACGTCCTCGGCGAGCAGGGCCTCCACCGCGTCGAGGTCGCCGGCCTCGACCGCCTCTCGGAACGCGCGCATCCGATCACCTCATACTCAAATAGTTGTCTAGGTGCGGATGAGAATAATCACCTGCTGTTACCGTGTCCACATGTCGCTCAAGTACGCCGTCCTGGCGGCCCTCCTGGAGGGCGAGGCCTCGGGCTACGAACTGTCCAAGGTCTTCGACGTCTCCCTCGCGAACTTCTGGCCCGCGACCCCGCAGCAGCTCTACCGCGAGCTGGAGCGTCTCGCGCAGGACGGCCTGATCGCGGCACGCGTCGTGCGGCAGGAGCGCCGGCCCGACAAACGGATGTTCACCCTCACCGAGGCCGGCCGCGAGGACCTGCGCGCCTTCGCCGCCGCACCACCGCGCCGGCCCACCGCCGTGCGGGACGAACTCCTCATCAAGATCCAGGCGATGGACGGCGTCGGCGTCGACCCCGCGACGACCCGCGCGCAGATCGAGGAGCGGACGGTCTGGGCGCGCGCCAAGCTCGACCGCTACCTGCGGGTGCGCGAACGGCTCCTCGCCGGGCGCACCGAGGAGGAGTTCCTCGGCGAGGCCGACCGGATCGGCCCCTACCTGACGCTGATGGCCGGCATCGCCTTCGAGGAGGAGAACCTGCGCTGGTGCGAGCGAGTTCTGGCGCACCTCCGGCGCCGTACCGCCGTAGGCTGACGCAGGTGTTCAGCCCCGAAGGTCCCACGCTGCGCGAACTCGCCGTCCAGGCGCTGTCGTCCGTCGAGCACGGCTACGACCTCCTCGCGCCGAAGTTCGACCACACGCCGTTCCGCACCTCCGCCCCGGTCCTCGACGCGGTCACGTCGGCCCTGCGCCGCACCGGCCCCTACGACGACGGCCTCGACCTGTGCTGCGGCACCGGCGCAGGCGTCGACGCGCTGGCCACGCTCTGCCGGAGCAGCGTCACCGGGGTCGATTTCAGCGCCGGGATGCTCGACGTCGCCCGGGGGCGCGCCCGGCCCCGCGGCCGCGGGTGTCCTGGGTGCGGGCGGACGCGCGCGCCCTGCCGTTCACGGACGCCTTCGACCTCGTCGTCAGCTTCGGCGCGTTCGGGCACTTCCTGCCCGGGGAGCTGCCCGGCCTGTTCGCCCAGGTGCACGGTGCGCTGCGGCCGGGCGGCCGGTTCGCGTTCCCGGTGCCCGCGCCGCCCCGGCCGTCCACCCCGCCTTCTGGACCCTCCTCGGCTTCGACGCGGTGATGCGGGTCCGCAACGCCGTGTGGCGCCCCCCGTTCGTGATGTACTACCGGGCCTTCCGGCTGGGCGAGGTCCGCCGGGAGCTGGAGCGCGCCGGGTTCCGGGTGGAGCTGCGCGCCCTGCCCGAGTTCGGGACGCGGGGCGACGGGAGCCCACGGGCCCGGATGGTCGAGGCGCGCCGGACGCGTTGAGGCGGGCGGGGCGCACGCGTTGAGGCGGGCGGGGCGTCGGGGTGTGCCGGACGTGTCGGGGCGGGCGGGCCGAACGGCCGGAACCGGACCGCCCGCCGCCCCCTCACAGCGCGCTGTACACGGCCTGCACCAGCGCCGTCTTGCGCGGATCGTCCGCGATGTGAGGCCCCATGCGGTTCATCACGTAACCCAGCGACAACCCGGCCTCCGGATCGGCGAGACCGCACGAGCCGCCGAAGCCGTCGTGTCCGAAAGCCCGCGGGTTGGGCCCGTAGGAGCCGTGCGGGCCGCTCAGCCACAGGCCGAGCCCGATCTCCGTGTCCTGGCCGAGGCCGGCGCCCAGCACCAGGTCCCGGCAGCCGCCCTGGCCCTCGCGCACCCGTTCGGCCGCCTCAGGGGACAGCACGCGCCGACCGCCCGGGGAGTCGCCCGCCAGGAGGCCGTACAGGGCGGCGACCGCCCGCGCGGTGCCGTGGCCGTTCGCGGCCGGGATCTCCGCGGCCCGCCAGGCGGGGGTGTTCGCCTCCGCGGCGCCCGTCGGGGGATTGGTCAGCGCGGCCACGGCCACGGGCGGCAACCGGCTGAGGAGGGCGGCCTGTTCGCTGCCCGACGCGGCGGGCGGATGCACCAGTTCCGCCACCCGCCCGGTCTCCTCCTCCGGCAGCCCGATGGTGAAGTCGATCCCCAGTGGTCCCGTCACCTCACGCTCCAGGAAGGCGCCCGGCAGCAGCCCCGAGACGCGTCGCACGACCTCACCGACCAGGAAGCCGTAGGTGAGGGGGTGATAGCCGGACCGGGTGCCCGGTTCCCACCAGGGCTCCGCCGCCGCGAGGCGGGCGGTGGTCAGCTCCCAGTCGTAGAGCTGTTCCAGCGTGTGCGGCTCGCGCAGTCCCGCCAGTCCCGCGCGGTGCGACAGCAGGTGCCGGACGAGGACGCCCTCCTTGCCCGCCGCGGCGAACTCCGGCCAGTACGCGGCGACCGGGGCGTCGAGGTCGAGCAGGCCCCGGTCGGCCAGGACGTGCGCGCACAGCGCGGTCGGTCCCTTCGACGTCGACCACACGTTGACCAGCGTGTCCCGCTCCCACGCGCGCGTGCGCGCCCGGTCGGCCCAGCCGCCCCACAGGTCGGCCACGGTCTCGCCGCCGACCGTGACGGTCACGGCGGCACCCAGTTCACCCCGCTCCCGGAAGTTCTCCTCGAACGCGGTGCGCACCGCCGCGAAACGCTCGTCGCAGTGGCCGTGCACCTCGGGCACGTGCTCGCTCATGGGCCCTCCGTGATCCGCCGTCGTCCCCGGACCGCGGCTCCGCGGCCCGGAACCCCCTGAACATACCGACCGGTCGGACAGGAGGGAAGGGCGCGGGCGGAGCGGAGGTCGGGGCCAGGGGAGGAGCCGGCGACCGGAGGGAGGGCGGCGGTCAGGACCTCACGCGTACGACCGCAGCCAGCGCACCTTGGCAGCCTCGTGGTAGGGCCCCCCGCCCTCGTGGTCGTTGAAGTCGTACACCTCGATCGTCCGGTCGTCGTGCGCCCACGCGTTGAAGGCCGCGAACACCGTCGACGGCGGGCACGTCTGGTCCTCCAGGGCCACCGAGAACAGGGCCGGCGCCGAGCCGCGGGAGGCGAAGTGCACGCCGTCGAAGTAGGACAGGGTGCGCAGCGCGTCCTGCGTGCGGCCGCGGTGCGTCTTGAGGAACAGGCCGATCTCCCGGTACGGGTGACGGTCCGTCAGTGTCGCCGCGCGCGGGAAGTCGCACAGGAACGGCACGTCCGGCGCGACCGCCGTCAGGTCCGGCACCAGACCGCCCACGGCGATCGTGATGCCGCCGCCCTGGCTCGCGCCGAGCGCCACGGTCCGCGTCGCGTCCGTCAGCGGGTGCGAACGGGCCGCCTCGACGGCACGCACCGCGTCGGTGAACACCCGGCGGTAGTAGTAGTTCTCGGGCGCGTCGATGCCCCGGGTCATGAAACCGGGGAACGCCGGCCCGGCGCCCACCGGATCGGCGGTACCGCCACCGCCGCCCCAGGCGCTGCCCTGGCCACGGGTGTCCATGATGAAGTGCGCGCGTCCCGTCGACGCCCACAGCAGGTGCTCGTGGGGCAGGCCGCGGCCCCCGCCGTAGCCGACGAACTCCACGACCAGCGGCACCGGTTCCGCCGTCGCCGCGGGCAGGGTCAGCCAGCCCTTGACCGGATGGCCGCCGTACCCGGCGAACGTCACGTCGAACACCCGCACCGTCGCCAGCCCCGTGTCGACCGGCTCGAAGCGGGCGTCCAGGTCGTGCTCGCGGGCTTCCTGGAGGGTCTTGGACCAGAACGCGTCGAAATCCTCCGGTTCGGCGGATCCGCTGCGGTACTCGTGGAGTTCCTCCAGGGACAGGTCGAACAGGGCCATGAGCAACCGCCTTGTGATGAGTGGCCGTACGGATGATCACACCGTACGTGGGCGGTGGTAGCGCTTACCAGACCCCGGGACCAGGCCCGATGCCGTCCGGGCGGCCGCCTCAGGCGCCGCGCCGGCTCCACTCGGGCCCGGTGCGCGCCCACTCCCGGTCCCACTCCGCCAGCCGGTGCCGCAGCGCCACCCGCCGCAGGACCGCGTGCCCGAGGAGCACCGCGGCGGCCGAGCCGCCCGCCGTGGCGACGCCCAGCGTCAGCGTGTGCTGCCACACCGCCGTGCCGTCGGGCGGCGGCGGGACGCTCCGGCCCCGGGCGTCGAACCACACGTCGACCCGGTCTCCCCGGTGGGTCCCGGCCGGCACGAGCGCGGTGGCCGTCCGCGGGCCCGCGCCGGGTTCCGCCCAGCGCACGGCGATCCGCAGGCGGTGCTCCCGGACGCCCTCCGCCGTCGGCAGGGCGTCCGGCGGCCGGCCCACGACCTCGGCCCGCACCCGGTGCCGTTCGGCCCGCTGTTCGGCCGCCACGGCCCGCGCGTCCTCGTGGGCCCACCGGCCGGTGAGCGCCCCGGCGAGGGGCGCGCCGATCACGACGAGTACCGCGACCACCAGCACCGTCCACGCCTCCACGACGTCCGACCGGCGCCGCAGGGGGTTGTGCCGCCGGTAGCGGCCGCGCAGCCCGCTTCGCATGTCGACCTCCTCGCCGTCATGCGGACGAGTGCCCACGACGAGTGCTCACGACGAGTGCTCACGACGAGTGGACACCCCTACAGGAGGAATCGTTCCACCTTCACGGTGGGCCTGCGACGCCGAAGCCGCGGGTGGCGACGCCGGCCCGAGAGGCCGGCGCGGGCCGGGAGGCCGGCGCGGGCCGGGAGGCCGGCGCGGGCCGGTGCCGCCCCGCCCCTCGTCGAGGAGCGGGCCACCGGGGGGCGTCAGCCGAACCGTTCGATCCGGATCCGGTCCACCGGCTGCCCCGCCGCCACCAGCAGTCGCGCGGCGTGCTCGGCGAACCCGTTGGACCCGCACACGTACGCCTCCCAGCCGCCCTCCGGCCGCTTTGCGAGCAGCGGCGCCAGACGGTCGGCCGTGAGCCGGCCCACGGGTGTGCCCGCCGGCGCGCTCCGCGTGAACACGGGCGTCGTCTCCGCGCCGTACTCGCGCGCGTAGATCAGTTCCTCCGGGCTGCGCGCGGACACCAGCAGCCGCAGCGGCACCGCCGGCCGGCGGGCCCGGTGGTGGCGCACCATCGACATCAGCGGCACGACCCCGGAGCCGGCGCCGATCAGCAGCGCGGGCCGGTCGCCGGGCCAGGCGAAGAAGCCGCTCAGCGGCCCCCGGACCTCGATCTCGTCGCCGGGCGCCGCCACGGTGTGGAACCAGCCGGACACCTCGCCGCCGTCGACGTGGTCCAGGGTCAGCTCGATGTGGCCGGCGTCGTCGGGTGCCGAGGCGATCGAGTAGTGCCGCTGGGCGAGATAGCCGTCCCGGGCCCGGAGCCGCAGCATCAGGTGCTGCCCCGGCAGGTGCCCCTCCCAGTCGGGCACCGCGAGGCGGAAGGTGGACGCGTACGGCGTCTCGCGGCGGATCTCCGTGATCGTGGCCGTCTGCCACACCGACGCCGCCCGCTCGCTGACGGCGATGCGGTCGGGCACCGCGAACCGGGTCGGCGGAGTGAAGGTCTCAGTCACCGGAGTACCTCTGCTCCTCCCAGGGGTTGCCCCGCGCGTGATAGCCGTTCCGCTCCCAGAAACCCGGCTCGTCGTGGTCCAGGAGCCGCAGTCCGGCGATCCACTTGGCGCTCTTCCAGAAGTACAGGTGCGGCACCAGCAGTCGCGCCGGGCCGCCGTGCTCGGGGAGAGCGGCTGCCCGCCGTACTCGAAGGCGATCCACGCCCGGCCGCCGGTGAGGTCGGCGAGGGGCAGGCCGGCGGTGTACCCGGTGTGCGAGTACGCGACGGCGTGGGTCGCGGACGCCCGCGGCCGGACCGCGTCCAGGAAGGCGTCCAGGGGCACGCCCCCGAACCGCACCCCGAACTTCGACCAGCCGGTGACGCAGTGGATGTCGCCGTCGTAGGCGGAGGCGGGCAGCGCGTGCGCCTGCTCCCAGTCCCAGGTGCGGGGCGCCTCCACCAGCCCGTCGACGCGCAGGCTCCAGTCGGCGGGCGCGATGTCGGGCGTGACCTCGGCGGACAGTACGGGCCACTCGTCGCGCGCGTCGTACTGGCCCGGGGGCAGGCCCGGGTTGTCGACGCGTGGGCGTCCGGTGAAGCCTCGGGTGACGTTCATGGGGTTCCAGCGTGAGGACGGCGGTTGCTTACGCATTCAACCGTAAGGGCAAGTCAGCCGTGCTCCGGACCCGTCCGGACGTCGATCGTCAACGGCGTGTGAACACCGCGGCCCCGGGGAATAGCCGCCCCGCGATCTCCCTTGCACGAGTCGTTCCGTGCCGGATCCAGCGGTCCGGCGGCAGCGAAGGAGAGTGGGAGCAATGCCGAAGGCGTACGTCTTCACCCGGTACGGCGGCCCGGGGACCCGGGCGCTTCTCGAAGCGGACCGGCCCGGTCCGGGACCCGGCCGGGCGCCCGCCGCGGCCCCGGCGGCCCGCCGGGCCCCGCACGAGGCCGGGGACGCACCCGCCCCCGCACCCGCCCACGCCTCCGTCCCCGCCCGCGTCCCCGCCCGCGGCGAGGCCGTGACCGGCGCGGCCGCATGAGCCGGACCGCGTCCCGGCACGTCCTGGACAACCCCGCCCTGGCCTCCCTCACCGGCCCGCACTCCCGGTTCGCCGAGCGCCACGGCCGGGTCCTGCGCTATCCCGTCGACGTGTCGCCCTGGCTGGCCCTGCCCGACGACCCGGACGCCGATGACTGGGCGGACCTGGCCGCGCTGGCCGGCCCCGGCGGGGAGGTCCCGCTGCCCGGCTTCCGCGGGGAGGTACCGGCGGGCTGGGAGGTCACCCAGCGCGTCGAGGGCCTGCAGTTCGTCGACGAGGGGCTGGCAGCCGCGCCGGACGCCGAGGCGGTCCGTCTCGGCCCCGCCGACGTCCCCGAGATGCTCGACCTCGTCGCCCGGACCCGGCCCGGCCCCTTCGAGCGCCGCACCGTCGAACTCGGCACCTACCTCGGCATCCGCCAGGGGGGCGTCCTCGTCGCCATGGCGGGCGAGCGCCTGCACCCGCCGGGCTGGACCGAGATCAGCGCCGTCTGCACCGACCCCGCCGTCCGGGGCCGGCGCCTCGCCACCCGGCTGATCCTGGCCGTCGCCCACGGCATCCGCGAACGCGGCGAGACCCCGTTCCTCCACACCGGCGCCGCCAACACCGGTGCCGTCCGCCTCTACGAGTCCCTCGGGTTCCGCCTGCGCCGCAGGACGGCGTTCCTCGCGGCACGGGCCCCCGAACGGGAGGCGGCGCCGGCGGCGTAGCAGGGCCGGGGGAGCGGGGCCGACGCGGGGTCAGTCCCCGTCCGGGGCCCCGCTGCCGCCCCCGGGCCGGCCCCACGCGTTGTACCGCACCAGGTACTCCGCGAACCGCTCCAGGTCGTCCTGCGGCCACCCGGCGAGCCGTTCGCGGAAGGCCGCGCGGCGGCTCTCGGTGACCTGGGCGAGGATGGCGCGGCCCGCGTCGGTCAGGTGCAGGACGTGCACGCGATGGTCCGCTGGGTCCCGGAGCCGTTCGATCAGCCCGGCCCGCTCCAGGGCGGAGACCTGGCGGCTCACGGTGGACTTGTCCAGGGCGTAGTGCGCGGCCAGGTCGGTGGCCCGGCGGCCGCCGCTGTCCTCCAGGTGACCGAGCAGCGTGTACGACACCAGGGACAGCTCGGGATGCAGCCGGCCGGCCGAGGCGCGGGCCCGCCGGGCGAAGACCGTCATCTCGCGCTGGATGGTCTCCACCGCCTCGTGTGCGTCCACCTGCTCCCCCTCACCGTTCCCACGATCACCTCGGACCACCTCGTTGTACCGTACAACTTGACGTGGGGAGGCGCAGGCACGGGACGACCGGGGGCTCCCGCGCGGCGGTCCGGACCGCGGGTAGTCCGGACCGCACGGCAGTCGGGGCCGGGCGGCCGTCGGGACCGGGCGGCCGTCGGCCCGCGGACGGCCCCGGCCACGAGCGGCCGTGGAGGCGGGGGCCGTCACCGCGGTGGGAGTGCCACCCGCCGGTGGATCGGGGCGTACGGCGTCACCGTGCCCGTGCGCGCGCCACGAGCAGGGCCACGTCGTCGTGGTTGTCGGGGTGGTGCAGGGCCCGCAGCAGCAGGTCGCACAGCTCCTCCAACGGGCGGGCCGGGTCGTCGAGGAGCGTCAGCAGCAGGTCCAGCCGCTCGTCGAGGGAGTGCGAGCGCGTCTCCACCAGTCCGTCGGTGTACAGCACGAGCTGGTCGCCGGGGCCGAGGCCGACGTCGGTCGAGGAGAAGGCCACCCCGCCCACCCCGAGCGGTGCTCCGGTGGGCAGGTCGAGCAGTTCCGGCGGGTGTCCGGCCCGTACGCGGGCGGGCGGCAGGTGCCCGGCGTTGGCGATCCGGCACCGTCCGAGACGCGGGTCGTGGACGACGTACAGGCACGTCGCTATGAAGTGGTCCAGCCCCGAGGCGATCCGGTCGAGGTGCTCGAGCAGCACCGCCGGATCGAGGTCGAGCGCGGCGAGCGTGGTCGTGGCGGTGCGCAGCCGGCCCATCGTGGCGGCGGCGTCGATGCCGCTGCCCATGACGTCGCCGACGACCAGGGCGGTCTTGTCGTCCGCCAGTGGGATGACGTCGAACCAGTCGCCGCCCACCTCGGTGGTCGCGCCGGCCGGCTGGTAGCGCGAGGCCACCTCCAGGCCACCGGTCACCGGCGGGTGGCTCGGCAGCAGGCTGCGCTGGAGGGTGAGCGCGGTGCCGCGGGCGTTCTGGTACCAGCGGGCGTTGTCGATCTGCACGGCCGCGCGGGCGGCCAGTTCCCGGGCGAGCAGCACGTCGTCGCGGCCGAACGGCAGCGGGTTGCGGGTCCGTTTCAGGTCGAGGGCGCCCAGCACCTCGCCGCGCGCGATGAGCGGCACCGCGAGGTAGGAGTGGACGCCCGCCCGTGCGAGGAGTCCGGCGGCCTCCGGGGAGCGGGCGATGCGCGCCAGGTCCTCGTCCTCGACCCGCGCCACCATGACCGGCCGGCCGGTGCGCACGCACTCGGTGACCAGCCGCTCGGGTGAGTAGCGGGCGGTCCGGCCGGGCGGATCGGCCGCGCTCAGTGCGTCCGGCGCGTCGGCGGCGCGGACGGCCAGGGCGCGGATCACGGCGGGCTCCGAAGGCCCCAGGCTGGTGCGCCGACCCGCCACGACCGCGTCGAGCAGGTCCACGGCGGCGACGTCGGCCAGCTCCGGCACGGCCACGTCGGCCAGCTCGTCGGCGGTGCGTTCCAGGTCCAGGGTGGTGCCGATGCGGGCCGAGGCGTCGGCGATCAGGGCGAGGCGGCGGCGCGCGGCCTCGGCCTCGACGCCGGCGCGGTGGCGGTCGGTGACGTCGACGACGGAGAGGGCGACGCCCAGCACGGTGTCGCGGGCGTCCTCCAGCCGGTACAGCGACACGGACAGGGTGCGGTCCGGGTCCTGGCCCTGGTCCGGGTTCGGATTCGGGTCCAGGTCCGCGGGGGTGCGTCCGGTCGTCGGCCGGTCGACGACCGGCACCCCCGTCCGCAGCACCTCGCGGGCCGCCTCCTCCAGGGCGTCGGCGTCCAGCAGCGGGAGCACGTCACGGACCGTCCGGCCGAGGTGCTCCCCGGCGGGGACGCCGTCGATGCGCTCCAGCGCCGGGTTGACCGACACGTACCGCAGCCCGGTGTCGAGCACGGCGAGGCCGATGGGGACTGGGCGACCATGCGCGCCGACAGGGCCACGTCCCGCTCCAGGCGGCGCACCGTGGAATGGTCGGCGGCCAGACCGAGGGCGTAGACGTCGCCGCGGTCGTCGACGAGCCGCATGTTGCGGAACTCCACGAGGCGCGTGCTGCCGTCCTTGCGCCGGACGGGGAAGGCGCCCTCCCAGCTGCGGCCGGTCGCCATGACGTCGGAGAACAGCTTCACGACCAGTTCGACGTGCTCCTCGTGGACCATCACGTGGGCCGCGTAGCGCCCCAGCGCCTCCGCTGCCGGGTAGCCGAACAGCTCCTCGGCCTGCGGGCTCCACAGCACGATGCGGCCCTCGGCGTCCAGCACGACCGAGGCCACGTTGAGCACGTCCAGCAGGCCGCTGGGCCCCGTCGGGCCACCGGCCCCGGCCGCGGTCGATCCGGCTGCACTCATGCCACGCACCGCCTCCGTACGTCGACGCGGCACGCCGTCCCCCGTGCCGACTCCCCCGGTTCCACCGCGCTGAACCGTTTTCTCCCACGCATGGGGCACCGTTCCCATGCTCCTCCAGTACGGCGGCGCGCGCCGTTCTCCTCATGGTCCACGCCAATCCGTTCGATTGGTCTGTACATGACTATCGAAGGTGGCCACACTGTCCGCCGAGCGCGCATCCCACCCCCCGTCGGAGGAGACCCATGCCCCTGCGCCCCGCCCGCGGACGCCGGCACACCCCGCGCACCGCCCTGATCGCC
Source organism: Streptomyces sp. Tue 6430 (assembly GCA_021568835.1). Taxonomy (GTDB): domain Bacteria; phylum Actinomycetota; class Actinomycetes; order Streptomycetales; family Streptomycetaceae; genus Streptomyces. The sequence goes on from JAKGSH010000003.1 coordinate 208,371, forward strand.
CTGATCGCCCTGGCCACGGCCGCCGCCGCGGCCCTCGCCGTCGCCCCGCCCGCCGCGGCCGCCGACACCTGGACCGAGGCGGGCTCCGACCGCGCCGACCCGCTGACCGAGAGCCAGGGCCTGGCCTCGGTCGAGGTCCCCGCGAACAGCGCCAACCGCTACACCGGCATCGGGACCATCCCGTTCGGGGTGAGCGCCCGCGGGTGGAACCACGTCGGCGACCCCGACGCCTCCTACGACGGCCACTACATCGAGCCCTACCAGCGGGACTCCGGCACCTCGAAGATGTACCGCGTGCAGGCGCCGGGCGGCGCCTGGTCGGAGTACGTCCACGCGCTCGGCCCCGGCGAGGCCCTGAACAACTCCTGGGTGGCCGTCGCGCCGGGGGCCGGTGGATGCTCGCGGGGAGTGGGGCACCATGACCCGGCTGATCGTCCTGCCGACCCCCGGCGTCAACCCGAGCACCTCGCCCTCGGCGAACCTGCCGCAGGTCTCCACGGTCCACCTCGACCACGCGGTGCGCGACGTCCAGGGCTGCGACTTCACCGACCCGACCACCCTGCTGTGCTCCTCCGACGACCCGGCGGGCACCCTCTTCGGCATGACCAAGCCGCTGCTCCGGATCGACCTGTCGGCCGAGCCGGGCGACTCCGCGGACGTGAACGGCCACGTCACCGCCGTGCGCCAACTGCCGCTGCGCAGCTCCTGCCAGGGCTCCTTCGAGGCCGAGGGGATCGACTACGACCGGCGTACCGGCACCCTGCGGGTCATCGTCGTCTCGCCCGGCTTCTGCGTGCTGACGGACAGCAAGACCTACCGCTTCACGCGGTGACGCCCAGCCCCGGGCGCGGGGCGCCGTCGGGCCCCGAGGTGGAGCGTCGTCCGGCTCCCGGGCGGGGCGTCGTCGGGCCCCGGGCGGGGCGTCCAGGTGGTGCCCGTCCGGGGGAGTGGTGCTTTTCTTGGGATGTGGCGCGGTGGGCGGGGAACCCGCGACATCGCGCCACCGCCACGAGAGGAGCGATCACGATGGACCGCGAGCGATCCCATCCGGAGTCCGTCAGTCTCGAGATCAGCGACTGCAGCAAGGAGGACGCGCGGATCGTGTTCGACACGCTGTGCTCCTGCTTCGAGTCCGACCGCTGTGCCGAGGACGTGCCCGAACAGGTCGACGAGACCCGTCCGATGGTGTGGCTCGGCACCTTCGAGGTCGGCGACGTGCAGGACTGCGCCCGCCCGGCCCGCCTGTCGTCGTCGGTCACGGCCGACGTCCAGGGCGGCTACTGGGCGATCGAGCGGTTCCGTACGGCGCTGGACTCCATGTTCCGGGTCAAGGACCTGTCCTCCGCCTCCGGCGACCAGGAGACGGAGCTGCACCTGCTGCTCGAGAGCCGGTGACGGGCGAGACCGGCGACAGGACGCCGGTGACGGGCGAGACCGCCGTCACCGGCACCGGCACCGGCACCTGCACCTGCATCGACATCAGCACCGTCACCGACACCGGTGACGGTGACGCAGGAAGCGGGTGACGTGAGAAAGGCGACTCCCGGGCCATTGTGCAACTAGTTGCACAACCCGTGCGCGGTCCTCTACAACTACAGGGGCACGACACCGCGCACGGAGGGCCCCGATGAGCCGATACCCGCACCTGCTGAGCCCGCTCGACCTGGGCTTCACCACCCTGCCCAACCGCGTCCTCATGGGCTCGATGCACGTGGGCCTGGAAGAGGCCGAGCACGGCTTCGCGCGCATGGCGGAGTTCTACGCCGCCCGCGCGCGCGGCGGGGTGGGCCTGATCGTCACCGGCGGCATCGCCCCCAACGATGAGGGGCGCCCCTACGAGGGCGGTGCCAAGCTCACCACCGACGCGGAGGCCGAGCAGCACCGGACGATCACCGAGGCCGTGCACCGCGAAGGCGGTCGCATCGCCCTGCAGATCCTGCACTTCGGCCGCTACGCCTACCACGAGGACCTGGTCGCGCCGAGCGCGCTGCAGGCGCCGATCAGCCCGCACGTCCCCCGCGAACTGACGGACGCCGAGGTCGAGCGGACCATCGACGACTACGCCCGCACCGCCCGCCTCGCCCGACAGGCCGGCTACGACGGCGTCGAGATCATGGGCTCCGAGGGCTACCTCGTCAACGAGTTCATCGCCCTGCAGACCAACCACCGCACCGACCGCTGGGGCGGCTCCTACGAGAACCGGACGCGCTTCCCCCTGGAGATCGTGCGACGCGTGCGCGAGGCGGTCGGCGAGGACTTCATCGTCATCTACCGGCTCTCGATGCTCGACCTGGTCCCCGGCGGCTCCACGCTGGACGAGGTCGTCGCCCTCGCCAAGGCCGTCGAGGCGGCCGGGGCCACCCTCATCAACACCGGCATCGGCTGGCACGAGGCCCGCATCCCCACCATCGCCACCTCCGTGCCCCGCGGCGCCTACACCTGGGTGACCAAGAGGCTCATGGGCGAGGTCTCGGTCCCGCTCGTCACCACCAACCGCATCAACACCCCTGAAGTCGCCGAGCGGTTGCTCGCCGACGGCTGCGCGGACATGGTGTCGATGGCCCGCCCGATGCTCGCCGACCCCGACTTCGTCATCAAGGCCGCGGCGGGCACCCCCGAGGCCATCAACACCTGCATCGGCTGCAACCAGGCCTGCCTCGACCACACCTTCAGCGGCCGGATCACCTCCTGCCTGGTCAACCCGCGCGCCTGCCACGAGACCGAGCTGGTGCTCAGCCCCACCCGGCGCCGCAAGAGCGTGGCGGTCGTCGGCGCCGGCCCCGCCGGACTCGCCTGCGCGGTCTCGGCGGCCGAACGCGGCCACGCCGTCACGCTGTTCGAGGCGGCGGCCGAGATCGGCGGCCAGCTCAACGTGGCCCGCAAGGTCCCCGGCAAGCAGGAGTTCGACGAGACGCTGCGCTACTTCCGCCACCAGCTCGACGCCCACGGCGTCGACGTACGCCTCGGCACCTTCGTGAACGCGGGCGACCTGGCGGACTACGACGAGGTCGTGGTCGCCACCGGCGTCAGCCCGCGCACCCCCGACATCCCCGGCGTCGACCACCCGAGCGTGGTCGGCTACCTCGACGTCCTGCGCGACGGCGCCCCCGTCGGCGACCGCGTCGCGATCCTCGGCGCGGGCGGCATCGGCTTCGACGTCGCCGAGTTCCTCACCGACGGCGGCGACAAGGCGAGCGAGGACCCGGAGACGTACTTCCGGCAGTGGGGCGTCGACATGGGGTACCGGGCGCCCGGCGGCCTCGCCGCCCCCGAGCGGAGCGCCCCGCCGCGCACCGTCCACCTGTTGCAGCGCAAGCCCGGCAAGGTCGGCGCGGGCCTGGGCAAGACCACCGGCTGGATCCACCGCACCGAACTCAAGCACCGCGGCGTGCGCATGGTCCCCGGCGTGCGCTACGACCGCATCGACGACGCCGGTCTGCACATCACCGTCGGCGAGCGGAGCACCGTCCTGGAGGTCGACACCATCGTGCTGTGCACGGGCCAGGACCCGCGCCGCGACCTGTACGAGGAGCTGGTCGCCGCCGGGGCGAGCGCGCACCTCATCGGCGGCGCCGACGTGGCCGCCGAGCTGGACGCCAAGCGCGCCGTCAAGCAGGGCACGGAGCTGGCGGCGGCCCTGTAGGCCCTGCCGTCACCTTCCCGCCCGCCCCGCGACACCCCCGCACGCTCGCCGGAGGGGGACCCACCCGCCGCACCGGGCCCTGACCCGAGTACGTCCCGTACGAGGATCGGGGCCCGGCACTCCTCCAGGCCTCGGCCGGGGGACCTCGGAGCACGCACCTGACGCCGCGGGCCCGCCCTCCGGGCGGACGACGGAAGGCGACGACAGGAGCGGGGGGCGACCCCGTCCGTCCCTAGGATGAGCCCATGTCACTCCCGCACGCGATCCTCACCGCTCTGCTCGAGAAGCCGTCGTCGGGGCTCGACCTGACCCGCCGGTTCGACAAGTCGATCGGCTACTTCTGGTCGGCGACGCACCAGCAGATCTACCGCGAGCTGGGACGACTGGAGGCCGAGGGCTTCATCCGCGCGCTGCCCGCCGAGCAGCCGGCCCGCGGCCAGCGCAAGAGCTACGAGGTCCTGCCCGCGGGCCGCGCCGAACTCCAGCGGTGGACGGCCGCGGCGCAGGACCCCAAGCCGCACCGCGACGCGCTGCTGCTGCGGTTGCGGGCCGCCGCCGTCGTCGGCACCGCGGGCCTCGAGGCCGACCTGCGTCGCCACCTGGACCTGCACCGCCGGCAGTTGGCCGAGTACGAGGAGATCGAGGAGCGGGACTTCCCGCCGGTGACGACAGCGCGCAGGTCAGGCTCCAGCACCTGGTGCTGCGCGCCGGCATCGAGCTGGAGACCTTCTGGACCCAGTGGCTGACCGAGGCACTGGCAGGCCTGCCCGGCCCCGCCGAGCAGGCACCGTAGGTCAGGTCAGGTCAGGTCAGGTCAGGCGTCAGGCGTCAGGCGCCCGGCGTCAGGTCTCAGACGCCGGGCGCCTGACGCCGGGGACCGCTCCGGGTGCGGCGACGGGAGCCGGTCAGAGCCGGTCAGAGCCGGTCACAGCCGGTACGGCTTCGTGCGGCGGCGCAGGAACCAGGCCGTCGCGATCACGCCCGTGCCGACCAGGACGCCGCCCGCCACGAGCGTGACGGTGCCGTAGTCGCGGGTGGCGCCGCCCACGCCGCCCAGCACGCCGCGGGTCGGCGAGGCCGTCGCGGAGATCGTCGGCGTGGTGGCGGGGGACACGATCACGGACTGGGTGCCGGCGGTGCTGCCGCTGGAGCACATCACGACGACCGTGTGCGTGCCCTGGGAGACGTTGGACCAGGCCGCGGACTGGCTGACGCTGGTGCCCGACAGGGCCACCTGGCGGCCCTGGGCGAAGTTCGCCTGGTTGCTGTCGAGCAACGCCGCCGTGCCCCAGCTGCCGTTGATCTGGGCGCACGCGCTGGTCACCACGGACACCGTGGAGCCGGACGTGCTGACGGAGATGCCCGAGGTCCGCGCGGCGGCGGGCTGGGCGGTCACGGCGAGGGGCAGCGCGGCGGCGGCCGCCATGGTCAGTCCGCAGCGGGCGAGAAGAGGGGAAGTGCGCATCGGATGTCCTCCGGCGGCACGGTTGGCGACCTTGCGCCGCCGAGGGTCGGGTACGCCCGTGCTGCCTTCAGAGGCAGCCAACGTCCGCCCGTCCCGGCCCGCACTCCGGCTGCCGCCGGGCAGGTGACGGATTCCGCCGGACGGCGCAGAACGACCCCCCGTCCGCTTGCGCTCCCGCGGCCGGACCGCTGTGGTCAGCGTGCGCCCGAGCTCCCCGAGCTCCCCGAGCTCCCCGTGGTCACCGTTCGCTCCGCGGAGAACGCCCCCCACGTGCCGTCCGGCAGCCGTGCCCGCAGCCGCACCCGGTGCCCGGCACCGGCCTCGCGCCCCACGTAGAAGCTGTGGGAGGCCGGCCCCGCGGCGGTGTCCCGCCCCAGACCAGCGAGGTGGCCGGCTGTCCGTCGAGCTGGATCTGGTACTCCGTGACCGTCCCGTCGACCCGCGGCGGCACCCAGGACAGGTCGATGAAGTACGCCCCGTCGGCACGGCGGGTCGTCGCCCGGAAGTCCGTCGGCGCGGTGTCTTCTCCCTCGTGCCCCTCGTGCCCCTCGTGCCCCTCGTCGCCGCCCGGCGCGGTGCTCAGGCGCACGGTCGCACCGGCGGGGGAGAGGTTGTCGGCCGCGTCCCGCGCCCGGACGGTGAAGGAGTACCGGGTGCCCGGCCGGAGTCCCGTCACCACGGCCGCCGTCTGGTTCCCGCCGACACTGTGGATCTTCGTCCCGCCCTGGAAGACGTCGTACGACACCACCCCGCGGTCGTCCGTGGCCGCCGTCCAGGACAACCGGACGGCCCGGCTGCCCGCCGCCCGGCCCGTGGCACTGCCCGGCCGGGTCGGTGCCGAACGGTCCGCCGTGGTCGCCGCCGGAGTCGTCGCCCGTGCCTCGCGGCTGTGCGGCCCGAGCCGGCCCCCGGCGTCGCGGGCCCGGACGGTGAAGACATAGGCGGTGGACGGCGTGAGGCGGGTGACGTCGAGCATCCGCCGGGAACCGGGCACGTCCGCGACCTTCGAGGTGCCCCGGTACACCTCGTAACCGCTCACCGCCGGGAGCGCGTTCCACATCACGTGCACGCTGGTCGCGCTGCCCGCCTCGGCGGTGACCCCCGTCGGCGCACCCGGCGCCCGTCCCTCGTCACCGCCGCCCGGCGCGGCGCAGCCGCAGCACAGGGCGAGGATCCCTCCGCACAGCACGACGCGTCGCACGGTTTCGCCTCCCGGACCGGCACGGCGGCAATGGTCCGGACCAATATGGCGCGTCGGCGTGAGCACATCAAGAGGGGGTGCGGTACGGGGTTGGCGGGTGGTCCGGGGAGTTACGTATGCTGATCCTCCTCGCGGCTGAACCCTGCCTGCACGCAAGGCAGTTCATGCCGGTGACGCGGGCCGCTGTCGTCGCTGATCCCGCGCCGGCGGGGTTGCCGGGCGGCCGGTGCCGGGAGGCGCCGGCCGCCGCCCCCTGTCGTACCGTCGGAAGATCCACGGTCCGCGCATGCCGTCGGAACGCCGGCGCCACTGCCCCGTACGGCCCCGGGGCGCTGGACCTCGGACGCGACCGGCCTCAGACGGGGCCGGGTGTCCGTCCCTGTCCCCGACGGGAGGGCACTCGAGGTGCGTGTCCAGTCGCTGACGCCGGCCGTGGCCGGCCTCGCTCTGCCGGCCCCGGTCCCACCACCCGCCGCCGCGGTCCGGGCCCTCGACGTCCCCCGGAGACCGGCGACGCGGCAGGAGGGTTCCGTGAGCGCCTCGGCACTGCCGGCCCGGGTGAGTGCCTGCGTCCCGGTCTCCCGCGGCCGCTACCGCACGGATGCCGGCGCGCCCGCCACGGTTCCGGTCTGCGGGGCCGACGGCGCGGTCTTCCGGACGGCGGACCCGTCGGCACGGTTCGGCCTGCCGGGACGGGGCCCCCTCTGGACGGTCTGCGCCCGTTTCGACGAGGCTGCCCGTCTCGGCGGGGCCGCCTGTTTCCGTGGTCGTCGCGCAGGGCGTCACCGCGACCACCGGCGAGCAGATCGGACAGGCGGTCGGCGTCTCGGCGCGGACCGTGTGGCGGTACTTCCCCAGCAAGGAGAACTGCGTCAGCCCGCTCCTGTCGGCGGGCATCGAGCGGATGGCCGACGGTCTGCGCGAGTGGCGTCCCGGACAGTCCCTGGAGGAGGCCCTGACCCGGGACCCGGCCACGGGCGGACGCCTCCTCGCCGGCCCCGAACCCGCCACCCTCGGCGCACTCGTCCGGCTCACCCGCACCGAGCCCGGCCTGCGCGCGGTCTGGCTCCAGACGTACTACGAGGCCGAGCCGGCGTTCGCCCGCGCGCTCGCCGACCGGGCCGGGCTGCCGCCCGACGACCTGCGGTGCACGATCCGGGCGGCGATGTTCAACGCGGCCCTGCGCGCGGCCGTGGAGCAGCACGCCTGGCGCGGCGCCGACCCGCGCGCGGACAAGGCAGCGACGGAAGCCGAACTGGCGGCGGCCGTCCGGCTGGCCTTCGCCGTCGCCGAGGAAGGGCTGAGCTGAGGCGACGGCGAAGGCGGGGAGGGGCAGGGCGAGGGCGCGTGCGAGGGCCGGTGGGCCGGCGCGGGCCTCGCACGGTCGCGCCGCCCCGGGCGCCCGTCGTCAGACCTTGCGGTAGGTGTACGCCTCCGAGGCGGCCGCCTCGACCGCGTCCAGGCCGGCTCCGGTGGAGGCCGTGACGACGGCGGCCACCGCGCCCTCCACGAACGGCGCGTCCACCAGACGCGTGCCGTCGGGGAGTTCGTCCCCCTCGGCGAGCAGCGTCTTCACGGTCAGCACGGCACTCCCGAGGTCGGCGAGGACGGCGACCCCGGCACCGCGGTCGACCGAGGCGGCAGCGGCGGCTATCAGCTCCGCGCTCGTCCCCAGCCCACCCGCCTCCGTGCCGCCCGCCGGGGCGACGGGCACGGCGGCGCCGCCGCCCGCGAGTCCCTGGGCCAGCTCGGCGACCGAGGCCGCCACCTGCGCACTGTGCGAGACGAGCACGATGCCCACCAGCTTGTCGTCGGTCACGGCCGCACTCACTCCCCGTTCGCTTCCGCGAGACCCGCGACCAGCAGCGCCGACGAGGTGGCGCCCGGGTCCTGGTGTCCGATGCTGCGCTCGCCCAGGTAACTCGCCCGACCCTTGCGGGCCTGGAGCGGAACGGTGGCCAGGGCGCCCTGTTCGGCCGCGGCCCGCGCCGCCCCGAAGCCGTCGCCCAGGGCGTCCACGGCGGGCACCAGCGCGTCGATCATCGTCGCGTCGCCCGGCGCCGCCCCGCCCAGCCGCATGACCCCGTCGACCCCGGCGCGGAACGCCCGCGCGAACTCCTCCTCGCTCACCTCGGCCGCCTCCCCGAGCGCCTTGCCGGTCCCGCGCAGCAGCGTGCCGTACAGCGGCCCGGAGGCCCCGCCGACCGTCGAGATGAGCCGGCGCCCGGCCAGGACGAGGACGGCCCCGGGGGTGGCGGGCGGCTCCTTCTCCAGGGCGGCGACGACGGCGGTGAACCCCCGCTGGAGGTTGCTGCCGTGGTCGGCGTCGCCGATCGGCGAGTCGAGAGCGGTGAGCCGGTCCGCCTCACGGTCGACGGACGCGGCGGTCGTCGTCATCCAGCGGCGGAAGAAGTCGACGTCGAGCACGGGATCTCCTTGCGTGGTCGGTACGGTGATCGCTTGCGTCCGCCTGATCACATGCCCCAGCGCAGTCCCGGCGTCCGTACGGGCGCGTCCCACAGCCGCAACAGTTCCTCGTCGACCTGGCACAGAGTCACCGATACGCCGGCCATGTCGAGGGACGTCACGTAGTTGCCGACGAGCGTACGGGCGACGGCGACCCCGCGCTCGCCGAGCACCCGCTGGACCTCGGCGTTGAAGCCGTACAGCTCCAGCAGGGGCGTCGCCCCCATGCCGTTGACCAGGACCAGGACCGGGTTGCGCGGCGGCATGTCCTCCAGCAGCGCGTGCACCGCGACGTCGGCGATCTCGCCGGACGTCATCATGGCCCGCCGCTCCCGGCCGGGTTCGCCGTGGATGCCGATGCCCAGCTCCAGCTCACCCTCGGGCAGGTCGAAGGTCGGGCTGCCCTTGGCCGGGGTCGTGACGGCGCTGAGCGCGACGCCGAAGCTGCGCGCGTTCTCGTTGACCTGCCGGGCGACCGCCTCGACCTGCTCCAGCGGCCGGCCCTCGTCGGCGGCCGCGCCCGCGATCTTCTCCACGAACAGGGTCGCTCCGGTGCCGCGCCGCCCCGCCGTGTAGAGGCTGTCGGTCACCGCGACGTCATCGTTGACCAGCACCTTCGCGACCTGGATGCCCTCGTCCTCGGCGAGTTCGGCGGCCATGTCGAAGTTCAGCACGTCACCCGTGTAGTTCTTCACGATGAACAGCACGCCCGCCCCGCTGTCCACGGCCGCGGCGGCACGCACCATCTGGTCGGGCACGGGAGAGGTGAACACCTCACCGGGACAGGCCGCCGACAGCATCCCCGGCCCGACGAACCCCCCGTGCAACGGCTCGTGCCCGGACCCGCCCCCGGACACCAGCCCCACCTTCCCGTCACCGGCGCGTCCCGCCGCACGATCACCCGGTTCTCCACGTCCACGGTCAGTTCGGGATGCGCGGCGGCCATCCCCGCAGCGCGTCGGCGACCACGGTCTCCGGGACGTTGATCAGCATCTTCATGGGGGTCTCCTAATGAGCTCAGCGGGTGATCTTCGGCCTGTGTTTTCGCTGCTCAGAGTGGGTAAGAGTGCTTCTCGATCTTGGCGGTCCGTAGCGGTCGGGAACGGATGGCGGCGGTACTGGTGCTGACTCAACGCCGAATTCGATGACGCTGTGTCAGATCCTGCGGCGGATCGACGGCATGCCGACCGGAGCCCTACAGAGGCAGTATCGACCTTGTGGCTGCGAAGGTCACGTGGGCGGCATCCCGGGCGGGCCGGAGAGTACGACCGGCTTTGAACGGCAGGATCAGGGGCCCGTGGCCTCGGCATCGGCCTGCCCGCGAGCAGTTCCAGCGCGGGCAGACGGTCACGGCTGCTCGTGTCGTCGTGCGGCCGCCGGGCCCGCTGCCTCGCCGCTGGGAGGAGTACCTCCTGCTGCGTGAGCGTGTGATCAAGCACCTTGGTCCGCTTCCGGAGCCCGTCCGAGGAGACAGGGGCCACCGGGCCGGGGCGAGGGGGACGACGCCCTGACCGCTGGTGGCCTGGGGCAGCCGCAGCGAGGACTCTTCGGTCAGGACGATGTGGGCATGGTGCAGGAGCCGCCGCGAGCCTTCCGCGCAGGGCCAGGTCTCCCTCACCCGGCCGGCCACGGCCTCGCCGTCCCGCTCCACGGTCCGGCGGGCGGCGACCTGGCAGGACCAGGACTTGTCCGGGTGATCACGAGGCTGTCGGCGGCAGGTTCTTCATGAGGACGATGCTGTCGTAATTGGTGACGTCCCACCGCCAGGTGCCGACCGGCGCGTAGCCTCGCCGGCGGTACCAGTCGACGAGGTCTGTTGCCTGCGCGGAGGTGTCGATGACGACCTGGGTCGATCCGAGGGCGGCGATGCGTGACTCTGCCAGAGCCAGCAGTCGTTGTCCGAGGCCGGTGCCTCTCTGCGACGGCTCGACAGCCAGCTGCCAGAACGAGCCCCCTCCCGCCGGCGCCGGGTATCCGGCGGGAGGGGTGTGCGGAGCCGACACGGTGACGGTGCCGACCAGTACGTTTCCGTTCATCGCGACCCAGCACTCGCCTTTGCCCAGGCGGTGCTGTGTGTCCTGCGGACTTTGGTAGGAGGCGAAGAAGACCCGCCCGGCAGCGGCGTGGTCTGCGTAGGCGCGGTGGAGCAAGAAAGTGAGCTGTTCCACCGAATCGCCGTTGTGGAAACGCCTGACCTGCACGGTCACGGACGGGCTTACTTCCGTCGAGTCGATGTTCATCCTGGCAGTCAAGCGCACTTCTGAGATCTGTCGAGCTCGGTCATGTGACTCGTCTTCGGGCCAGGAGGCTGTTCTGGGCATGGGGCGGGGTGATCCGACCGATACCGGATGTGAACGGCTTCGGTCGTTCCTGCCGGTCAGCAACAGGCGTTGCGGTCGGTGGCGCAGTCACCGGCAGGTGATCGACGGGATTCTGCACCGGGTCCGGACCGGGGTTCAGTGGCGTGACCTGCCCGAACGGTTCGGGCCGTGGAAGACCGTCGCCGTGGAGGACCGTCCATGAACGGCACCGGCGGTGGTCGGCCGACGGGACAGGGGAGCGTCTGCCACACCGTCTCGGAGAAGACCGACAGCCGGACCGCCCGCCTGCGCAAAGGATCACGCGGCGGACGGCCACCCGGCTTCGACGAGGAGCGGTGCAAGAAACACCACACCATCGAACGTGCGATCAACCGGCTCGAGCAACACCGGGCGGTGGCCACCCGATACGGCAAGCGTCGCTACGTCTGCCTCGGCACCGCCACCGTCGCAGCCCTCAGCATCTGGCTCCGAACATGATCGGCCGGACAAGTCCCGGCAGTCCGGCGTGACCGGTCAGGAGGTCCTGCCGATGAGGAGTGCCTCCACCGTCGAGAGCGGATCCCACTCGGGGGCGAGGCCGGTCAGCCGCTCGGCGACCCGGTGCCAGGCCGCCGGGTCGGTGCCGAGTCCGGTGCGCACGAGGTCCGTGAGGAGGTCGCGGGCCTCGGCGGTCTCGGGCGGGGCGTCCGTGCGGCGGGCGGCGGCGCCGAGGTAGGTGAGCAGCCGCGCGGCCGGGGTCGCACGGCGGACCAGGTCCGCACCGTCGAGGAGACCCGCCGTGAGCAGCCCGTCCAGCTGGGTGGACGGCGCGCAGGGGAACTGGCCGCCGAGACCGTGCCGGGCCCGCTCCCGGGTGAGCCGCGCGCTGCCGGGCAGGCCGTCGGGGCCCGGCTCGGGCAGCAGCGCCGCATGGCGCAGCCGTACGTCCTCGGGGACGCCGTCCAGGCGGACGATGTCCCGCCAGTACGGGAGGGGTTCCTGGGCGTGGGCGGCTTCGAGAGCGGCCCAGTCCACGCTCTCACCCGGCGGGAGGGACTCGACGAGGTCACGTGCGTGCGGGGCGTGCCGGGCGCGCCGCAGTTTCCGGATGAGTTTCTCCGGCGCCAGTTCGCGGTCGAGCCGGGCGCGCAGGACGGCGGCGGGGTCGGCGGAGGCCAGGGCCTTCGCGCATACGGTGGTGGCGGAGCGCCCCAGCACGTCCCGCCCCGCGAGCCGAGCCAGCCGGTCGGCGCCGCCCTGCTCGAACAGCCTCAGGCAGCCGAGCAGCTGATGCCCGAGGCCGAGCCGCGAGCCCTCTCTCACCAGCAGCTCCTCCACCAGGTCGGGTTCGGCGGAGCACAGCCACATCACACCGCCGGCCGGCCGTGCGGAGCCCCCGGTGCGCCAGTCGTCCAGCACCCGGGCGCCCAGGGACCGCCGCCCGGTGACCGGCCGGGACCGGGACACGATCCGGTGCACGACGGGCCCGGGTGGCCGGTGCCGCAGCAGGGCGAGGTCGACCTCGGGGTCGTCGAGGTCGACCAGGCGCTCCACCGCGCCGCCGCGTTCCATCCAGCGGGACTGGGCGGCCAGGACGCGCAGCGCCTCGTGGTCGCGGTCCGCGAGCAGCCGGTCGAGGACGGCGCGCGGTGTGCGGTCGTGGCGCAGCAGATACGCGGCGAGCAGCCAGGGCCCGTCGGGCCGAGCCGGGGCAGTACGGCGGCGACCACCTCGGCGTCGGCGAGGCAGAGCAGGGTGCCCTCCGGCCAGGCCCACAGATGGTCGCCGTGCTCCAGCAGCTCGATCGCCTCGTCGGGGCTGCCCGGCCTGGTCCTGCCGAGGGAGGTTCCCCCGCTCGCCGCCGGGGCCGCACCGGACTGCGCGCGCTCCAGCAGTTCCGCCCAGGTCAGTCCTTCCGAGGCGGCTTCGGACGCCGTCACGGTCGCGGCCAGGCGGAGCCAGGCATCGGGGTCGGCGCCGAGTTCGGCGCGCAGCAGGCGGGCGAGCGCGGCCCGCCACGCGGCGGCGAACGCGAGCCGCCGCCAGTCGTGGGGCGGCAGGAGCAGGCGCCGGGCGGGCAGCAGGGTGAGCAGCTCCTCGGCGGGCAACACGCCCTGCACGTAGGCGCGTTCGGTGTGCTGCGCGCCGGATCCGTATGTCTCGGGGAGCTGTGCGCGTACCTGCGCGAGGCTGGGCGTCTCGTACGCGAAGCCGTTTTCGGACGCGGGGATGCCGTGAACGGCGCAGGCGGCGGCGAACCAGCGGGGGGTGGCCAGGGCGGGCGCGGTGGCCGGTGTGTACTCGGCCAGCGCGCGCAGCACCTCGGGATCCTTCGGCCGGGGCGCACCGTCCGGGGCCAGGGAGTACAGCAGGTCGAGCGCGGCCAGGGCGTGCACGTGCTCGCTCCGGTGGAGTGCCGGCCGGGACGACGTTGCCGAGGCGGGTGGTTCCGGCTCGGTGACGGTCCCGGCCGTGGCCTCGTCCGCCTCGGCAGTCGGCTCCGTGACCGTTTCCGGGGGTCCGGGTGGCGCCGCGTCGAGCGCCGCGCCGGCCCGGGCCTGCCCGCCCGGACCCGGGGACGGCCGGGAAGGCGCCACGGCGGCCGGCGGTGCGGCCTCGGCGGCAGTCCCGTACGGGGCCCTCCCCGCCTCGGCGATCAGTTCCGCAACGGTTCCCCCGTGTGCGGGCAGCAGGGCATCGAGCGCCGCCCAGGCTCGCGCCCGCTCTCCAGATGCGCCTGCGTCAACGCGCGCAGGTCGGCGACCGCCGCCGTGCCCAGCAGATCCCGTTCGGAGAGGCGGGCGAGTGCGGCCAGGGCGTGGGCGGCGGGGTGCGCGGTGCGGATCAGTTCGACCGGGTCGAGGAGCCCCGCCACCGCCGTGCCCTCCGCCCAGACGGCGGCGCTTTCGTCGAGCTCCTCCTGTGCGAGGCGCCGCGCGGGCGGGGTGGTGTTCCCCGCGCGGCGGCCTCCGGCCCGCCACGGCTCGTTGAGAACGCTCAGCCGGAACGCCTGGCGCTGTGCGTCGCTCGCCGCCTCGTGACGGGCCAGCTCCTCGCAGGCCTTGGGCATGAACGGGGTCGCGGCATGGGCCGCGGCGAGGGCGTCGAGATCATGGACGTAGGGCTCGGACAGCAGGTCGCGCAGGGAGCTGGTGCCCCGGGTGGTGGCGAGCAGCGCGGGCAGTCGGGCGGGGTCCTCGTACGGCTCGCCCTGCGCGCGCAGTCGGCGCCGCCCCTCGCCCTCCGGGGCTGCCAGGGCCTCGGTGACCGTCTCCACGACGGCCCGGCTCAGCCGGGCGGCTGCGGCGGGGTCGTCGAGCAGGGCGCGCACGGCGTCCGGACCGGTCCGCTCCCAGATCCTCGACAGGGCGTACTGCTGCGCGACTTGGCGCACACCCCACCGCAGTGCCGGAACCACGAGCTGCGGGTCACCCGAGCCGAGCAGCGGCGCGAGCCAGGTGCGCGGGACCTGGCCGTGCGGCGCCGTCAGCTCGGCACGCAGCGCGTCGTCGAGCGGAACGGTGTCGAGCCGCTCCACGACGATGCGGCGCAGGGACTGGGTGGTGCGCGGGTTGCGGTAGACGGCCGCGGCGACCTGGGCGTCGCCGGCCGCGACCAGCCGGGCCAGGATCCGGGTGTCGAGCCGGGGGTGGCGGGCCAGGGCTGCCCGGGTGCGGGTGTCGCCGTGGTCGATGACGGCGGCGACGAGGGCGGGCGCCGGCAGCGTCCCGCCGGCCAGCAGTTCCGTCGTCACCCGCTCGGGCAGGGCGGCGAACGCGGCCGCGGCGTGCCGTGGCTCCGTGTGCTCGAGGAGCAGACCGAGCGTGCGGTGGACACTGCGGGGCGCGGGCGGACGGAGCGTGTCGTCGGACACCGCAGGCACCGGCGGCACCGGCGGCGCGGCGAGCAGTTCGGGCAGACTGCCACGGTGCTGGGCCAGCGCGTCGTGCAGCCCGCACCAGCGGGCCGCGTCCGCACCGAGGTGGCGGGCCGCCAACTCCCCGAGATACGCGGCGGTGTCGTTGTCGACTCCCCCCGCAGCGGCGACCTCGGCCGCCACCGAGCGTGCGGGCCGCGCCCGCTCCACCGCCCGCAGCGCGGCACCACCGCACGGGCCCGTGCCCTCCGCGTCCCGACCCGCCCGGACCATCTCGCGCAGCAGCCGCTCTGCCGCCCCCATCCGCGTCTTCGTCATGGCCGTCATGCTAGACACGGCCCCGATCATCCCGGTCGGCCCCGGTTCCGGCACCGGCCTCGTCCGCCCCGCCGGGCGCGAGCGCGCACGAGCTTGCTGAAGGAGCCCGGCCCGGCCGGGGAGGTCCTCCGGCGCTTCGGCCGCCGGCGCGACCAGACGCTCCTGGAACCGACGGCGCCATGCCCGTCGGGAGGGGGCCGGCTGCCGAAGAGGGCGTGCGGCACCCCAGCACCGTTCGACCACGCAGGAGTTGTCCGGACGGGTGCGGGTGCGGGTGCGGGTGCGGGTGCGGGTGCGGGTGCGGGTGCGGCCGTAGCGTGGGTCCATGCCCGAAGACACGCACATCCTCCACCTCACCGAGCGCTCCCTGTGGGACGCGGCTCGCGAGCACGGCGCGTACCGGATGTCGACGCGCGGCCGCACCCTTGAGCAGGAGGGCTTCGTCCACTGCTCGACACGTGCTCAGCTCCCTGCCGTGGCGTCCTTCCTGTACGGCTCCTACGAGGGTCCCGACGACCTGGTGGTGCTCGTCGTGGACCCTGCGCGGCTGGATGCGCCGGTGAGGTACGAGGCACCGGAGCCCGGAGCTGAGGAGTTCCCGCACGTGTACGGCCCGATTCCGGTGGACGCGGTGGTCGAGGTGGAGCCGTGGCGGTGACAGGACGTCCCGGGCAAGGAGGACCGGGGGAGAGGCATCCGGTGGGAAACCGCCGGCGCGACACCATGCAGAACGCGATGATCGACGACCGGTGTCCAGTACTCAGCGAGGGGGAAGCGGCATGGCCGGTCGGGTGGAAGTGCTGCGGGTGAACGGGGAATGCCTCGAAGAGCTCCTCGCGGTGGCCGTCGAGGACGCGGTGCCCGAGGAGGTCATGCCTCCCGTGGCCGGCCCACCGGGATGGACGACGGAACGACAGGAAGCCTTCCGGAACTGGCACCGGGCGCGCCGCTCCGGACTTGCCGGTCCGCTGCGCGAGTCCACGTTCGCGATCACCCACGACGGGAAAATCGTGGGGTCGGCCCGTCTGGCTCTCCGTGCCGGCCACGACGTCCTCGAAACCGGCATGTGGCTCGGTCGGTCACATCGCGGCCGTGGAATCGGCACCGTCGCTCTCCGCCTCCTCCTCGACGAAGCCGTGAGAGCCGGTGCACGGGCCGTGGTCGCGGACACCGAAGCTCACAACACGGCGGCACTCGGCGCCTTGCGCCGCAACGGTGCGACGCTCACCGCGAGCCAGGACACCGTCGACATCCACGCCGAGCTGTCACCGAAGAAGATGCCGCCTCCTTCACCCCCCACCACGGACCCGTGAGGTTTCGGCAGCGCCGCGCCCGGGGTTCACCAGAACATGTGCGCTCTGCCGAAGGACTCGTCCGAGGCGAGGGCGACCCGTTCTTCTCCTCGCGCTCGGGCAGCACCGGGAAGAGGAACTCAGCGCCGTGGCGGTCGAGTTCCGGGCAACCGAGCTCATCGACGCAGAGCAGGCCGACGCGGCCGTAGCGGGCGGTGGTCTTGTTCAGCTGCTTGCCGTCGGCGGCCTCCACGGCCTGCGTCACCGACGTCGTGTCCCGTGACAACCGGGCCGCCTCCACACCTTCGCTCCAGGGTGGACGACGGGCCGGTCAGGCCGCGCTCCGGTCGTTGTAGTGGCGGACGATCTCGTCGAACGCGGCTCGGTCGGCGTCGTCGAGGCGGTAGGTGTCGCGGCGGGGCAGGGGCGGGCGGGTGCAGTCCGGCCCGTGGACCCGGCCGTCGGAGTGCTTCCGGAACGGGCGGCACGGCGTGAGCGGCCGGACCTGCTCGCCGGCCTCCAGCCGTGCCGCGCGCCGCGCCTCGGCCCGGGCGCGGTGGTGTGCGCACCGGCATACGGCGTCGGCGGCGAGCAGGCTGGGCGCGGCCCAGGCGACGAGGACGCCGAGCAGCCACTCGTGGTGGATGAGGAGCCAGGCCGCGGCGGCCAGTTCGGTGAGGGCGAGGGCGCGGCAGGCGCGGGCGAGGGTGAGGTGTCGGGTCACGGGTGGCTCCCGGTGGGTGGGCTGCTTCTGGTGCAGTTGCGGATGCCCCGTCCGGCCCGCGTCAGCCCGTCAGCCGGCGGAGACGCCGGCCACGGTCGAAGGAGGTGGTCGAAGAATCCCGTGGCTCCGCCCTCCGCCTGACCGGTGTCGGTCCGCACCGGACGCGCGTCTTCCAGGTGATCGGCCTTGACCGGCCTTGGGACTGGTAAGCCCGCATGTTGAGGTGTCGCGTATGCGGGGCTGAAGCCCGCATCTCAATGACGCTGAGTGAGCGGTCAGGGGGCGACCTGATCACCCCATCGACAAGCGCAAGGGCCGGCCAGCCACGCCAGCATCTACCGCGCCCTCGGTCGCACTCCTGGCTGTGGAACCGCCGGCCCTCCCCGCCAGGCCGAACGTCACTGGCCGCCGGAGCGGCGCGGTGCTGTCATGGGTAGGGAAGACGACGGGGACGAGCCAGCAGGAGCTCGGAGGCCGGCGCGCCGCGTGTGGTCCGCCCGCGGCCGCCCCGTCACGCAGCGGAGGAGGCCGATGCCATGCTGTACCGCCGCACGGTCGGTGACGTTATGACCGAGGAGGTCGTCACCCTCCGCCCCAGCACACCGTTCCAGGAGGTCGCCGCCCTGCTGGACGCGAACGACATCGTCGCGGCCCCGGTCGTCGACGACGACGGCGCTCCCGTCGGCGTCGTGTCCGCGTCCGACGTGCTGCGGCACGAGACCGGCATGCCCGATCCGCAGAGTCAGGACGGGAACGACGAGCGTGCCTGGGCAAGGCCCGGGCCCGGACCGCGGGCGCGCTCATGAGCAGCCCCGTCTTCACCGCCCGCGCCGACTGGACGATCCCCCGGGCCGCACGAGAACTCCGCAGGCGGCACGTTAAGCAGCTGCCGGTGGTCGGCGACGACGGGCTCCTCACCGGCATCGTCACCCGCAGTGACCTGCTCGACGCCTTCATCCGCTCCGACGTCGAGATCCGCGGCGAGGTCGAGCAGGACGTCCTGGGGCGCATCCTCGGCCTGGTCGAGGGCACCGTCGCGGTCGAGGTCCGGGACGGGGTCGTCACCCTTCGGGGCACGTCCCGGAACCGCGCCTCGTTCCGGTGGTCGTGGGCCTCTGCCAGGGCGTCGACGGTGTCGTCGCCGTGGACGCCCACCTCGCCGCCGCCAGGGCGGGCTAGGTGTTCTGCCCCGGGAGCCCGGCCGCAGCAGCGGCAGGCCGACGACCAGGCGCAGTCGAGCAGATCCCGGCACGGGACCGTCCCCACCCACCCACGATCACTCTCCGTCTATCGCATTTGATGCGAGAATTTCGCATCAAATGCGACCCGAGGGCGTCTTCGCAGCTCAATCGCCCGGTGGAGTGACGCGCCCGCAAAGGCGCCGCCGCGACGGCTACCGTGGTTTTTCGCGATGCCGAGGTCAACGTCCCTGGTGGGACCGCTCGCCCGCGGTTCGGAGGTGACCTCCAGGTCGGGTGTCGCCTATTCGCGGCCGATGCAATTGGCGGCGCTTGGTACAGCGGTACAGCGGTTATCGGTGAGAACGATCATGGTTGGCTAGCACAGTGAACGTCTTGAGTGCCGGGGTTCGCTGAAAGATCGTTGATCATGGTTGTGGCCTGGCTACGGTCCGCCTCATGCCGGTGGAGTTCTTAACTGATGAGCAGGCCGTTATCTGGATCTCTTGCACTCGGCAGGCATGATGAGCTGGTCTTTTGTGTGGCTGACAGTGTCAGTCACCTCTCCTGGAGTTGCTCAGTGTCACCCGAGCTGATCCGGCTGGTACCGCACGAATGGGAGGCCCCACCCGCATGACCACCCCGCCGTCCGAGCGCGCCCTCATCTACGCTGAAGACCTCAGGCCCGAGGACGTTCACGCCCTGGAGACGTTCCTCAGCGTCCAGTTGGGGCGGGTGTATGAGGAGGTCGGCGAGACTGGTGAGACGTCCTTCGCGATGCGGTCTCTGCTCATCCTGGTCTGCGACTCGGCCGGGCTCCTGCACACGCTGCTCGCGGTAGAGCGGCCAGAGACGTGGCAGCGGGCCGCGATCGTGCGCGAGTGGCAGCGGCTACGCGTGCGGCTGCGGTTCCCGGGCGGGGCGCGGGATTTCGTCGCCCTCCTCGACGGCCATGAGGCGGCGTCCGGCCCCATGGAGACCATCGCCTTCGAGTACGAGGACCCTCGGATGGCGGGGATGACGGAGGTGGCCTTCCGTTGGTGCAGCTGCCCTGAGGAGCGGGTCCGGAGCTTCGCCAACAGTCGGCCCACCGTCAGCGGCACGCACACGGTGGGCTTCCGCGACGGGATGGCGGCCGCGGTCACCGCGTACGCGCGGGAGCAGGGGCTTCTGACAGCTACGGACCCCGACTTTGGCGCCGATCAGATCGGCGAGGGCCTGACGGCGGTCGTGTCGGTGAAGCTGGACCGTCCAGAGTTCGAGGGCTCCACGCGGGGAGTCCTGGGCAACGCCGAAGTACGCGACTGCGTCAGACAGGCCGTCCAGGACCACCTCGGTAGGTGGCTGAAGGAAGACCAGACACGGGCTGCAGCCGTCATCGACTGGATCTTCCAGGGTGCCCGCCGGGACTGACCAACAACGAACCGCCCTGCCGGTCCAGGAAAATGGGACCGCCAGGGCGTCTGTCGGATTCCGTGGTCGTCTGTGCTGATGTCCGCAGTCCTCTGCACGCCCGCTGTGGGGCTGTACGAGTCGACTTCCTCGTCAGGCGTGACGGTGCCTCTCCGGGGCGACGGCGAGTGCCTGCTTGTGCGACAGTGCGATCCGGCGCCGGGTGGGGTCGACTTCGAGGATCTTGACGGCGAGTGCTTCGCCGACCTGAACGACGTCTTCGGACCTTTCCACGTGCTCATCGGCCAGTTCGGTGTTGTGGACCAGTCCCTCGAAACCGTCCTCGGAGTCCTCGATACGGACGAAGGCGCCGAACGGTACGAGTTTCGTGACGGGGCCGGTGACGATCTGACCGACCTGCCGCGCGAGATCCAGCATCGGATCCGGCTGCAGCGCCTTCAGCGATAGCGACACACGCTCCCGCACCATGTCGACGTCGAGGACTTCGGCGGTGATCTCCTGGCCGACGCTGACGACGTCGGACGGGTGGTTGATGTGCCGCCAGGACAACTCCGGAATGTTGATCATCGCGGTGAAGCCGCCGATGTCCACGAAGGTGACGCCGAAGCTTGCGATGGTCGTCACCGTGCCGGTGACGACCTGGCCGCGTCGCAGGGTCTTCAGGAAGGCCCAGTCCCGGTCGCTTGGCGTCGGCTCGGTCTGCCAGCGTGCGCGCAGGACACCGTCGCTGTCCGGCAGTACAGCGGTGAACAGGGGGAGATCTTCACCGGCATACATGGATACGACGCCGACAGCACGCGCGCTGGCGAGCTCGGAGGTCACTGCCTCGAACTGGGTCTCGTCCACGACCGTGCTCGTGATCTGTCCGTCCTTGTCCTCCCAGACGACCTCCACCAGGCCTTCGTCGGGCAGAGCGGCCACGGCCGTGTCGACGTCGGTGAGCAGGTCCGGCCAGACCGCCAACTGGGAGCGTGGGCCAACTGGGAGCGCACGGTCTCGATGGAGTCGCGGGTCAGGCGGTGCCACCGGGAGGCGTTCGTGGCGTAGGTCTCCTCCAGGTATGTGGCGCGGTGGGCGCTGACGGTCCAGCGCAGACGGCCCCAGAAGTCGGCGTCGGCCGGGCGCTGCTCGTGCTGTGGGTCGTCGGGGGCGAAGTCGTACGGCGATGCGTTCAGTCGTTCGGGGAACAGGCCGAGCGCACGGGTGCGGGTCAGCGCTTCTTCGCAGGGCCGACTGCTGCCGAGATAGAGGTACTGGTCCCAGCCGACGTGCACCGTGAAAGCTCCCTCCGCCTCCAGACGGCACCAGGCGCCGTTGTCGCGGAGCATGGCCCGGACTAGTTCCAGGCTGACATCGATCGGCACGAGTGCGCCGTCGCGAAACCCGGCGGGGCCGGCGGGGAAGAGGCCGGCCAGGCCGTAGCCATCGACCGGTGGCTCCAGGCCGAAATGGACGAAGCCGCCGAGCTGCGGCTCGCGGATCGCCAGCTGGTCGACGCCGGTGTCCTCGGCGAAGGCGGCGACGGCCTGTAGGTAGGCGGCTTCGACCAGTCCGTGGTCGCTGGTCGCGGGCTCAGTTCCGGTGTAGTGGCCGTGCTGGTCGCGGTCGGCGGGGTCGTACTTGGTGACCCGGTAGACGTAGGGCATCACGTCACTGCCCGCCCGGGGTCGACGGCGCGGGTGCGTTCTGGTGGCGTTCAAGGACGCGGTAGACGGTGGCGCGGCTGACGGAGAAGAGCTCGGCGAGGTCGGCGATGGTGTGCTCGCCGGACTGGTGCTGCTGGACCAGGTGGCTCTGCTGGCGGGCGGTGAGCTTGGGCTGCTTCCCCTTGAGCTTGCCCTTGGCCCGCGCCACTGCCATGCCTTCGCGGGTGCGCATGCGTAGGAGGTCGACCTCGAACTCGGCGAAGGTGGCCAGGATGTTGAAGAACATCTTGCCCATTGGGTCGGCGGGGTCGTAGAGGGTGCCGCCGAGCGAGAGCTTGACGCCGCGGGCGGTGAGCGAGTCGCCGATGTCGCGGGCGTCGGGTACCGAGCGTGCGAGGCGGTCCAGCTTGGGGACGACCAGCGTGTTGCCGGCGCGCACGGCCGCGAGGGCCTGGGCCAGGCCGGGCCGGTCGCGGTTGGTTCCGGTCAGTCCGTGGTCCAGGTAGATCCGGTCCTTCGGGACGTCCAGGCTGAGCAGGATCTCGCGCTGGGCGGTGAGGTCCTGCTTGTCCAGACTGCATCTCGCGTAGCCGACGCGCTCACTCATGCCCGGAGCGTACGATGAGCCCCCGCTCAGCGTACAGATCACCGGATACCCTAAGAACTCCTAACGGAATGATTCTTCGGGGTCGGCTCTTTGTCGTGGGGTGCTGCCGGGCAGCATGGGGCGATGGACTTCGATCAGCCGCTGCCTCGCGAGGTGAAAGTCCTCGATTCGGCCTCGCTGTTGAGGCTGGAGGAGCGGGCGTGTGGCCTCAGCCTGAACCAGCGGTTGGACCCAGCGTGGGTGCGAGCGAATGCGGCGCCCGACGGAACCCACTACCTGTGGCCGGCCCTGTGGAACAGCCTGTCCCACCGCCCGGACGTTCCACGTCAGCTGCGGTGCGAGCTGCTGATCTCTCTGCGTGCGGGAGACCGCGTGATGAGCCTGCTGGACGTGCTTCCCGACGACTTCACCCCGCTGCCGAGGGTGACCTCACGCGAAGAAGGCATGCAGGTCAGCCGGCTCCTTGACCGTGCTCCTTCGGTCCGGGAATGGCTACTGCGGGAGGGCGAGGGCTCGGGTCGGCCGTGACAGGCGTCGCCAGCAGATGAGTGCGCATCCCAGGGTGAGGCAGGCTTCGCGGATGTCGTCGCGGATCTCCCAGCGGATCCGCAGGCGGCGGAACCAGTGCAGGTGAGCGAAGGCGCGCTCGACAACCCAGCGCTGGGTGCCGAGTCCGGAGCCGTGATCGGTGCCGCGTCGAGCGATCAGTGGCTTCACGCCGAGCGCGCGGACGAGGCGGCGGTACTTGTCGTGATTGTAGCCGCGGTCGCCGAGCACGACGTCGGGGCGGCGCCGAGGCCGCCCGCGCTTGCCCCGCACGGGCGGCACCGCCTGGAGCAGTGGAATGAGCTGGGTGACGTCGTTGCGGTTGCCGCCGGTCAGGATGACGGCGAGCGGGATGCCGGTGGCGTCCGTGATCAAGTGGTGCTTGCTGCCCGTCCTGCCCCGGTCGACAGGGCTTCGTCCCGTCTCGGGGCCCCTTTTAGCGCCCGGATGTGGGAGCCGTCGACCGCCGCCCTGGAGAGGTCCAGGGCGTCCGCGCTGCGGAGCTCGGCCAAGAGTGCCTCGTGGAGCCGAGGCCACACACCGGCCTCGGTCCACTCGGCCAGGCGCCGCCAGCACGTCATGCCCGAACCGAAGCCGAGCTCCTGCGGCAGGTGTTCCCAGGCGATCCCGGTGTGCAGCACGAACAGGATGCCCTGAAACACCAGCCGGTCCGGATGCCGCTTCCGTCCCGGATGCCGGACCCGACGTTCAACCTTGGGCAGCAGCGGCTCGATCACCGCCCACAGTTCGTCTTCGACTTCCCACGGCTTCAGCCGAGCCACCCCGCGCACCCCCGATCAACGCTCCCGGAGTGATCCAACCACCTCGGAGATTATTTCGTTAGGAGTTCTAAATGAGACGCCGTCAGCGCAGGTCGGTGATCCCGACTCAGCAAGATCGCGATTGTTCGTTGAGGGTTCCCCCTGTGAACACGCCGTCGGGCACGCTGTTCCACCCACCGTGATCGTTCTCACCGATAACCGCTGTACCGCTGTGCCCCAAGGCCGTTGACCAGGTCCTCGCATCGCGTCCCAGCACCGAAGCGGCCGCCTCGTTCCCGCGGCGCTGACCGGACGCGACCGTACCGGACGGTGTCGGGTCACCTGTCGGTGCGTCCCGGCCCGTCGGCGTCTCCTGTTCTCCGGACGGCGGACGAGCGGGTGACGGACGAGCGGGCGGCGGAACGGCTCGTCACCGGGCGACCGTGAGCACGATCTTGCCCTGGAGGTGCCCTCGGGCTGCACGTTCGTGCGCTGCCCGGGCATCCGCCAGGGCGAACGTGCTGTCGATCGCGACGCGGACCGTGCCCGCGTCGAGCAGGCGTCCCAGCTCAGCGAGCTGTACGCCGCTGGAACGGACCTGGGCGCTGGAGACCGTGACGCCCGCCTTCGCGGTCTCCTCTTCGTCGAAGTCCCCGGGGAGCACGGGGAACTGGGCGCCGCCGGCCTTGAGCGTGCGCAGGAACCGTCTGCTGTCGGGGCCGCCGACAGTGTCGAGAACGAGGTCGACGTCGTGCACGAGTTCCTCGGGACGACTCCTGGTGTAGTCGATGAACCGGTCGGCGCCGAGCTCGCGCAGGAACGATTCGTGGGCACCCGATGCCACCGCGACGACGCGTGCTCCCTTCCATTTCGCCAGTTGCAGCGCGATGTGCCCCACGCCGCCCGCGGCGCCGTTGACGAGCACCGTGGTGTCGGCGTCGAGCGGCACCGGGCGATGCCTCGCCTCCTGGAAGGGCGAGGGGTGATCGTGTCCGACATCGATCAGGAATTGCCACGCCGTCAGTGCGGCCATGGGTGCCCCGGCGGCGTGCACGTGGTCGATGCCGGTCGGCTTGTGTGCGAGGTCCGACGCGGGCGCGGCCACGTACTGGGCGTACGCGCTGCCGCGGAAGCCGGGGAAACGCAGAAGGCCGAAGACCTCATCGCCCACGGCGAGGCCGTGCACGTCCGCGGCGACGGCCTCGACGACGCCCGACACGTCCGTCCCGGGATCACCGGCAGGCCGACCGTCGACTCCTCCCCCGGCACGCTGGTCAGCCCGCGGCGCAGGTAACGGTCCGGGGGGTTGACGCCGACCGCGTGGACGCGCACGAGCACCTCGCCGGGCCCCGGCTCGGGAATCGGCACCTCTTCGTAGCGCAGAACCTCCGGACCGCCGTGCTCATGGAGCCGGACCGCCCTCATCGTGTGTCTCGGCATCGTTCTCTCCTCCCCGCACCGCGGGATAGGCTTATCCGGATCGGCGATCCAGATAAACGGACCACTGATCCGAATATATGGACCACTGATCCGGACAGTCAAGGGGGCCAGATGCGGGCCGACGCCAGGAAAAACCGCGACCACCTGCTCGCGGTAGCGGGTACCGCCGTCACCGAGCAGGGCGTCGACGTGTCACTGCGCGACATCGCACGCAGGGCCGGCGTCGGGCTCGCGACGCTGCTGCGTCACTACCCGACACGCGAGGCACTGCTCGAGGCCCTGCTCCACACGAGCTTCGACGAACTGACGGCAAGGGCGGGCGAGCTCGAGACGTCGACCTCACCCGAGGAGGCCCTCGTGTCGTGGCTGCGCGACTGCGTCGCGTGGACAACCGAATACCGGGGCGTCACCGTGCTGATGGCGGCCGCCATCGAGGACACCGAGTCCGCGCTCCACGCTTCGTGCGTCACCCTGCGCGCGGCCGGTGCGCGGCTCCTCACCCGCGCCCAGGCCGCGGGCACGGCGCGGACCGACATCGACGGCACCGACCTGTTCGCACTGACAGCGGCGCTCGCGTGGCTCGGCGATCAACCCTCACTCGCCCCACGCGCCGACCGCCTCTTCGACGTGGTCGCGAGCGCGATCCTGACGGGTCCGGCGAGAACCGCGACGGAAAAAACGCCGCCCCCGGTCCCGTAGGCGGAATCGCCACGCGTGCGACCGAGGATCCTAGTTGGCGGGTGCTGCTCCCTTTGGTGCACGTTGTTTGCTGGCGGAGGGATCTGGTTGGCGGATCTTGAGGGCGATAGTTGGCGGGCCGATATCCGCCTTAGTCACGGCGCGTCACTAAGGGTGATGGCGCTCTTTGAATCTCCCCAGGTGTCGCTCTTGAGGTGGCCAAACCTGCTCAGGTGATCTCCCCACCCTTTGCGTGATGCCCGGACGCCCGGAGCGACGTTGTCCGGACGCGCCCCGACATCGGGGGGACAAGCGACTGCGGACCGCTCCCACCAGAGCGGACACCGTCCGGACACGACCGGCGGACGCGTCCGGCCAAGGCATCCGGTTCGCCTACCAGGCCTGCGTCCCGCGTCACCTTCTGGGCGTCGCGATCGCCGACGCCTTCACCCGCCTCGCCGCCGAACTCCACCCCGAACCGGAGCCCGAGCCGAACCCGGCCCAGTCGCCCACGTGCTGCGTGTGCGGCGAGCCCGGCGCCCGCCAACCATCCGCGGACTGGAACGTCTCGCATCGGGCCTCGACGTGGTAGCTGGCCCCATCGACCAGGCGCCGACCCGCCCCGTGGCCTCGTGATGGGAAGCAGCGGGCGGGGTTGTAAGGCAGGTCAGACTCTCTCCCAGTACCAATACGAGCAGGGGCCGCCGGTGACGCAGATCCGCCACATCATCTGGTGTCCCCACAGGGCGGAGGGGAGGCGCTCGTCCCGCCAGGTGCCGCTGCCGTTGTAGTTGGGGATCGGCGTCTGGCGGTAGCCGTCGATGCTCCACTCCACAAACACGGACCGGCCGTCGGGCTCGGTGTCGCCGATGCCGAACATATGCTTGTTGGGGTCGTAGTAACCGTACGCGCCCTTGATGACGGCGCTCTCCGCGCTGGCCGTTCCCGCACCAACGCCGGTGAACGTCAGGGCGATCAGGCCGACGGCCGCGATCTGCCTGAGGTGCATGAAAATCTCCTTCTCCGCAGGTGGTTGAGAGCCTTACAAGCTGTCGGACCCGGTGGAAATTCGACAGTTCGGTATGATCCGATTGTCCGTCAACCCGAATCGGCTCCGAGAATCACGCGGCGGGCGGCCACCCGGATTCGACGAAGAGCGGTACAAGAAACGCAACACCGTCGAGCGTGCCATCGACAGGCTCAAGCAGCACCGGGCGGTGGCCACCCGTTACGACAAGCGCCGCTACGTCTACCAGGGCACCGCCACCGCCACCGCCGCAGCCCTCACTATCTTGCTCCGCACATGATCGGCCGGACATGGTCCTAGTCCCTTTTGCCTCGGCGTACGAGAGCGACGATCGCGCCGGGTGCCAGGACGATCGCCGCGACGAGCATCACGAGGAAGGTGGGGGACTCGCCCTGGTAGGAGTCGCTGACCTCCACCTGCGAGGCGAAGAGGCCGGCAACCAGAACGAGGAGGACCGAGACACCCAGAACGATCACGCCCCACGCCCTGCCGGCCGGGATGCTGCGCATCGGGATGAGCGAGATCGACAGCCAGGCCACCGCGACGACCAACAGCACGGTCAGTGAACCAAACATCAGCACTCCCAAATCTTCCTTAAGTCACCTCGCATCGCTTCGAAGAACTTAGGACGGATGCAGCACGCGCAATGTGTCATGCGTGCAGGGAACCTTGTTGTCTGTGCATTGTTGAATGCAGCCTCTGCGCCTCGACCTTGTTGCGTGGCATGACTGGCCTCTGTCATTCTGGTGCCTGGCTGACTGCGCTGGGGGCGACTTGTGAGGGTAGGAGCCGAGGCGTTACACCGCAGGGCCGACAGCGGGTCCCGACCCGTGCCTGTCCGGTGAGCCCCATCCTGGACACCACCTCTGTTCCACCGCGAGACCGGGAAGAGGTGGTCCGGTACGCCGTGTGGGAGTCCGTCGTACGGATCGATATCGAACACCATCTGCCGCCCGATGACCTCGCGGTGCACATCGGGCTGGATACCGTAGGGCCCATCGGAGTCTGCTCGGCGCGAGCGACTGCGCTCACTATTCAGCGGACTCCGCGGCTGGCGCGAGAGGACGTTGAGCCGGCCGTCTTCCTCGGCCTTCAGGTGACCGGGACCAGTGTGGTGGTGCAGAACGATCGCGAAGCCCTGCTGAAGCCGGGAGACTTCGCCCTCTACGACACGTCCGCCCCCTACACCCTCCTCTTCAATGAGGGGGTCGACCAGCACTTCCTCCGTTTTCCCCGCGCGGCACTCGCGCTGCCTGAGAGCTCGCTCCGGGGTATCACCGCGGTAGCCTTCGCTTCCGACAACCCTCTTGCTCGTCTGGCCTCTGCCTACTTTCGCCAACTGGCCGTCAGCGAGGAGCTGCACCGGGGCCGGCCCGCCGAAGCGGTCGTGGAGCCCAGTGTCGAACTCGTCCGGGCCGTCGTGGCAGCCCAGGTCGGAAAGGAGGACCTGGCCCGGGGACCACTGGCGGAAACACTTGGCCTGCGCATCACGCAATACATACGGGCACACCTCGCAGATCCCGACCTGTCGGCGGCGCGGATCGCCGCCGCGCACGGCATTTCGGTCCGTCATCTCTACACCGTGCTGGCCCGGTCGGGTATCAGTCTCGGAGACTGGATCCGCACGCACCGGCTGGCGGAATGCAAGCGGGAGCTGGCCGCCCCACAGGGTCGGCACAAGACCATTGCGGCGGTGGGGCGAAGCTGGGGCTTCGCCGACGCGACCCACTTCAGCAAGGTGTTCAAACAGGCCTATGGCATCTCACCGCGGGCCTGGCGCGACCACAACTGCCCCCACCCCTCCGCCTGATGTCGTTCTGCCCGTCGCCGCACGAATACGTCGTCATCGACCAGGACCGGGCGCTGCTGGCGCTCCTGGTCGCGGCCGACGACTGAGCCCGAGATCGTTCACGAAACTGCGGACAGAACCAAAATTCGAGATCCGCATCAAGGGTGGCGACCACGTGTTTGGCGAGGTCTTCGAGAGCCCTGGGGTGTGTCAATTTAACGGCCGATTTTGGTTGTTGAGGTTCAGTTGTTGGCCGGGGTGAGCCGACCCTCGAAGGCGATCTGGAACGCGTTCAGGGGTGCCTTCCAGCGCATGGTCCACCGCTTGCGGCCCTTGCCCGTCGGATCCAAACTCATCAACGCCATGTAGACGCACTTGAGGGCGGCGGCCTCGTTCGGGAAGTGTCCGTGGGCGCGGACGGCCTTGCGGATGCGGGCGTTGACGCTCTCGATCGCGTTCGTGGAGCAGATGACCTTGCGTATCTCGACGTCGAAGGAGAGGAAGGGCACGAATTCGGCCCAGGCGTCCGACCACAGCTTCACGATCGCCGGATACTTCTTCCCCCACGCCTCCTGGAACTCCAGGAACCGCTCCGTCGCCGCATCCTCGCTGGGTGCGGTGTAGACGGGCTTGAGGGCCTTGGCGACCTTGTCCCAGTCCTGACGGGCAGCGTAACGGAACGAGTTCCGCAGCAGGTGAACCACGCACGTCTGGACAATCGTGCGAGGACAGACGGTCTCCACGGCCTCGGGAAGGCCCTTGAGCCCGTCGCAGACCAGCATGAGCACGTCGTCCAGGCCGCGGTTCTTCAGCTCGGTGAACACGTGCAGCCAATATTTGGCGCCCTCGCCGCCGTCGCCGACCCAGATGCCGAGGATGTCGCGGGTGCCGTCCACGGTCACGGCCATCACCACGTAGATGAGGCGGTTCGCGACCTGCCCGTCCCTGATCTTGACGTTGATGGCGTCTACGAACAGGACCGGGTAGACGCGATCGAGAGGGTGGTTCTGCCATTCGGCCATGCCGTCCATGACCTTGTCGGTGATGGTGGAGATGGTCTGCTTGGACACCTCCGCCCGTAGACCTCGGCGAGGTGCGCGGCGATCTCCCCGTGCGTGAGGCCCTTCGCCGAGAGCGACAGCACCATCTCGTCGACACCGGTCAGACGGCGCTGCCGCTTCTTGACGATCTGCGGCTCGAAGGTGCCGGCGGTATCACGGGGCACCTTCACCTCCACCGGCCCGACATCGGTCAGCACGGTCTTCGCCCGGATGCCGTTGCGGCTGTTGCCGTTGTTCTTCCCCGCCGGATCGTGCTTCTCATAGCCGACGTGGTCGGTGATCTCGCCTTCCAGAGCGGACTCCAGCACCCGCTTGGTCAGCTGCTGCAACAGCCCGCCTTCACCGGTCAGCTGCAGCCCCTCGTTCCGAGCCCGGTCCACCAGCATCGCAACGAGCTGCTCGTCCGACACCGCGCTCGACGGTGCCTGCACCTGCTCGGACTGCTCGTTCTCCACGGCGGTCTCCGTCATCAGACGCATCTCCTTGATCATCAGATCCGCCGTTGATTGGACACTCCCCCTCCAGGCCGGGACGATGCCGCCGCTTCGCCCGCCAGGTGAACCCCCGCACCGGCCGGGACGACAGCACCGGAACGTGAGCCATGTCGCGGACCGGCCAGCAGACCTCGCCGGCACCCACCCGCCACGTCGAACTCCACCGAGACATCCAGTCATCCGCGAGGTCGAGTTGATCCCGAAATGCGGCATCCCCGCTGTACGCTGCGACAAGCTCGTCGAGGCGACTCGAGTCCGACCGGATCCTTGCCCTGGCTATCTCGCTCACTCACCCACAGCACCACCACCCGGGTGGCGACAAGGCCCGATCTTCGGAACTGACCACAACACAGCGTTACGGAAGCAGGATCCGCCAACTACTGCGCTCGTCCGCCAAGTAAAAATCTCGGTCGCAACGCGCACGGGCCGACGAGCCCGGCCGCATGGCTCTCCGCCGCGATTCGGGTGCGATTCGGGTCCGGCCACCGTCCCGGAGCACGATCCACAGGGCCCGGGCCCACGGCATCACCGGACCACGGTCGGATACGACACCCGGGCCCCGAGGCACCGACCGGAGGCCGGCGCTCGCGCCCCGGGACGGTGTCGCGTTCCCGGACCGGTCAGCGGTCCGCGGGCGAGGGCGAGCGGCACGGGGAACTCCACCCGCCGAGGGTGACCCGGCACCGTGGATCGGCGGGGGAGGCGCGGTGCTCAAGCGCGCACGCTGCGAAGGGTGGATGCTTGAGGAAGCCTGGAGAAGCGGGGGCAGCACGTTGCGGCTGATCGTTTTCAGGGGAGTGGCCGCCCGCGTCGCACCCGCTCTCGGTGGTGACGCCCGGCTCGCGGGTCTGCCGGGGCGGTGCTGAGGCACGATCCGGGTTTTTCGGAGTCCGGCGGTCCGAGGACGTCGAGAACGTGCCACCGGCTCCGTCCCCGGGACATCGGCCACCGCCGGCCGCACGAGGAAGAAGGAGGAACCGGCATGGCGATTCAGCGGATGGACAACGTCGGCATCGTCGTCGAGGACTTGGACGTCGCCGTCGCGTTCTTCGTGGAACTCGGTATGGAGCTGGAGGGCGGGGCGGAGATCGAGGGCTCCTTCGCCGACCGGTGCACCGGACTCGACGGCGTCCGTTGTGGCATCGCGATGCTCCGGACCCCCGACGGTCACAGTCGGCTCGAGCTGGCGAAGTACCGCAGCCCCGTGGCGATCAGCGTCGGACCGCGCAACCGGCCGCACAACGTTCTGGGCACGCACCGCGTCATGTTCGCCGTCGACGACATCGAGGACACCGTTGCCCGCCTGCGCCCGCACGGCGCCGAACTCGTCGGCGGGATCGCCCGGTTCGAGGACAGCTATCTGCTCTGCTACCTCCGCGGCCCGGAGGGCGTCATCGTCGGACTGGCCGAGCAACTGCGCTGAGGAGGAGAAACCGAGCCGTCCGGCCGAACGACATCATCGGGGCTCTGAACCGTCCGAGCGGCCAGGAACTGCCTGCCCGTGACGTGATCCGCCCGGCCCACACCGCCAAGGACGCAACCCCGCGCAACACACCGATCGCCTTCACCTGGAGCGGGTGGAGCGGGTGGAGCGGGTGGAGCGGGTGGAGCGGGTGGAGCGGGTGGAGCGGGTCGCACATCGCCACGTGTACGACGAAGAACGCGCCCGGACTCTCCTGGCCACCCTCACGCACAGGCGCCTGAAGCGACGGCATCCGAATGAGGCATTCCAGGGAGTCCGGAGAACCGTCCTGCTTCGGCTCCGCCGCCCACCCTGGGGGCAGGGCGCGGCTTTCGACGGCCACGGGCGGTACCGGCCCGGGCCAGGACCACGTCATGCCGTGATGCCTTCCACGTCCACCACCGGCAACCCCGTCGAGCAGGGTGCAGCCGGCCGGCCAGTGAAGCCGGTCAGCCAGCCATTGCAGCCTGGCGCCGGATGCGCTGTCCCGGGAGGTTCCGCCGATGAGTTTCCGGTGGTCGTGCGGTCCACCCTCCGACGAAGGGAGCGCACCATGCGCGAGATCATCGTTGGCTCGCACCTGCCGTATTTGGGGGCGGGGCAGGCCCGCCGTCCACCGACGGGAGAGCGGGCCGGCCGTGGGCCGCATGGTGCCGCCGGTGTGCGCGCGGCGGCCGGAGCCGCGGCCCGGCGCTCGCCGGTCCTCCGGGCGGGCGATGCCGCCCTCGCCGGGAGGACGTCGCCGTGCTCGACGGGAGTACGTCGATGAGGATGCCGCCGGTCCGGCCTCCCCCGTCCCCGTGGTGCCGCAGGCAGGACCACGCGCTCCTCAGGAGGAGGGGGCGGCGATCTCCCGCTTGAGGATCTTGCCGCTGGGCCCCATCGGCAGCGAGTCCGTCAGCCAGACCCGGCGCGGGTACTTGTACGCGGCCACCCGCTCCCGCACGAACTCCTGCAGTTCCGCGGCCGTCACCTCGGCCCCCGCGCGCGGGACGACCGCGGCGGCGACCTCCTCGCCGAGCCGCTCGTGGGGAACTCCGACGACGGCGGCGAGGGCGACCGCCGGGTGCTCGTGCAGCACCTCCTCGATCTCGCGCGGGTAGACGTTGTACCCGCCCCGGATGATGAGGTCCTTCTTGCGGTCGACGACGAAGAGGTAGCCGTCCTCGTCCTGCCGGGCCAGGTCGCCGGTGCGCAGCCAGCCGTCGGGCACCGTGGCCGCGGTCTCCTCCGGACGGTTCCAGTACTCCTTCATCACGTTCGGCCCTCGTACGGCCAGTTCACCGACCTCGCCGGGAGCCACGTCCCGACCCTCGTCGTCGAGCAGCCGGACCTCGACGTCACGGATGGGCGTGCCGATGGATCCGGCCTTGCGCGGGCGGTCGGCGTGGTTGAAGGAGACGACCGGGCTGGTCTCGGACATGCCGAAGCCCTCCAGCACGGCGCAGCCGAAGCGGCGCTCGAACCCGTGCAGCAGTTCCACCGGCAGGGAAGCGCCGCCCGAGATGCACATGCGCAGGGTGGAGACCTCGGCCCCGGCGCCGGCCGGGTGCTGGAGGAGAGCCGCGTACATCGTGGGCACCCCCTCGAACACGGTCGCCCCGTCGCGGGCGATGGCCTCGAACACGACGGCGGGGTCGAAACGCGGGATGAGCGTGAGCGAGGCGCCGCTGAGGACCGCCGTGTTCATCGTGCAGGTCTGGCCGAAGATGTGGAACAGCGGCAGGCACCCCACGATGACGTCCTCGGGCGTGAGCCGCTGCACGTCGGTGACGTTGACCTCCGTGTTGTGGCGCAGTCCCGCGTGGGTGAGCGCGGCTCCCTTGGGACGTCCGGTGGTGCCGGAGGTGTACAGCAGGACGGCGGTGTCGTCGCCGGCCACCGCGGCGGTGTCGTGGTACGGCTCCAGCGGCGCCAGCTCCGCCGCGAAGGCGGCGGGTTCGACCGTGATGTGCCGCACCCCGGCGGCGACAGCGCCCTGTGCCCCTCACCGGGGGCCGCGTGCCACTCGAAGAGCAGCACGGCGCCCGAGTCCCGCAGGTGGTACTCGGTCTCCCGAGCCTTGAGCAGCGGGTTCATCGGCACCACGATGCCCCCGGCGCGCAGGATGCCGTAGTAGAGCACGACGAATTCGGGCACGTTCGGCAGCATGAGGGCGACCCGGTCTCCGGTGCGCAGGCCTTCGGTGCGCAGCAGCGCCGCGGCCTGGGCGCTCAGCCGGTCCAGTTCGGCATAGGTGGTGGTCGCCGTGTCCAGGCGCAGCGCAGGCCGCTCGGGCTGCCGACGTGCCGTGTCCACCAGGAACTCCGCCAGATTGGTCATGATGCCTCCTTGCATCCCGCTTGCGACACACGGGTCCCGCCGTCGTCGCTGCGGGAATGGTCACGCCCGGGGCCGGGCGGGTCCATGGCACGGGGGACAGCAGCCGTGCCGCTCATTTGTCGCCGGAGACAAACAAGGGGCCGTAGGCTGCACGTATGGGACTTTCGGAGGTGGCTGCGGCCTTGCGTCTGCGCCTGCCGGAACTGGGCGAGACCATGGCGCGGCGTATTCGTGCCGACGTCGAGTCGTACACCGACGAGACGCTGATCCCCTACGCCTCACTGCGTGATTCCTGTACGGCCAACGCCGACATGGTGCTCGGGCATCTCGCCTTCGGCACGGAGGCGGACGTACGGTCCGCGCACGAGACCGGCCACCTGCGCGCCGAGCAGGGCGTTCCCTGCCGGACACCCTGCACGCCTTCCGGGTGGGGTTCGCGTACCTGTGGTCGGCGACGATCGACGAGGCCCGGCGGCATCCCGGGGTCACGGACGCCCAGCTGGTGGCGGGCTCGTCGCAGATGTGGGCGCTGTCCGGCCGGTACGCCGAGGCCGTGGCCGCCTCCTACCGGGAGACCAGCGCGGACCTGGCGCTGCGCCGGGAAGCACGCCGCTCGGCCTGGTCGAGGCGCTGTTCACCGGGGCCCTGGCGGACCGTACGACGCTGTGGGAGGCGGCCGGTCAGCTCGGCCTGAGTGAGCGCGGGCCCTACGCGGTGGTGGCCGCGGCCGTACCGGACCCCGGACAGGAGTCGTTGCCGGGGATCGAGGGGACGCTGCGTGAGGCCCATGTCCCGTCGGCCTGGCGACTGCTGCCTGACGCACAGATCGGGGTGCTCTCGCTGGGGCACTCCGGCGCCGAGACGGTGGGCCTGCGCCTGCTGCGCCGTCATGGCGCGCGGGTGGGCGTCAGCCCGCTCTTCGACTCGCTGCGCGACACGCCGCAGGCCCTGCGCTTCGCCCGGCTCGCCCTCCATCGGGTGCCGGGCGACGGCCCCGGCGTGGCCCGCTTCGACGACAGCCCGCTCGCGATGCTGGTGGCGGCGGCGCCGGCGGAGGCGAAACGTCTGGTGGAGGTCGTTCTGGGTCCGGTGCTGGCCGTGCCCGTCGCGGAGCGTGCGCGTCTGCTCGACACCCTGGGGCAGTGGTTCACCGCGGGCGGCGTCGCGGCGGAGGCGGCGAAACGGCTGTACGTCCACCCCAACACGGTGCGCTACCGGCTGCGGCGCATCGAGGAGCTGACGGGACGATCACTGTCCGACCCGGTCGCTCTCGCCGACCTGGGCACCGCCCTGCACACCTTGCGGCTGCTGCCGCGGTGAAGCCCGTCGGGTCCGGCTTCCGGGGGCGAGGACCTCGTTCGACTGACCCTGGCGGAGGTGGAGGCGGAGCTGTTGCCGGGGACGGAGCGGATGCCGGGGACGGAGCGTTGGCTGCGGTGCGAGGACCGGGTGACGGCGGGCCGGCACGACGCCGCCGGGTACGGGACCCGAGCCCCGTACCCGGCGGCGTACTCGCCGAGGGTCGCCTCACATGCCGCCGGTGTCCAGCCGTCGGGCCGCGTCGAGCACGTGCCGCGGAAGCTTGGAGCGGGCGTCCAGCACCTCGACGCCGATCAGGACGCCGTCCGTGTCGAAATCGAGGTTGATCATCCCGTTCACCGCGACCGGGTCGCAGGAATACATGCGCGCCGACTGGGGGTGCTCTCCCGCGCGGGTGAGACGGATGTAGGCCGCGTTCGCCACCGCGTCGTAGGTGATGTCGATGTCCGCCATGCTCGACCTCCCTGGAGACGCCGGGCGCAGGCCTTCGCCACACCGGTCATCACGGTGTTCACGTCCCGTCGACGGTCTCGGCGGCGAACACCCTGGACCGGGGATCGTAGTGGTCCGGCTTGGGCCGGCCGTCGCGGTGGCAGGAGAACGGCCCCCCGGCCGGGACGCCCAGGCGTCCGCGGCCGGGGCGCGCGGCGTGCGGTGCCGGGTGCCCCCTCAGCCCCGGGTGCGGGTCTCCAGGGCGCGCAGGACGGCCGCCATGTCCTCGTCGCCGTGGCCCTGTTCGACGGTCTCGGCGTAGAGGGAGTGGCAGACGTCGAGGAGCGGGGAGGCGAGGCCCGCCGTGCGGGCGGCCCGCGCGATCAGGCGGTTGTTCTTCAGGACGTCCGCGGCCGCCGCCTGGACGGTGAAGTCGCGGGCCAGCAGTTTGGGCGCCTTCCCCCGGGAGACCGCGCTGGCCATCGGGCCCGCGTCCAGGACGTCCCGCAGCAGGTTCCGGTCGAGCCCGTGCCGGTCGGCGAAGTGGAAGGCCTCGGCCAGACCGGTGACCAGGGTGATGAGGAAGAGGTTCACCGAGAACTTCATCAGCAGCGCGCCCGGGACCGGACCGCACACGAAGGTCTCGCGGCACAGGGGGGCCAGCAGCGGGCGCACGTCCGCCACGGCGTCGTCGTCCCCGGCCAGCATGGCGACCAACTCGCCCCGCTCCGCCGGTACCCGGGAGCCGGAGACCGGTGCCTCCACGTAACGGCCGCCCGCGTCCAGGATGTCGTCCCGCAGGCCGCCGGAGTGCTCGGGCGCGGTCGTGCCCATGTGCACGACGGTGCGTCCGGCGACGCGGGCGGCGAAGTCCGGGGTGCCGCGGCCGAGGACGGTGTCGACGGCCGTCTCGTCGGCCAGCATGAGGATCACCGTGCCGGCCCGTTCGAAGACCTCGGCGGGGCTCGCCGCGACCTCGGCCCCGGCGGCGCGCAGGGGCTCGCAGCGGCCGGGGGTGCGGTTCCACACGAGCAGGGGTGTCGCGGCCCGGGTGAGGTTGAGCGCCATGGGCTGCCCCATGAGCCCGAGGCCGAGGAAACCGACGTACGTCATGTCCTGCCTTTCCCGGCCCGTGCCGAGGCGGAGCCGTTGCCGTCGCCGTGGGCCGGCGACTATGACAGCCGTCATGGTAGGCGCTCCTATGACGGCTGTCATAGAGTGGGCGCCGGTCAGTCGCGACATCCTGGAGGTCGACCATGGCGCCGTCCGGACGGGGGCCCCGCGAGCGGATGGTCTTCAGCGCGGCCCAGCTCATCCGGCGCGACGGCGTCGGCGCCACCGGCATGCGCGAGGTGGCCGCCCACGCGGGGGCGCCTCGGGGATCGCTCCAGCACTATTTCCCCGGTGGCAAGGAGCAACTGGTCAACGAGGCGCTGGCCTGGGCCGGCCGTTACGCGGCCGGACGGGTGCCCCGGTTCCTGGCCGCGCTGCCCGAGCCGACGCCGAGCGCTCTGTTCGGCGCGATGGTGCGGCAGTGGACCGACGAGTACGCGTCGGCCGGGTTCGCGGGCGGCTGCCCCGTCGCCGCCGCCACGGTGGACTGCGCCGAGTCCGTCGAGTCCACGCGGGAGGCCGCGTCCGCCGCGTTCGCCGCCTGGAACGGCGCCGTGGCCGATGCCCTGACCGGCATGGGCGTCCCGCCGGAACGGGCCGCACCGCTGGCCACCCTCATGATCGGAGCCCTGGAGGGGGCCATCCTCATCGCCCGCGCCGAGCAGGACGTGCGCGCGCTGACGAGCGCGGTCCGCGAACTCGGCCCGCTGCTCGACGCGGCGGTGAGCCGCGAGGACTGAACCACGGCGGACGCTGCTACGGCCGCGCCCCCGCCGTTGCGGTGGCCGTAGCCGTAGCCGTAGCCGTAGCCGTAGCCGTAGCCGTGGCGGTGGCCGACGGCGTCCCGGGCTCGTCGCACCTCGGCGCCCTGGGCGCGTCCTCGGCGTACCGGGTCAGGGCGCAGACCGTGCGCAGCGCGACCTTCCAGGCGCCGCCCTGCCGGACCGCCGCACCCCGCCCGCCGGGGTCCAGCGCCCGGCCGTCGCGGGTGAGGACGTAGCCGACGGCGGCGTCCTGGGACGTCGTGTACGCCACCGAGGTCACCGTGGCGCGCAGACGGCTGCCGAGGCGGTCGGCGAAGAGGTTCTCGATCATGAGGGCGTTCTGGGGGCCGTCCTCGACCGCCCCGCTCCGGTCGTCCACGGAGGAGCCCGGGGCGAAGAGGGTCTCCCACGCGGCTCGGATGTCCCGCTCGGCCCCGTCCGGGTCCGCCGGAGCGGTGCCCGTGGGGGTGGGGGACTGCGCGGTGGGCGGCGGGGAGCCGGCGGCCGGGGTCGGTGCCGCCGTGGAGCCGGTGGGCGGCGGGGCCGGCGCCGTCCGCGCCGTGGCGTCGCCTCCGCCTCCGCCTCCGCCGCCGCAGGCGCCGGTGAGGACGAGAGCGGCGGCGGTGGCCGCCCAGCGGGCCGCACGTCGTGTCGCAGGGGCATGGACTCCTCCGGGTCGCCTGGGGCAGCCCTACCCGGAACGCGCCGGAACATCCCGGAACGAGCGGTGCGCGAGGGGGCTACGAGCGGGCGCGCGCCCCGTCCGTGAGGGTGCCGTGGTGGCGGCGCCGGCCCGGCCGTACGCCTCGGGCGCGCGCCGGGTGCGGATGCCCCGCGGGCAGGCCCGGGGGCGGGGGAGGCGGCGGCGCCGGCCACAGCCGTACCGCCGCCAGTGCGGCTCCCAGGGTGATCGAGCCCAGCGCGGCCACCGCCCAGCCGAGCCCGGCCGTCGCCCCGAGCAGGCCCGCCAGCGGGTACGTCAGCAGCCAGCAGCCGTGCGACAGCGAGAAGTGCGCCGCGAAGGCCGCCGTCCGCGCCTCGGCCGGCGCCGCACGGCGGATCAGCCGTCCGGTCGGTGTCAGGACCATGGCGCAGGCCGCACCGAAGGCGGCCCACAGGGCGAGCAGGGCGGCCCACCGCCAGTCGTTGTTCGCGCCGCCGCCCGCGCCGCCCGCGCCGGTGACGGCGCCGAGCGCGGCGAAGACGACCGCGAGCAGCGCGGCCCCGCGCACCATCACCGTCCGGTCCGGCACCCGGTCGAGCAGCCGGGGCAGGACCAGGGCCACGGTCATCGAGCCGGCGCCGTACGCACCCAGCGCGAGGGGCACGGCGCCGGTCGGCAGGTCCAGGAAGCCGCGTACGTAGACGACGGTGTTGACGGTCACCGTCGCGCTCGCCGCGGCCACCGCGAGGTCGAGCGCGAGCAGCGCCCGCAGCGCGGGGACGGTGCGGAACAGCCGGGTGCCCGCCGCGGCCCGGGCGCGGGCGCCGCCCGCCCGCACCCGGCGGACCGGGGGCAGGACCGCGGACACCACGAGTGCGGCCGAGGCGAGGAAACCCAGGGCGGTGCCCGTGAACAGCCCGTTGTAGGTGATGACGGACAGCAGGGCCGCCGCCAGGGCCGGTGAGAACAGGCTCTCCAGGTCGTACGCGAGCCGGGACATCGACAGCGCCCGGGTGTAGTCGCGCTCCTCGGGGAGTACTTCGGGGACGACGGCCTGGAAGGCCGGGGTGAACGCGGCCGAGGCGGACTGGAGCACGAAGACCAGGACGTACACCTGCCACACCTGGTCGACGAAGGGAAGCAGCAGGGCGACCCCGGCACGGGTGAGGTCCGCCGACAGCATGAGGGCCTTGCGAGGGAGGCCGCCGGCCAGCGCGCCCACGGCCGGGGCGATCGTCACGTACGCGGCCATCTTGATCGCGAGCGCGATGCCGAGCACCGAACCGGCGTCGGGGCCCGCGATGTCGTAGGCCAGCAGCCCGAGGGCCACGGTCGCCAGACCCGTGCCGACCAGGGCGACGACCTGGGCGGCGAAGAGGTGGCGGTAGCTGCGGTTGCGCAGGACGGCGAGCATGCGGGAAGCCCTCTCGGCGGCGCGGTCCGTGTCGGTGCCACGAGTGTAACTGTCATGTGCGCATCTGTGCACATGATGAAGTGACGTGTGCGCGGATCCGGCCGCTCGCGATCCCCGGCCGCCCGCCCGCCGCTCGGCCGCCCGCCCGTCGCTCGGCCGCCCGGCCGTCGCCCTGCTGTCGCCCGGGCGTCCCCGACGGCCTCCCGGGTGCCCGACGGTCTCCCGGGCGCCCTCGGGCGGATGGCCACCCCGCGCACGGATGGCTCTAGGCTGGCCCCATGTCCGACAGCCACCCCGTCCCACCTGCGGCCGACGTGCACCTGCGAGCCCCCGACAGCGCGCGGCTGGCCGAGGCCACCGGGGTGTTCGCGATGCTGTCGGACGCCACCCGGCTGCACCTGCTGTGGCTGCTGGCGCAGGGCGAGTCGGACGTCGGCTCCCTCACCGAACGCTGCGGCGCCTCCCGGACGGCGGTCAGCCAGCACCTCGGGAAGCTGCGGCTCGCCGGGCTCGTGGACACCCGCCGCGACGGCCGGCACATCCACTACCGGCTCAGCGACGGCCACCTGCGGCGCCTGGTCCTGGAGGCTCTGAGCCACGCCGACCACCGGGTGAGCGGACAGGCGCCGCACGGCTGACGCGGACGGGCGCCGCACGGCTGACGCGGACGGGCGCCGCACGGCTGACGCGGACGGGCGCCGTACGGCTGATGCGGGTGGGCGTGGGCGGGTGCCGTACGGCCGACGCGTCGGGGGAGGGGATGTGCGCCGCACGGCTGACATGCCGGGGGAGCGGACGGGCGGCGTGGCCGGCGGGCCGTCCGCACGGCGGGCCGAGGGCCTCCGCACACCCGTGTGCGGAGGCCCTCGGCCGCACGTCCGGCTACTCCCGGGCGGCGCCCCGGCGACGGACGAGGAACGCTGCGACCGCGACCGCGGCCAGGGCCGCCGCGACGATGCCGGTCCAGGCGCCCGCGGACAGGCCCCCCTCGTCGTCCTCCGCGGTGTCGGCCGCCTGCGGGGAGGGGTCCGGGGCGGTTTCCCCGGCCGTCGGCGCCGGGGTCGCCGTGGGACTCGCCGGGACACTGGGGGAGGGGCTGACGGTGTGCGCGCCGGGCGCGGCCGCCCTCAGCTTCAGGACGGGCGCCTCGTTGCCGTGCCCGTGGTCGTCGTCGCCGGACCCGCCCAGCTCGATCCAGCGGTCGACCTTGCCGTCGCCGTAGGTCTGGAGCGTCTTGAACGCCAGCTCCTTCGCGTCGGGCAACTGCCTGACGACCACCGAGTGTTCGGCGTCCTCACCGACCTTCACGGCCGGGCCCTTGACGCGGTAGCCGTCGGCGGTGGCGGCGAACTCCCAGCCCGCCGGGCCCTCGCCGTAGGTCACGTCGGCCGGCCGGATGCCCTCGGGCAGGACCACCCGCAGTTCGGTGATGCCGGCGGTGGCGGACTCCGACTCGGCCACGAAGGTGAGCCGGACGTTCTCGGCGAGGGCCTGCGCGCCGGCCGACTCGACCTCGACGTGGGCGGCGGCCGGAGCGGCGGCCAGCAGGACGGCGGTCGTCGCGGCGGCCGCCGCGAGGGTCAGGTGCCGCGCGCCGCGCGGCAGGGTGGTGCGGGACATGGGTCTCTCCAGGCACGGGAGGGTGGCGGGGGCCGTCCGGCCGTTGCCGGACGGGCGCCCCCACGAGGTCGGTTGACGAGGGCGGACCTCGGCCGGGGAGGCCCCCGCCGGACCAGCGCGTGCGCCAGCACCGGCCCGAAGGCGGGCAGCCGGTCCCCCTCCGCCGTGACGGGGGCGACCGGCGTACCGGTCACGGAACCCACGCGTCGCGTCGCCCCGAGGAGCAGACGGGCGCGGACGGCGTCGAGGGCGGCCGTCAGCCCGCGCGCCAACGACCAGCACACCGTGTCCGCGCGGTGCAGCAGGACGGCGGCGCCCGCCGCGACCAGGGCGTGGGCCGCCGTCATGGCCAGGGAGTCGTGCGGCCGCACGTGCCAGGCGGCGTGGACGTCGTGCGAGGCGGCGTGCACGTCGTGCGCGGCGGTCGACGTCCGCGGGTGCCCGGTGTGCGTCAGCCACCGGTGCAGCCCGCACTGCGCGAGGACACTCACGACGACGACCGTGGCCGGACGGCGTGGGCGGCGCGTGCCGGCGAGCCCCACGCCGAACAGCACGGCGGCCGCGGTCGCGCCCCGCGCCCACGGCACCGGTCGCTCCGCGAACAGTTGGTGCGCGCCGGTCCCCAGCACCGTGCCGACGACGGCGAACACCGCGGCCCGCAGGACGGGCAGCGGCGGCCGTGGTGTCGTCGCGGGCAGCTGCATGGCCCGCTCATCATGCGGTACCGGCCGTGTGCCGGGTGCGCGGCCCGGGAAAAGTGGCCGATCGGCAGCGGGGCGAGCCGGCCGGTGCGGTGGCCGTGGCCGTGGCTGTCCGGCGGGGCTTGTCCGCCGCGGTCGCCATGGCGCATGCTGCCTCCGGCGGGCAGGAGATCGTGAACCGGGAGGCATGTGGTGGACGGCGCAGTCGTGCGGGCGATGTGGGAGCGGTTCGAACTCGTCCACGATCTGGTCTACTTCGCCCCCGAGGCGCACCGGGCCGCCGACGAACTCGGCCTGCGCGGCTTCTGGATGGGCTACTTCGCCCTCCGCGCCGCACCCCTCGGCCCCGTTCCGGCCGCCGTCGTCACCAGCTCCTTCTACGTCTTCCACCCCGACCGGGTGGCGCGTGCCGTCCCCGACGCCTGGGGATACGCCGATCCGGCCGACGTCCTCTCGGCGCGCGAGCGGGCCATGGACGCCGCGATGACCCGCGTGCTGGGGCCGGACACGGTCGGTTCCGCCGCGATGACCGAGGCCGCCGACCTCGCCTGGGAGGCGGCGCAGGCCGCCGACACGGCGGGACGCGTCCTCGGCGCCGCCAACCAGGCACTCCCGCGGCCGGCACAGCCGCACGTCCGGCTCTGGCAGGCGGTCACCACCCTGCGCGAACACCGGGGCGACGGGCACATCGCCGCCCTGGTCGGCCACGGCCTGGGCCCGGTCGCGGCGATGGCGCTGAAGTGCGCGGCGGGCGAGTCGGACGAGGAGGTCCTGCGGCAGACCCGCAAGTGGGATCTCCCGGCGTGGCGGGCGGCGCAGGCCGAACTGCTCGGCCGCGGCTGGCTCGACGGCGACGGCCGGCTCACCCCCGCCGGGGAGACGGCCCGCGCGGCCGTCGAGGCCGGGACGGACGCCGCCGCGGCCTCCCCCTGGACGGCCCTGGGCCCCGACGCCACCACCCGCCTCGGCCGCCTCCTCGCCCCTCTGGCCCGCACCGTCCGCGAGTCGGGCCTGATCCCGGACGGCAACCCGGTGGGCCTCCCGGCCGCGACGGCGACGGAGAAGCCGGAAG
Source organism: Streptomyces sp. Tue 6430 (assembly GCA_021568835.1). Lineage (GTDB taxonomy): Bacteria > Actinomycetota > Actinomycetes > Streptomycetales > Streptomycetaceae > Streptomyces. Next base: position 251,181 of record JAKGSH010000003.1, read on the forward strand.
GAGCGGGGGAGGGCGACGGGGAGGCGGTCGCGTCGGGGAGCACTCCGGTCTGAGCGCGCGGGTCGCGCCGGCGAAGCTGCCCGGCGACGGCGGGCGACGGCGGGTGAACACGCGTACGCCTCGGCGAGTGACGTCCTCCTCGCCCTCCGCCGCCGTGTGCCGCCGGACCGGTCGCGCGCCGAGAGGGCCGGCGCCGTCCTGCGCGGGCTCCTGGACCGGCCGTTGCCGGGCCGAGCGACCCGTCCGGTGTGGCGTGTTCCGTGCTGCCCGGCGCGACGCCGACCGCCCCGCCTCAGTACCCTCCGAACCATGCGGATCTCCGTTTCCTCCGACATGGACGAACCCGTCGCCCGCGCGCTCGTCGCGGAACTGCGCGGGCGAGGGCACGACGTGGTACCGCACGGTGCGCTGCGGCCCGGTGCGGACGCGCAGTGGGCGGTGTGTTCGGAGGCGGCGGCCCGGGAGGTGGCCGACGGGACCTCGGAGCAGGCCGTGGTGTGCTGCTGGACGGGCACGGGCGCGTCCATCGCCGCGAACAAGGTGCCCGGCGTCCGCGCGGCCCTGTGCACCGACGCCCCCACGGCCGAGGGCGCCCGCCGCTGGAACGACGCGAACGTGCTCGCCCTCGGCCTGCGCCTGACCTCCGAGCCGTTGCTGAAGGAGATCCTCGACGCCTGGTTCGCCGCCGAGCCCAGCGAGGACCCCCAGGACCGGGGCAACGTCCTGTACGTCGACCGCCTCGACCGTAGTGGCCGCCTCGACCGTAGTGGCCGTAGCGGCCGGGCCGGCGACGGCGCGGCGCCCTGACGGCCGCCCGCGGCGCGCACCCGCCCCAGGCCCTGTCGTCGCCTTCCCGCCCCGCCCCGCGACGCCCCGCACGCCCCCTCGTCCCACCGGGCCCCGACCCGGGCGCGTCCCGTACGGGGACCGGGGCCCGGCACCCCCGTCCTCGGCCGGGGGTCCCCGGAGCACGCACCCGACGCCGCGGGACCCGCCCTCCGGGCGGACGACGGGAAGGCGACGACAGGACCCGGCGGGCCCGGTGCCCGTCCGGGCCCCTCCGGGTTCGGCCGGTCGGGTCGATCGGCCCTGGCGGGTACCCGGCGGCCGGGAGAGGGTGGGAGGGAACGGACCCGCCCGCACCTCCCGCCGACCACCGATCCGGAAGGGACCCCCGATGTCCGTCGACACCCAGCAGGCGTCCGACCGCCTCACCGACGACGAGCTGAGGACGCTGGACGCCCACTGGCGCGCCGCGAACTACCTGTCCGTCGGACAGATCTACCTCATGGCCAACCCCCTGCTCACCGAGCCGCTGCGGCCGGAGCACGTCAAGCCGCGGCTGCTCGGCCACTGGGGCACCTCGCCCGGCCTGAACCTCGTGTACACCCACCTCAACCGCGTCGTCCGCGGCCGCGACCTCGACGCCCTGTGCGTGTGGGGCCCCGGCCACGGCGGGCCGGCGGTGGTGGCCAACTCCTGGCTGGAGGGCTCGTACACCGAGACGTACCCCGACGTCACGCGCGACGCGGCCGGCATGGCCCGGCTGTTCAAGCAGTTCTCCTTCCCGGGCGGCATCCCCAGCCACGTCGCCCCCGAGACCCCCGGCTCCATCCACGAGGGCGGCGAACTCGGCTACGCGCTCTCCCACGCCTACGGCGCCGCCTACGACAACCCGGACCTGCTCGTCGCCTGCGTGATCGGTGACGGCGAGGCCGAGACCGGGCCGCTGGCCGCCTCCTGGCACTCCAACAAGTTCCTCGACCCCGTCCACGACGGGGCCGTCCTGCCGATCCTCCACCTCAACGGCTACAAGATCGCCAACCCGACGGTGCTGGCCCGGATCCCCGAGCCGGAACTCGACGAACTGCTGCGGGGCTACGGCCACGACCCGATCCACGTCACCGGCGACGACCCGGCCGCGGTGCACCGCGCGATGGCCGAGGCCATGGACACCGCGCTGGACCGGATCGCCGCGATCCAGCGCGCCGCCCGCGAGGAGGACTCCGGCGAACGCGCCCACTGGCCGGTGATCGTGCTGCGCACCCCGAAGGGCTGGACCGGTCCCGCGCAGGTCGACGGGCTGCCCGTGGAGGGCACCTGGCGCGCCCACCAGGTCCCGCTCTCCGCCGTCCGGGACAACCCGGAGCACCTGCGCCAACTGGAGGCGTGGCTGCGCTCCTACCGGCCCGAGGAACTCTTCGACGAGCGGGGCGCCCCCGGCACGACGTCCTGACCTGGATCCCCGAGGGCACCCGCCGCCTCGGCGCCACCCCGCACGCCAACGGCGGACTGCTGCTGCGCGAACTCCCGCTGCCCGCACTGGAGTCGTACGCCGTCCCCGTCGACAAGCCCGGCGCGACGCTGCACGAACCCACCCGCGTGCTGGGCGAGTTGCTGGAGGAGGTGATGCGCTCCACCGCCGAGCGGCGCGACTTCCGCCTGGTCGGCCCCGACGAGACCGCCTCCAACCGGCTCCAGGCCGTGTACGGCGCCACCGGCAAGGCCTGGCAGGCGCAGACCCTCCAGGTCGACGAACACCTCGACCGGCACGGCCGGGTGATGGAGATCCTCTCCGAACACACCTGCCAGGGCTGGCTGGAGGGGTACCTGCTCACCGGCCGGCACGGGATGTTCTCGTGCTACGAGGCATTCGTGCACATCGTCGACTCGATGGTCAACCAGCACATCAAGTGGCTGCGCGTGACCCGCCGGCTGCCCTGGCGGGCGCCCATCGCCTCCCTCAACTACCTGCTGACGTCGCACGTCTGGCGCCAGGACCACAACGGCTTCTCCCACCAGGACCCGGGCTTCGTCGACCACATCCTCAACAAGAGCCCCGAAGCCGTGCGCGTCTACCTGCCGCCGGACACCAACACGCTGCTGTCGGTGGCCGACCACGTGCTGCGCAGCCGCGACTACGTCAACGTGGTCGTGGCCGGGAAACAGCCCTGCTTCGACTGGCTGACGATGGAGCAGGCCCGCGCCCACTGCGCCCGCGGCGCCGGCGTCTGGGAGTGGGCGGGAACCGAGAACGGCACCCGCGAACCGGACGTGGTCCTCGGCTGCGCGGGCGACGTGCCGACCCAGGAGGTGCTGGCGGCCGCCCAGTTGCTCCGCCGGCACCTGCCCGAACTCGCGGTCCGCGTGGTCAACGTCGTCGACATCGCCCGCCTGCTGCCGAGCGAGGAGCACCCGCACGGCATGAACGACTTCGAGTACGACGGCCTGTTCACCACCGACAGGCCCGTCGTCTTCGCGTACCACGGCTACCCGTGGCTGATCCACCGGCTCGCCTACCGCCGCACCGGCCACGGCAACCTGCACGTGCGCGGCTACAAGGAGATCGGTACGACGACCACGCCGTTCGACATGGTCGTCCGCAACGACCTCGACCGCTACCGGCTGGTCATGGACGTCATCGACCGCGTCCCCGGCCTCGCGGTGCGCGCCGCGGCCGTACGCCAGCGGATGGAGGACGCCCGGCTGCGCCACCACGACTGGATCCGGGTCCACGGCACCGATCTGCCGGAGGTCGCCGACTGGACCTGGGACGGCTGACCGGCACACCGGCCAGGACGCACGGCGCGGGGCGAACCGGCCAGGACGCACGGCGCGGGGCGAACCGGCCAGGACGCACGGCGCGGGGCGAACCGGCCAGGACGCACGGCGCGGGGCGAACCGGCCAGGACGCACGGCGCGGGGCGGACGGCGCAGGGGAAGGGGCAGGGGCCGGGCGCGCGTGCGCCCTGGTACGGCGCCGGACCCGGTGCCTACAGTGGTCGGTCCGTCCCGCGGCACGGATTCCGGCGGGGCGAGCCCCATCCTTGCGTGGTCCCCGGCCGTCCCCGGCCCCGGCAGTCGTCCGGGCCGGGGGCGGCCCGCACACCGGCGCGGCTCGAAGGGCGACGGGTGCGGGGGCCACCCCCGCGACAGGCACCACACCGTGACGGCGTTCGGGCCGCGCGACCGGGCCCGCGGCACGAGCGCGCGTCGAGAGCCACTGGAGGCCGCTGTGTCCCGACCGTGCATCGCCCTGATCGCCGACCCGACGTCGTCCGAGGGGTGCCGGGAGTACCTCGCCGACGCCGTGGAACTGCTCACCGGCACGCCGCCCGTGCGCGTGGACGCCCGCCACTTCGCGACCGGGGCGTCCGGCCGCGGTGTCCGCGACGGAGGCCGCTTACGGCTGCGGGTCGCCGAGGAGGAGCTGGACTTCGTGCCCGACATCGTCGTGCTGTACGAGATCCCGCCGCACCGCCGACGCGCCCTGGCCGGCTTCCAGGAACTCCTGGAACGCCATGACGTGGTCACGCTCGGCACCGGCCCCGAGGCCTGGCGGACCGCCACGGAGAAGAACCTCACCGTGGAACGCTTCCGCCGGGACGGCATCGCCCAGATGGAGACCGTCGTCCTGTCCCGTCCCACCGCGCGGGAGGCCGGTGAGGCGTTCGAGCGGCTCGGGGGCGACACCTGGGCGCGGCCCGTCGTCGGCACCGGCGGCGACGACACCTTCCACATCACCACCCGCGCCCGGCTGGAGGAGGCCACCGGCTACTACGCCGGGCACGGCACCGACTGGATGCTCTCCCGCGACGCGGCAACTTCACCGCCGACGGACTGCGCCACCAGTTCCGCGTCTTCGTCCTCGGCGGACGCGTCGTGCACGCCCGCGAACACCTCCAGCCCGCCGCCGACACCCCCTGCAACACCTGCCGGGGCGCCACCCCGTCCCCATCGCCCCGCCGGACCTGTCGCCCCGGCTCACCGAACTCGCCGTCGCCGCCACCGCGTCGGTCGGCCTGCCCTTCGCCGGGGTCGACCTGGCCGTGGAGAACGGCGGCGTCGTCTTCGAGGTCAACGTCCAGCCCGCCTTCGTCGACGGCGAGCTCGAGACCGTGGCCGTCCCGTACGTCAAGGCCCATCTGGACGCCCACGCGCGCGCGGCGGGCGGCCCGCGCACGGTCCGGCGGCCGCACCCGACCCAGACGATCGGCACCGGCAGCCGGGCTTCACCGCCCGGCCTGAACCCGGGCTTCCGCCCTCGTTCGGGGACGCGTCTTCGTGTCGAGGACCCGTCCCCGTCCGGCCGATCCGGGCGTCCGGCCCGACTCGGGCGCCCGGCCCGACTCGGGCGCCCGGCGGATCCGGGCGGAAGACCCTAGGTCGCCGGGAGCTGCGCCAGCAGGAGGGTGACGTCGTCGTTGTGGCTCTCCGGGTCCGGCAGGAGGCCGGCGAGCACCTGGTCGGCGGCCGTCTCCAGACAGGGGGCGGTGGTGAACGACTTCTCGAGCAGCACGGTGAGTTCGCCGATGCGCAGCTCGATGTCGCTGCCCGGCGTCTCGATCAGGCCGTCCGTGTACAGCACCAGGGTGGCTCCCGGCGATATGTGCACGCGGGCCTGCTCGAACGGGCCGTCGCCGACTCCGAGAGGCACGTTGACGGGGCAGTCGAGCGCCCGCACCCCCTCGCCCGCCCCGGCGACCAGGACCGGCAGATGGCCCGCCGAGCAGATCGTCACCGTGCCCGCCTTCGGGGCGATGACCAGGTAGCAGCAGGTCACGAGCTGGTCGGGCACGTCCAGGTCGGCGACGCAGGTGTCCAGTGCCCGCATCAGCCGCCGCGGCTGCATGCCGGTCTTCGCCAGCGCGTGCGCGGCCGAGCGCAACTGGCCCATCACGGCGGCGGCCTCCAGACCCCGCCCCATCACGTCGCCTATGAGCACCCCACCCGGCCGCCGCCCAGCGGCACGAGGTCGAACCAGTCGCCGCCCACCCCGGCGCCCTGCGTGGCGGGCCGGTAGCGGCTGGCGGTGGCCAGGCCGGGCAGCGCGGGCGGGGTGCCCATCAGGCTGCGCTGGAGCGTGAGGGCGATGTGCCGCTGCTGCTCGTACAGTTCGGTCAGCTCGGCCTGGGCGCGCTTGCGGTCGCTGATGTCCCGCACGATCGCGCACGCCCCGACCACCGCGCCCCGGGTGTCCCGGGTCGGCCACAGGGTCATGTCCACGTCCAGCAGCGCACCGGTGCTGGTGACCTTCAGCGTCTCGAAGTGCTCCACCTTCCGGCCCCGCCGGAGCTGCCGCAGCAGTGCCCTGACCTCGCCGCGCAGTTCGGGCGGGGCCAGCAGGGAGACGTGCCGGCCGATGGCCTCGTCGGCGGTGTAGCCGTACAGGCGCTGTGCCGCCGCGTTCCAGTAGGTGACGTACCCGTCCAGGGTGTGGGCGAGGATGGCGTCCTGCGACGATTCCACGAGGGCGGCCAGCTCGTTGATGCGGGCCTCGGCGGCCTTGCGGTCGGAGACGTCGCGGACCGCCGCCGACACCAGCAGCCCGTCCGCGGTCTCCAGGGGGCTCAGGCTGATCTCGACGGGGAACTCGGTGCCGTCCTTGCGCAGTCCGAGCAGTTCGAGTCCGGCGCCCATGGGCCGGACCTGGCGGTTGGCCGTGTATCCCCCGCGGTGCCCGGTGTGCTGCTCGCGGAAGCGGTGCGGCAGCAGCAACTCGACCGACTGGTCGAGGAGTTCCTCGCGGCGATAGCCGAAGAGGGTCTCGGTCTGGGCGTTGACGAGCCGGATGACGCCCCGGTCGTCGACGATGACCATCGCGTCCGGCGCCGCCTCCAGCAGCCCCGGAACCGTTCCTCCGCCCGCCCGGAACCTTCTCGCGCACAGGGGCGCGGCAGCCGTACCGTCGTTCCACCGGTTCCGCCTGCACCAAGTCGGCCATGTTCCACCTCACCTTGCGCGACGATTCAGGCCATCTCAGCGCCTTCGCACCCGCCCCGCGCCGGGATGTCGCTTACTGACCGTTCACGCCCGAAGCTGGCCGATCACGGTCCGGGTGTGCGCCACGGGCCCTTCAGGCGCCGCTTCACCACCGGTCCGTACGATATGGCACGGTTTCGTAGCGCCCGGCCGGACAGGAACGGTCCGACCCGATCGAGAAACGGGAAGCGCCGGGCCATGAGCGGCACATAGCGTGGGGACGACGCCCAGGAACCCGGACGGAGACCGTTGATGAGCCCCGCGAACAGGACGGACGGACGGCCGTCCGCGCCGCACGCCGCCGACACCCACGACATGATCCGTGTGCACAGCGCGCGCGTGAACAACCTCAAGGACGTCAGCGTCGAGATCCCGAAGCGCCGGCTGACCGTCTTCACGGGGTGTCCGGCTCGGGCAAGAGCTCGCTGGTCTTCGACACGATCGCCGCCGAGTCGCAGCGGCTGATCAACGAGACGTACAGCGCCTTCGTGCAGGGCTTCATGCCGACGCTCGCGAGGCCGACGTCGACGTGCTCGACGGGCTGACCACCGCGATCATCGTCGATCAGCAGCGGATGGGCGCCGACCCCCGCTCCACGGTCGGCACCGCCACCGACGCCAACGCGATGCTGCGCATCCTCTTCAGCCGGCTGGGCGAGCCGCACATCGGCCCGCCAGCGCCTACTCCTTCAACACCGCCTCGGTGCGGGCCGGCGGCAGCATCACCGTCGAGCGCGGCGCCGAGAAGACGGTGAAGGCGACCTACCGGCGCACCGGCGGCATGTGCACCCGCTGCGAGGGCCGGGGCACGGTCTCCGACATCGACCTCACCCAGCTCTACGACGCCGGCAAGTCCCTCAACGAGGGCGCGCTCACGATCCCCGGCTACAGCGTGGACGGCTGGTACGGCCGCATCTTCAGCGGTTGCGGCTTCTTCGACCCGGACAGGCCGATCCGCGAGTTCACCGAGAGGGAACTGCACGACCTCCTCCACAAGGAGCCGACCAAGATCAAGGTCGACGGCATCAACCTGACGTACGAGGGGCTGATCCCGAAGATCCGGAAGTCGATGCTCGCCAAGGACGTCGACGCGCTCCAGCCCCACGTGCGCGCCTTCGTGGAGCGGGCCACGACCTTCACCGTCTGCCCCGAGTGCGAGGGGACCCGGCTCAGCGAGGGTGCCCGTTCGTCGAGGATCGACGGGATCAGCATCGCCGACGCCTGCGCGATGCAGATCACCGACCTCGCCGCGTGGGTGCGCAAGCTCGACGTGCCGTCGGTGGCGCCGCTGCTGGCGGCGCTGCGTCAGACCCTCGACTCGTTCGCGGAGATCGGCCTCGGCTACCTCTCGCTCGACCGGCCGGCCGGCACCCTGTCGGGCGGCGAGGCGCAGCGCGTCAGGATGATCCGCCACCTCGGCTCCTCGCTCACCGACGTCACCTACGTCTTCGACGAGCCCACCACCGGCCTGCACCCCCACGACATCCAGCGGATGAACGACCTGCTGCTGCGCCTGCGGGACAAGGGCAACACCGTCCTCGTCGTGGAGCACAAGCCGCAGACGATCGCGATCGCCGACCACGTCGTCGACCTCGGCCCCGGCGCCGGCACCGCGGGCGGCACCGTCTGCTACGAGGGCAGCGTCGAGGGGCTGCGCGCCGGTGACACCGTCACCGGCCGCCACCTCGACGACCGGGCCGCGCCGAAGGACTCCGTGCGCACGCCGACCGGGGCGCTGGAGATCCGCGGTGCGACGGCGCACAACCTCCAGGGCGTCGACGTGGACATCCCGCTCGGCGTGCTCACCGTCGTCACGGGTGTCGCCGGCTCCGGCAAGAGTTCGCTCGTCCACGGGTCGATCCCCGCCGGTGCGGGAGTGGTGAGGGTCGACCAGAGCCCCATCAGGGGGTCGCGGCGCAGCAACCCGGCGACCTACACCGGACTGCTCGACCCCATCCGCAAGGCGTTCGCCAAGGCCAACGGCGTCAAGCCGGCCCTGTTCAGCGCCAACTCCGAGGGCGCCTGCCCCACCTGCAACGGCGCGGGAGTCGTCTACACCGACCTGGCGATGATGGCCGGCGTGGCCGCCACCTGCGAGGACTGCGAGGGCAAGCGCTACCAGGCGGCGGTGCTCGACCACCGCCTCGGCGGCCGGGACATCAGCGAGGTGCTCGCGATGCCGGTGGCCAGGGCCGAGGAGTTCTTCGGGTCGGGCGAGGCGCGCATCCCGGCCGCGCAGCGCGTCCTCGGCCGGCTCGCCGACGTCGGGCTCGGCTACCTCACCCTCGGCCAGCCGCTCACCACGCTGTCCGGCGGCGAGCGGCAGCGGCTCAAGCTCGCCACCCACATGGGCGACAAGGGCGGCGTCCACATCCTCGACGAGCCCACCACCGGCCTGCACCTCGCCGACGTGGAGCAGCTGCTCGGGCTGCTGGACCGGCTGGTCGACGCCGGCAAGTCGGTCGTCGTCGTCGAGCACCACCCGGCGGTCATGGCGCACGCCGACTGGATCATCGACCTCGGTCCCGGCGCGGGGCACGACGGCGGCAGGATCGTCTTCGAGGGCACCCCGGCCGACCTCGTCGCCGCCCGCTCCACCCTCACCGGCGAGCACCTGGCGGCGTACGTCGGCGCCTGACACCCCGCCCCGCGGGGAGACCGTGGGCGGGGAGGGTCAGTGTCCGCCCAGCCCGCCCCCGCCGAACGAACCGCTGCTGCCGGAACTCCAGCGCGGCCGCGATTTGGACGTGCTCGGCCGGGTCTGCATGTTGGTCAGTTCGTACGGGGTGAGGGCGTGGCCCCCCTTTTCGGTCCGCGGCACCTCGTCGGGCTCCCGGATCTCCTGGACCTCGCGCACGGGTCCCTCCGGGGGCAGGTGCGGCTGCTCCTCGGGGCGGGGCCGGGGCAGCTCGCGCTGCTTGACGCGCGCGCCCAGCCAGAAGCTGCCGGCGAGCAGGGCCACGAGGGCCACACCGACCACGAACATGGCCACGCTGAGCAGGCCGCTCGTGGCGGCCAACTGCATGTTTGCGCTAGTCATATCAGGCGAATACCCCGCAAATCGGGCGCGAACCGTTTCGCCGCACCCGTCGCTCTCCGTACGAAGGTGGTGCCGGTCCGGTGCGGTACCGGGCCGGGGTCGGTGTCGCGTCCGGCGCCCGGTCGGTGTCGCGTCCGGTACCCGCCCGGTGTCGCGGACGCCGTGGCCCGCCCGCGGCCGGGTTTGGCGCGGCTCGCCGCGGCTACCCGCGCTGTGTGACTTCGACGACATCCCAACAGGAACTCTTCCGGTTTCTGGAGGACCGCTTCGCATGCGCCCAGGCGTGCACCGCGTGTGCGCGGGCCAGCGCGCTGCGCGCGAGCCTGGTGGGTCCGGACGGAACCGAGGAGCAGGAACTCGTGCGCCGCAAGGGGATCGTGTGCGCGGAGGTCTGCGACGCGACCTGCCGTGTGCTGTCCGAGGACAACCGGGTGGACGAGGCGGGCATCCGGGTCCAGGTGGAGTGGTGCCGGACCGTCTGCCTGGAGACCGCGCACGTCTTCGACCGGCACCCGGGTGCCGAGGACGGCGCGGCCGTGTGCCGCGCTTGCGCCCAGGCCTGCACCGACTTCCTGCAGACGCTGCAGTGAAATGGTGACCCGGTGCCGACCGGAACCGGCCGGGGAACACCCCGCCCACGACGCCGGCCCTTGCCCGGCAGGGAGGTGACCGCCCGAGGCGGGCGGAGGTCGGTCGGCCCCACCTCGGGACCAGTGGCCCCTGCCCCGGCGACGCCCCCGGGGTGACGCTGGTGGCGGACCCCCGTCCCGGGTCCCGGGTCCCTTGTCCCGGTTCCTGAGCCCGGGATCCCTCGACGAGGAGGTGGAGACCATGCTCCGCACCGTCACCGTAGGTCTCGACGGCTCGCGTGAGAGCCGCGCCGCCGTGGAATGGGCGGCGCGCGAGGCGAAGCTGCGCGGCCTGCCGCTGAAGATCGTGCACGTCTGGCAGCCGGTCCCGGAGCCGATGGCCCAGGCACCGCTGCTCGGCGGCGAGACGCAGGCGCACTGGACCGAGCGCATTCCCCGGGAGGCCGCCGCGGGCGTCGTCCTGCGCCATCCCGGTGTCGAGGTGATCAGCGAGCAGCTCTCCGGACAGGCCGGTGACGTCCTCGCCGAGGCGGCGAACAGCGCCGAACTGCTCGTCCTGGGCTCCCGCGGCCTCACCGGGATCGGCGGCTTCATGATGGGCTCCGTGGGCCTGTCCGCCCTCGCGCACGCGGACCGCCCCGTCGTCCTGGTCCGCGCACTGGAAGAGGCCGCCGACGAGCACGAGCCGGACCCGGCGGGGATACCGTCCGCCGCGACACCGTTCCGGCCCGTGGTGCTCGGACTCGACGTCGAGCACCCGGACAGGGCACTGATCGAGTTCGCCTTCGCCACCGCCGGGCTCCGCGACACGTCCCTGCGGATCGTCCACGGCTGGAACCCGCCGCCGTACGCGTACGCCATGCCCGCCAGCCCCGCGCGCCACGAGGCCCTGAGCCTGAGCGCGGCCGAGGCCCTCTCCAAGGTGCTGCGGCCATGGCGGCAGAAGTTCCCGGACGTCGAGGTCGTCGAGACGTCCCGTTACGGCAGCGCGGCCGTCCACATCGTGGACGCCGCCCGTGAGGCCTCGCTCGTCGTCGTGGGCCGCCGGATCCGCCGCAGCCCGTTCGGCGCCCACATCGGGCACGTCACGCACGCGGTGCTCCACCACTCGGCGGCCCCCGTCGCCGTGGTCCCCCACGCCTGACCCCCGAGGAGAAGAAGCCATGAACGCAGCGGTCGTCCGAGCGTTCGCAGGGCCCCTCGCCGCCGAGGTCCGGGCCCGTGCCGTCGTCGCCCCGGACGAGGGGCGGTGAGCGCGGTGGACCTCCCCCTCGTGGTGGGCGTGGACGGCTCCGAGCCGAGCCTGCGGGCCGTGGACTGGGCGGCCGACGAGGCCGCCCTGCGCGGCGTCCCGCTCCGACTGGTGTACGCCTCCCTCTGGGAGCGGTACGAGGGCGACTCCCTCGCCGAGGACCTCACCGACGACCTGGACGGGCGGACCGAGCAGGTGACGGCCGAGGCCGTCGTGCGCGTCGCCGCGAGACGGGCCACGCTGCGCCACCCCGACGTCGAGGTCTCCACCGACGTGCTGCCCGAGGAACCCGAGTCCGCGCTCGTCCGCGAGGGACGCAACGCCTGCGCCCTGGTACTCGGCCACCGGGGCCGCAGCGGCCTCGTCGAGATGCTGCTCGGCTCGGTCGGCCTGAGCGTCGCCGCCCACGCCGACTGCCCGGTGATCGTGCTGCGCGGCAGTCACGACAACCAGGTCCGGGCCGGTGGGCACGGCCGCGTCGTCGTCGGCGTCGGCGACAAGGGCACGGACTCCGCCGCACTGCGCTTCGCCGTCCGGGAGGCCCGGCTGCGCGGTGCGACGCTGGAGGCCGTACGGGCCTGGCGGCGCCCCGCGCACGAGACCACCGACCACCCCCTGCTCGTCGGGGAGCCCGCCAGGCTGCACGAACTGCAAGCCGCCGAAATCCTGGAGCGGGCACTGGAGGACGTGCCCGCCGAGATGGAACTGCGCCGCCGCACCGTGGAGGGCCCCGCCCGCGGGGTGCTCCTGGCGGCCTCGCACGAGGCGGACCTGCTGGTGGTCGGCGCCCGGCGCACCCCGGGGCACGTCGGACTCCAGCTGGGGCGCGTCGCCCACTCGGTGCTGCACCACGCGGCCTGCCCGGTGGCGGTCGTACCCGAACGGCCGTGAGGACCCGGCCGGCCGGGCGGAGACCCGCCGTGCGGGAGAACCGGCGACCCGCCGTGCCGCGGGTGGGGGAGCGGGACCGGCCGGCCCCGCCGGGACTCACACGAGCGGGACGGATCGGGGGCCGTGAGGGCTCACACGAGCGGTGACGGATCGGAGGCCGTCAGGCGGACCCCGGTGACCAGATCGGGGCCGATGCGGACGGCGTGATCCATCCTCTGCGTCGCCCAGGGCCGCAACAGGGCCCGGTAGCGGGCGAGTTCGTCCGGGTCGGTGACCAGCCGCGCGTAGCCCGTGACGACCACGCTCCAGCCGAGATGGGTGTCGGGGTCGATGTCGTCGGCCTCGTAGGCGACGACGGCCCCCTCGGCCCCGGTCTGCCGGGTGTACCGGGTCAGCGCGGCGTCCCCGTGGGTGCGGATGACGATGCCGCCGTCGACCAGGACGTGGTTGACGGGGCGCACGGTCGGCAGTGCGTGCCGGGTGAAGACGATCCGCCCCAGGGACACGCCGCCCAGCAGCCGTAGCGCCTCGGCGGCGTCCAGCTCGACACTCGTCCGTGTCTCCGGGGCGTTCGGCCGGTCGTCGCCGGCCATGGTGGGTATCCGTATCGTCGGGTCCATCACAGGTCTCTAGTCTCCCGCGGCCGCGCGTGCGCCTGACCGGGTCATTCGAACCGGGCGGACGCCCGCCTCGCCAGGGCCGACCGGCCCTGTGGGGTGTCCGATGGTCCCGGCCGGGCCGGACGGCCGGCCCGGCGGGCGTCAGCCGCTCGCGGAGTCCAGCGCCGACTGGAGCGACCGGCGGTAGCCGTCGCTGGTGTAGGTGGCTCCCGAGACGGTGTCGATGTCCGCGCTCTGGGCGCTGAGCGCCTCCCTGGTCAGCTGGGGGACGGCGTAGCCGTTGATCTGCTGGTCCCTCGGGTTCTCCTGGGGGTAGGCGACCGCGGTGACGTCGGTGAGCCTGCCGTCCTCCAGCGTGACGCGGACCTGGACGGGGCCGTAGCGGGTCTGGACCGGGTCCCCGGTGAGCGTCCGGGGCCCCGTGACCGTCGAACCGCCGGATCCGCCGGAACTCCCCGTCCCGCCCGACCCGGCCGTCCCGCCCGAGGCGCCGGAACTGCTGGACGCCGCGGGGGAGGGCGCGAGCCCGGCGACGGCCGGTGCCGTGTGCGGCTTCAGCGACAGCACCAGCACGATCCCGGAGACGGTCGCGGCGCTCGCCAGCACGATGCGGCGCAGCGGGTGGTTCTTCCTCAAGGTGTGCAAGACGGCCTCACAGTTCGAAGGACTCGTGGTGGATGCGGCGGTCGGGGACCCCCGCGGCGCGCAGCGCCTCGTACAGGTCCCGGGCGAACCCGTGCGGGCCGCACAGGTACACGTCGTGGGCGGCCAGGTCGGGGACGGCCGCGCTCAGGGACTCCGCCGTGAGGTCCGGACGCCGGCCGTGCGGGCCGTTGAGCGCGTAGAGCACCGTGGCCCCGCGCCACCGTGCGACGGCCTCCAGTTCCCCGCCCAGGGCGAGGTCCTCCGCCGTCCGGGCGCGGTAGACGAGCGTGACGTCGCCGGGCAGCGTCTCGAACAGGGCCCGCAGCGGGGTGATGCCGACGCCGCCCGCGATCAGCAGGGACTTGGGCGCGGTCCGCCGGTCCGCGGTCAGCGCCCCGTAGGGGCCCTCCGCCCACACCCGGGTGCCCGGCCGCAGCAGGGAGACGGCGGCGCTGTGGTCGCCGAGCGCCTTGACCGTGATCCGCAGCAGGTCCCGACGCGGCGGCGCCGACAGGGAGTACGGCGTCGAGGTCCAGCGCATGCCGTCGGTGAGGAAGCGCCACCGCAGGAACTGGCCGGGCAGCGCACCCATCTCGTCCAGCCGCCGGCCGCGGACGACGACGGAGTACACGCCCGGCGCCTCCCGGTGCACGGAGTCCACCCGCAGCCGGTGCCGCAGGTTGAGCCGGACCGGGGCGAGGATCCGGAACCACACCACCAGGGCCGCGGCCCCCAGGTACAGCGCGTACCAGGCCGCCTGCGCCCATCCGTTGCCGGTGAAGTCGGATCCCAGGGCGAGCTGGTGGCCGAAGGCGAGGAAGACCGCGGCGTAGGTGAGCAGGTGCACGTAGTACCAGAACTCGTGACCGACCCGGCGGCGCACCGCGCGGGCCGAGACGATCCCGACCGCGAACAGCACGACGGTGCCGGCGGTGGCCTTGAGCATCTCCGGATAGTCCAGGACCACCGTGACCGCCTCGTCCACGATCGAGGAGCGGTCCTGGGCGGCGTACCCGAGCAGGATCAGCACGACGTGGGCCGCCAGCAGGCAGATCGTGTAGCGGCCCGCCATCGCGTGCCAGCGCGTCACCCGGTCCGACCCGATCCGCCGCTCCAGCAGCGGGACGCGGGCCATCAGGGCGACGAGCACGGCGCAGGCGTACCCGGACAGCAGTCCCGCGATCCGCCCGGCTCCCGTCAGCCAGCCCGCGGCCCCCACCACCGACCCCGTGTCGTACCACCACAGGGCGACCACGGCGGCGGCCCCGCCCCACAGGGCGGCCAGCACGGGGCCCGCGGGGGAACGCCCGGGCGCGGGAGGCAGGGCAGGCGCGGGGGCGACCCCTGGTCGCGCGTACATCGTCGTCATCCGTGTGTCCCTTCGGCTTTCCCCGGCTTCCCCCGGCTTTTCCGTACGTCCGCCGAGGCCGTCCGGGACGACACTGTGCCGAGGCAACCTCTGAGCCCGCTCTCAGCGCGCGACCGCCTCGACGCGGCTCCGCCGCAGGTGGGAGGGGTCGCCGGGACGATCGGGCGGAGCGGCGGCCGGGCGGATGCAGGGCGGACTCAGAGCGGACTCAGAGCGAACTCAGAGGTCCGGGAGACAGCCCCCGTCCCGGCGAGACCGCATCCTGGTACGTGAGATGAACACTCCCCGCCACCGCGGCTCCGGCCGCCCCGCCCTCACCCGGACCGACGGCGCCCCCCTCCGGGTCCTCGTCGTCGACGACGACCCCGACCTCGCGGAGGTGCTCTCCGGTGCCCTGCGCTACGAGGGCTGGGAGGTGCGCACGGCGGGCGACGGCGTCTCGGCCGTCGCCGAGGCCCGTGAGCTGCTGCCCGACGCCGTCGTCCTCGACGTGATGCTCCCGGACACCGACGGCTTCTCCGTGCTGCGCTCGCTGCACGGCGTGCGCCCCGACGTGTGCGTGCTCTTCCTGACCGCGCGGGACGCCGTCGAGGACCGCATCGCGGGCATCACGGCGGGCGGCGACGACTACGTGACGAAACCGTTCAGCCTGGAGGAGGTCGTGGCCCGGCTGCGCGGTCTGCTGCGCCGGGCCGGCATGGCCCGGCAGAGCGAGGACGGGCCACGGCTGACCGTCGGCGACCTGGTCATGGACGAGGAGGCCCGCGAGGTCACCCGCGGCGGCGACCTCGTGGAGCTGTCCCCGACCGAGTTCGAACTGCTGCGGCTGCTGATGCGCAATCCGCGGCGCGTGCTCAGCAAGGCCCAGATCCTCGACCGCGTGTGGTCCTACGACTTCGGCGGCCAGGCCCACGTCGTCGAGCTGTACATCTCCTACCTGCGCAAGAAGGTGGACGCGGGCCGCCCGCCCATGATCCACACGGTGCGGGGCGCCGGATACGTGCTCAAGCCGGTGACCCGGTGAGCGCCGGTGACCCGGTGGGCGCCGGTGACCCGGTGGGCGCCGGACCGCGGCGGGCTTCCGCACGCCGGCCGCGCCCGGCAGGGACGAGGCGGCGGCTGCCGCGTCCGCCCTGGCCGCACACGCTGCGGGCACGGCTCACCGCCGGACTCGTCGTCCTGCTCGCGGTCAGCTGCGCGGCCGTCGGGGTGGCGGCGGTGCTGGAGCTGAACGGCTTCCTCACCGGCCGCCTCGACCAGCAGCTGCGGGAGGCGGGCGTACGCTTCCCCGCCAGTCTGGAGCACGTCGGGACGCTGCCCTCGGACCACGACGGCGACGAGGACGGCGACGGCGACACCCGCCGTCAGACCGTCGGGACCTTCGGCGCCCGGCTCGTCGGGGACACGGTCACCAACGCCGCGGTGGTCGCGTCCGGCGGCCGTACGGGCACGGTGAGCGTGTCGCTCGGGGAGCGCGACAGCCGTCGGCTGGCCGGGCTGCCGGCCGACGGCGACGGGCACACGACCGAGCTCTCCTCCCTCGGCGAGTACCGCCTGATGGCGTTTCCCGGCGTGGACGGCGACGTCCTGGTCACCGGGCTCCCCATGGAGCCGGTGGAGGCCACCGTCCACCGGCTGGAACTGGTCGCCGCGGTCGTCTTCGGCGCGGCGCTGCTCGTCGCCGGCTTCGCCGGGGCTCTGTGGGTGCGCTGGTCGCTGCGACCGCTCAGCCGGGTGGCCGCGACCGCCACCCGGGTCAGCCGGCTTCCGCTGTCCAGCGGCGAGGTGGGGCTCTGGCCGCGCGCGCCCGAGGCCGACCCGCGCAGTGAGGTGGGGCGGGTCGCCGACGCCTTCAACACCATGCTCGGCCACGTCGAGGACGCGCTGACCAAGCGGCAGGCGAGCGAGGAGCGGCTGCGCAGCTTCGCCGCCGACGCCAGCCACGAGCTGCGCACGCCCGTGGCGACGGTCCGCGGCCACGCGGAGCTGGCGCTGCTGCACCCCGGTCCGGTGCCGCCGAAGGTGGTACGGGCCCTGGAGCGCATCGAGGCCGAGGCGGCCCGCATGGGCGAGATGGTCGACGACCTGCTGCTCCTCGCCCGCCTCGACGCGGGCCGTCCCCTGGAGCGCCTGCCCGTCGACCTGACCCGGCTGGTCCTGGACGCCGTGACGGACGCGCAGGCCGCGGGCCCCGGACACCGCTGGACGCTGGAACTGTCCGAGGAGCCGGTGACGGTGACGGGCGACGCCCACCGCCTCCACCAGGTACTGGCCAACCTGCTGGCCAACGCGCGCCTGCACACACCCGTCGGCACCACGATCACCGTCTCGGTCGAGACCGACGGCACGACGGCGGAGCTGAAGGTCCACGACGACGGCCCCGGCGTCCCCGCGGACGTCCGCCCCGGGTCTTCGAACGCTTCGCCCACGGGGAGCGCCGCCGTGAGGAAGGCGCGCCGGGCGGCACCGGAACCGGCACCGGCCTCGGCCTGTCGATCGTGGCCGCCGTGACGGAGGCCCACGGCGGCGACGTCACCCTCGACAGCGTCCCGGGGGCGACCACCTTCACCGTACGGCTCCCGGTCCGGCCACCCGTGACGGCCGGCCACCCGTGACGGCCGGCCACCCGTGACGGCCGGCCACCCGTGCCGGCCGGCCACCCGTGCCGGCCGGCCGCACGCCGTGCCGGGGGAGTGCCCGTGACGCGCCGGGGCCGTTCGGCTCCCGACGGGGACCTCCGGCCCTGCCGGCCCGCACGCGCGGCCCGCCAGAATGGGGGCGCGCCCCTGAAGGAGGTCCGTACATGCTCGCCATCACCGTCGGTCTCGACGGCTCGCCCGAAAGCCTCGCCGCCGCCGACTGGGCCGCTCGTGAGGCGGCACAGAGAGAGACGCCCCTGTGTCTCCTGCACGCAGGGGACCCGCCGCGCCCGCTCTACGCGCCGCTCGCGGGCCTTCCGGCACCGGGCGTGCTCGACGCGCAACGCGCGTGGGCGGCCCAGCTGCTGAGCGAGACCGCCGCCCGGCTCGCGGAGCGCCACCCCGGCCTGCGGATCAGCACCCGGCAGACCGACGACCCGGTGGTCCCGGCCCTGCTGGCGGCCGAGGAGGACACCGACCTGCTGGTCCTCGGGTCCCGGCGCCTCGGCACGGTGTCGGGCTTCCTGGTCGGCTCCGTCGCCCTCGCCACGGTGGCGCGTGCCGAACACCCCGTCGTCCTCGTCCGGGCCGACGGCAGCCCCGAGGACGAGCACCTGCCGGACGCCACGGGCGCCGGCGCGACCACCACGCCCTACCGCGAGGTCGTGCTGGGGCTGGACCCGCGGAGCCCGGCCGACGCCGTCGTCGAGTTCGCGTTCGAGGCCGCCCGGCGTCGCGCGGCGGGCCTGCGGGTGGTCCACGGCTGGAACCCGGCGGTCGACCAGGGCTACGGCGCCGTCCTGGAACCGGGACTCGACGCCGAACTGTCGGAAGAGGCACGGCACGGGCTCAGTGACGTCCTGCGGCCCTGGCAGGACAAGTTCCCGGGCGTGGAGGTGCGGGAGCAGGCCGTCATCGGCGGCGCCGGCCGTCATCTCGTGCACGCGTCGAGGGACGCGTCCCTGGTCGTCGTCGGACGCAGGACGCGCCGGGCGCCGGTCGGCGGGCGCGTCGGTCCGGTGACGCACGCGGTGCTGCAGCACGCCTCCGCGCCGGTGGCGGTGGTCCCGCACGACTGACACGCGGCGGCGGGGCGGGCGGTCTCCGGCCGACCGCCCGCGCCGCCGCGGTACGCCGCGGCCGGACGTCCGCCGGTACGGGAGTCCGGCCGGAACCGCGCCCAGGTCTGACGGAGCATCGGGGAAAAGGGCCGGACGGCCCACCGGAGGGGACCGGGCAGCCTCTGCCCCCGCACCGCCCGCCGCGCGACGCTGGCACCGGAAGACAGAGCGAATGTGGGAGGTGCGGAGATGCTTCTGCCCGTGACCGCCGGAGTAGACGGATCCGCCGAGAGCCTGGCCGCCGCCGCATGGGCGGCCCGCGAGGCCGCCCGGCAGGACCGGCCACTGCACCTGGTGCACGCCCTGGCCTGGCACCCCCAGCGCCGGGACGACGACAGCACGGGCGCCGCCGGGCGGCATCTGGCCCGGCGCGCACTGCGACAGGCGGAGGAACGGGTCCGCGCCGAACGCCCCGGTGTACGCCTCACCGACGAGCATCTGGAGGGCCCGGCCACCGCCGCCCTGCTCAAGGCCGCGGACCGGTCGGGCCTGCTGGTCCTCGGCTCACGCGGGCTGAGCGGTTTCACCGGATTCCTCGTCGGCTCCGTCGCGCTCGGCGTGGTCGCGAGGGCCGCGTGCCCCGTCGTCCTCGTGCGGGCGGACGAGGAGGAGGCGGACGAACATCTGCCGGCCGGCGACGGAGGCGCCTCGACGGACACCGGACACCGGGACGTCGTGCTCGCCGTCGACCTCGGCGAGGCCTGCGACGAGGTCATCGAGTTCGCCTTCGAGGCGGCCCGGCTCCGCAACGCGCGCCTGCGCGCCGTGCACGCCTGGCACACGGCCGGCCCGGTCGGCCTCGGCACCGGTGACATCGGCCTGGTGCGGGAGTCCTGGCAGGGCGAGGAATGGCTCGGCTTCCTCAGGGCCGCGCTCCAGGTGTGGCGGGACAAGTACCCCGACGTGGAGGTCCTGGAGACGGTGGTGGAGGACAGGCCGTCGAGCGCGCTCGTGAGGGCGGCGACCGGAGCGGGTCTCCTCGTCGTCGGCCACCGCGTCACCGAACGCCCGGTCGGCCCCCGTACCGGACCCGTCACCCACGCCGCGATCCACCACGTCGGCTGCCCGGTGGCCGTCGTCCCGCACTTCTGAGGGAGTGCCCGCGCCCGCGGGGCGGGTCCGGACGGCGGCGTCGGGGCACCGATCCCGAACGCGCTGCCGGTACGGGCGCCGACCCCGGCCCGTACGGTCCGGTCGGCGTGACCGGCAGGCGCACGGCGATCCCGTGACGTGGGTCGCCGGCCTCCGCGCGCTCCACCTCCGGGCGCCGCACCCGCGCGCCGTTCCGGCACGCCCACGGCGGCGTTTGCCGCCCCGGCACATCCCGCGGGCCGCGGCCCGCCCAGGTCCCGAGGCGCGCCCGGCGCCGCGGCCGCAGGGCACGGGGGCGCCGAACGGAGTCCCCGGCCGGACCGGATCACCGCCGGCGCCGCGCGTCCTCGCTGTCGCCGTCGGGCCGGCCGCCCCGGTAGAGGCGGGCCGGGTCGACGAGCACCACCTGTCCGTCGGCTTCGGCCGCGTGGAGCGCGGGAGTGAAGCCGACACCGCTGTAACAGGCGGGACGGGCGCGGGTGACGTCCTCGTCGCGGGCGGCGAGCAGCGTGAGGCGGCGGACGTGCTCCAGGTGGTGCAGGTCCATGACCTCGTCCCGGCGCGCCAGCCCCACCGACAGCAGAGGCCCGGGACGGGCGTCCGCACGGCCGCGTACGACGACATCGGCTTCCACGTCCGGACCGGCGCGTTGCTCCGGATCGGAGAGCGAGCCGTGGGCCGCCGACACGGGGAGCGCGCCGAAAACGCCCCGGTCGGCGAAGTCCAGGACCCAGTCCCGGCAGATCTGCGCGAAGTGGGTGCCGGCCACCGCGGAGTCGAAGACGGGACGTGCGCGTCGCCAGACCTCGACGGCGTCCTGCTGTTCCAGCGCCGAGCGCAGGGGCCGAACGGCTGCGTGTTCGAAGGCGAGCAGCGGCTCCGCGATACGCAGCCGGACCAGGTTCGGCCGGAAGGCGTCGGGTTCGCCGTACAGCAGGCCGTTCGCCCGCAGGAGCGCCAGACAGTGCGAGGCGTCGGTGAGCGGAGTGCCGAGACACTCCGCGATCTCGCCCTGTGTCGAGCAGCCCGAGGCGATGGCGGCGAGCGCGGAGTGGCACAGCGCGCGGTCCCCCTGGTCGGTTTCCTCCTGCAGCAGGTGATGTGGCTCCAGGTACAAGGGGGTCCGGGGGTTGAGGACGGTTCTGCACACCCAGGCGTCGAAGTCGTCCCGCCGCCGGGGATGTCGTCCGCCGTGTAGCGCCGGTAGGCGGGGTTCCGCCCACGACGGCGTGGACCGGCAGGGCGAGGCGGGGGTCGTCGATGCCCCAGAACCGCGCGGCCTGCCGGAAGTCCAGCGGACGGAGGGCGAGTTCCAGGTCGGCCAGGCCGTGCAGCGGTGCGGCCGCGCCGAACAGCCGGTGCATCATGGTCAGGGAACTGCCGCTGAGCAGCAGGCGGGTACGGTTCTCCCGCCCCGTTTCGCGCAGCCGCCGGTAGGCGCTGTGGAGGACGGAGGGAAGTTCGGGGCTCTGCCGTACCAGGTCGGGGAACTCGTCGATGACGACCGGCACGGGCCGCCCCCGCTCGCCCAGCGCGAGCAGCGCGTCGACGGCGTCCTCCCATCGGGGCGGGCGACCGGGCGGCGCTTCGCCCGTGTACCGGGCGAGCTCGTCGCCGAGGCGGTGCAGGGACTCGGCCCGGGCCGCCTGCTGCGCCCCGAAACAGAAGCCGCCCAGGGCGGCGGTGAGTGCCTTCAGGAGGTGCGTCTTCCCCTGCCGCAGCCGTCCCGACACGACCCCGAGTCCGGCACCGGGCCGGGCGTCACAGGCGAACGCGACGAGCGCGTCCCACTCGGCGTCGCGGTCGAACACCGTCTCCGGCTTCGCGGGGCGGGAAACGTCGAACGGCGACACGGCCGCTCCCCTCGCTCGGCAGCACTCCTGCCACCAGTACAACCTCGAATGCCGGACGCCGCGACACGCGCGGACACCCACCCGGCGGGTGCCGCCTTCGGCAGCCGGTTCAGCCCCCGGACCGTTCCCCGCGGATCCGGGGGCTCACGCCCTGATACCCGTGAGCGGGAGGGACGCCGTCCGGCGGGCAAAGCCGGTGGCGGGGGCTACGGGAAGAGCCGAGGCACGGGAGGGCCGCCGCACGCGGTGGCCGGGAGCAGAGCGTCGCGGGCCACGGCCGTCCGGCGCTGATCGGCGTCGTGCGGTCGGGCGCCGTCCGTGCCCCGGCCGGTGGGGGCGCCCCGGCGGGGGTTCGTCGCCTCCCGACGCCCCGAGCCCGTACTCCATCCTCGAGAGCGCGCCTCGCAGCGGTGCGCATCCGTTCCCCGCAGGAGTGAGGATGGGATGACGGGGCGCGCTCGTCGCCACCGTGTCCCTCCGGGACGAGGAGGTCGGATCGTGTTCTTCCTGGATCGTCGTGATGCCGGCCGGAAACTCGCCGCCCGGCTCGGGCACCTGAAAGGGACCGAGGTGGTGGTGCTGGGCCTGCCCCGTGGCGGGGTTCCGGTCGCGGTGGAAGTCGCCGAGGCGCTCGGCGCGCCGCTGGACGTGTGCCTGGTGCGGAAGCTGGGGGTGCCCTTCCAGCCGGAACTGGGGATGGGCGCGATCGGTGAGGGCGGGGTGCGCGTGATCAACGACGACGTGGTGCGCACGGCGCGTGTCACCCCCGAGGAACTGGCCGAGGTCGAAGCCCGTGAGCGGGAGGTGCTGGACACGCGTGCCCGGCGCTACCGGGGTGGGCGGGAGCCGGTCGGGCTGCGGGGCCGCACCGTGCTGGTGGTCGACGACGGGGTGGCCACGGGGTCGACGGCGCGCGCGGCCTGCCGGATCGCCCGGGCCCGCGGGGCGGCACGGATCGTGCTGGCGGTCCCCGTGGCACCGCACGACTGGACCGCGCGGCTCGGCGAGGACGCCGACGAACTGGTGTGCCCGCACACCCCGCGGGACTTCTTCGCCGTCGGACAGTTCTACGCGGATTTCGACCAGACCGAGGACGACGAGGTCGTCGCCTGTATGGAAGCGGAGCTCGCCCGCGCCGTGAGCACCCGCCGGACCGGGCGGCGTCACGTCGTGCCCGAGGACCGGGAGGTGGGCGTCCGGGCCGGCGCGGTGGTGCTGCGTGGGCGGTTGACCGTGCCCGAGGACGCGGCCGGGGTGGTGCTGTTCGCGCACGGGAGCGGCAGCAGCCGGCACAGCCCGCGCAACCGGTTCGTCGCGGCCGGGCTGAACCGGGCGGGGCTGGGCACCCTGGTGTTCGACCTGCTCACCGAGGAGGAGGAGATCCACCGGGCCAACGTGTTCGACACCGGGCTGCTGGCCCGGCGTCTGGCGGACGCCACCGCCTGGCTGCGCGGACGGCCCGGGACCGAGGAGCCGGCGGTCGGGTACTTCGGCGCCAGCACCGGTGCCGCGGCCGCTCTGTGGGCGGCCGCCGAGCCGGGCGCGAGGATCGCCGCGGTCGTTTCCCGGGGCGGCAGGCCCGACCTGGCCGGGCCGCGGCTGCCGGCGGTGACAGCGCCCACGCTGCTGATCGTCGGAGGCCACGATCAGCTGGTGCTCGACCTCAACCGCGAGGCCCAGGCCCGGCTGCGTTGCGAGAACCGGCTGGCGGTCGTCCCCGGCGCCACCCACCTGTTCGAGGAGCCCGGCGCCCTGGAGCAGGTCACGGAGCTGGCCGGGGGCTGGTTCACCGATCACATGGCCCCGGTTCCGCACACCGCGACGTGAGGGACGCGGGCGGAAGCCCGCGGCGACGGCGTGGAGGGCCGGGACGACGGCGACGGGAGCGAAGGAAGGCTCCGGTCGACGGCATCGGTCGACGGCACGGCGGTGAACACCGAGACGGCGGCCCCGCCCGGCGGCCGCCCCTGGCCGGGCCCGAGCGCCCCGTGTTACGAAGGACCATGTCTGCGCGCGAGGGGAACCCCGGACGTCGTTCCTACGACGTCGTCATCGTCGGCGGCGGTCACAACGGGCTGGTCGCCGCCGCCTACCTGGCGCGGGCCGGGCGGTCCGTGCTGGTGCTGGAGCGGCTGGACCATGCCGGGGGCGCCGCCGTCTCCACCGGCCGTTCGCCGGCGTGGACGCCCGGCTGTCGCGCTACTCGTACCTGGTCAGCCTGCTGCCGTCGAAGATCGTGCGGGACCTCGGGCTGGACTTCCGGGTCCGCAGGCGCACCATCTCCTCCTACACGCCCGTGGAGCGCGACGGGCGGCCGACCGGGCTGCTCGTGGGCGGCGGCGAGGCGCGCACCCGCGAGGCGTTCGCGCGGCTGACCGGCGGCGAGCGGGAGTACGCGGCCTGGCGGCGCTTCTACGGCAGGACCGGGCGCCTCGCCGGACGGGTCTTCCCGACGCTCACCGAACCACTGCCCACCCGCGAGGAGTTGCGCCGGCGCGTCGACGACGAGGAGGCCTGGCGGATGGTCTTCGAGGAGCCCCTCGGCGTCGCCGTCGAGGAGCACTTCGCGGACGACCTGGTGCGGGGCGTCGTCCTGACGGACGCGCTGATCGGCACCTTCGCCGACGCCCACGACGCCTCCCTCAAGCAGAACCGCTGCTTCCTCTACCACGTGATCGGCGGCGGCACCGGCGCCTGGGACGTGCCCGTCGGAGGGATGGGGGCGCTCACCGACGCCCTGGCCGACGCCGCCCGGAGCGCGGGCGCCGTCCTCGCCACCGGGCACGAGGCCGTCCGGATCGACACCGACGGCCGCGGCGCCGAGGTCGTCCACCGCACCGCCGACGGCGAGGGCGTCACCGCCGCCCGGCACGTCCTCGTCAACGCCTCTCCGCAGGCGCTCGCCGCCCTCACCGGGGACACCCGCCGGCCCCCGCCGAGGGCGCCCAGCTCAAGGTGAACATGCTGCTGAGCCGGCTGCCCCGGCTCCGCGACACCTCCGTCGACCCGCGCGAGGCCTTCGCCGGCACCTTCCACATCGCCGAGGGCTACGCCCAACTGGCCGCCGCCCACGCCCAGTCCGCGGCCGGCGACCTGCCCGCCGCCCGCCGTCGGAGATCTACTGCCACTCCCTGACCGACCCGACGATCCTCGGCCCGGACCTGGCCCGGCGCGGCTGCCAGACGCTCACCCTGTTCGGCCTGCACACCCCCGCCCGGCTGTTCGAACGGGACAACGACGCCGTACGCGAGGAGCTGCTCGGGGCCACCCTCGCCCAACTCGACGCGCACCTCGCCGAGCCGCTCGCCGACTGCCTGGCCACCGACGCCGACGGCCGCCCCTGCATCGAGGCGAAGACCCCGCTGGACCTGGAGCGCGACCTCGGGCTGCCCGGCGGCCACATCTTCCACCGCGACCTGGCCTGGCCGTACGCCCAGGAGGGCGCCGGCCGCTGGGGTGTCGGGACCGCGCACGCCAACGTGCTGCTGTGCGGCGCCGGCGCGGTGCGCGGGGAGGGGTCAGCGGGGTGCCGGGGCACAACGCGGCGATGGCGGTCCTGGAGGACCTCGCCGGACGAGACCTCGCCGGATGAGGCCTCGCGGGACGAACCCCTCCCGCCCGGCGGGGTCCGGTTCCGGGGCGGCCGTTCAGGACCGCATGCCCCCGTCCACCCGCAGCACCGTCCCGGTGACGTAGGACGCGCGGTCGCTCAGCAGCCACGCCGCGGCCTCGGCGATCTCCGCGGGGTCGGCGCCGCGGCCCAGCGGGGTCTGCGCGTTGAGCCGGTCCACGATGCCGGGGGTGGCCTCCTCCCAGGCGTCGATCATCTCGGTCATCGTGGTGCCGGGAGCGATGGCGTTGACGCGGATGCCCTCGGGGCCGTACGTCATGGCCGCCGAGGCGGTGAGGCTGTTCAGGGCACGCTTCGCCGCCCCGTACGCCGGGAGCGCGGGGTTGCCCATCAGGCTGCCGACGCTGGAGGTGTTCACGATCGCCCCGCTGCCCGCGGTGGCCCGGATGGCGGCGATCTCGGCGTTCATGGCCACCCAGGGGCCCTTGAGGTCGACCGCGAGGACGTGGTCGAACTCGGCCTCCGTGAGCTGGTCCATCGGGCCGGGCCGCTGGATCGCCGCCGCGTTGTTGAAGGCGACGTCGAGCCTGCCGTACAGCTCCACGGCCCGGTCGACGGCGGCCCGGACGCTCGCCGGGTCGGCCAGGTCGCAGCGGACGTGGTCGGCGGTGCCGCCCGCGGCCCGGACCGCCTCGCCCACGGTGCCGGTCGGCCAGGAACGGCCCGGACCGCCCGCAGGACGGGCGCGGGGCGGACCGGGCGCGGGTACGTTCCCGCTCCGCCGGGCTTGACCTGCCCCGGCGGCGAGCCGAGGATCATGTGCCATGACGCCCGGACACGGCAGCACCGTCGACGGGGTGCTGCGCCGCAGCGCCCGACGCACTCCCGCACGCGTCGCGGTGGAGTACCGCGACCGCAGCTGGACCTACGGGGAACTCGACGAGGCGGTCTCCCGCGCGGCGGGCGTCCTGCTCGGCCGGGGCCTCGCCCCCGGCGACCGGGTGGCCGCCTACGGCCACAACTCCGACGCCTACCTCATCGCGTTCCTCGCCTGCGCCCGCGCCGGCCTGGTGCACGTCCCGTCAACCAGAACCTCACCGGCGACGACCTCGCCTACCTCGTCGGCCAGTCGGGCAGCACCCTGGTCCTCACCGACCCCGGCCTCGCCGGCCGGCTCCCCGACGGCGTGCGGACGCTGCCGCTGCGCGACGCCGACGACTCGCTCCTCGCCCTGCTGGCGGCCGCCCCCGCCCACGACGGCCCGAGCCGCGCTCCGAGGACCTGGTCCAGCTCCTCTACACCTCCGGCACGACGGCCCTCCCCAAGGGCGCGATGATGACGCACCGCGCCCTGGTCCACGAGTACCTCAGCGCGATCACCGCCCTCGACCTGAGCGCCGGCGACCGCCCCGCGCACTCGCTGCCCTCTACCACTCGGCGCAGATGCACGTCTTCCTGCTCCCGTACCTCGCGGTGGGCGCCACCAACGTCATCCTCGACGCACCCGACGGCGACCACCTGTTCGACCTGATCGAGGCGGGCCGGATCGACAGCGTCTTCGCCCCGCCCACCGTGTGGATCGGCCTGACCAACCGGCCCGACTTCGCCACCCGCGACCTCGGCGGGCTGCGCAAGGCGTACTACGGGGCGTCGGTCATGCCGGTACCGGTCCTGGAACGGCTGCGCGAGCGCCTGCCGGAGCTCGCCTTCTACAACTGCTTCGGGCAGAGCGAGATCGGCCCCCTCGCCACCGTCCTGGCCCCGACGAGCACAAGGGCCGCATGGACTCCTGCGGACGCACCGTCCTGTTCGTGGACGCGCGCGTGGTCGACGGCGACGGCGAGGACGTACCCGACGGCACACCGGGCGAGATCGTCTACCGCTCCCCGCAGCTGTGCGAGGGCTACTGGGACAAGCCCGAGGAGACCGCCGAGGCCTTCCGCGACGGCTGGTTCCACTCCGGCGACCTCGCCGTACGGGACGCCCACGGCTACTTCACGATCGTCGACCGGGTGAAGGACGTCATCAACTCCGGTGGCGTCCTGGTCGCCTCGCGGCAGGTCGAGGACGTCCTCTACACGCACGAGGCCGTCGCCGAGGCCGCCGTGGTCGGCCTGCCCGACGAGAAGTGGATCGAGGCCGTCACCGCGGTCGTCGTCCCCCGCGGCGAGGTCACGGAGGACGAACTCGTCGCCCACGCCCGCGAGAGGCTCGCCGCGTTCAAGGCGCCCAAGCGGGTGCTGTTCGTGGACGGACTGCCGCGCAACGCCAGCGGGAAGATCCTCAAGCGGGAGCTGCGCGACCGCTTCTCCGGAGCGTAGGCGCGCAGCCGCGTCCCTCCGGCCGTCCGGTCCCCGGCCGTCCCTGACCGTCCCGTTGCCCGGCCGCCCTACCCGCGCGGGCGCAGGTCGACGATCCGGCGGATCTTCCCCACCGACCGCTCCAGCGACTCCGGGTCCACGACCTCGACGGCCACCGAGACCCCGACACCGTCCTTCACGGCCGCCGCGATCGAACGGGCGGCCGTGTCACGGTCCCCGGGCGAGGCGTCGGGACGGGCCTCGGCGCGGACCGTGAGGGCGTCGAGGCGGCCCTCACGGGTCAGCCGCAGCTGGAAGTGCGGGGCCACGCCGGGGGTGCGCAGCACGATCTCCTCGATCTGGGTGGGGAAGAGGTTCACCCCGCGCAGGATCACCAGGTCGTCACTGCGGCCGGTCACCTTCCGCATCCGCCGGAACTCCCGTGCCGTGCCCGGCAGCAGCCGGGTCAGGTCCCGGGTCCGGTACCGCACCACGGGCATCGCCTCCTTGGTGAGCGAGGTGAACACCAGCTCGCCCTCCTCGCCCTCCGGCAGCACCTCGCCGGTGAACGGGTCGACGATCTCCGGGTAGAAGTGGTCCTCCCAGACGTGCAGCCCGTCCTTGGTCTCCACGCACTCCTGGGCGACACCGGGGCCGATCACCTCCGACAGCCCGTATATGTCGACCGCGTCGATCGCGAACCGCTCCTCGATCTCCCGGCGCATCTCCTCCGTCCACGGCTCGGCGCCGAAGATCCCCACCCGCAGGGAGGTGCCGCGGGGATCGACGCCCTGCCGCTCGAACTCGTCGAGCAGCGTGAGCATGTAGGACGGGGTCACCATGATGATCCCCGGCTTCAGGTCCTGGATCAGCTGGACCTGACGCGACGTCATGCCGCCGGACGCCGGGACGACCGTGCAGCCGAGCCGTTCGGCGCCGTAGTGGGCGCCCAGGCCGCCGGTGAACAGGCCGTAGCCGTACGCCACGTGGACCGTGTCGCCGGGGCGTCCGCCCGCCGCGCGGATCGAGCGGGCCACCATGTCCGCCCACAGGGACAGGTCGTTCTCCGTGTACCCGACGACGGTGGGACGGCCGGTGGTGCCGCTGGAGGCGTGGATGCGCCGGATCCGCTCGCGCGGCACGGCGAACATCCCGTACGGGTAGTTCTCCCGCAGGTCGGCCTTGGTGGTGAAGGGGAACCGGGACAGGTCGGCGAGTTCGCGGCAGTCGTCGGGGTGGACCCCCGCCTTGTCGAACGAGTCACGGTAGAACGGGACATGGGCGTACGCGTGCCGCAACGAGGAGCGCAGACGCTCCAGTTGGAGCGCGCGCAGCGCGTCCAGGCCGAGCCGTTCGCCCTCGTCCCGCAGGTCCCTCGCCGTCACCACGGACACCTCCTCGCCGACCGTACCGATCCGGACGACCGATCATTCGGTCGACGCCTCACGGGCCATTGATCCAGACGCGCACCGGTGAGGCAAGGGGCCGGGCCGTACTTTCGGGACCTCGGAGAACACCGTTGCGTCCGGCCCCGGCCGGCCCCAGGATGCGGGCATGCCGATCTTCACCGCACCCGACGGGACCCCGCTCGCCTATCACGTCCGGGGCGAGGGCGAGCCCCTCGTCGTCCTGCCCGGCGGCCCGATGCGGGCCTCGGAGTACCTCGGCGACCTCGGTGGCCTCGCCGCCCGCCGCCGGCTGATCCTGCTCGACCTGCGCGGCACCGGCGACTCCTCGGCCCCGGCGGACCCGGCGACGTACCGCTGCGACCGCCAGGTCGAGGACGTGGAGGCGCTGCGGGTCCATCTCGGCCTCGAGCGGATGGACCTCCTGGCGCACTCGGCGGGCGGCAGCCTCGCCCTGCTCTACGCGGCCCGCCACCCCCGGCGCGTGGCCCGGCTCGTCCTCGTGACCGTCATCCCCCGTGTCCTGGGCCGGCCGGCCGGCCCCGGGGAACGGCTGGCGGCGGCACGGCTGCGCGCGGACGAGCCGTGGTTCACGACGGCCTTCCCCGCCTTCGAGGCCTGGACGGCCGGCGGGGAGGACGTCGACCTCACGGCCGTCGACGCCTTCTTCTACGGCCGCTGGGACGACACCGCCCGTGCCCACGCGGCCGCCGCGGACGAGCAGACCAACGAGGAGGCCGAGGGCCGCTTCCACGACCCGGCCGCCTACGACCCGCCCGCCCTGCGGGCCGCCCTCGCCGGCGTCGACGCCCCCGTGCTCGTGCTCGCGGGCGAACTGGACGGCGGCCCCCGCCCGGAACCGGCCCGGCTCGTCGCCGACGCCTTCCCCCACGCCGAATTCGCCGTACAGCCCGGCGCCGCCCACTACCCGTGGCTGGACGACCCGGCGTGGTTCACCGCCCGCACCGAGGCCTTCCTGGCCGGCGAGGCGTCGCCTCCGGCCGCGGCGGAGTAGCCCCGCGCCCGCCCGCGACGGCGGGGCGCGGTCCTGGTCCGTGCGGCTCGGGGAACGCCGCCGCAGTCCGCGAAGGTCCCCCTCACGTGCCCTGTCGGCGCCGGGGACCGGTCGCTAGGCTGGCCGCGGACGACGAACCGGGAGGAGCACGGACGTGGCCGAGAGCACGATCCAGCAGCAGCCGCTCGCGAGCTGGGACAAGCCGGAGCTGGACCTCAGCAACGCCGAGTGGCGGTCCGGCAGCCGGGGCCGGGGTGATGTCCAGATCGCCTTCGTCGAGGGATTCGTCGCGATGCGCAACAGCGGCCGCCCCGAGAACCCTTCCCTGATCTTCACGCCCGCCGAGTGGGGCGCGTTCGTCTCGGGGGCACGCGAGGGGGAGTTCGACCTGACCTGAGTCCCGCCGGCCGCGCCGTCCCGCCCGTCCCCGCGGCGGGCCGAACCGGCGGTGTGGGCCCTCGTTTTCCGGACACGCGACCGGGGAGAGCCGGCCGGGGCCGACGCCTGAGCCAGGCTGGCCCCAGCAGGACGACGTTCGTCTCCCGGAGGTGAGGACCATGAGCACACTGCCGGTCGCCGTGGCGGTCGACGGTTCCGAGGACAGTCGGCGGGCCCTCGACTGGGCCGTGGACGCCGCACGCCGGCGCCGGACGGCACTGCGCGTCTGCCACGTCCGCCACTACGCCGCGTGGACCCAGCCAGGCGCGCCCGTCACCCCGCCCCGCCCCCGGGCGAGGACCCCGTCCTCGCCGACGCGCGCGCCCGGCTGGAGGAGACCGCGGACGGTACGGACGTGGAGTACGTCGGTCTCGACGGGGCGCCGGGCGCGCTGCTGCCCGAACTGGGCGCCGAGGCCGAACTGCTCGTGCTCGGGTCCCGGGGGCGGGGAGGTTTCCGGAGCCTGCTGCTCGGCTCCAACGGCATGACCGCCGCCCGCGACGCCGAGTGCCCCGTCGTGATCGTGCCCCGGCCCGGCCGCGAGGTGGACGGCCCGCCGCCCGGACCCGGTCCGCGGGTCGTCGTCGGTCTCAACGTCGACAGCCCCGACGACGCCGCCCTCGCCCTCGCCTTCACCGAGGCCGCCCTGCGCGACGCCCGGCTCCAGGTGGTCGCCGCCTATCCCTGGCCCGTCCAGACCTGGGCCGCCCCCGGCGAACTCCTCCCGAACGGCATCGACCAGGGCGCCCTCGAACACGAGACCCGCACCCTCGCCGACGGCTTCCTCGCCGCGCACCGGCAGCGCCACCCCGAGGTCCACGTGGAGCCGTACCCCGCCCCCGGCGACGCGGCCGGCCACCTCGTCCCCGCCTCCCGGGACGCCGAGCTGGTCGTGGTGGGCCGCCACCGCCGGCGCCTGCTGGCGCCCGCCCGCATGCTGGGCTCCGTCACCCACGCCGTCCTGCTGCACGCGGCGAGCCCGGTGGCGGTGGTGCCACCGATGCCCGCGGAGGAATGAGCCGCCCCCGCCGGTGAACGCCGGCGGCCTATCATCGGCCGCATGCAGGACGCGCTCCCCGCCGACGGCCGCCTCGCCCTCGACCTCGCACTGACCGTCCGGCACGACGGTCACGGCGGGGTCGCCGACGACCTCACCGACCCCGCGGGACTGACCGCCTGGGTCCGCGGCCACGCCGACGTCCTTCCGGTCGCTCCGGGCTACGCCGCCGACGCCCGGGGCCTCACCGCCGTACGCGACCTGCGCGCCGCCGTCCGGGCCCTCTTCGCGCACGCCGTGCGCCCCGGCGCGCCGAGCCCCGCCGACGCCGCCCGGCTGCCGTCCGCGGCCGACGCCCTGGACCGCCTCAACACGGCCGCCGCCCGCCTGCCCACCGTCCCCGTCCTGCACTGGAGCGACGGCGCCGATCCGCGCGTCGGCCGGCGGCCCGTGCCGGACGGCGACGACCTCGAGGCCGCCCTCGCACAGGCCGTGATCGCCTTCCTGGGCGGCCCGGACCGGCAGCGCCTGCGCGCCTGCCACGCCCCGCGCTGCGTCCGCTACTTCCTCAAGGACCACCCGCGCCAGGAGTGGTGCGGACCGTCCTGCGGGAACCGCGCCCGGGTGGCCCGCCACCACGAACGCCACAAGCAGGCCTCGTGACCCGACAGGCGCCGAAGACCCCGGACGGCCCTCGAACACCCCCGAACAGCCTCCGGAAGGACTCCGGTCGGCCGCCGGCCCGGCCGCATCCCGGTGAGAGCCGCGCGACCACCCCGGACGGGCGACCGCCCGCAGGACGCCGACGGCCCCCGTACCCGTACCATGGCCCCATGTCGTTCCTCCGCCGCCGCAGTGCCACGCCCGCCGGGCCCGACTTCGACGTCCTGGCCATGGACCCGGGTGACTGGCCCGGCAACCTCGGCGCCGGCCTGCTGCCCGCCCCCGACGGCACGTGCCAGGGCGTCTTCCTGCGCTACGACCTCTTCGGCGGCCGCGGCCCCGCGATGATCATCGGCAACCTTCCCGAGGGCTCGCCGGCCCGCGAGGTCGCTCAGGGCGAGGTTCCCTTCGAGGTGGCCCAGCTGCTGCTCGCACTGGAGAACGAGGAGGAGGTGACCGTCGTCGGCACCGAGGACATGCCGGTGATGCAGGGCGACAACCTTCTCATCGTGCGCCGCCTCAAGCTCTCCGAGAGCCGCATCTCCTGCGTGCAGTTCGACCGCAGCGACAACGTCCTGGTGACCATCGCCGCCTGGGACCGCCCATCACCGACGACCTGTACGCCCT
Source organism: Streptomyces sp. Tue 6430 (assembly GCA_021568835.1). GTDB lineage: Bacteria > Actinomycetota > Actinomycetes > Streptomycetales > Streptomycetaceae > Streptomyces. The sequence continues at coordinate 284,070 of JAKGSH010000003.1, forward strand.
GCTGAAGCCGCTCCCGGCGGAGCTTTTCCAGCAGGGCTGACCGGACCTACGGCGCCGTCGGCCGTACGTCCGCGGCCCGGACGAACGCCACCCGGTGCCCGTACTGGATCTCGTAGTACAGGTCCTCGCCGACGACCACCCGGTGCGAGTCGTCGGTGAAGTCGACCGCGTAGTAGTACTCGCCGGGCACCTTGGCGCCGGCCACGTACTTCTGTCCCGCCGGGAGCCGGTACGGCAGCGGCGACACCGACTGGACGGGCACGTCCGCCGGGTACGCCGACGCCTCCGGGTAGGCGCGCCCGTAGACCGGCACGCTGTCGACACCGTCCTTCGGGGTCACCAGCACCCCGTTCGCGGGCACGGCCGTCGGCCGGGCCGCGGGGTTGCGGAACCAGGCCTTCTGGCCCAGGTACCAGATCGCCGTCCAGTCGCCGAAGCGGTCGGCGACCGCGTACTGCTGGCCGGTGGAGACCCGTGAGGAGAGGTCGTTCACGCCCGTCGTCGGACCGTGCCGAGGCCGGCGTCCGTGATCAGGGCGGAGTTCTCGTCGTGGTCGGAGTACAGCCGCACCGCGCTCGACCCGTGCGCCGCGCACGGCTCGCCCTTCGCCGTGCAGTCCGTGTACACCGGCCGGTTGGCGGAGTAGTGCGGCAGGATCGTCACCACCCCGGCGTTCTTGCCGGCCGTGGCCCTGAAGGGCCGGCCCAGCAGCTCGAAGTAGTGCCGCCAGTCCCAGTACGGCCCCGGGTCGGTGTGCATGCCCGGCACGGTCGCCGCGGTCGGGCCGGGCACGGTGTCGTGCCCCAGGATGTGCTGCCGGTCCAGCGGAATGCCGTACTTCTTCGCCAGGTACGTCACCAGGCGCGCCGACGACCGGTACATCGCCTCCGTGTACCAGGAGTCCGGCGAGGCGAGGAAGCCCTCGTGCTCCAGACCGATCGACGTGGCGTTGACGTACCAGTTGCCCGCGTGCCAGGCCACGTCCTTCGCCTTCACGTGCTGGGCGATGTGGCCGTCGGTGGAGCGCAGCGAGTACTGCCAGGACACGTAGGTGGGGTCCTGGACCAGGTCCAGGACCCCCTCCCAGGCGCCCTCGGTGTCGTGCACGACGATGTACTTGATCGACTGCGACGCCGGGCGGTTCCCCAGGTCGTGGTTGCCGTAGTCGTCGTCGCCGAACTGCTCGTACGGCGCCGGGATCCACTCGCAGGAGACCGACGCCGGACACTCGGTGCCGGCCGCGGACGCCGTGCGCAGACCGGTCCGCCGCAGTTGCCCCTGTCGGGCGCCAGTCCCGGCCGCGCGGCCAGCGCCACCCGCTGGCCGGCGTCCGTGGTCCGCTCCTGCCCGGTGCGGATCACGTCGTACACGTCGTCGGCGTACGTGGCGGCCGTCGCGGTGTCGTCGGCGCCGGAGAAGCGTGCCACGGCGCCGTACCAGTCGGCCGGATCGTCGGTCGGCGGCCGGCCCAGGTCGCGCTGCGCGGCGGCGAGCAGGGCGGCGCCGCCGGCCACGTTGGCGGCCGGGTCGGTGCGCAGTTCCTCAGGCTCAGACCGGTCAGCTCCGCGGCCTCGGGAAGCGTCCTGAGGCGGGCCGGGATCCCGGTGCCGGCCGGGAGCGGCGCCTTCGGGCGCAGGGCGGCGCGGGCGTCGTCGCCGCGCGGGTCCTCCGTGCCCTCGCTGTGGTGCGGGGCGCCGGCCAGGGCGGTGCGGGCGTCCGTGAGGTGCATCGGACCGTAGCCGCCGGTCACGCTCGGCGCGCCGCCGTGCGCGTCCCAGCGGGACTGGAGGTAGGAGACGCCCAGCAGCACGCTCTGCGGCACGTCGTACTCGGCGGCCGCGGCGGCGAAGGCCTGCTGCAGCCCCGTCGCCGACAGCTCCGCGACGCCGGGCGAGCCCGGTGAGCCCGGTGAGCCCGGTGAGGGGGACGCGGCGAGCAGCGGGAACAGCAGAGCCGCCGAGGCGACGGCGCCGGCGGCTCTGCGGGTGCGCGGGTGAACGGGGTGCGCGCGGGTCTGGGGTGGGTGAGGGATCCTCGCAATGCGGCCTCCTGGGACGGGCGGGCGGGGCGTGGCGTGCGGGGCCGGACGTGGCTCAGTGGTACCGGCTTGCCGACGATCCGTCAATCATGCCCACGGCACGGCGATTTCCCATGTCAGCGAGGGGCGGGCGAGTTTCGTGGCGGGCGGTCGTGCCGCCTGCGGTCCGTCACCGGCGTACACCAATGGCTCCGGCGCGAAGGTCCCGGCACGCGAAGGTCCGTGGTGCGCCGACGCTCCGGCGCAGCACGGACCTTTCGCCCTCGGCGAGCGGGACCCGCTCGCGCCGGTCAGCTCGCGCCGGTCAGCGAGTGCCGACCGCCGCGCGGACGGCCCGGCGGGCCATCTGGCAGTCGTCGTGCAGCCGGCGCAGCAGCAACCGCTGCTCCTCGCCGGACGGCACGGCACCCGGATGGGGGGCTCCCCCGGCCGCGGGGGCCGCGTCGTGCATCGAACGCTGCACGGCCATCTCGTAGGTGCGGATCTCCCGGGTCAGCACCAGCATCAGGTTGACCAGGAAGGCGTCGCGTGAGGCCGGACCCGCCGACTGGGCGATCTGGCTGATCTGGCGGCGCGCCGCCGGCGCCTCACCGAGGACCGCCCACAGTGTCGCCAGGTCGTAGCCCGGCAGGTACCAGCCCGCGTGCTCCCAGTCCACCAGCACGGGACCGGCCGGTGACAGGAGCATGTTGGACAGCAGGGCGTCGCCGTGGCAGAACTGGCCCATGCCCTGCCGGCCCGCGGTCGCCGCGATGCCGTGCAGCAGCTTCTGGAGGTCCCCCAGATCCCGGTCGGTCAGCAGTCCCAGCTCGTGGTAGCGGGAGATCCGGGCCGCGTAGTCCAGCGGGGCGTCGAAGGTGCCGGCCGCGGGCCGCCAGGCGTTGAGCCGGCAGATCGCGCCGAGCGCCGCCCGGACGTCCGCGCCGGACGGGGCCTCCGCGGGGTGCCGTTGCAGGGCCGCCACGCGTCCCGGCATCCGTTCGATGACGAGGGTGCAGTTGTCCGGGTCCGCCGCGATCAGCCTCGGCGCCCGCACAGGGGGGCGGTGCCGGACGAACGTGCGGTACGCAGCTATCTCGTGCCGGATCCGCTCGGCCCACGCGGGGGAGTGGTCCAGTAAACACTTGGCGACGGCCGTGCTGCGTCCGGTCGTGCCGACCAGGAGCACGGAGCGCCCGCTGCGGCGCAGTACCTGCACGGGGGCGAACTCCGGGCAGATCCGGTGCACCGACGCGATCGCCGCGCGCAGTTGGGCGCCCTGCGGGCCGGACAGGTCGAGTCTCCCGCTGAGGGGCTGTGTGCCGAGCCCCGCGGGGCGCCGGGCGACGCGGCCGCGCCGAGCACGGCGGGTGCCGGCCGGGCGGGGTCGAGGTAGGGGCCGCCGCCGCCCGGGCGGGAGTGCAGCGACCGGGTGGGGCGGACACGGAGGACGATGCTGTGTACATGGGCGAAACAGATCCCTTCGTGTGCCTGCGACATCGATGCGCCGCCCGGCCCGGCCTCCCGGGTACACCCTGGGGAATGTCCCTCGGCGACCGGGTCGGGTGGCGCATTCCTACCTGACACCTGTCGCCCAGTGGCACACCATCTGGCGCACCCTGGCGAACCCTGGCGAATAGTCGCCCGGCAACCTGCACGGGGCTACTGTCAACTCAGCCGAGAACCTGGGGGCTTACGTGAGCGGACAACCCAACACCCGCCTGGCGGACCTGTTCGGCCTGGCCGGCTGGTCCAAAGGGGAACTCGCGAGGCTGGTCAACCGGCAGGCGGCGGCCATGGGCCACCCCCAGCTGTCGACCGACACCTCCCGGGTGCGGCGGTGGATCGACATGGGAGAGATCCCGCGCGATCCGGTGCCGCGGGTGCTGGCGGCCCTGTTCACCGAGCGTCTCGGCCGTGTCGTGACCATCGAGGACCTCGGTCTGGTCCGGCACGGGCGTGCGGGGAAACGGCCACGCGACGGGAGTGCGCAACATCCCGACGGCGTGCCGTGGGCGCCCGAACGGACTGCCGCGGTCCTCACCGAATTCACGGGAATGGACCTCATGCTCAACCGACGCGGCTTGGTGGGCGCGGGTGCCGCGCTCGCCGCGGGATCAGCACTCAGCAGCGCCATGTACGACTGGCTGCACACCGACCCCACCCTCTCCGCCGACGCTTCCGTCGTCGATCACCCCCTCCTGCACGCCGACTCCGCCGGGTTCGACCGTTACGAGGCCGCCCCGTCGGTACGGAGGAGGTCGACGAACTGGAGCGCTCGGTGGAGGTGTTCCGGCCTGGACGCCGCCCGCGGCGGCGGGCTCCAGCGCAAGGCCGTGGTGGGCCAGCTCAACGAGGTGGGCGGCATGCTCGCCTACCGGCACCCACCCCATCTCCAGCGGCGCCTGTGGGGCGTCGCCGCCAACCTCGCCGTGCTCGCGGGCTGGATGTCGCACGACGTCGGCCTGGAACCCACGGCCCAGAAGTACTTCGTGATCGCCGCCCATGCGCGCGGGAGGGCGGCGACCGGCCCCGGGCGGGGAGGCCCTCTCCAGGGCGGCCGTCAGATGGTGCACCTCGGCCGGCCCGACGAGGCCCTGGACCTCATGAAGCTCGCCCAGTCCGGCTCCGGTGACGCGTGCTGCCGCGCACGCGGGCGATGTTCCACACCATCGAGGCCTGGGCACAGGCCTCGATGGGCAAGGGGCAGGCCATGCGCCGCACGCTCGGGCGGGCGGAGGACCTGTTCGTCTCCGGCCGGATCGATGCGGAGACGCCGTCCTGGATGCAGACCTTCAAGGACGAGGACCTGTACGGCATGCAGGCCCTGGCCTACCGCACGC
>JAKGSH010000004.1 GCA_021568835.1 Streptomyces sp. Tue 6430
TGAATCGGATTTCTGCGTCGACGGCGACAGAATTTGCGCCACGGCACCCGTGACGCGGGCCCTCGGCGAGTGACGCCCCGGCGGCCCTCGCCGGGCCCTCCCCGCGGGCCGACCGGCTCACGGGCCCGGACGACGGCGGTCCTCCCGCGGCCGTCAGGTGGCGGTGGGCCAGCTCCGCAGCAGCGCCGCGATCCGCCCGGCGGTGCAGGCGGGGTCGAGGAGCAGGTCCTTGAGGGCGACGGCGTCCTCGCGGACGGGCTTGACGGGAATCCCGCGGCCTCGAGGTACATGACGCCGGTGGCGGCGGCGACGGCCATGTTGGAACGCTCCAGCCAGCGACAGCGGCCCAGCGTGTGCACCAGGGCGGCGGCCTTGGCGTAGGGGCCGTCGTAGACGGGTTGCTCGAACAGCCGGGCCCGATGGCGGGCGACCGCCGAGGCGGGCACGCCGTAGTCGTCGGGAGCCGGGTCGTCGGCGCCGGCCGCTTCGGCGACCCGGAGGATCCAGGGGACGTCGATGTGCAGGTCCATCAGGCGGCGCGCGCTCCCGGGACGGCTGCTGGGCTTCCTCGGCCTCGTCGAAGACCGCTCGGTGTTCGGCGAGGAAGCGGGCGGCCGCGTCCACCGCACGCGCGCGCAGGCCGCTGGCGTCGTCCTGCACCAGCCTGGCGAGGTAGTCCCCGATGCTCAACCCCAGGTCGGCGGCGCGCTTCTTCGCGAGTTCCGCGACGTCCTCGTCCACGCGCGCGCCCAGCTGTGTCTTCGCCATACCGGCATGGTAACAGCCGTTACCATGCCGTGGGGCGACGGCAGCACTTCCCCTCCCACTCGCCGACAGCACCCGGGGCGGCCCGTCAGCGGACGGCGAGGAGACCGTCCACCAGGGCCCGGAGCCCGTCCGGGTAGGTGTCCTCGCCGGTCAGCGGCGCCCAGCGGTCCGCCACCTGCGCCAACCTGGGCAGCTCGCCCGGGTCGAGACTGCCGAAGACCTGTTCCCGGTAGGTCGCCCGCGCGTCGTCCGCGCGCCGCCGGGCCGCCGTCGCCCGGACCACGATCTCGCCGACGGTGTAGTACCAGATCGCGCGGTAACCGTGCACCGCCTGCTCGACGGACAACCCGCCCTCGACCAGGCCGTCGACGATCTGCTCGACGAACCACAGCGCGGACGTGGACATCAGGTCATCGGCGGTCAGCACCTCCACGATCCAGGGACAGGCGGCGAGCGCCTCGTGGATCGCGGCGGCGGCGGCGAGGACCCGCTCACGGGGGCGGGCGGGCAGTTCGGGTCGGCGCAGCGTCCGCGCGGCGTAGTCGTCCAGCAGCAGGACGAGCAGTTCCTCCTTGTTGCGGACGTGGTGGTAGAGCGCCATCGGCGTGCTGCCGACCTCCGCGGCCAGCCGTCGCATGGTCAGCCGGTCGACACCTTCCTCGGTCACGAGCCGGCGGGCCGTCCCGATGACCTCCTCGCGGGAGATACGGGGAGGTCGGCCAGGGGATCTACGCGGTGCGGACGGCTGCGGCATGCCCTCCATCATTCCCCAGGCGTCGACAGCGGCGGTCCGCCGCGCTAGTTTTCTTACATGTATAGAAACTCACGAGGGCGCCCTCGGGCGGTGCTGGCGGCGGCGGCCGTCGCCCAGTTCGTCTTCGCCCTGGACATGTCGGTGGTCAACGTCGCGCTGCCCGCGATCCGCACCGCGCTGGGATTCGCGCCGCTCGACCTGTCGTGGACCGTGCACGTCTACGCGCTCACCTTCGGCGGGCTCCTGTTGCTGGGAGGCCGCGCTTGCGACCTGTACGGTCACCGGCGGCTGTTCGTGGTGGGCCTGGCCGTCTTCGGGCTGTGCTCGCTGGCGGGCGGGCTGGCCCAGGCGCCCTGGCATCTGGTCGTCGCCCGTGCCGGTCAGGGGCTGGGTGCCGCCATGGCCGCCCCGGCCGCGCTGGGGATGCTGACCACCACTTTCCCCGAGGGCCCTCGGCGGATCCGTGCGCTCGGGGTGTGGAGCGCGGTGAACGCCGCGGGCGGAGCGCTGGGGGTGCTGGCGGGCGGTCTGCTCACCGAGTACGCGGGGTGGCGCTGGGTGATGCTGGTCAACCTGCCCATCGTGGCGGCGGCCCTCGCGCTGGTTCCGGCGGGTGTGCCCGCCGGGCCCGGCACGACCGGCGCGAGGGACTGGACGTGCTGGGCGCGGTCCTGGGGACCGGCGGAGTCGGGCTGCTGGTATGGGGGGTCATCCGCACCGACACCCACGGATGGGGCTCCCCGGTCACGCCGGCGACCCTCGTCGCCGCGGCCGTGCTGCTGGCGGCCTTCACCTTCGTCGAATCCGGGACACCCGCGCCGCTGCTGCGCCTGGGCCTGCTGCGCAGTCGCTGGGTGGGCGGCGCCAACGTGCTGGTGTTCCTCGCCGCGGCCGGGCAGTTCGCGGCGTTCTACTTCGTGTCCTTGTACATGCAGCAGGTCCTGGGCATGGGGCCGCGGCGACCGGCGCCGCGTTCCTGCCGTTCTCCGCGAGCCTGGTGGCGGGCACCGTCGTCGCGACCCGCGTCACCGCGGCACGCACCCCCCGAACCGCCCTGGTGCCCGGTGCTCTGCTGGCCGCCGCGGCCTGGCCTGGTTCGCCCTCGTCAGTCCCGACGGCGGTTTCCTCACCGACGTGCTCGGGCCCTGCCTCGTCACCGGCGTCGGCGTCGGACTGGTCCTGGCCCCGGTCGCCGCCGCCGCGACCACCGGCGTCGCCTCTCGCGAGGCCGGCATGGCCTCGGGCCTTTTCAACAGCTCCCGCCAACTGGGCGGCTGCATCGGCCTGGCCGTCCTGGCCACCGTCGCCGCGCACCGCACCGGCACGGACACCGGCCCCGCCGCCCTCAACGAGGGCTACGCCCTGGGTCTGGCCGTCGCCGCCGGCCTCTTCGTGCTCGCGGCAGTCGTGGCGGCCGGTGTGCTGCCCCGGCGCCGCATCGCCGGGCCCGACCCGCAACCCGCCGCCCCGCGCGGAACCGACTGGAAGGAACGCCGTCATGACGACGACCCCCGTCGACCTGTTCGTCTCCGCCCTGCAGCTGCGCCCCGACGGCGGAGTCCGGGCCGCCGAACGGCAGATGAACGGCGGCGACTCCGGTGCCTGGCAGATCGCCACCTTCCGGGTGGAGACCGACGCCGACGTGCACGCCGACCACTGGGAGATGCACCCGGAGGCCGAAGAGGCGGTGTGCTGCCTGACCGGCGGCGTCCGCCTCCACTTCCGCGCCACGACGCCCGGCGGCGCCGAGGACGTGGTGCGGGTGGAGGCGGGCACCGCGGTGATCGTCCCCCGCGGGCGCTGGCACCGCCTGGAACTGATCGCCCCCAGCGACCTGATGTCGATCACCCTTCGCCGGGGCACCCGTCTCGAGAAGCGCACCGACACGCACTGACACGCATGGGCACACACCGACCGGAAGGTGGCCCGACGGGTTCGCCGCCGGGCCACCGCAAGCCTTTCGAGGCACGGGGCGGGCGAGCCCGGCCGCCCCGTGGGCCGCCCGTCCGCAGCTCCGGCAGGACGGCCGGGGCGATGCGGCCGGACGCACCGGTCGTGCGGACGCGCCGGTCACCCGGATACCCCGGTGCCGCCTCCGCCGGGTGCCGGGTGGTGCGGGACGGTCCGGACCGTACGGCCGTCCGGACCGTCCGCCGTCCGTCACCAGGGCACCTCGCCCTCGTCGTCGAAGAAGCGGCCCGTCGGCCCGTCGGCCGGCACGGTCGCCAGCCGGATCGCGCAGGCCGCTCCCTGCTGCGGGGTGCGCACTCCCCGGAAGCCGTTGAGGTCGGTCGCCGTGAAGCCGGGGCAGACGGCGTTGATCAGGATGCCGGTGCCGGCCAGCTCCTTGGCGTACTGCACGGTGACGGCGTTGAGGAACGTCTTCGACGGCGCGTAGGCGACGGAGACGGGGCCCGTCTCGGCGCCGGGCGTGCTCTGGAGCGCCAGGGAGCCGACGCTGCTGGAGACGTTGACGATCCGCGGCGACGGCGAGCGGCGCAGCAGCGGCAGCAGGGTGTTGGTGACGCGGATGACGCCGATCACGTTGGTCTCCACGGCCGCCCGCACCCGGTTCACGTCGACCGTGGTCGGCTCCTGCGGCCCGCCGCCGGTGATGCCCGCGTTGTTGACCAGCGCGTCCAGTCGCCCGACCCGCTCCTCCACCAGGCGGGCCGCCGCTGTCACGCTCTCCTCGTCGGTCACGTCCAGGGGCACACCGAACGCGTCGGCCCCGGCCGCGCGCAGCTTCTCCACGGCGGCCTCGCGCCGCTCCCCGTCGCGTGCGCCGATCCCGACGGACCAGCCGAGGGCGCCGAGCCCGGCGGCGATCTCGTACCCGATGCCCTTGTTGGCGCCGGTCACCAGCGCGATCTTCTGTCCGTTCACGCCGTTCACGCTGTTCGTCTCACTCATGACATCGATCCTTCTCCCGCATCCGGCAGGGCGTCCAAGACCGATCGGGTGGGCGGCGATACCGTCCGGGTATCACCCCTGGCCGGCCCGGTTACGCTGGCGAGGTGGAAACACGTGAGCTGCGGTACTTCGTCGCGGTCGCCGAGGAGTTGCACTTCGGCCGGGCCGCGCAGCGGCTCGGGATCGCCCAGCCCCGCTGTCGCGGGCGATCGGGGGGCTCGAACGGCGCCTGGACGCCGCCCTCCTGGAGCGCGGCAGCCGGGGCGTCACCCTGACCGAGGCCGGGGCGGTGCTGCTGCGGGAGGCGCGGGCGGCGCTGGACGCCGTGGAGGCCGCCGAGCGGCGCACCCGCCGGGCCGCCCGCGCCGCGGCCGGCCGCCCCGCCGTGGTCCTCGCCGCGAAGGCGGGCGCCTCCGACGAACTGCTGGCGAAACTCCTCGACGCCTATGCCGCCGAAGCCGGCGCGATCGCCGTGGACATCGTGCTGTGCGGGCCGGGTGAGCAGGCACGGGTACTGCGCGACGGGCGGGCCGACGTGGCCCTGCTGCACCGGCCGTTCGACGACACGGCCGGCTTCGACACCGAGGACCTGCACACCGAGGGGCAGGTCGTGATCCTCCCGGCGGCCCATCCCCTCGGCGTCCGCCCCCACCTGCGGCTCGCCGAGGTCACCGGTCTTCCCGGCCTGCCCCTCCCCCGGTGGCCGCGTCCCGACGGCACCTTCCCGGACGGGCCCGGCCCGCAGGTGCGCGACCACACCCAGCTCACCCAGCTCATCGCCCTCGGCCGGGCCTGCGCGGTCGTCCCGGAGTCGGGCCGCGCCGGTCTGCGCGAGGGCCTCACCGCCGTACCGGTCCTCGACGCCCCCCGCGTCACCACGGTCATCGCCTGGCCCCCGCACAGCCGCTCGACGGCGGTCGCGGGACTGGTCCGCGCCGCCGGCGCCCTGTGACCGGCGCGGGCGGACGCCGGGATCAGCGGCAGCGGGCACGCACCGGGCGCGGTGCGCCGGACGCGGTGCGTCGGACGCGTCCGGCCGCGGCGGGCGCCCTGGACGGACGACTTGCCCTGGAGTGCGCTCCAGGCCGTAACGTCGCAGGCACCGCGGCGCACGAGGCCTGAGCCGTCCGATTCCCCTCACGGGATGCCGGACGGTGGAATCCGGCGCTTGATGGAGGAGGGGCGTCGTGCCGTCCGGACGATGAACACGCGTACAGAGAGAGATGGGAACACGGCATGCGGGAGCGCAGTCTGCGGGACCTCCGGGTATCGGCCATCGGCCTGGGGTGCATGGGCATGTCCGCCTTCTACGGATCCACCGATCGGGAGGAGGGGATCGCGACCATCCGGCGCGCCCTCGACCTCGGGGTGAACTTCCTGGACACCGCGCAGATGTACGGGCCGCTCACGAACGAGTCGCTCGTCGGCGAGGCGGTCCGGGGACGTCGCGACGAGTACGTGATCGCGACGAAGTTCAACTACCGGATGGACGACGCGGTACCCGGCGACATCAGCACGGTCGGTCCGCAGGACGGCTCGGCCGAGCACGTCCGGAGTTCGGTCCACGGTTCCCTGGAGCGTCTGGGGACCGACCACATCGACCTGTACTACCAGCACCGGGTCGACCCGAACGTACCGATCGAGGAGACGGCGGGCGCGCTGGGCGAGCTGGTCGCCGAGGGCAAGATCCGGCACATCGGTCTGAGCGAGGCGAGCGCGGAGACCATCCGGCGCGCGCACGCCGTGCACCCGGTCACCGCGGTGCAGAGCGAGTACTCGCTGTGGTCCAGGGACGTGGAGGCCGAGGTGCTGCCCGCCTGCCGTGAGCTGGGCATCGGCTTCGTGCCGTACTCGCCGCTCGGCCGCGGTTTCCTCGCCGGGCGGTTCACCTCGCCGGAGGAGCTGGACGCGAACGACTGGCGCCGCGAGAACCCGCGCTTCCAGGACGCCAACCTGGAGGCGAACCTCCGGCTGGCGGCGAAGGTGAAGGAGATCGCCGCCGAGAAGGAGGTGACCCCGGCCCAGCTGGCCATCGCCTGGGTGCTGGCCAGGGGCGAGGACCTGGTGCCGATCCCGGGCACCAAGCGCCGCGCCTACCTGGAACAGAACGCCGCCGCGGTCGACATCACGCTGACCGGGGACGACCTGGCCCGCATCGATGCGGAGCTGCCCGAGGCGGCGGGCGAGCGGTACGACGAGGCGGGGATGAAATCCGTCAACCGCTAGCGGACTCCGCCGACGTGACGGAACGACTTCCCGGGCGCCGTCGGACGTGGACGCTGGGAACGTGGTGAGCGGTGTGGGCGGTATCGGCGGTGCGGGCGGTGGGAAGCCGCCTCGTGCGAGGATGCCGCCGTGCCGACCGGGACCGACGCGGTGGGCCGGGGGTCCGCGGCATGCCCGCGGGTGTTCGCCCGGGATCCGGGCGAACTGCCGCCAGGTGCCGCGCTGTTCCCGGCGGAGTACGGGGATCGCGTGCGCTGACCGGCTCCGGTGCGGCGAGGGCCTTCGCTCCGTCTTCGGCACCGGCGGTTCGGCGGGGGCTGTGCGTCAGGACGGGGCGAGGACGCAGAACTCGTGGCCCTCCGGGTCGCTCAGGCAGGTCCAGGGAACGTCGCCCTGGCCGAGGTCGAGGTCGGTGGCGCCCAGGGCACGCAGCCGGGCCACCTCCGCCGCCTTGTCGTCACCGGGGTGGGCAGCAGGTCGAGGTGGACGCGGTCCGGCACGGTCTTCGCGCCGGGCGTGCGCAGGAACTCCAGGTAGGGGCCGACCCCCTCGGCCGAACGCAGCACCGCGTGCCCGTCGCTCACCTCGTGCAGCGTCCAGTCGATCGCCTCGCCCCAGAAACGGGCCATGGCCCGCGGATCCACGCAGTCGACCACCACCGCGGCGATCGGCCCGGTGTCCCGGTAGGTCTCCCGGGGCTCCAGCACACAGAACTCGTTGCCCTCCGGATCGGCCAGGACCGTCCACGGCACCTCACCCTGCCCCACGTCCACGGGCCTCGCCCCGAGCCCCGTCAACCGCGCCACCAACTCCGCCCGATGCGCCTCGGAAGCGGTGGCCAGATCGAGATGCACCCGGTTCTTCACCGCCGTCCCCGGCTCCGGACGGCGACGACGTCGATGCACACGGCGACCGGGTCCGGCCAGACGAAGCCGCCACCGGGTTCGACGTTGGTCACGCCGGGTCCCTCGCTGGAAAGACTCCAGCCGAGGGCCTCCGCCCAGAACCGGCCGACCGCCTCGTCGTCAACAGCCTTGATGTTCACCTGAACAGGTCGCAGTGCCATGCCGGCGATCCTATGCACCCGCCCCGGAGCGGGGCACGCGCCTTTTCCGAACAGGGCCCGCCGACACCGCACTTCGCCTCCGCGGTCCCGCCCCGCCGTGACGACGGGCGGGAGACGGCCGGGGCAGGCATGGGCCGGGGCAGGCATGGGCCGGGGCAGGCATGGGCCGGAAACCTCGGCGCCCCGGGGGAGAACGAACCCGGGAACCGTGTCCGGGGTACGGCCGGCGGTGCCTCAGGGGTGACGTCGGCGCCGCCCTCTCCTGAGTGATGACGCCGGAACCGGTCACTTCGCGGCGGACACCGCGTGCGGGGCACGCGGACGTGTTCACCGGGGCAGGGACGTGCGGCTGTGTGCGACATGTACCGGCGCCCCGTTTCAGTCGCCTCGTCGGCCCGCGCCTGTCCGCCTGACGCGCCCGTCCCGGCCGCCGTGCGCGGACGGCGGCCGGATGGCACCGCCCGCCGAGTGGTGGAAACATGGACGGTGTGCTCGGCGCCGCTCCCCGCTCGTGCGAGGAGGGATCGTCATGGCCAAGCGCCTGGTCGTCTGCTGCGACGGCACGTGGAACTTCGCCGACCAACCGAGCAGGACCAACGTCGCCAAGGTCGCCCTGTCCGTGCGCCCCGGGTACGAGGCCGGTAAGGAGCAGCGCGTCTACTACCACCGTGGCGTGGGCACCCGCCGGCGCGAGCGGCTGCCCGGTGGCGCGTTCGGCGTGGGACTGTCCCGGAACGTCCTGGACGCCTACCGGTTCGTCGTCGAGGCGTACGAACCCGACGACGAGCTGTTCCTCTTCGGTTTCAGCCGGGGTGCGTTCACCGCGCGGAGCCTGGCGGGGCTGCTGCGCAACTGCGGCGTCCTGCGCCGGGACCACGTCGACCGGATCCCGGAGGCCTGGGCTCTGTACCGCGACCGGATCGAGCGGCCGACCGGCGCGGCCGCGACGCTGTTCCGCCGCTCGTACGCGCACGAGACGCGGATCCACTTCATCGGGGTGTGGGACACGGTCGGCGCCCTGGGCGTCCCGTCCCGGACGCCACGTGGCTGCAGCCGGCGGTGAACCGGTTCAACCGCCGCTGGGCGTTCCACGACACCGAGCTGAGCAGTTGGGTGGGGGCGGCCTTCCACGCGCTGGCCGTCGACGAACAGCGCTCGGCGTTCCGGCCGGCCCTGTGGCACCAGCAGCCCGGCGCCGCCGAGCAGGGCCAGGAACTGAAGCAGGTGTGGTTCGCCGGGGTGCACTGCGATGTGGGAGGCGGCTACGAGGAGACGGGACTGTCCGACGTCACCCTGCTGTGGATGGTCGACCAGGCCCGCCGGCACGGGCTGGCGTTCGACCCCGATGTGCTCGGCACGGCCGGGCCGAAGGTGATGAAGCCGGAGCGGAGCGTCGAATTCCGCGTACGGCCGGACGGTTCGGGTCCGGTGCACGCCTCGTGGACGGGGGCGTACCGGCTGTCCGAGCCCCTGCACCGGCCGCTCGGCGGGGCGGTCGGCGAAGACGGTGCGCCGGACGGCAACGAGTTCCTCGCCGTGCCCGCCAAGGAGCGCCACGACCGGGACGCGCGCTACCGTCCGCCGGAGCTGGAGCGGTACCTGAGCGGTCAGACGTCGGTCCGGCTGGAGCCCGTGCTGCTGCCGGACATCGCCGCGGGCCTGCCGCCCATGCCTCCCGCGGCAGCCGGCCCCGGTACGACGGCCCGTGCCCCGGACGAACGCGGCCGCGCCACCTGACCGCAGGACCCGTGAGCGACCCGTTCACCGCCTTCCGCGCCGGGCGACCCGTACCCGGTTCCGGGAGGCGGAAGGAGCGGCCGGCCCGGCGTAGGCACGCTCGGTGCACGTACGTCTCCGCACGCGCACTCCCCGTCCGCGCGCTCCCCGTACGCGCGCTCCACGGTCGCGGACCGGCCGTCGGCGCCGGAACCGCCGCAGGGGAGGGCGACGGGGTTCAGTGTGCGGCGATCCAGCGTCGGACGGCGGCGTTGACGGTGTCGTCCAGGGTGCTCAACGCCTCCACGGCGTGCAGGTCTCCGGGTTCGGGCGCGACTCCTGCCCGGACGAGTGCCGCGTGCAGTTCCAGACGGCGGCAGTCGGCGGGGACAAGGGCGGCCGCCGGCTCGGCCCGGGGGCTCGCCGCGCCTCCTCCTCCGTCTCCGCCCCGGCCCGTGCCCGGGGCGGTACGTGCCAGTCCTCGTCCCCCCACCCTCCGCCCGCGTCCGCTCCCTCGAGAGCCGCGTTCGCGTCGACACCGCAGCGGTAGGGGTCCAGGATCAGCCGGGGCACCGTCACGGCGGTCGGCGAGTAGTTCCACTCCTGCATACAACCAACCTCCAACATCGGCGTTCGTTCGGTGTCCAGGAGGCGGTCCGGGCGGCCGGCAGTTGCGGTACCGGCGACGGACCACCCGAACGCACCCAAACCCATCTCGTCGGACCAACGCGCCATCGGAGAGGACGATGATGCGCATTCCCGTCCGGCGCCCTCCCGGCACGCACGCGTCCGCGGCTCCGGTGGGCCCGTCGGCAGCGCCCGGCGCCGGGGCGAGGTGTCCGCTGCCGGGTCGCGCGGGCGTTCACGTCGGCGCCGGATCACGGGGCGGCTGGCCGGGTGCGCCGAGCCGGGCCGCCTCCCCTGAGGGCCGTACCGATATTTTCGGCCGCGATCTGTTCCGTTGGCCGGTTCGTGGTGCATGGTGGGGGCGCGGGCCGGGCCCCGGGCGGGGATCCTCTCGCCGGGCCGCGCCGGTCCGTGTGGCCGGCCGGGTCCGCCGCGCCTCCCGGCTCCCCACGGGAGGCATGCGGCTGCCCGGCGGGGCGTGCGGAAAACTCCCGCGCGCCGGCTCGCGGACCTCTGCGATCATCCCCGGATGGCGCACAGTCTCGTATCGCTGGTCATCCGGCACACCTACCGCCTCCCCTCCCCCGCGGGCTCCGCCGGCGAAGGAGCCACCGCCGCGCGGCAGTTGGACGCGGCGCTGACGTCCGTGGGCTTCAAGCTGTCGTCGGAGCTGCTGGAGCGGCTGTCGGGGCTGTCCGAGGCCGCGGTCGTGCACACGGCCCGGCGGACGCTGCGTGCCGTGAGCGAGATGGTGGGCGACCACGTCCGGCACAACACGTACTTCATCGACTTCCCGGCGAACGTGCCGGACACCGAGGAGTTCTGGGCGCGGTGCGTGGCGGAGGCGCTCGCCGACGACACCTCCCGCGAGAACGTGCTGACCCAGCTGGCGCACGGGGTGCTGGACCTGATCGGCCTCCCTGCGTACGGCCGCTACCGGCACACCTACGAGGAGATGCTCGCGGCGCAGGACGAACTGATCGCCTCGGCCGGCGACCGGGTGACCGTCCTGCACCTCGGGCGGGACCTGGACGACGAACTCACGGACCTGTACCTGGCCCTGGCGGGCAGCACGACGCCGCTGGGCGAGGACCACCTGGGCGACCTGAAGGTGCTCGCCGAGCGGTGCGCGCCCGGCCCCCAGCCGGAGTCGATCCCGGTCCGGGAGAACCGGGCGGTGGTCAACGAAGCCCGTCTCGCCGTCGGCGCGGACCTCCTGCTGGACACCGTCACCGATGTGCTGCGGCTGGCGTGCGCCCTGTCGGGCGGCGACGTGACGCTGCGGGAACCGACCCGGTTCCGGGCCCTGTCGCGGCCGGTCCGCCGCGCGCTGCTCGCGGGCCTCGACGCCGTGGTCGCGGCGAACCCCGCCAAACTGGCCGACGTGCACGCGCATCGCGAGCCCTTCAAACGGCTCGGTGAGCGTCTCCACCCCCACGAGTACCCCGCTGGCCGCACGCCGCCGACGTGTTCGCCGTGGCGCGGGGCGAGAAGGAGGCCCGGTCCTTCGACAGCCGTGTCGAGAAGCTGCTCGACGAGTACGACGTCCTCGGTGCGACGCGACTGCTGAAGTCCGCCCCCGGCAAGCTGTTCCGCGCCCTGGACCTCCTGCTGCGCATCGCCGCCGACCAGGGGGAACGGGACGCGGTGGTGGCCGCCGCGGTGGAGGTCGCCCCCCGGGTCTCCGGCCGGGTCGTGCTCTCGGTCCGCGAGCACTTCCAGAACCGGGAGCGGGAGACGGCCGAGCCCCGGATCTTCGTCAACCGGCGGGGCCGCGGCTGGGTCACCCCGGACGTACGGCCGCCCGTGCCCGCCGCCGACCGTGAACGTCTGGTCGCCGCCCTCGACGCCGAGACGCGGCGCCGGCTCCCCACGCCGGGACGGCTGCTGCTCGGCCCCGACGTCCTCGACGTGGCGCTCCCCTCAGCGGCAGGGCGACCGCGGCCGGGCTCGGCGTCCTGCCGCGCGGTTCGGTCTCGGCCGTCGAGGGCGAACGGCTGCGCTTCTTCGTGTACTGGAAGGAGGCCGGACAGCGGACCGACTACGACCTCTCGGCGCTGCTCCTCCACACGGACTACAGCACCGACTCCTGGCTGTCCTACACCTCCCTCACCGCCGTCGGGGCCGGCACTCGGGCGATGTCACCGAGGCGCCCGACGGGGCCTCGGAGTTCATCGACCTGTCCCTGGACCGGGTGCGCGGCACCTTCGTCGTTCCGCAGGTCAACATCTTCGCCGGCGAGGGCTTCGAGGAGGTCGAGGAGTCGTTCTTCGGTTTCATGCTGCGCGACGACGAGCAGCAGGGCCGCCCGTTCGAGCCGCGCACGGTGCGGATGAAGTCGGATCTCCGCGGGGCGGGCCGGGTGGCGCTGCCGCTGGTGTTCCGGCGCGGGGACGACGGCCGGTGGCGCGCGAAGTGGCTGCACCTGTACCTGAGGGGCATCTCGTCGGCCAACCGGGTCGAGGAGAACCAGGTGTCGGTGTCCAAGGTGGTGCGCGCCGTGGTCGAGCGCGACCACCTGACGGTCCGCCATCTGGCCGACCTGATGTCCGGCGACGCCACGGTCGTGGAGCTGTGGGACGGCGGACCGGTTCCGGACGAGCCGGTGCTGTACATCGGTCTCGAACGCCCCGAGGGGCTGCACCCGGACTCCCGGGTCGTCACCCCGGAAAATCTCCGCGACCTGATCCCGGCCTGAGTGCTAGCGTTGCCCGCGGCGAGGCCATGAAGGGGCTTCCTTCTCAACTCACCTTCTGAAACGAGTTCTTTCGCTTTCCTCGCCGCCGACGTCGCTCCGGGCGGCGTCCGCGCTCACCGCGCGGGCGCCGCCCGCGCGGCGTTCACCCGGCTCGACGAGGGGCCTCGCCACACCTTCGGGTCAGGAGACGCGCTTCAGCTGCCAGGCGTTGTTGCTGAAGCTGGGGACCGAGGAATAGACGCAGCTGCTGGTGTAGTACGAGCTGGTCTGGACCCAGCCGGCGGGCTGGTAGGTGGAGGCGCAGGCGTTGACCACCGTGCCGACCGGCAGACCGGTGAGCTGCTTGATCTGCTTGATGTTCGGGCTGAAGCTCTGCGTGCCGCAGCTGCTGCTGTAGCCCCAGCTGACGTCGACGAAACCGGCCGGTGTGAGGACGCTCGCGCAGGAAGTGGAGACGTCACCGGGGCGGCCTGGGCGGGCGCGGCGGACAGGGCGAACATCGCTGCTGTGCCGACGAGGGCCAGGCAGGCGGAACGAAGGCGACGCATCTGTGGTGACTCCTTCTGATCGCGGGCGGCCGGTCAGGCCGAGAAGGCATTTTTACGGGCGGCCGAACAGTTCGGACAGGGACTTTCCGGTCGAACGCGAACACGGACCGAACGGCCGCCCCGCGAGACGCTCGGCCAGGAATCCCGCCGAGCGTCTCGTTAAGCTGGATCCGTATGCCTCGCCCGCGCCGCCACGGGCTCGGGAACACCGGCCGCGACCGCTGTCCGACGACGCACCCGGTCGCGGGGCGCCCGGCCGAGGCGGCGCAGCCGTCGGCGCGGGACTCCCGGTGAGCCGGCGGCAGGGGCTGTCGGGCCCTTCCCCGGGACCGGACAGCCGTGGCCTCCCGTCCTTCCGGAGGTTGGCATGGACACCATGGACATCATGGACACCGACCGGGCGCTCCTCGTCGCCACCGGGGTGCGCAAGATCTACCGGACGGGCTCGGTGGAGGTCACCGCCCTGCTCGACCTCGACCTGGTCGTGCGGCACGGGGAGATGGTGGGGTCATGGGACCGTCCGGCTCCGGGAAGACCACGCTGCTGAACTGTCTGTCGGGGCTCGACGACATCGACGGCGGCCGGGTGGAGGTCGACGGTCACGACCTGTTCGCGATGTCGGACGCGGCGCGCACGGAGCACCGGGCGCACTCCATGGGCTTCGTCTTCCAGGCGTTCAACCTCATCCCGGTCTTCTCCGCCGTGGAGAACGTCGAGCTGCCCCTGCTGCTCGTGGGCAGCCGGCCGCACGAGGCGCGGCGCAGGGCGCTGGCCATGCTCGACCGGGTGGGCCTCGGCCACCGGGTCGGGCACCGGCCGAGCGAGATGTCCGGGGGTGAGCAGCAGCGGGTGACCATCGCCCGCGCCCTGGCCGGACGTCCGGCCGTCGTGTGGCGGACGAACCGACCGGGAACCTCGACAGCGCG
This sequence comes from Streptomyces sp. Tue 6430, assembly GCA_021568835.1. GTDB lineage: Bacteria > Actinomycetota > Actinomycetes > Streptomycetales > Streptomycetaceae > Streptomyces. The sequence continues at coordinate 14,243 of JAKGSH010000004.1, forward strand.
ATGGCCGACCAGGTCATGGACCTGCTGTGCGAGCTCAACCGGGACGAGGGCCAGACGATCGTGCTGGTCACCCATGACAGCGCCATCGGCGCGCGGGTCCCCCGGCTGATCCGGATGCGCGACGGGCGGCTGGTCGACGACATCCGCCAGGACACCACCGCACCCGCCACCGCGCCCGACACCCCACCCGACACCGCGTCCGCCGCCGGTCTCGACGCCTCCCGGGGCTGACCGTGTACCCCGAGCTGCTGATCCCGCTGCTCACCGCCCTCGGGCTCGCCCTCGCCGCCCTGGCGCTGGTCGTCGTGCGGCAGCCGGTGTCGCGGCGGCTGGCGTTCCGGCAGGTCGCCCGCCGGCGCACCGAGGCGGCACTGGTGATCGGCGGATCGGTGCTCGGGACGGCCATCGTCATCGGGGCCCTGGTCGTCGGCGACACCTTGAACTTCTCCGTACGGCAGGAGGCGTACCGCACCCTGGGCCGGTGGACGAGCGCGTCGTCGCGCCCCGGGCCCGACCGGGCACGCCGTCACCCGGCGGCTGGCCGCCCTCGCGGACGATCCCGACGTCGACGGGGTGCTGAACGCCCGCACCGCCCAGGCGTCGGCCGTCAGCGGTGCCGCCGGGCGGAGGGCGGCCGAACCGCGGGTCCTGGCCTGGCAGCTGGACTTCGACGAGGCGTCGCGCTTCGGCTCCGCGGGCGGGACTCCGGCCTCGGCGGACCGGACCCGAAGCCGGGCCGGGTCGTGGTCAACGAGCCGCTGGCCCGGTCGCTGAGCGTCTCCGCCGGGGACCCGGTCACGCTGTACCTGTTCGGAGCGCCGCGGACGTACCGGGTGGAGCGGGTGGTGCCGGAGGAGGGCCTGGCCGGAGTGGGCCTGGCGGCAGGCTGAACCGGGACGTGTTCCTGGCACCGGGGGCCCTGGACTCCGCCGCCCGGGCCGCCGGCACGGAGCCGCGCCCGGTCACCTTCGTGTCCAACCGGGGCGGCGTCGAGAGCGGCGAGGACCTGACCGACCGGGTGACCGCCGACATCCGTCGGGCCCTGGGCCCGCTCGCCGGTCAGACGGCGGTGGAGACGCCCAAGCACACGGTCCTGCGGGACGCCCGCCAGGCCGGGGACTCCCTCGGGGCCCTGTTCCTCATGATCGGCAGCTTCAGCATCATCGCGGGCGCGCTGCTGCTGGTGAACATCTTCGTCATGCTCGGCGAGGAGCGGAAGTCGCAGATGGGCATGGTGCGGGCGGTGGGGATGAAGCGCTCGCGGCTGGTCGCGTCCTTCACCCTCGAAGGGGCCACCTACGCCTTGCTGTCCGCGCTGCCGGGCGTGGCCATCGGGGTCGCCGTCGGCTGGGGGGTGTCCGTGGTGGCCGCGAAGATCTTCGCGGGCTGGGCGGTCGGCGGAAGCAGCATCCGCATCGCGTTCGCCGTCACCCCGACCAGCATCCTCAACGGACTGGCCATGGGCCTGCTCATCGCCTTCGCCGCGATCCTCGCGACCAGTGTGCGCATCAGCAGGTTCAACATCATCGCGGCGATCCGCGACCTCCCGACCACGCCGGGACGCGAGCCGCGCCGCCGGCTGCTCGTGGTCTCCACCGTCCTCGCGGTCCTGTGCGCGCTGGCGGCCGTCCCGCCGTGGCGCGCAGCCGGCCCGACATGACGTACCTCCTGCCGGCGCTCGCCCTCGCGTTCGCCGCTCCGGCACTGCTGCGCGTGCTGCCCCGGCACACGGTCACCACCCTGGTCGCGGGAGCCGTGCTCGCCTGGACGCTGCTGGCCCCCGCCGTACGCCCCCGGATCTTCGACACCCCCTCGATGTCCGTGTACGTCGTCCAGGGCGCCCTGGCCGCCTTCTCCGCCGTGGTGCTCGTCAGCGACAACCAGCGGACCCTGCTGCGCCCGCTGCGGCGGGTCCTGGAGCGCCCGACCGAGAGCGGTCTGGCGGCGCGGCTCGCGGTCGCCTATCCGCTGGCCAAACGGTTCAGGACCGGCGCGACGCTGGTGATGTACACGCTGATCATGTTCGTCCTCGTGCTCCTGACGGAGATCTCGGGCATCCTGCGCACCGGGGTCGACGGGTCGTCGCCGACGCCACCGCCGGATACTCCCTGCGCCTGGACTACAACGCGCAGGTCGCCGGCGACCGCCTGGCCGCCGATCTCCGCGACGGCCCGTCCGCGGCCCGGATCTCCGCCGTGACACCGCTGCTCAACGCCACGGGGCGGGCCACCGATCCGGGCCGGCGCGGCACGCAGCCGCTGGACGCCGCCGTGGTCGGCGTGCCGGACGGAGCGATCAGCGGCATCACGTTCCGGGAGCGGCTGCCCGGCCTGGGCGACGACGCCGCGGTGTGGCGGGCCCTCGCCGCCGACCCGCGCTACGTCGTCCTCGACGGCTTCTTCGGCAGCACCGGCGGCCCTGCCGGCGACTACTACGACCCCGGGGACATCCTCACCCTGACCGACCCCCGGACGGGCCGCGCCGAACGGAAGGTCATCGCCGGCGTGCTCAGCAACGGGATGGTCTTCTACCCGGGCACCGGCGCCAGTTCGACCACGTACCCCGTGGTGCTGAGCGAGCGGGCGACGCGCGACCTCTTCGGTGCCCAGGCGCAGAACGCCTCCGCGCTGGTGCGGACGAGCCCGGGACCTCCCCCGACGCGCTGGCGGCCCGGCTGCAGGGGCAGCAGCTCGCGTCCAGCCTGGTCGCCACCCCATCGAGTCGGACATCCGCCGCCAGTTCGACTCCAGCACCGCCTTCTTCCGCCTCATGGAGGGCTTCCTCGCCCTGGGCCTCGGCGTGGGCATCACCGGCCTCGGCGTCGTCATGGTCCGGGCCGTGCGCGAGCGCCGCCGCACCATCGGGATCCTCCGGGCCCTCGGCTTCCGGGCCCGGACCGTCCAGCGGTCCTTCCTGTGGGAGAGCAGCTTCATCGCCCTGGAGGGGATCGTCCTCGGCTCGTTCCTGGGCGTCCTCACCACCTGGCTGATGTACCGCAACAGTGCGGCCTTCGAAGGCCTCGAAGGAGGTTTCCCGGTCGAGTGGGCCGGCATCGGCGGCCTGGCGGTGGCCACCTTCGCCGCGTCGCTCCTGGCCACGATCGGGCCGGCGCGACGCGCTGCCGCCATCCGCCCGGCGCTCGCGGTCCGCGTCACCGAGTAGCGGGTGCCGTACCGCGGACGGGCCCACCGCACCCTTGCCCGCGGTGCGGCACCCGCGCCGGCGGGGTCGCTTCCCGGCCGCCCCCCGCCCGGGTTGCGCCGGGCCTGTTTGCGGCGATGGTGGAGTCATGCGGCCGGGAGCGGGCGGCCACCGGGTCCCGGTCCCCGCCCCGGCCGCGCGGGACCGTGTGCCCACACGCGGCCGGACGTCGGGAACCGGACGGAGTCCGTTCCCCCGTCGAGGCCGCGAAAGGCCGAGGTCACGAAAGAGGGGAGTCCGGCGTGGTGACGAGGAGCGGCGTTTTCGGCGCCCTGAGCAAAGAGCATCGCGAGCAGCTCATGACGCTCGCGCACGAGGTGTCGTTCGCGCCGGGCGAGCGCATCTTCGACGAGGGCGGCGAGGCCGACCGCTTCTGGATCATCCACACCGGCACGGTGGCACTCGACCTGAGCGTGCCCGGTCAGCGGCCGGCGGTCGTCGAGACCCTCGGCGCCGGGAAGCTGCTGGGCTGGTCCTGGCTGGTCCCTCCCCACCGGTGGCATCTGGGGGCGGAGGCCGACAGTCCGGTGCGCGCCTACGAGTTCGACGCGGCGGCGGCCCGTGAGATGTGCGCGAAGGATCCGGGACTGGATCACGAGCTGTGCACCTACGTGTCCGGCGTCCTCGCGCGCCGGCTCAGGTCCGCCCGGGTGCGGCTGCTCGACCTGTACGCGCCCCACGGTGCGGGCGAGGTTCCCTGACCGGACGGAACGGCCGGCGCGGAAACGGCCGGCGCGGAAACGACCAGGCGGAACGAGACGCGACGGAACGAGGTGCCCGGCAGTGCCGCAGACCCGCACATCGTGAGCGACGTGATGACTCCGACGGTCGTGGCCGTCGGCCGTGACGCGCCCTTCAAGGAGATCGTCCGGACCATGGAGCAGTGGAAGGTCAGCGCCCTGCCCGTCCTCGAGGGCGAGGACCGGGTGGTCGGCGTCGTCTCCGAAGCCGACCTGCTGCCGAAGGAGGAGTTCCGCGACGGGGACCGGGGCCCGGCCGGGGAAGGCCGCCCGCCGTCCGACGTGGCGAAGGCCGGGGCGGCCACGGCGGCCGAGCTCATGAGCGCTCCCGCGATCACGGTCCACGGCGACGTCACGCTCGCGCGGGCGGCCCGGATCATGGCCGTCCGGCACGTCAAGCGGCTGCCCGTGGTCGACCGCCTCGGCATGCTCCAGGGCATCGTCAGCCGGGCCGATCTGCTGAAGGTCTTCCTGCGGGCGGACGAGGACATCGAGGAGGAGGTCCGGCGCACCGTGGTGTCGTACCTCTTCCCGGGCTTCAGCCACGCCGTCCACGTGGACGTGCGCGACGGGGTCGTCACCCTCCGCGGGCGCATCCGCGACACCTCGCTCGTCCCGGTCGCCGTGCGCCTCGTACGCGCCGTGGAGGGCGTCGTGGACGTCGAGCCCCACCTCACCGACCGGCCCGCCGACCCGGACGACATCGGCCCGGACGGCACGGGTGCGGACGGGGCGCGGTGAGCCGCTGCGACGACGCACCCCGCGGGGCGGTGCCGTGGCGGCTGCCGACGAGTGCGGTCACGCTGGGAGGGACAGCGGACGGACCGCGGCACGTGAACCTGCTGGAGGTGCCATGACCGGTGCGCACGGGCGTGAGCCGATCGTCGTGGGCGTCGACCCGGATCCCTCGAAGCGGCTGGCCCTCGCCTGGGCCGCCGACGAGGCGGAACGCCGTGGCCTGCCGGTGCGGCTCGTCCACGCCCAGGGCCTGCCGACGGGCGGGTACCGCACGGGCGAGGCGCGGCCGTCCTGGGAGGAGTGGAACCGCACGCTGCACGAGGCGGGCGCCCGGACCCTCCGGGAGGCGGTCGCCTTCGTCGAGTCCCGGCGGCCGGCCGTGGAGGTGTCGACGGTGCTGGCGGAGGGGGAGCCGGCGTGGGTGCTGCGCGAGGAGGCGGGGAACGCCTCCCTGGTCGTGGTGGGTTCCTGGCACCTGAGCGCCCGGCGCGAACTGTTCACCTCCGCCTCCGTGGTGCTCCCGGTCTCCGCTCACGCTCCCTGCCCCGTGGTCGTCGTTCCCGAGCCGGAGCACGTCACCGAGGAGCCCCCGTACTTCGTCGTCGGCGTCGACGGCAGTCCGCACGCGGCGGCGGCGGTGGACGTGGCGTTCGAGGAGGCAGCCCTGCGCGGAGCGGTCCTCAGGGCCCTGTACGTGTGGCATCCGCCGCTGCTCGGCGTGCTGGACGAGGACGCCGCCGTGCAGGAGTGCCGCCGGGTGCTGGCCGAGACGGTCGCGGGCCGGACCGCAAGGTATCCCGGAGTGGAACTGCACCACGAGGTCGTCCGCGGTCACCCGGTGCGGGTCCTGACGGAGGCCTCGCGGCGCGCGCTGGGCCTGGTCGTCGGCACCCGCGGGCACGGAGGCTTCAGCGACATGCTCCTCGGGTCGGTGAGCCAGGGCGTGCTGCACCACGCCCGCTGCCCCGTCATCACGGTCCCGGTGCGAGGCGCCTGATCCGGCGGGCGCGGGCGCCGGACCCGGGTGACGGCCGCTCCGGCGGTCACCGCTCGGAGGCACGGGCCGCCCAGCGCCGCCGGACACCGTCCTCGTGCTCGGCCTGCTCCAGGGCCAGCTCGGTCCGGTCGAGCTCCTCCCGCAGGCGGGGATCCAGTGGCGCCGCAGGGCACGGACCCGGTGCCGGGTGCTGACGACCTCCGCGCCCATCAGCTCGGCGGCGTCGTGGGCGACGGCGTACTCCGCGGCGGCGCGCAGGGCGCGGGCGTAGACCGCCTCGGCGTGGACGAGGGCCGTGTTGGTGGGCGCGGCGGAGGCGGGGGTGCGGGCGGGCACCGTCACGGAGGCCGCGGCCGGGCGGCGTACCCCCAGGGAAGCGGTCCAGTCCACCGTGACCTCGGCGGGGCCGATGCCGGCCGCGGCCGCGTCGAGGGCCTGCTGTCCGCTGAGGAGCAGGCCCCGCAGCAGCCAGGTCTCGGCCTCGGACAGCAGGTCGCTCCATGCCCGGGCGGCCGCCTCCTCTGCCTGCACCAGCCGCCGGTGTTCGGTGCGCAGGACGCGGAGCTTGCGCTCCAGCAGGCCGGCGCCGCGCTCGGCCACGTCGAGGCTGCGCCGCAGCCGCAGCCGTCCGGCACGGCCGGGTGGCGTACGACGGGCGCCGGTCATCAGGACGCCTCCGCGTCACGCCCGTCGACGGCGTCACGGCCGTCGGAACGGCCGAGGTCGTCGGAACGGCCGAGGTCGTCGAGACGGCCGAGGTCCTTCGCCTCGTGGGCGTCGAGGAGATCGGCGGGGAGCATGGAGAGCTGGCTGCGGGGCAGCGTGAGCAGGGCGCGCCAGCCGCGTTCCAGTGCGTCGTCGAGGCTTCGCGACTCGTCGCCGCGCTGGTCGACGAAGTCGCGCAGGAACGCCTCGTCGAAGTCGAGGTAGCGGCGGTCGGTGGGGCTCAGCGCGGCGTGGCCGACCAGGTCCGCGAGGTCGCGGACCTGCCGGGCCCGGGCCAGGGCGGCCAGCAGCTGGGCCGCGACGTCGAGGTGGTCGTCACGGGTGCGGCCCGGGCCCGCGCCCTTGCGCATCAGCCGGGAGAGGGAGGACAGGGCGTCCAGCGGCGGGTACACGCCCCGCGCGTGGGTCAGGGCGAGAGCACGATCTGGCCCTCGGTGATGTAGCCGGTCAGGTCGGGGACCGGATGGGTGATGTCGCCGGCGGGCATGGTGAGCACCGGCAGCACGGTGACCGAGCCGGGACGCCCGCGGATGCGTCCGCAGCGTTCGTACAGGGAGGCCAGGTCGCTGTAGAGGTAGCCGGGGTAGGCGCGGCGGGCGGGGATCTCCCCGCGGGCGGCGGAGACCTCGCGCAGGGCCTCGGCGTACGTCGTCATGTCGGTCATGACGACCAGGACGTGCCGTCCCTCGGTGAAAGCGAGGTGTTCGGCGACGGTGAGCGCGATGCGGGGGGTGAGGATCCGCTCGATCACGGGGTCGTCGGCGGTGTTCAGCAGCAGGACCAGCTCCCCGGCCGCGGAGCGTTCCTCCAGGACGTCGCGGACGAAGGAGGCGTCGGCGTGGGTGAGCCCCATGCCCGCGAAGACGACGCTGAACGCCTCGCCGCCGACCGTGGCCTGCGCGGCGATCTGGGCGGCCAGTTCCAGGTGCGGCAGTCCGGCCACCGAGAACACGGGCAGTTTCTGCCCGCGGACCAGCGTGGTCAGGGCGTCGATGGCGCCGACGCCGGTGAGCACCGGTTCGGACGGCGGTTCGCGCCGCACCGGGTTGACGGGGGCGCCGCCCACCTCGGCCCGGTGGGCGGCGAGGACGGGTGGCCCGTCGTCGAGGGGGTCGCCGCGGCCGTTGCAGACGCGGCCGAGCCAGTCCGTGCCGACGGGGACGCGCAGCGGGCTGCCCGTGAAGGCCACGCGGACGCCCCGCGGGTCCATGCCGGCGGTGCCCTCCAGCACCTGGACGACCGCCAGGCCGCGGTCGGCGTCCAGGACCACGCCGTGGCGCCGTTCGCCCGAGGCGAGGGTGAGGTGCGCGTACTCGTCCCAGCCGACCCCCGAGACGCCCTCGACGACCGCGAGCGGGCCCCGCAGTTCGCACACCGTCGTGTACTCGATCTCGCCGGACGGGCTCACGGGCGCACCTCTCCCAGTCCGGCGAGCACGGCGTCGCGGCGCGCCGCCACACCGGCGGCGTCGTGCGGTCCGGTGTCCTCCCGCGCGCGCAGCAACGGGCCGAAGTCGACGTCCTCGACCGACGTCGCCGGGACACCGGAGTCCACCAGTTCCCGGCAGCGGTCGACGACCGCCAGGACGGCGTCGGCCAGGGCGGCCGTCTTCTCCGGCCCGCAGTAGGCGTCCCGCTCCGACAGCGCGCTCTGCTGGAGCACGCCCTCCCGCACCAGCCGGCCCGCCAGCACGCTGACGCGCTCGCGCGCCGGGAGGGCGGCGATCCCGATGAGGTCCACCAGGTCGGCCAGCCGGTCGGCCTCCGCCAGTGCCGCTCCCACCCGGTCGCGGTGCCGGGACCACTGCGGGTCTCCGGCCGCCCGGTGGCCCGCGGCCAGCACGGGGACGTCCCGGGAGAAGGAGCCCGCCCAGGAGACCGCCGGGTAGTGGCGGGCGTAGGCGAGGTCGCGGTCCAGGGTCCACAGGCAGCGGACGAAGCGTTCGGTATGGGCCGTGACCGGTTCGGTCAGGTCGCCGCCGGGCGGGGACACCGCGCCGATCACGGTCACCGAGCCCCGGTCCCCGCCGAGTGTGGTCACCGCGGCGGCCCGCTCGTAGAAGGCCGCGATGGCCGAGGCCAGTCCGGCCGGGTAGCCCTCCTCCGCGGGCAGGGCGCCGGTACGGGAGGCGAACTCGCGCAGCGCCTCGGCCCACCGGGACGTCGAGTCGGCGATGACCACCACGTCCAGGCCCATGTCGCGGAAGTACTCGGCGACCGTCATCCCCGTGTGGACACTGGCCTCGCGCGCCATCATCGGCATGTTGGAGGTGTTCGCGATCGTCACCGTGCGGTCCGCCAGGCGGCCGCCCGTGCGCGGGTCCCGGAGCTCCGACAGTTCGGTGATGACGTCGGCCATCTCGTTGCCGCGCTCTCCGCAGCCCACGTAGACGATGACGTCCGCGTCGCACCACTTGGCGATCTGCTGGAGCAGCATCGTCTTGCCGGTGCCGAAGCCGCCGGGCACCGCGACGGTGCTGCCCCGGGCCACCGGAAGAGCAGGTCGATCACCCGCTGGCCGGTGTCGAGTGCCTCGCGGGTGTCGACGCGCTCCCGCACGGGGCGGGGTCTGCGCACCGGCCACAGGGTGCCCAGCCCGACGTCGGTGCCGCCCACCACGGCCACGACGGCGTCCTGTGCCTGGTTCCCGGCGGCGGCGATCCATGTCACCGTGCCGCCGCGGCCGGGTGGCACGAGGACCTTCAGCCGTGCCGGTCCCGCGCCCGCGACCTCTGCGAGCGGCTGCCCCTCGGCCACTTCCCGGCCCTCCGCCACGAGGGGGGAGAAGGTCCAGGTGCGTTCGGCCGGCGCGGTCCGCCGCGTGCCCGGCAGCAGCCAGTCGCCGGCGGCGTCCAGCGGCGCAGCAGTCCGTCGAAGACCCCGCCGAGGAGCTGCGGTCCGAGCCCCACCGACAGCGGCCGGCCCCGGGCAGCGCCGGCTGTCCCGGAGCGAGCCCGCCGGTGTCCTCGTACGCCTGGACGGTGACCACGTCGCCGCTGATGGCCACGACCTCGCCGGACAGTCCGGCGGGGCCGACGGAGACGAGGTCGTACATCGCGGTGCCGTCCGCGTACTCGATCTCGACCAGGGGCCCGGTGACGCGCAGGATCCGGGAGGCCGGCCGCCCGGCGGCCGGCGTGTCCGTCCCGGTGGACGCCGTCACTCCTCCCACAGCGTCCGCACCTCCGCTTCCATGCCGTCCAGGGCGCGCTCGGCCAGCGCGGTCAGCGACAGGTCGACCCGCTTGCCGGGGATCCGGGCCACCACTCCCCCGTCGGCGGGCTCGGTGACCTCGGCGTCCGGGCCGAGGAGCGTGCGGGCGCGCTGTTCGAGGCGCTCGCGCAGAGCGGCGTAGCCGTCGGCCCGGCGCAGTTCCCGGACTCGTCCGGCGGCCCGGCGGCGCAGTTCCTCGTACGGTTCGCGCCGGGCGGACAGCGTGCGGGACCTGGCCTGCCGGCGGGCCGCGACGAGGCGGTCCCGGGCGGCGTCGGCGCCGTCGGCCCGGCCCTGCCGCCGGGCCTCCTCGAGGATCGAGCGGGCCTGGTCCTCGGCCTGGCCGACGCGGGCGGCGGCCTCCTCCTCGGCGCGGGCGGAGAGTGCCTCCGCGTCGGCGTGGGCGGTTCGCAGCAGCTCGGTCCGGACCGGGTGGAGGGCGTCGGCCGGGTCCGGTCCGGGGGCGTGCGCGGTGCGGTCGGCGGCCCGGGACGTCATGGCGGCATCACGGTGGTCAGCCGGCGGCGGCCCGTGGCCGTCGCGGGGTCCCGGTCCAGGTCGCGGTGCAGGGCCGCGGCCGCGGCGGGGGTGAGGATCACCAGGTCGACGCCGTCCGGCAGGCCCCGCCAGGCCCGGCGTACGGCCTCGGGGTCGTCGGCGGGCAGGACGACCGCGCCGGCCAGCGCGAGGCCCGCCATCCGCGACCGCTCTCCGAGGGCGGCGACGCGTCCCACGGTCACGCCTTCCCGATGAGGATGACCGCGACGACCAGGCCGTAGATGGCGATGCCCTCGGCCAGGCCGACGACGACCATGGCACGGCCGAACAGTTCGGGCCGTTCGCTGAGGGCGGCGAGGGCGGCCGCGCCGGTGTAGGCGACGGCGATGCCCGCGCCGATGGTGGACGCGGCCACCGCGATCGCGGCGCCGATCAGGGCGGCGGAGCCGGAGCCCGGTCCTGGGCCGCCGTGGTCGCGGCCTGGGCGGATCCGCCGCCCAGTGCCAGGGTCAGCACCACGGTGGCGGCGACCAGGAGCACGGCGTCGGCGGCGACCATCCACCACAGGGCCGTCCGGCCCGAGCGCCGCAGCGCCAGGCGTGCGGCGGCGAATCCGGCCGCGATGACGGGCAGTGCCAGGAACCAGGTGGTCACGGGTGCTCCTCCCTCGCCGGGCCGGGCCGGGCGGTCTCCTCCGCCGCGGGCGGTCCGGGGTCGCCGGCCGGGGCCGGGGTGTGCTCGACGGGCAGCTGCCAGGGTCTGAAGGGGCGTCCCTCTCCCTCGAAGAGCCGGGAGAAGAGTTCGTAGTACTCGAGGCGCAGCGCCTGGACGCCGGCCACCAGTGCCTCCAGCGAGAAGGCCAGGGCGTTGCCCGCGAGGAAGACCGGCAACGCGGCGGCGACTCCGGCCGGGCCCCGGCCCGCCAGGGCCCTCGTGCCGTCCCAGACGATCGCGCCGAGCGCCGCGTGGGTGAGCCCGAAGGCCGCGAGCCGCGTGAAGGACACGACGTTGGAGGCGGCGCGGACCGTCGTGTCGAGGAGCTGGACGCCGGTCTGCACGGCTCCGCCGGGGCCGCCCGCCGTGGTGGCGTACAGCCCCGCCCCGGCCAGGGCCAGGCCGGTGAGGGCGACGACGGCTCCCGCGGCGGCGAACGCCGGCCGGCCGAGCCACACGCATCCGGCGACGGCGGCGAGACCGAGGTGGAGCGTGGCTCCGGCGATGCCGGTCCGCGCGTACACGGCCGCGGCCGGTCCGTTCTCCCGCCACCGGTTCACGACGCCCGCGGCGTGGGCGAGGGTCAGCAGCACGGCGCCGAGCACGACGGCGGCGGTCAGCAGCCGTACGGGTTCCTCCAACGGTGCCAGCCACAGCACGGGCAGCACTCCGGTCGGTCCGAAGAACTCGCCGTACGCCACTCCCGCCAGGGTGGCGGCGAGTCCGGCCGCGGCGACGGAGGGCCACAGCGGGCGCAGGGCGGCGAACCGGCGCGGCCGGCCGGCGCGCAGGACGAGGGCGAGGGCGACGAGCAGCAGTCCGTGCCCGGCGTCGCCGAACATCACGCCGAACATCACCGCGTAGACGATCCCGGCGGCAGGGTGGGTCGAGGTCGGCGTAGGGCACGGTGCCGTACGTGCTGACCAGCGGGGTGAAGGAGCGGCGCACGGTTCTCGCCGGGTGCGCGCTGTCCGCTCCGGTCAGCAGGGTCGGCGGATCGACCCCGCGCGGGGTCCTCAGCACCAGCAGCGCACCCCCGGCACCGGCGATGCGGGCCGCTGTGGCGTCCACCTCCGCCGCGGGGCACCAGCCGGCGAGTGCGGCGGCCTCGCCGTGCCGGACGGCACTGCCGAGGCGTTCCTCCAGTTGCGCCTCGCCCGCCAGGAGGTCGGTCCGGCCGCGCGTTCCAGGGCGTCCAGGTCGGGGGGAGCCTCGCTGAGGACCGGTCGGGCAGGCCCGGTGCGCAGCCGCCGCAGGCGCGTCGCCGCGGGCCCCTGCGCCTGCGGGCCGCCTTCCCCGGTGACGTCGATCTCGACGCGGCCCGCCTCGGCGATCCGGACCAGGCTCTCCCGCAGCGCCTTCTCGGGGGCCACGACGGCCACCCTGCGCATCCTGACCGGGACCACCGGCTCAGCCCGGACCATGGAGCACCTCCCCGGCCCGGTCTCCCGGCCCGCCACCCCGTGCGGCCAGTTCCAGCGCGCCGCGGGTCCGCCACGCGTCGACCGACAGCAGGGCGGCGGCTCCCACGACCGGCCGGGGGCCGAAGCGGGCCCGGCGCAGCAGTTCCCGGCCGTCCCCTTCGACCGTGTCCCACCACCGGGCCTCCGCCCGCCAGAGGTCCGCCGCGTCGTCGACGTCCTCCAGCACCCACCGGGCGGTGGCCGGCAGCGCCTGCCGGAATTCCGGGTACGACCCGGCGGCCACCGCGCGGGGGCCGAGCAGGCGGGCCGCCCGGTGGGCGGAGACGTCCGGCATGCGGCGGCCGACGACGAAGACCTCGCGCCCGAGGAGCAGGGCGAGCCGGGCGGCCGCCCAGCGCCGCGCGTCGGGAGCGGCGGCGGCGAGGCGCAGGGCGGCCGAGACCCGCATGCCGGTGGCGATCGCGGCCGGTGCCTCGCCCCCGGGGTCGCCCCAGGCGGAGGCCGCCAGCGCGGTGCGCAGTTCCGCCGGCGAACGCGTGGCGGCGACCCGCGTCCAGGCGATCGTCAGCGCGCCCAGGCGGTAGGGCGCGGGGTGGACGCGTTGCCCGCCCGGGGGTTCCGGGCCGGCCGTGAGCGCGCTCAGACGGTGTTCGGTGTTGGAGATCTCGAATCCGGCGGCGAGGGCCCGGACGGCGTCCGTGCCGTCGGCCGGCTGCCAGCCGGCGAGGATCCGCAGATGCCACAGCAGGGTCGCCGAGACGGCACGCTGGGCTTCGGCGGGCGTGCTGCCCGCAGTGACGTCGTGCCGGTACGGGGTGACCGCCAAGTAGCGCAGCGCGTCGTCGAGTTCGCGCGCGGACGCCACCCGGCCGATGCCCTCGGCACCCAGGCACCTGGTCCGCAGCGCCCGCGCCCGCGTCACACCCGCCACCCGGCCCGCCCCCATCAGGGATCCCCTGCCTGTGGTGCCTGTGGTGCCTGTGGTGCCTGTGGTCTCCGCGAGCTCCCCGGCTCCTGGGCCCGGGGGTCTTCCGGCGGTACGGCGGACGGCTCCCCGACCCGGTCGCCTCCCGGCAGCACACCCGACGACTCCCCCACCCGCTCGCCCCCGGCGGCACGGCCGTCGTCCCGTCCGCCGCGAGGTCCTCGAGCACCAGGGCGAGCACCCGGTCGACGAGCACGGGGATCCGGTCACCGGCACGGTCGCGCACGGCGGTCGCCTCGCGTTCCGCCTCGGCGAGCAGTGCCGCGGCCTCGTCGTCGGCCGCGCGCCGTACCTGCTCGGCGGCGCGCGCCCGCACCCCGCGGGCCTCCTCGCGCGCCGCGGCCACGATGGCCTCGGCCTGCTGTTCGGCCGCACGGCGGCGCGCGGCGGCGGCGGCCTCGGCCCGTTCGCGTACGCGGCGGGCCTCCTCCTCCGTCTGTTCGAGCCGAGCCAGGGGCGGTACGAGTTCGGCACGGAGTTCGGCGGAACGGTCCGCGGGGACACCGCCCGGTGCGGGCCGGCCCGGCGAGGCCGCCGGCCGGAACCGCGTCAGGAAGTCCCGGAAACCCGTCACACGCTCTCCTCCGAATGAACCAGGCCCCGTTCTCCAGTCTCCCCGGTGGGCGGTGGCCTGTCGCGTCGTCCCGGCCGCCCGTCCCCGGCGGGGCGTCGGCCCGGAGGCCGCGGTGACTGATCGGTGCGAGACCGAGCCCACGGCGAACGGCGTTCCCGGGAGGCAGCCGTGAGCGACTTCGAGCACAGCTCGGCGGAGCACGAAGCCCGCCACACCACTCCGGGCCGCGCCTGGACCCCCGAGGAGACGCTTCGCCAGGACCTCCTGCGCCGCTGCCTCGGGGCCGTGGCCGGCGCCGCGTCGGCGCGGAGCGCCGAGCGGGCCGGGCCTCCTCACGGCCCGGTACGACCTGCTGCGTGCCCTGATCCGTGACGACGCCGAGATCCGAGCCGAGGTCGAGTCGCTGGTCGGCCGGCACCTGCTGGATCCACGCACCGTCGAGGTCACCGTGGAGCAGGGCGTGGTGACCGTGGCGGGGAAGCCGGACAAGCCGGACAAGGTGGTCGAGGCGGTCGTCCCCGAACTGCCGGCCTCCGTGCGGAGCATCGACGACGTGGTGGGGGTCGTCGACGACATCGAGGCGGTCTGAGCCGGTCGCGTCCACGGCGGACACGTCACGAAGGGCCCGTCATGCCGAGGGCACATCACGCGGGGGTTGTCACTCGGGGGTCTGTCACGCGGAGGGTTCGTCACTCGGGGGCCGTCAGCCCGCGCGGGCGACGAGGAAGTCGGCGCTGCCGGACAGGGTCGTCAGCCGGGGTGCGTCCTCGTCCTCGATGCGGACTCCGGACCGTTCGCTGAGCGCCTCGACGAAACTCAGGAAGTCCAGCGAGTCCATCTCCAGCGCGTCGCGGAACGCCTCGTCGGGCCCCAGGGCGGCGACATCGGCGCCGGGACGACCCGGGAGATCGACTCCCGCACCATGTCCAGTGCCTCGGTTCGGTTGATGTTCACAGTCGCTCCGGATTCTGCAGGAGGCGGGTGACCGCCGTGAGGTAGCGGGCGCCGACGGCGCCGTCGGTCGCCCGGTGGTCGGCCGAGAGGGTCGCGGTGACGACGGGCCGCACGCCCAGCAGGCCGTCGACGGCGCACGGCCGGTCGACCACCCGCCCGAAGCCGACGAGGGCCACCTGCGGCGGGTGGATCACTCCGAACACGGCCTCGACGCCCTGGTCCCCGAGGTTGGTGACCGTGATCGTGGCGTCCGAGACCTCGGACCCCCGCAGCCGGCCGGTACGGGCCCGGGTGACCAGGTCCTTCAGGGACGTCATCAACCGCGGGAGTGCCAGGGTGTCGGCGTGGTGCAGCACGGGCGCGACGAGTCCTCCGCCGCGCAGCGACACGGCCACGCCGAGGTGTACGCCCTCGCCGGCCGTGAAGCGGTCGTCGGTCCAGAACCCGTTCAGCTCGGACACCTCCCGGGCCGCCAGGGCCGTCGCCTTGAGCAGCAGGCGGCGGGGAGCAGCCGTTCACCGACCGGGCTGCGCCGGTTGTGCTCGCGCAGCCAGTCCGTCGCGGCGGCCATGTCCACGGTGGTGGAGAGGTAGTAGTGGGGGATGTCCGGTTGGCACGGCTCATCAGTCCGGCGATCGCACGGCGCATGGCCGCACCCCGGGCGCCGGCCCCCTGCGCGGCCGGCGGACGTTCCCCGCGGGAGGGGGAGCCTGCGCGTCGGGCCGACGTTCCGTCGCGGGACGTGCCGGAGCCGCGTCCGCGGGCGAGGCGGGAGCCGCCGGCCTGCGGGCCGCCCGCGTACGTCCGCGGCGCGGACGGCCGAGTCCCTGCCCGTCCCGGACACCGTGGTCAGGTCGACGCCCGTCTCGGCGGCGAGCCGCCGGGCGAAGGGCGTGGCCCGCACGCGCGAGCGCCGGGTGACGGACCGGGCGGCCGCCGCTTCCTCGACGTCGGTCCGGGTGACCCGCCCTCCGGGTCCGGACCCGTGCAGCGTCTCCAGGTCGACGCCGCTCTCCTCCGCCAGGTGGCGGCCAGGGGGCCCGCCTCCAGGTGGCCGCCCTGCCGCGCGGCGGCCGGCGCCGGGGCCGGGGCGGTGGCGGCTCCGGGAGGCGGCGGGGGCGACGGGGGCGGCTGCTCGGAGGCTCGCCCTTCTTCGGCGCGCGGCGGGCCGCTCGACGCTTCTCCGCCTTTTCGGCCTTCTTGGTCTTCTCGCTCTTCTCGCTCTTCTCGGCCTGGGCGACCTGGATGACCTGGGCGACCCGAGCGGCCTGGGCACTCTCCCCGGCCCTCTCGGTCCGTACCGTGCCCACGGCGGCCCGTTCCGTGCCCACGGCGGTCCGTTCCGTGCCCGCCGGCTGCCCGTCCTCGCGGGGGGTCGGGGTCCGGGGCGGCTCCCCCTTCCCCGCCGGCCCGCCGGGCGTCTTCGCCCCGGCCCGATGAGCGCGAGCGGTGTGCCCACCGGCACCGTCGTGCCGGGTTCGACGAGCAGCTCGGTCACGGTCCCGGTGGCGAAGCACTCCACCTCGATGGTCGACTTCGCGGTTTCGACCACCGCGACCGGATCGCCCCGGTGGACGGGGTCGCCCGGTGCCACCAGCCACTCCAGGAGGATGCCCTCGTCCATGTCGGCGCCGAGGGAGGGCATGGTGAACTCGGCCATGGTCAGTCCACCGCCCGGTGGGCGGCCGCGACGATGTCGGCGGTCTGCGGGAGGGCGGCCTCCTCCAGCTGCCTGGCGTAGGGCATGGGCACCTCCGCGCTGCAGACCCGCTCGACCGGCGCGTCCAGCTCGTAGAACGACTCCTCGGCGATGCGGGCGGACACCTCGGCGGCGAAGCTTCCCGTCCGCCAGGCCTCGTCGACGACCACCGCGCGATGGGTGCGGGCCACGGAAGCGGCGACGGCCCCGGCGTCGAACGGCCGGAGCGTGCGCAGGTCGATCACCTCGGCGCTGATGCCCGCGGCGGCCAGCTCGTCCGCCGCGGCGAGGGTCTTGGGCAGCGAACCGCCGTAGGTGATCAGGGAGATGTCGGTGCCGGACCTGCGGATCGCGGCGTGGTCGAGGTCCACGGGGTCGGTGCCGGGGAGGAGGTCGCCGGAGGCGTTGTAGAGGCTTCCGTGCTCGAAGATCAGGACCGGGTCGGGGTCGGCGAGCGCCGGAGCGAGCATGTGGCGCGCGTCGTCGACGGTGGCGGGGCCAGGACGCGGATGCCGGGATGTGCGCGTACCAGCCCTCCAGGCTGTGCGAGTGCTGGGCCGCGAGCTGCCGGCCGGCGCCCGTGGTCATGCGGATGACGAGCGGTACGGGCAGCTGGCCGCCCGACATGTGCAGCAGGGTGGCCGCGTTGTTGAGGATCTGGTCGAGGGCGAGCAGGCTGAAGTTGACGGTCATGATCTCGACGATCGGCCGCAGCCCGGCCAGGGCGGCGCCGATGCCGGCGCCCACGAACGCGGACTCCGACAGCGGGGTGTCGCGCACGCGCGCGGGGCCGAACTCCTCCAGCAGGCCGAGGCTGACGCCGAAGCACCCGCCGTAGCGGCCCACGTCCTCGCCCATCAGGAAGACGCGGTCGTCCGAGCGCAGGGCGTCCCTGAGGGCCTCGCGCATCGCTTCCCGGTAGGTCGTCCTCGCCGCCTCCGGCGGCCCGCCGTCCCCCATGGTCAACTCGCCTCCCTCGCGGCGCTGGTGACGTGGTGCAGGAGGTGCTCCACCGGTTCCTCGGGTGCCTGCTCGGCCGCCTCCACGGCATGGTCGACCTCGGCGGCGACCCGGCGCTCGATGCCGGCGAGCGTCTCGTCGACCGGCCCGCCGTCCTCGCGCATGCGGTCGAGGAGCCGGGTGATCGGGTCCCGGTCCTTCCACCGTTCGATCTCCGCCTTGCCGCGGTAGCGGTCCGGGTCGTACATGGAGTGGGCGCGGAAGCGGTAGGTGCGCAGTTCCAGGAAGTGCGGCCCGGCGCCGGCCCTGACGGCCTCGGCGGCCCGGCGGGCGGCCTGCTCCACGGCCTCGACGTCCATGCCGTCGACGGCCCAGGCGACCATGCCGTACGAGGCGGCCCGCATGGCCAGGTCGGTCTGCGCCTCGTGCCGGTCCAGGGCGGTGCCCATGGCGTAGAGGTTGTTCTCGCAGACGAGCAGCAGGGGCAGCCGCCACAGGGCCGCGAGGTTCGCCGTTTCGTGGAACTCGCCCTCGGCGAAGGCGCCGTCGCCGAAGAAGCAGCAGGTGACGCGGCGGTCCGCGCGCATGCGGTCGGCGAGTGCGAGGCCGGCGGCCAGGGGGAGGCCGCCGGCGACGATCGCGTTGCCGCCGTAGAAGCGCCGGCCGGCGTCGAAGAGGTGCATGGAGCCGCCCGGCCGCCGCTGCACCCGGTCGTCCTCCCGTACATCTCGGCCATGACGGCCTCGGAGGTGATGCCGCGGGCCAGGGCGTGGCCGTGTTCGCGGTAGGTGGCGACGACCGCGTCCTGGGGTGTCAGTGCCTCGTTGACGCCGACGGCGACGGCCTCCTCGCCGATGTACAGGTGGACGAAGCCGCGGATCTTCGTGGCGCTGTACAGCTCGACGCACCGTTCCTCGAAGCGCCGGATGCGCACCATGGCCTCCAGCAGGTCCGTGCGGTGCGCGGCGCCGGGGCGGCCGGCCGGGGCGGGGTGCTCGTCGTCCGCGCGGTCGTCGGGACGGGTCCGCGGCCTTCCGAGCCGCCGGGTCCTTCCGGGCCGCCGGGGTCTTCCGCGGGCGGGTGGTGCGGGGCGGGCTCATGCGGATCCCTCCAGGGTGGACAGGTCGCCCTCGGGCAGGCCGAGTTCGTGTGCGCGCAGCAGCCGGCGCATCACCTTCCCGCTGCGGGTCCTGGGCAGGTTCTGGTCGAACGCGATCTCCCGGGGGGCGACGGCGGGCCCCAGCTTGCGGCGGCCGAAGGCCAGCAGTTCCCGTTCCAGCTCCGGGGTCGGCCGGACGCCGGGACGCAGCGACACGAACGCCTTGACGACGTTCCCGGCGACCGGGTCCGGCCGTCCGATCACGCCCGCCTCGGCCACCGCCGGGTGCTCCATCAGCGCGCTCTCGACCTCGAACGGGCCGATCAGGTGACCGGCCGACTTGATGACGTCGTCGGCGCGGCCCACGAACCAGTACCAGCCGTCGGCGTCCCGGCGGACCAGGTCACCGGTCAGGTACCAGCCGTCGGCGAACGCGGCGTCGTAGCGTCCCTGGTCGTGCAGGTAGCCGCGGAACATGGACGGCCAGCCCGGCCGCAGCGCCAGTTCGCCCTCGACGTCGGCGTCGCGCACCTCGGTGACCCGGCCGCCGGTGACCAGGGCGCGGCCGTCCTCGCCCTGTTCCAGCACGGTCGCCTCGACGCCGGGCAGCGGCCGCCCCATCGAGCCGGGCCGGATCTCGCAGGCGGCGAAGTTCGCGATCATGATGCTGCCGGTCTCGGTCTGCCACCAGTTGTCGTGCACCGGCAGGCCCAGGACGTCGCGGCCCCACAGGACGGCCTCGGGGTTGAGGGGCTCGCCGACGGAGGCGACGAAGCGCAGGGCCGACAGGTCGTGGGAGCGCGGCAGGTCGTAGGGGCCCTGGCGCGGTGTGGCGCGCATGAGCATGCGCAGGGCCGTCGGCGCGGTGTACCAGACGCCGACCCGCTGTTCGCCGAGGATCCGGTACCAGCGCCGGGCGTCGTAGTCCCCCTCGTCGACGACCACCGTCGCGCCGTGGACGAGCGGGGCGATGATCCCGTACGACATGCCGGTGACCCAGCCGGGGTCGGCGGTGCACCAGTACACGTCCTCGGGGTGCAGGTCCAGTGCGTGGGCGGCGGTGGCGTAGTGGGCGACGACGGCCTCGTGGACGTGGACCGCGCCCTTGGGGGTGCCGGTGGTGCCGCTGGTGAAGTGCAGCAGGGCCATGTCGTCGGGCGCGGTGGGCGGGATGGTGAAGGTGTCCGGGGCTGCGGACGTCAGCTCGTCGAAGGAGGAGGTGCCGGGCAGGTCGTCGGCGCCGGGCCCGACGATCAGGACGTGTTCCAGCGCGGGCAGCGAGGCCCGGCGTGCGGCGACCTTGCGCCGGTAGAGGGCCGCGGTGGTGACCAGGACCCGCGCGTCGCCGAGGCGCAGCCGCTGTTCGACCGGGTCGGGGCCGAAGGCGGAGAAGAGCGGGCAGAGCACGCCGGTGTTCTTCAGCGTGCCCAGCACCGTGGTGTACAGCTCGGGCACCGGCCGAGGAGGGTGAACACCCGGTCGCCCCGGCCGGTCCCGAGGGAGCGCAGGACGTGCGCGAAGCGGGCGGTGCGGCGGGCGAGTTCCGCGTACGTGACGGTGGTGACGGAGTCGTCCCGGGCGACGCAGCGCAGGGCGGCCTTGTCCGCGTGGTCGGACGCCGCGTGCCGGTCGACCGCCTCGTGGGCCATGTTGAGGCCGCCGCCGGGCAGTCCGGCCAGCTCGGCGCGGGCCTGCGCCCAGGTGAAGTCCGAGCGGGCCCGCTCGTAGTCGGCGAGGAGGGGCGGGACGGCCCACGTGATGTCCTTGCGGATGGTTTCCCGCTGCATCGGTGCTCCTCCCAGCACTGCGTCCCGGGGGCCGGCCGGCCCTGCGGGCTCCTGATCCCGGGTCCCGTCACCGTCCCGGCCCGTCACTCCCGTCGCAGCACGACCTTGAGGGCTCCGGTGGCGGCGCCCTGCGAGAAGATCTCGTAGGCGTGCTCCATCCGGTCGAGACCGAGGGTGTGGGTGACCAGCCGGGCGACGGGCAGGCGTCCGAACCTCACCAGCTCCAGCAGCCACGGTATGGAGGACGTGTCGACCTGGCCGGTGCTGATCGTCACGTTCTTGCGCCACAGGGACTCGAGGTGCAGGGTGGCCGGCCCGCCGTGCGTGCCGATGACGGCGATGTGTCCTCCCGCCCGGACGGCCTGCGTGCACAGGACGAAGCCCTCCGGTTCGCCCGACGCCTCGACGACGACGTCGGCGCCCGGCCCCTCGGACAGTTCGGCGATCATCCTGCCCGGCACTTCGGCGGCGTCGGCCCCCATGCGGACCGCGGCTTCCAGCCGGGCCTCGGACAGGTCCACCGCGATGATCCGGCGGGGTGAGAACAGCCGGGCGACGGCGACCGTGGCGAGACCGACGGGGCCCGCGCCCACCACGACGACGGTGTCCCCGGGGCCGACGTCGCCGTTGCGCACCCCGACCTCGTAGGCGGCCGGGAACACCTCGGCGAGCAGGAGCGCCTGGTCTGGCGGGACGGCGGGAGGCCGCCGGTGGACGGAGTGATCGGCGAAGGGGACCCGCACGAACTCGGCCTGGGTGCCGTCGATCCGGTTCCCCAGGAGCCAGCCGCCGCCTCTGCGGCACTGGCCGTGCCGGCCCTCCCGGCAGGCCTGGCAACGGCCGCAGGCGGAGACGGACGGCACGATCACCTCGTGGCCGGGGAGCAGGCCGTGGACGTCCCGCCCGACCTCCACGACCTCGCCCACGGCCTCGTGGCCGAGGACCGTCCCCGGCTTCACCTCGGGGAGGTCGCCCCGCAGGATGCGCAGGTCACTGCCGCAGACGGTGGTGGCGTCGACGCGCACGACGGCGTCGGTCGCCTCCTGCGTCGTGGGGTCCGGGACGGTGTCCCAGGAGATCTGCCCCGGACCGTGGTAGACGAGCGCACGCACGGTACTCACTCCCTCGCTCCCCCACCTCCACGGTCGCCCCGGCGCGGCGCTCCGGCAACACGGACCCCGCGCCGCGACACGGACCCCGCGCTGCCGGACGTGCCGTCAGTCCGGCTCCATGTAGGGACGGCGGAAGACCGGGGCCTGCCCGGTGCCCCAGGGGCGTACGGCCGCCAGCGCCCGGGCGACGGCGGAGTCCAGCGGACCGCCGGTGTCGACGGCGACGGCCTCGGGCCAGTCCGGTGCGCGGGCCGCCATGGCGGCGGCGATGTCCGGGCCGGCGTCGGAGGGGCCGGAGGCGCGCGTGCTCAGGCGGGCCGCCGCCACCTCGTCCGGGGCCCGGCAGTACAGGGCGACGAGGTCGGCGTGGGCGCGTTCGGCGACGCGCCGTGCCGCTTCGCGCCGGTCCGGGTCGGACCAGGTGGCGTCCAGGACGACGGACTCGCCCGCGGCCAGCAGGGCGGCCGCCCGGTCGAGGAGGGCGTCGTAGGTCCTGGTGGTCCACTCGGGTGTGTAGATCCCCTCGCCGTAGCCGGCCGCCGCGGAGCGCTCCGCCGGGATGCCCGCCAGTTCCTTGCGGACGCGGTCGCTGCTGAGCAGGGTGACCCCCAGCCGGTCGGCCAGCGCTCCGGACAGGGTCGACTTCCCGCTGCCGGGCAGCCCGCCCACGAGGGTCAGGTGGACGGCGGAGGTGCGCAGGTGGCGCAGCGTCGTCGACACCAGCCGGCGGGCCGCCGTCCGCGCGCCGGGCGCGCCCTGGTGGGCCTGGATCAGGGACACCTTGGCGCGGACGAACGCGCGGTAGGCGACGTAGTGGTGCCACAGGGACGCGGGGCGGGGTCGCCGGAGTACTCGCCGTAGCGCGCGAGGAAGTACGCGGCGGCCTCCGGGGCGCCGAGCTGTTCCAGGTCCATGGCGAGGAACGCGGCGTCGTCCAGGCCGTCGACGTGGCGCAGCCGGTCGTCGAACTCCAGGCAGTCCAGGACGCGGGGGCCGTCGTCGAGGCAGAAGACGTCCTCGGCGAGCAGGTCACCGTGGCCGTCGACCACCCGGCCCTGCGCGATGCGGGAGGCGAACAGCGGTTCGCGGCCGGCGAGGTAGCGCCGCACCAGCCGTTCCGTCTCGGTCACCCCGTCGGGCACGGAGCCCTCCTCGGCCAGCGCGTGGACCTGCGCGAAGCTCGCCTCCCAACGCGACGACAGGGCGTCCCGCGTGCCCTGCTCGGCCACCTCCGGGCCGCGGGGCGCCTCCGCGTGCCACGCGGCGAGGTGCCGGGCGACGGCCCGCAGGACGTCGTCGAGGGCGGCCCCTTCCCGTACCAGGCGGGAGAGGCGCCGGTCGGCGGGCATGCGCCGCATCACCACGAGGGGTTCGGAGGCCTCCGCGCCGGGGCCGCGGAACTCGCCGAGGCCCAGGTAGACGTCGGGGCGAACCGGCGGTTGAGGTCGACTTCGCGGGCACACGCGCTCCGGCGCGCCGCGAGCGTGGTGTAGTCCAGGAACCCCAGGTCCACCGGCTTCTTGACCTTGTAGGCGCGGTCTCCGGCGAAGAACACGATCGCGGTGTGGGTCTCGCACACCTCGGCGCGCGGCGGTTCGCCGTCCTGCCGTGCGCCGGCCCGGGGCCCGGCCCCGGCGGCCCCGGTCACCGGCCGCGCCGCGCGCCCGCCGCGGCCGGGCTCAGCCATGGGGGATCACGGCGGCGAGACGTCCGGGTGGGCCGTCGGGGCCCACGGTGACGACTGGCTGCATGGCGGCGGCCTCCGTCTCGTACGAAGCTGGATACGACGGTGGGTGCGACGGCGGTACGACGGTGTTGCGGCTGCGGTACGACGGTGGCTGGTGCGGGGCGTCGCCCTCCTTCGAGGAGTACCCCAATCCCCTTCCCGGCGCATGTGGAACCGGGCCGCGGGAGGCCGGGGCGCGGCACCCACCGGGAGAGGAGACGGGTGTGATGGCGGTTTCCCCGGCGGCCGGTTTCGCCGGCTCCCGGTCCCTGCTCCGGTCCTGGTTGCGGTCCCGGTCCCGGTCCCTGCTCCGGTCCCGGTCCCGGTCTCGGTTCCTGCTCCCGTCCCGGTTCCGGCGCGGTCGTAGCCCGGGCCGGACCGGCGGGACCGTGGTCCGGGGAGACGGACGGGGCCGGAAACCGGTCCGGCAGGGACCTCCGGCCCTGTTGCCCGGCCCCGTCGCCGTCCGACGGTGGGAGCCGGTGGTGGGACGGCCGGCGAGTTGCTGGAGGCCGACTCATGAGCGCACAAGGTTCGCCGTACACACCCGGTCCGCCGTCACGGCACGACGGTCACACGTCCAGGGGCGCGAACCCCCTGAGGCGCCCGTCCGACAGGTTCGAGTGGTGGTGCCGTCGTGTCCTCCTCGTCGTCCTCCTCCTCGGGTTGCCGGCCGCCGCGGTGAGCGCGGGCACGACGGCGTACGAGGCGTCGATGGACACCGTGCGTGCCCAGGCGGCGGAACGGCACCAGGTCACCGCCCGCCTGACGTCGGACGTCAAGGGTGACGACTGGGCGACGCGGCCGGCGCAGGTCCGCTGGACCGACGCCGCCGGGGTCGTACGGACGGGAGCGGCCCTCGTGGAGCCGGGAACCGCCAAGGGCGACACCGTGCGCGTGTGGGTGGACCGGGACGGAGGCGTCACCGGTCCGCCCGCGAGCGAGCTCAACGCGACGACCAGCGGCTGGCTGGTGGGCGGCATGGCGGCGTTCGGCGTGGCCGCCGCGTCCGGCGCGGCCTGGGCGGGCACGCGTCTGGTACTGGACCGGAGGAGGTACGCGCAGTGGGACGCCGAGTGGAACGCCGTGGAGCCCCGGTGGTCCGCGCGCTTCCGCCCGTGACGGACACGACCTCGGCCGTGGGCCCGGGAGATGACAGCCATGTCGGATGCGACGACCACCGATCTGTACGAAGTCACGATGGCCATGTCCTACCTGCGGGAGGAGAAGACCGGCCCGGCGACCTTCAGCCTCTTCGCGCGCTCCCTGCCGCCCGGGCGCGGCTTCCTGGTGGCGGCGGGCCTGGAGTCGGCACTCGACTACCTGGCCGACTTCCACGTCGGCCCCGAGGACGTCGCCGCCTTCGCCTCGGTGCTGCACCGGCCGCCGAAGGACCTGGAACCCCTGCTCGGGCTGACGTTCACCGGCCGGGTGCGGGCGATCCCGGAGGGGCGGATCGCGCTCGCGGACGAACCGCTGCTGGAGGTGACCGCACCTCTTCCGCAGGCGCAGTTGGTCGAGACGTACGTGCTCAACCAGCTCAACCACCAGACGACGATCGCCTCGAAGGCCGTGCGCTGCACGCTCGCGGCGGCCGGCCGGCCGGTCGTCGACTTCTCCTTGCGGCGCACCCACGGTCCGGAGGCGGGGTTCCGGGCCGCGCGCCTGGGCGCGCTGGCCGGCTTCGCGGGACCAGCAACGTGGCGGCGGCCACCGCGTGCGGCATACCCGCCGTCGGCACCATGGCGCACTCCTTCGTGGAGGCGTTCGCCTCCGAGGAGGAGGCCTTCCGCGCCTTCGCCCGCGCCCACCCCGGTCCGGTGACCCTGCTGGTGGACACCTACGACACCGAGGAGGGCGTCCGGATCGCGGCACGCGTCCTGCGGGACCTGGACCGCGGACCCGGCTCCGCCGTACGGCTGGACAGCGGGGACCTGGGGAACCTGGCCGTCCGGACCCGCTCCCTCCTCGACGAGGCGGGCCTGGCGGAGGTGCGGATCGTGGCCAGCGGCGGCCTCGACGAGTACGCCGTGGACGACCTCGTCCGTTCCGGAGCGCCGATCGACACGTACGCCGTGGGCACCCGCGTCGGCGTGTCGGCCGATGCTCCGTACCTGGACTCCGCCTACAAGCTGGTCGAGTTCGACGGCCGGCCGGTGATGAAGCTGTCGTCGGCGAAGGTGACGGCGCCCGGCCGCAAGCAGGTGTTCCGCCGTCCCGGCTGCGCCGACGTGATCGGACTCGCCGACGAGCGGCCCCCCGACGACGGCGTCCCGCTGCTGGAGACGGTGATGCTGGACGGGCGGCGCACCGGCGGCCGGCCCACGCTCGAGGACAGCAGGGGGAGACTCGCCGCGGACCTGGAAGCACTGCCCCCGGCCGCCCGCCGGATCCGGGCGCCGGTCGCGCCCCGGGCGACGGCCTCGGAACGGCTGGGCGCACTCACGGCCGAGGTCCGGCGCCGCATCGAGGACGGGACGCGGGCCGCCTCCGCACGGCTCCGCACCCCATGACGCGCCCTGACGAGGCGCCCCGATGACGCTCGCCACGGGCGTCCCGCCATCCGGATCGAGGAGGAGAGCGATGTCGCACACGTCGGAATGGACGGTCCGTCTTCATCTGTTCGAGGACGACGCGGGAACGACGAAAGCACAGCTGACCCTGGACACCGGCACCACGGAGATCACCGGCCACGGAAGTGCCCACTGCCATCCGGCGGACCCGAACGTGCCGGAGATCGGTGACGAACTGGCGGCCGGCCGGGCCATGAACGACCTCGCCCGGAAGCTGCTGAACACCGCCGAGCGCGACATCGAGGGGGTGGGCTCCGCGCGGCCGCACCGCCAGGAGGTCACGGACGGATGGCTCACGTGAACGACGGCCCGCGCGGCCGGCGACCCACGTGAGCGACGGCGATCCCATGCCCCGAGTGCGCCGGCCGGACACGGGGGCGCGGGGTCGCCGCCCGGTCAGCGGACGACGTCGAAGACGTTCTTCTGCACGCCGTTGGCGTAGGCCTCGTGCTCGACCAGCGTCAGCTTCTGGGCGTCCTTGTCGGACGTGCTGAACAGGCGCTTGCCCGCGCCGAGCAGGAGCGGGAAGACGAGCAGGTGGTAGCGGTCGATGAGGCCGGCGTCCGACAGGGCCTGGTTCAGGGCGGCGCTGCCGTGCACGATGATCGGGCCGCCCTCGGTCTCCTTCAACGCGGCGACGTCGTCGAGGGAGCGCAGGATGGTGGTCTCGCCCCAGTTCGACACCAGGTCGTCCTCGGTGAGGGTGGTGGAGACGACGTACTTCGGCATCGCCTTGTAGTCGGCGAAGTCCGCCATGTCCGGCCAGACCGGGCTGAACGCCTCGTAGCTGGTCCGGCCCATCAGCATGGCGGTGGCCTCCTGCTGCTCGCGCCCCTTGATGTCGAAGGCTTCGGGGAGGAACTCGACGTTCTTGAAGGTCCAGCCGGAGTTCCGGTAGCCGGGCTCGCCGCCCGGGGCCTCGACGACGCCGTCGAGGGAGACGAAGGCGGTGCTGATCAGCGTGCGCATGGGAGTTCCTCGGTTGTCTCGTGTGTCTCGTGTGTCTCGTGTGTCTCGTGTCCGGTCTTCCGGTGCCCGAAGGTCCGGAGGGCGCGCCACGGGGCGCACTCGCGGCCGTGGCGCACCAGTCATGATCTCTGACTGCGGATCACCGTGAAACTCATCGGTCGTCAACCGCCCTGTTCCTGAGGCGAATCCGTGGCCGTTTCCCGCAAGTGCGGTGAAGAAACCAGGTGATCCGGCCGTATGTTCCTCCGTTCGCCGGGCACCAGGAGCGGCGGAGGTTGATAACTATGGTTCCCCTGCTTCTCGTTCTCCTGCTGGCCCTGATCCTCTTCGGCGCGGGCTTCGCGCTGAAGGCACTGTGGTGGATCGCCGTCATCGTGCTGGTCGTCTGGCTGCTCGGCTTCGTCATGCGCAGCGCGGACACCGGCGGCCGCAAGGGCCGCTGGTACCGCTGGTGACCTGCTGGACGACAGCCGACTCCGTGGGCCCGGGAACACCCGGGGCCCACAGGCATGTCTCCCCCGGGAACCGCCCCCGAAAGAATCCCTCACCGGACAAACGGCACAAGAAGCCCACTGCCGGGCACCAGCCCTCCCAGCCGGGATCCGGCGCGGCAGCGGAACCTGCGCCTCCCATCCGCCGGACCCCGGCCCCGGGGCGCCCGTGCGCCGCCCCCCGACGGCGAGCTCGGGCACACGGCACACCCCTTCCCCTTCCCCTTCCCCGGCCGGCGGCCGCGGTGACGCCCCGCCCCGCGCGTGACAGGCCATCACCAGATAGACCTCCCGAAATGTGTCAGACAGTGCAGAGGGCCACTCGTGTCAAAACCGGACGGTTACGTGTGATGTCCGACGTACCGCCTCCCGTACACGCAGCACATCGATGAGGAGAAGCCGCCGATGACTGAGTCCGTACAGACAGGAACGCGGACGACCCGGGAAAAGGCCAAGGCGGAGACCTCGGCGACGGCCGGCCAGGCCAAGCAGGCCGCGAGCCAGGTCGCGGGAACCGCGGCGGAACCCAGAGCGCGGCCGCCGAGGTGAAGGACAGTGCCACGCAGGCTGCCCGCACCACCCAAGACGAGACGCGTGACCAGGCCGGCCAGGTCACGGAACAGGCGCGTGACTCCGGGAGGCACCTCGCGGACGAGGCCAGGCAGAAGGGCTCCGGAACCGGCTGACCGGCAGACCCGCCCCGCCGTCGACGACGCCGCCTCCCGGCCGCTGGTGCGGGAGGCGGCGTCGTCCGTCACAGGACGCAACGACATCGGCGCCGCGCCGTCCTCCCGGCGGAGCGGCGCCGCGGCACCGCGGCACCGGCCGGGCGCACCGCGTTCACCGAGGTGAGAAGCTCCCCGTTTCGGGCAAACGCCCCATGGGACCCAGGAAGCACGGCCGCCCACGCAGGAGC
Organism: Streptomyces sp. Tue 6430; assembly: GCA_021568835.1. Classification (GTDB taxonomy): domain Bacteria; phylum Actinomycetota; class Actinomycetes; order Streptomycetales; family Streptomycetaceae; genus Streptomyces. The sequence goes on from JAKGSH010000004.1 coordinate 42,338, forward strand.
GAGGACCGCATGGACCACGAGGAGATCGAGGCACGGTTGCTGGACGGTCTGACGGTCGACGACCGCCGCCCGGAACAGCCGATACTGCTCGACGAAGCCGGCGAATCGATCACCACCTGGCGGGAGAACTACCCGTACGACCACAAAGTGACGCGCAAGGATTACGAGCAACTCAAGCGGGTCCTGCAGATCGAACTGCTCAAGCTGCAACGCTGGATCAAGGACACCGGCGGCCGCCTGGTCGTGGTGTTCGAGGGCCGGGACGCCGCGGGCAAGGGCGGCACGATCCAGCGCTTCGCCGAGCGTCTGAATCCGCGCGGCGCCAACATCGTGGCGCTGGAGAAGCCCACGGAGCGCGAGAAGGGGCAGTGGTACTTCCAGCGCTACGTCAGCCACCTCCCCGGACCGGGGGAGATCGTCTTCTTCGACCGTTCCTGGTACAACCGGGCGGGAGTCGAACGTGTCATGGGCTTCTGCACGCAGCGGGAGTACGAACTCTTCCTCGAGCAGTGTCCGCCGTTCGAGAAGATGCTGGTGGACGACGGCATCATCCTGGTGAAGTTCTGGTTCTCCGTCTCGCAGGCGGAGCAGCGGACGCGCTTCGCGATCCGCCAGGTCGATCCGGTCCGCCAGTGGAAACTGTCGCCGACCGACGTCAAGTCGCTCGATCTCTGGGACGACTACACCACGGCCAAGGTGGAGATGTTCCGGGCCACCGACACCGAACACGCCCCCTGGACCGTCGTCAAGAGCAACGACAAGCGACGTGCCCGCCTCGAAGCCATGCGCAGCCTGCTCCACCGGATCGACTACACCCCCAAGGACCCGGAAGCGGTCGGCAAGCCGGACCCGCTCGTCGTCGGTGCCGCCGCCACCCTCCTCGAACCGGGTGAGGAGGACACGGCCCTCTCACCGACCCCGCTGACCGCCCGGACCGAGGGCCCCGGGAACCACCCGGCACGGAGACCACCGCGCTCCGATGAGGGAGGCCCGGCACGGCGAGCCGGCGGACGACGTCCGCCGGGAGACCGGCGTCGGTGGCGGCCGGTTCCGTACCCTGGTTCGCATGCGCACGCGCCCCACCCTCAGCTGGACGCCCACCGAGGACCTGCCGCCCGGCACCACGGACCCGGAGCCGGTCGTCGAGGCGCTGAACGCCGGCGGCGTGCTGGTCCTCAGCGGGGCGGGCATCTCCACGGAGTCGGGCATCCCCGACTACCGGGGCGCGGGCGGAAGCCTGAACCGGCACACCCCGATGACCTACCAGGAGTTCACCGCCGACGCCCGGGCGCGGCGCCGGTACTGGGCGCGCAGCCACCTCGGCTGGCGCACCTTCGGCCGTGCCCGCCCCAACGCCGGGCACCGGGCCGTGGCCGCGTTCGGCCGGCACGGCCTGCTCTCGGGCGTGATCACCCAGAACGTCGACGGCCTGCACCAGGCCGCCGGCAGCGGGGACGTCGTGGAACTCCACGGGAGTCTGGCGCGGGTCGTCTGCCTGTCCTGCGGTGCCCTCAGCGCGCGCCGGGAACTCGCCCGGCGGCTGGCGGAGGCCAACGCGGGCTTCGCGCCGGTGGCCGCGGGAGTCAACCCGGACGGCGACGCCGACCTCACCGACGAGCAGATCGGCGACTTCCGCGCGCTGCCCTGCGCGGACTGCGGCGGCATCCTCAAACCGGACGTGGTGTTCTTCGGTGAGTCCGTGCCGCCGCGACGGGTGGAGGAGTGCCGTGAACTAGTCCGCGGAGCGAGGTCGCTGCTGGTCCTGGGCTCCTCGCTGACGGTGATGTCCGGGCTGCGGTTCGTCCGCCAGGCGGCCGGGCGGGGAAACCCGTCCACATCGTCAACCTCGACCCGACCCGGGGCGACCGGCACGCGGCGGCCCGGGTGGCGCTCCCGCTGGGAACGGCCCTCACCACCGTGACCGGCCGCCTGGGCATCCCCGTGGTGGAGGACTAGGACCCCGTCCGGCGGAGCGTGCCGGGGCGCGGAGTCCGTCCGGGAAGTGCCTGCGGGTGCGGTGTGTGAGACACCTCCGGGAGACGCCGTACCGGCGTGCGACACTTCCTGCCATGTTCGGCGTCAACGATCTCCCCACCTATCTGGCAGGGCTCGCCCTGATCATCCTGCTGCCCGGCCCCAACTCGCTGTACGTCCTCTCCGTGGCCGCTCGGCGCGGGGTGCGGGCCGGTTACACCGCCGCGGCCGGCGTGTGGTGCGGCGACGCCGTGCTGATGACGCTCTCCGCCGCCGGTGTCGCCTCCCTGCTCCAGGGCAACGCCGTGCTCTTCGGCATCGTGAAGTACGCGGGCGCCGGCTACCTGACCTGGCTGGCCGTCGGAATGCTCCGGGCCGCGTGGGGGATGTGGCGCGGCCGGCGGGAGGAAGCCGCGTCCGGCTCCCGGTCCACCGCCGTCGCCGACGAGCGTCCCTTCCGGCGGGCCCTGGTCATCAGCCTCTTCAACCCCAAGGCCATCCTGTTCTTCGTCGCCTTCTTCGTGCAGTTCGTGTCAGAGTCCAACCCAGTCATGGGGTTCGTGACTCTAGGCGTACTCGCCCAGTTGGCAAGCGTGTTGTACCTGTCTGCGCTCATCTTCGGCGGGTCTCGCCTGGCTGCTGCGTTCCGTCGTCGGAGGACGCTCAGCGCAGGGGCCACCTCGGCCGCCGGGGCGCTCTTCCTGGGGTTCGCCGTCAAGCTGTCTCTGGCAAGCGTGTAGGGGGCTGACGTGTCTCACCTTGACGAAGCTGCGGCCTTGTTCGCCCGCATGAGCCTCCGGGAGCAGCAAGAGGCGCTAGGGGCCCTCGGTCTGCCTCAGAGGCCCCGAAGGAGCCCCAGGAGTCCCCCAAGGTCACCCCGTTCTCTGCTCTTGTCAGCACGCCCAGCAGGCGGAAGCGGCGGCCACTCACCGTGAAGGCCGTGAGTAGCCCTGAGACGTCTTGAGAGACTCAGGGAGCCCATTCCAACTTCAGGCGACAGCCAATCGGCGCTGTGTCACGGACGTCTGGTAGACCCTGGCTATGACGTTCTTGGCGGTGGTCGAGGGTGATGCGGGCGGATGGGGCATCGATCGGGAGGCGCTGACCGACGCGATCCGTGCCCGGTGGTCCGGGGTCGAGATCGACTCGCTGCACCGCAGCGAAGTGCGCAGCCTGATATGGCAGTTCGAGACGGAGAACGGCCCCGGTGAGGCGTATCTGCACGAGGACGGTATCTGCCTGTACATGGACGTCCGGCAGGAAGACGCCATCTGGTTGGCGATCGTCTTCCGCAGGCTGACACCCATGGACCTCGACCTGGTGTTCTGCGATGAGGGTTACAACTTCGACGTTCGTCTGCAGGCCGGGACGACCGAGGCCGAATTGACGGACTTGGTGAATGCTGCGGGTTGATCTCAGCCCGTGGCAGCGAGCTGGAGGACCAGGACGGCTTGGACAAGGCTGGTGATCCGGGTTGTCGAGCAGCGGAGTTTACGGAGGAGGCGCCAGGACTTGAGGGTGGCGATGGCCTGCTCTACCAGTGCACGGATCTTCGCATGGGACCGGTTGACGGCCTGCTGACCGGTGGAGAGGCTGTCCCATCGGCCGCGGTAAGGGAGACGGACCGTGCCGCCTGCACCCTGGTAGCCCTTGTCTGCCCAGCAGGTGATGCCGGCCTCGGTGAGTGCCTCGATGATGCCGTGCTCGCGCGCGGCCCGGACGTCGTGGACGGCGCCGGCCAGGGCCGGTGAAGCCCACACCAGGCGCCCCTTCGGATCGGCCATGACCTGCACGTTCATGCCGTGCTTCTTGTGTTTGCCCGAGTAGAACGGGCGATCGGCGGCGATTCGGTCGATGGGCAGGAGCGTCCCGTCCAGTATCACGTACGCCTTCGTCGACGCCGCTCGTACGGCTTCGGCCAGGGTAGGGGCAAGGGCGGCCAGGAGGTTGACGGCCTCGGTGATGTATCGGTAGGCGGTGGTGGTGCCGATCTCGAATCCGGCCGCGAGCTGGGCGTAGGGCTGGCCGTTGCGCAGGTGGGCGAGGGTGAGGAGGGCCTGCCGTCCTGCGTTCAGGCGCCGCCATCGGGTTCCGAGAGCGCGGCGGTGTTCCCTCAGGCGGGCGGCGAGGAAGCGCAGGGCAGAGGTGGACACGTCGGCGCCGGACGGGTAGACAAGCATGCGAAGCCTCTGGTGGAGATGGTTCTCTTGGTCGAAAACCCATCTACCAGGGGCTTCATCTGTCTGTCAGCCCAACTGCCCTGCTGTCACGTGAGGTTGGAAAGGGCTCATGTCCTGGCCACTCCGCGGGACGCATTGAATCGCGTCGGCATACCACAAGGCAGCCTGCCCGGTCGGAGGGATCGTTTCGGCCGCGAGAGCGTGCCCGCGCTTACGGAGCTTCACCCGGCGCACTTCGATAGCGTCCGCGTACTGGTCAAGGAAAGTCACCGCTGAACGCCCTTCGCGTCGAACAGAGTCCAGTCGGGCGCGGGCTTCTCAATCTCCGCCCAAAGCTCGTTCGCCCCGGCCCTGAGTCGTTCCGCGCGCCGCAGCAGGCCGCCCATACCGGAATGGTCGGCGGCCCCCTCGAAAGCCTTCAATACGTCGGCCTCGGCCCGTTCTAGCCGCTCTTCAATCTCAGCAAGCCGAACGCCGTACGCGATGCGGCGTTCCTCGTTGTCACGGAAAATTTTCCCGATCACATCATCAAACTCGTTCACGGTATCTCCTTGCGATAGGGCAAAACGAAACCCCCGAAAGTCGCGGGGTGCAGTTGCGGTGATGAATTAGTTCCAACCCCTCCGGGGTGGCGGTTTCAAGGAAGGGCGTTTAAACGGGCCGAGTGGAGGAGCGTTTAAACGATGCTTTGACTTCGCCAGGGGGTGCGATGCAAGGTTTCTTCGCCACTAGCACCCGGCACAGGGCCTCGGGGTCGAGACAGGGGGAGTATGCGTGTTGTAACCGTGATCCAGGATCAGGAAGGTAACTGGAAAGTCGTTTCTGATGTCGTCTATCCTGCCGAGGATTGACATAAAAGATGCCCCCCTCCGTCAGGAGGGGGGCATCTTGGTTTCAAGGAGTGTGCCGGTATGGTTAACTCCAGTTGTTGTCCATCCTGATCAGCCGCTCCTCAACATCGTGCGGAATGATCAACCGCCCCAACAGTTCCCCATCGCCCTGTTTCCCAAGTTCGAAAGTTATTCCGGCGCTCAGTAGATCCTTTTCCATGGCCTCTACGCCACCGGTCTTCCAATGTTGACTGTAAGTCATGCCGGTGCTTTCGTAGACCCACCTGTCCTTAGTGGACTCCGGATCGATCTTCGTCAAGTCGTTAATGAGAGCGTCCAGCGTGCTCTCTGCCTTCTCGCGAATGAAGCCGGCCTTGTCGAACCTTCCGCCAGGCTCCAGCCCAGACATGTAGTAAGCGATGGAATCTTCCAATCGCTTCCGCTCACGCCTGCTCTCGTCGCCTCGGGCGTACTCGCGCCGGATCACCTCGAAATCACCGAGGGCCTCAAATACGGCCTGCGCCAGAGCCGAGTACACATGCTCAGGATCCGGTGTTACGAATCCGGGCCTCCGGCACTCGGGGCACCGCAAGTATCGGTACTCTTTGACGTCGCCAGTAGAAAGCGTCTTATAGCTATTCGTTTCAACGACGTTTCTTCCGCATTCATGTTTCATGACGCCGAGGAACCTGGTGGGACGGCGGTTCTTCTCATGATGACGCTTGTTCTTCGAGCGGGTGGCAAGTGCTGATTGCACGCCCTCGAATTCTTCATCAGTCAGGATCGGTTCATCCGTGACCCTGATTTCCTGGCCCTTCTTGTCCAGTACCGGCGTAGATTTGTAGGTAGTCGCTTTCGTGCCCCTTCGGTGCGAATCCCCTTGACGGCAGGATTCCTAAGAGTCCTGAGAACCTGCTGGTTGTTCCATTTCCCGTTGCTGTAGGTAGGCACCTTGGCCCTATCCAGGACCTTGGCAATTCGGTTTGCCGGAACCCCCCGCATTGCGGCTTGGTACATGTAGCGCACTGCCCGCGCCTGCCCGGGATCTTGCACTAGACGGATTTTCCCGCCCACCTTGGCAGTCTTGTAGCCATACGACGGCTTACCGATACGCCATTGATCCTGCTGCTTAGTGTATTCCCAGTGGGATGAAACGCGGGTCTTAGTGTTGGCGGCTTCAATCTCTGCGACTGCCGCGACGAATGTCACCATTGTCCGAGCCATGGGGGATGACAAGTCCAGCGTGTCATTCAGAGAAACCAGGTTCTTCCCGAACTTCTCGCACCACTTGATGACTTCGTGCAGGTCAGAAATGCGCCTGATGAACCGGTCCAACTTCCAGAACAGAATGAGGTCAAACTCTGGTATGCGGTTGTTGAGCCAGTCCCCGAGTTCCTTCCGCTCCCAAGGCGCCTTCTATTGATCAGAAACTTATGGGGTTCACTCGTCGGTGACGTAGCGGACGTGCCGGCCGCCGAAGTATCCACGCACGATGCGAGGTTGGCGTTGTCGGCGGTGGAAGAACCTCCGGGTTTCGGCAGCGAGTTCGGCCTGGTTCCTGGCCCGGTGGGTGTGGGGCAGGCTGCGTTTGAGGTCGGCGTTGACCAGCTCGTCCGGGTTTAGCTCGGGTGAGTACGACGGCAGGAAGTGCAGCTCGACCTGGTCCTTGTGGTCGGTGAGCCAGGCCCGAACCGTCTTCGAGCGGTGGGCCGAGTGCCGGTCGACGACCAGGTGGACCTTGCGGTCGAAGTGCCCGACGAGCCGGTCCAGGAACCGGCACATGACCTTCGCGTCGAACGACTCGGTGAAGACCATGAAGTGCATGCGCCCCTTGGTGCTGATCGCGGACATCGCGTTCACGGAGAACCGGTTCCCGGTGCGGTGCACGACCGGCGTCGTGCCTTTGACGCCCCAGGTGCGGCCGGTGACCTGATCCGATCGGATCCCGACCTGGTCGGCGAAGAGCACCTCCCCGTTCTCCGCCTTCGCTCTGGCCCGGATCGCCGGCCACGTCTCCTCGCGCCAGATCCGGACCGCCTCCGGATCCTGCTCGATGGCCCGCTTGTCCGGCCGCTGGAACGTCAGCCCCCACCGCTTGAGGTACTTGCCCACTCCCGGCCCGGTGAAGCGGACCCGGTACAGCTTGAAGATCAGCTCGCCTATCAGCCCCCGCGTCCACAGCCGACCGGAAAGCCCCAGATCGGAGGGGGTGTGGTCGAGGACGGCCTGACGGACAGCGGCCTGCTCGGCCTCGGACAGAACCTGATGCTCACCCGCGCGTCGGCCCCGCGGGCGGGACAACAGCGCGTCCCGGCCACCGGCCTGCCACCTTGCCCACCAGTTGTCCACGGCCCTGACCGACACCCTGAACAGGGCCGCAACCTCTCCCCGGTCCCGGCCCTCCACCAGCGCGGACACGGCCAGCAGACGCACAGCCTCCTGCGCGTCCGGCGACCAGCTCCGCGCGTCTCCCACCAGATCACTCACGCACGGTCAACGAGCGTGAACCCAAAGCGTTTCTGATCAATAGGTTGCAGACACTCCGAGGTCCCTGGCCACGCCGACAACCCTGACGCCCTCTCGGATGGCATGGCGGCGAAGGTCAAGTTCCTGCCGCGCTGGGCTGGTGGTGTCCTCCGTGAGGATCGACAGTCGCACCGAAAGGAGTCCACGGGGCGCGCCCTCCGGCAGCGCTTCGTTCCTGGCCTGAAGTTCGGCCAGCTCTGCCAGCTCCTCGGCGCTCCACTCGGGAGCGGTCTTCGTAGCGGTCATGGGCGCGAGGGTACAGGCAGTTGGATTCTGACGCGTTCTTCGTGCAGTTCGTCGACCCGGGCTACGCCTACCCGGCGCTGTCGTTCGTCGTCCTCGGTGTGCTCGCGCAGCTGGCCAGCGTCCTGTACCTGAGCGCGCTGATCTTCAGCGGGACGCGCCTGGCGGCGGCGTTCCGGCGGCGCAGGCGGCTGGCAGCCGGTGCCACGTCGGCCGCGGGGCGCTGTTCCTCGGGTTCGCCGCCAAACTGTCGCTGGCCGCCGGCTGAGCCGGGGCGCGTCGTGGCCACGGCTCCGTGGTCACGACGCCGGTTCCGCGGACGCCGCCGGGAGGCCGACGGCGCCCGGACCGCCGTCCCTACCGCGACCGCCCGGCCGCGGGCGCCGCCGCCCGGCCGTCGTCGGCCGGACCGGCCAGGGCCCGGGCGGCCCGGTCGCGGTGTGCGCGGAAACGGCGCAGGTACGACCGTGCCATGGGGCCCGGCGGGACCCGCGGGCGAAGGCCCGCATGTTGCGTTCGCCCGTGTTGTAGCCCAGGGCGAGGAGTTCGTCGCGGGTGTAACGGCGCACGTGCCGCTCCGGAAGAGCGTGGTCGAGGTCCTTCAGGTGCAGGGCCGCCGCCCGGACGGCGAACGCGGGATCGTCGCGGAGGTCGCGCCACCGCTCGGACAGGCCGTGCGTTTGCCGCACCCGTTCGAACGTCGCGCGGTGCATGTTGGCCACGCCGAAGGACGCCCCCGGCTTCCACCACTGCCACAGCCGCTCCAGCAGCGGATGGTGCGGTTTGTACGCCTCGTTGTGCAGGACGGTCATCACCAGGAGGGGTGACACACCGGCTTCCGCGGCGCAGTGCACCACCTGCGGGGCGTAGTCGGCCGGATCGTACCCACCGGGCCGCAACGGCGGCTTCTGCACGCCGCCGGGGCCCGCCGGCCCGCCCTCTCGCCCGGACATCGTCGCCCGCTCCGCCATGCTCGGCCCCGCCTCTCCCCTGCCGCCCGCCCCACCCGTACGGCAGGACGGTTTCCGTGGGGTGCACGTGCCCCGGCGCCCCGGCCTCAATCCGGCCCGGGACCACTGGAGTGCCGCGCCGCCGACCGGGCATCCGGTTGTTCGGGCCGTCGCGGCGGCCCTCGACGTTCGCCTTCACGGTCCAGTGGGAGATTCGGCGTGATACTCGACGACATACCGGCGCCTCGTGCTCACGACGCCGCACCCGACCCGCAGGCGCGCAAGCAGCGCCTGCGCCGTCGCCTGGAGCGGCTGATCGGCGTGGCCGCCACCGAAGGCAACGCCCTGGTGCCCCTGCGCAACGGTGACGAGATCTTCCCCGCGATGCTCGGGGCGATCCGTTCGGCCGAGCACACCATCGACATGATGACCTTCGTGTACTGGCGCGGCCAGATCGCCCACGACTTCGCCGGCGCCCTGGCCGACCGCGCCCGTGAGGGGGTGCGCGTGCGGCTGCTGCTCGACGGCTTCGGCGCCAAGGAGATCGAAGGGCGGCTGCTGAACCTGATGAGCGAGGCGGGCGTCCAGCTGGCCTGGTTCCGCAAGCCCGCGTGGCTGTCACCGTTCAAGCAGAACCACCGTTGCCACCGCAAGGCCCTCATCGTCGACGAGCACACCGCCTTCACCGGCGGCGTCGGCATCGCGGAGGAGTGGAGCGGCGACGCCCGCAATCCGGGCGAGTGGCGGGACACCCACGTCCAGGTGCGCGGTCCGGCCGTGGACGGCATCGCGGCCGCGTTCGCGCAGAACTGGGCCGAGTGCCACGACGAACTCTTCGACGACCGCGACCGCTTCACGGCACACCCGCAGGCCGGCTCGTCGGTGGTGCAGGTGGTGCGCGGCTCCGCGAGCATCGGCTGGCAGGACATGCAGACCCTCATCCGGGTCATGCTCACCTCCGCCGAGGAACGCTTCCGGCTGGCCACCGCCTACTTCGCCCCGGACACCTACTTCATCGACCTGTTGTGCCAGACCGCGCGGCGCGGCGTGCGCGTCGAGATCCTGCTCCCCGGGCCGCACACCGACCAGCGGGCCTGCCAGCTCGCGGGTCAGCACCACTACACGCGGCTGCTGGAGGCCGGCGTGCACGTCCGCCAGTACCAGCCGACCATGATGCACGCCAAGATCATCACCGTGGACTCGGTGGCCTCCCTCATCGGGTCCACGAACTTCAACCGCCGGTCCATGGACCACGACGAGGAGGTGATGCTCGCCGTCCTGGACGAGGAGTTCACCGCCGCGCTCGACCGCGACTACGACGCGGACCTGCGCGACAGCGTGGAGGTGGACCTCCGCCGGTGGAGACGGCGGGCCATGCTGCAACGCGCCAAGGAATCCGCGGTCCTGCCGATCCGGCGCTTCCTGTGAGCATCCCGGGAGAGGGCCCCCAGCCGGAGAGCGCGGGGGCCCTCTCCCCTTCACCGGGGTGCCGGGTGTACCGGGAGGGATGAGTGGCGGCGCCGAAGCACGGCGGGCGGCGGGCAGCAGGCGGTGAGCAGCAGGCGGCAGGAACAGCGAAAAACGGGACCCGGATGCCGGGTCCCGTTTCGACTGCTGTGCCCGTGGCCGGGCGTTTCGGGTGGTTCAGCCGGTGGTGAGCATGCCTTCGCGCAGGCGGGCCAGGAGGCGGGAGATCAGGCGGGAGACGTGCATCTGGGAGACGCCGAGGCGTTCGCCTATCTGGGCCTGGGTGAGTTCCTCCACGAACCGCCAGTGGATGATCCGCCGGTCACGCTCGTCCAGCGCGGCCACCATCGGCGCCAGCGCGTGGAAGTCCTCGACCAGACCGAGGGCGGCGTCCTCGTCGCCGATGAAGTCCGCCAGCGCGGCCTCGCCGTCCTCGCTGCCGCTGATCGCCGCGTCCAGCGACGCCGACGTGTACCCGTTGGACGCCAGCCGCGCCTCGACCACCTCGTCCTCCGGCAGGCACATCAGCTCCGACAACTCCTTGGTCGTCGGCGTGCGCCCCAGCCGGCTGCGCAGCTCCTCGTTGGCCCGCGCCAGCTGCACCCGCGCCTCCTGCAACCGCCGCGGCACGTGCACCGCCCAGGAGGTGTCCCGGAAGAACCGCTTGATCTCCCCCACGATGTAGGGCACCGCGAAGGAGGTGAACTCCACCTCGCGCGACAGCTCGAACCGGTCGATCGCCTTGATCAGCCCGATCATGCCGACCTGGACGATGTCCTCCATCTCCTCCGGCCCACGGCTGCGGAACCGGCCCGCCGCATACCGCACCAGGGACATGTTCATCTCGATCAGCGTGTTGCGCGCGTACTGGTACTCCGGCGTGCCCTCCTCCAGCACCGCCAGCCGCCCGAAGAACACCTTCGACAACTCCCGCGCGTCCCGCGGCGCGACCTTCGAGGGATCGGCGATCTCCGGAACGTCCACCGTCCCAGCGGCCTGCACGGTCGTCGTCATCATGTGCCCCTCCCAGTCCATCCACCGCCGGATCCCCGGCCGTCGTCGCCGGCCCGTCGTGCCCGCAAAGCCCCGCCTACCCCCGACCCCGACAACCATTCCCCGAAACTTTCACGAACCGACACGCAGCGGCCCGGACCCGACGGACCGGCCCGGGCCGCTGCGTGCCGGGCGCCCGGCGGTTAGGGTCGTGGCCGGTCATGGTCGTCGAGGAGGGGGATCCGAGGATGAACGGAACGGTCACGGCGGTCAGCAGCAACGGCGCGTACTCGTTCACCAAGCCGAACAGGGACAGCATCACCCTGCTCGCCGGGCTCGGCGTGGAGGGTGACGTGCACGCCGGCGTGACCGTCAAGCACCGGTCGCGGGTCGCGCAGGACCCCACCCAGCCGAACCTGCGCCAGGTCCACCTCCTCCACGAGGAGCTCTTCGCCGAGGTCGGTGCGGCCGGTTTCACGGTGACGCCCGGTGACCTCGGCGAGAACATCACCACCCGCGGCCTCGATCTGCTCGGTCTGCCGGTGGGGACGCTGCTGCGCATCGGCGAGGCGGTGCTGGAGGTGACCGGGCTGCGCAATCCCTGCCGGCAGATCGACGGTTTCGAGGAAGGGCTGCTCAAGCAGGTCGTCGGCCGCGACGGGACCGGGGCCGTCGTGCGCAGGGCCGGCATCATGAGCGTCGTGAGGGAGGGCGGCGTGGTGCGGCCGGGTGACGTGATCACGGCGGAACTTCCCACCGGGCCGCACCGGCCCCTGGACCGGGTCTGACCGGGCGCCTCCACGGCATCCGCGGCCACCGTGTCCGGCCGGACGCGCGGGAGCGGCGAGCGGGCGAGCGGGAGCGGCGGGGGATCGACGTCCTCGAGCCCACCCTCCCCTCCACGCCCCTCAACCTCTCGGCCAACCTCTCGGCGCTCCTCGGGGACCACTACCACGTCGACACCGTGCCCTTCTCCCCCGGCGACCAGATGCTGCTCCACACCGACGGCGTCACGGAAACCCGTGACCGCGCGGGCGTGTTCTTCCCGCTGCCGGACCGGGTGCGCCGGCGCGGAGCGGCCCGGCCTCGCGAGCTGTTGGACGACCTGCATGCGGACCTGCTCCGCCACGGCGGCGGACTCGACGACGACGGCGCGGCCCTCGCCGTGCGCCGCCGCCCGCACGCCCCGGCCGCCGCACGCTGACGCACGGTCCCCTCTCAGGGGTTCCGTGCCGCTCCGCGTGGGCTTCCGGGCGGGGCGCGAGCGCACGGGAATCACCCATGACGACCGAAGTGATTGACGCGCGGGGAGCCACGCCCTACCTTCTGACCGGCTTCCCGAACCATGTTCGACATATCGACCGGATTCCTGCTCCGCTCCGCCGCCGCCCTCTCCCCCTGATCTCCCTGATCTCCCTGATCTCCTTGATCCCGCTGACATCGTCCTGAGGGCCCCGCACACCCCTTGGAGAACGCATGAACCCCCCTCCCCGCCCTTCCCGCCGTCATGTTCTCGGCATGGCCGCCGCGACACCCTCGCCGTGACCGGCGCGCTGACACTCGGGGCCGGCTCCGCCCACGCGGCCGACTCGGCGTACGTCATGACCTACTTCACCGAGTCGACCACCCTGGGCGAGGGCACCGACTACGGCCTCCATCTCGCCGTCAGCACGGACGCCCTGAACTGGACACCGCTCAACCAGAACAACCCGGTGGCCACGCCCACCGAGGGCGCGCTCGGTCTGCGCGACCCGTTCGTCCTGCGCAAGCAGGACGGCACCTTCGTGATCCTCGCCACCGACCTGAAGGGCACGGACTGGAACCACGTCAGCCAGTACATCCACGTCTGGTACTCCACCGACCTGCGCACCTTCACCGGCTACCACCGGCTGAAGCTGCACGACATGAACACGCACTCCTGGGCGCCCGAGGCGTTCTGGGACGCGGGACGCGGCCAGTACGCGGTCATCTACTCCGCGGTGAACTCCAGCGGCCACAACGTCATCATGGTCAACTACACGACCGACTTCCTCACCGCCTCCGCTCCGCAGGTCTTCTTCGACCCCGGCTACGACGTGATCGACGGTGACATGGCGGTCGGTGTGAACGGGGTCAACTACTTCTACTTCAAGAAGAACCAGACGCTCGTCGGAGCGCGGTCCACCTCCCTCGCCCCGGGCAGCTTCACGGAGTTCACCACCGGCGTCGCCCACGGCGGCACCGAGGCCCCGACCCTCGTGAAGTCCCTGACGTCGAACACCTGGTTCCTCTGGGGCGACACCTACACACCCAACGGGGTGTTCTACGCCTGGCAGTCCACCGACCTCTCGTCGGGCACCTGGACGGCGCTCGACCAGAGGGCCTACACGCAGCCGCTCAACTCCAAGCACTGCGGGATCGCGCCGATCACGGCCGCCCAGTACGACAACCTCGTCGCCAAGTGGGGCGCCCCCGCCTGGAACCGCCTCAAGTCCTACAACCACCCGGCCCGTTACGTCCGCCACGCGAACTACGTGGGCCGCATCGACGAGTACCCCGTCGACCCGCCCACCGACTCCCAGTGGAAGCTCGTCCCCGGTCTCGCCGACAGCGCGGGGTCTCCTTCCAGTCGGTCAGCCACCCGTCCCGCTACCTGCGCCACTACGCCTACCAGCTCCGGCTGGACGCCCCCGACGGCACGTCCGCGTTCGCGGCGGACGCCACCTTCTACCGTACGGCGGGGCTGGCGGACGCGAGTTGGACGTCGTTCCGGTCCTACAACTACCCGACCCGCTACCTCCGCCACGCGAACTACGTGCTGCGCATCGACGTGCCCGCCACGGCCACGGACCGGCAGGACGCGACCTTCCGGCTCGGTCACTGAGCCGCGGTGCACCCGCGAACGCCCGCCCCCGGCCGGTGCCGGGGACGGGCGTGTCGAGCACGGTCCGCTTCACGGGCGGCCGTCGACGACCGGGGTCGTGAGCGCGCGACGCGTCAGGACGCGACGAAGCGGGCGATCTGGCCGAGCACGACCGTGTCCGCGAGGAACCCGATGTGGGTCTGGCAGAGCACGTTGTTGTTGGTCGCGCCGTCCAGCCGGGTGCTGGTGTACGGCAGGATGACGCCGTCGCACGCCGAGTACCACGTGGCGTACCTGGTGGCGCCGGGCGTCTCGTCGCCCGAGGTGATCTGGGAGATGAACGAGGAGCCCGGGTACATCTGCTGGCACGTCGTGTAGATCAGGCAGGCGCCGGCGAACGTGGTGCCGTGGTTGGCGCCGGCGATCGAGGCGAGGTGGCTGACGCTGGTGTTGCCGCCCAGCACCTTCAGGTAGTACTGGCTGACCAGGCCGCCCATCGAGTGGTTGACGATCGCGACCTTGCTCGCTCCGGTTCGCGCCTTCACGTTGTTCACGAAGGTGGCGAGGCCCTGGGCGTTGGTGATGTTGTTGCCGTAGGAGTTGTACTCGTAGGCGAAGAGGTCGGAGCTGTCCCAGCCGTTGAGCCGGAAGACGCTCATGGCGGTGACCCAGTTGGACGCGTCGCCGGTGTAGCCGTGCACGAAGACGACGGGCGTGCCGGTCGAGAGCGCTCCGACGGCCGCGTCCGACGAGCGCGCCGCGGTGGCGGTGCGGGTCGCGGTGGTCGCGGAGTCGGCCGCGCCGGCCGTCGACGCCGAGGAGAACAGGGTGAGGGCGGCCGTGGCGGCGGCGAGAACGCCGAGAAGCCGGCGTGGGGAACGAGGACGCATGGGGATCTCCTGACACGGGCGTGGGGGGCGGGTGCCTGACCCGACCAGAGTCGTGGGGCGGGGCGCGGGCGCCATCGGCTGAATCACCAGTGGCCCGGTGAGCGCCGTCGGGGTCGCCGACCGGCTCCCGGCCGTCGATACGTCCCCGTGCGGCACCGGCGGCACCGTCGTCACCTCGCCGCGGGCTTCGCCCCACGGCGGCCGGTCCGCCCGCACGGCACGGCACGCACCGGACATCCCTGTCGTCCAGCCGGCACTCCACGGGCTGCCCCGACGACTCCTGACGGAACGTCAGAACACTCCCTGGCGGACCGGCCCTCGGCAGCCCCGTGGCCCGCACGCCGCCGGGGCCGCCGCGCGGACCGCCGCGGCGCGCGTGCGCCGACGGCTCACACCGCGGAGTCCAGGCGTGCGCGCTGCTCGGCGGTCAGCTCGCGGGAGACCCCGCGAGCGCCTCGTCCAGCTGCCCGGCCGTGCTGACGCCGACGACCGGCGTGGCGGCCGGGTGCCCTCCGGCCAGCCACGCCAGCACCACCCGGTTGCGGTTCGTGCCGGTCTCGGCGGCGATGTCGTCGAGCACCGCGAGGCGGCGGACGGTGCCGGGATGGTCGTACTCCGCCGGCAGCGGCCTGTCCGCGCGGGTGTAACGGCCGCCCAGCAGCGGCGTGTACGCCCACAGCGCCATGTCCGGGTGGTGCTCGAGGTAGTGGAGCACCTCGTCGGTGACCGCGCCGAACCGGTGCACCACGCTGGGCCGGGTCCCGGGGCGCGGTCGCAGGTAGGTGTGGTGCAGCTGCACCGCGGTGAAGCCGGTGCCGCCGTGCGCCCGCGCCAGCTGCCGCGCCCGCTCGACCTGCCACACGGGGTGATTGGAGCAGCCGAGCCGGCCGACCGTGCCGGCGGACACCAGCTCGTCGAAGGCGGCGACCGTCTCCTCCAGGGGGTGGCCGGATCGGGCATGTGCGCCCAGTACAGGTCGACGTGGTCCGTGCCCAGCCTGCGGAGACTGCCCTCGATCCCCTTCTTCACGGCCCCGGCCGACAGGCCCTCGGCCGTCTCGGGGAAACGTCCGGCCACGGTCGGCTCGCAGCCCACCTTGGTGCTGATCCGGACGCGGTCACGGACACCGGGGCGGCTCGCCAGCCAGCGTCCGAGCAACGCCTCGCTCTGTCCGCCGAAGCCGCTCGGGTGGTCCCAGAACGCGTAGCAGTTCGCGGTGTCGATCCAGACGCCTCCGGCGTCCACGAAACGGTCCAGGAGCTCGAACGACCGTCGTTCGTCCTGGACCGTGCCGAACAGCATGGCCCCGAGGGCCAGTTTCTCCGTCATGCCCCTCACGCTAGGCGGCTTCGGACCGGCGGTACGCTCCAATGCCGTGCCTGTTCCCCAGACCAATTCCGCGTGGGCGACGCTGCTCGACGTCGGTCCCGCCGAGCGCGGGCGGCGCCGCCTGCACGACCGCCTGGCGCACGCGTTGCGCACCGCGATCCGGGACGGCCGGCTGGCGGAGGGCGCGGCCGTGCCACCGAGCCGGGCGCTCGCCGAGGAACTCGGCTGTTCCCGCTGGGTGGTGACGGAGGCGTACGGGATGCTCGTCGCGGAGGGCTATCTCCGCGCCCGGGTGGGTTCCGCCACGCGCGTCTCGTGGACACCGGACACCGCGCCGCCGCGGCCCCGCGTGCCGCGCGCGCCGGCGCCGCCGCCGGTCCGGTACGACCTCGCGCCCGGCCTGCCCGACCTGCGGGCCTTTCCCCGGCGCCGCTGGGCGGAGGCCGTCCGGACGGTCACCGGTTCGGCCGTCCACTACGATCTCGGCCTGCCCGACCCCGCCGGGCACCCGGTGCTGCGCACCACCCTCGCGCAGTACCTGCGGCGCTCGCGGGGCGCCGACACCCGCGCCGCGTCGGTGTCCGTGTGCGCGGGCGCCACCGACGCCCTGTTCCGCGTCTGCCGGGCGCTGCGCGCCGAGGGGATCGCGGACCTGGCGGTGGAGGAGCCGGGGTGGGGGCGGCTGCGGGACGCCGCCACGAGCGCCGGCCTGCGCGTGCACCCCGTGCCGGTGGACGGCGACGGCGTCCGCGTCGACGACCTCGCGCGCTCCCCGGCCCGGGCCGTCGTCGTCGGCACGGCGCACCAGTTCCCCACCGGCACCGTGCTGTCCCCGGCGCGCCGGGCCCGTCTGGTGCGCTGGGCCCGTGAGGCGGACGGGTTCGTCGTCGAGGACGACTACGACGCCGAGTTCCGCTACGACCACCACCCGGTCGCCGTGGTGCAGGGCATGGAGCCCGGCCGGGTCTTCCTCCTCGGCTCGGTCAGCAAGACGCTGTCGCCGGCCCTCGGCCTGGGCTGGCTGCTCGCCCCCGCCGCGACGGCCCCGCGGCTCCGCTCGGCGAACCCCGTCGCCGCCGCACCGCCGGTGCTGGACCAGCTCGCGCTCGCCGCCTTCATCGACCGCGGCTGGTACGACGCCCACCTGCGCGCCGCGCGGCGCCGTTTCCGGGCCCGCCGCGACCTCCTGGTCCGCACGCTCGCCGACCGGGTGCCGCAGGGCCGCGTCGCCGGTACCGCGGCGGGGCTGCACGTCCTGCTGCACCTGCCCGACGGCACCGACACCCGCGCGACCGTCCGGACGGCGGCCGCGGCCGGGCTCCGCCTGGCGGACCTCGCCGACTACCACCACGCGAGCCCCCCGGCGCGGCCGGCGCTCGTCCTCGGATACGGCAACATCACCGACACGGAGATCCCGCCGGCCGTCGCCCTGCTGGGCGAAACCCTGCGCGCGGCGCCGCGGTCCCGTCCCACCGCGTCCCCGCCGGCGTCCCGGGCACGCCGGCCCGGTCCACGACCGTCGTCTTCCCCGCCGCCGGACGGCCGCGGGGCGTAGGTATCGTGACGCGCGTCCCGGCCGCACGGCCGTCCCGCCGCCGACGTCAGGATCCACGTGACCGAGACCCGCGCGCCCGCACCGCCCCGCCCCTGCTGCTGGCCGACGGCCGGGACGCCGCGTCGGCCTGGACCCTCGATCCCGGGATGCGGCACCTCAACCACGGCTCGTTCGGGGCGGTCCCCCGCGTGGCGCAGGAGCGGCAGAGCGCGCTGCGGGACGAGATGGAGCGGGCCCGGTCGTCTGGTTCCCGCGGCTGCCCGGACGGATCGCCGCCGCCCGGACGGCGCTCGCCGGCCACCTGCGGGTATCGGCGCGGGACCTGGCGATCGTGCCCAACGCGAGCGCCGGCGCGAGCGTCGTGTACGCCGCCCTCACCGCGCGTCCCGGCGGCGACGTCGTGGTCACCGACCACGGTTACGGCGCCGTCACCATGGGCGCCGCGCGGCTCGCCCGGCGCTGGGGCGGACGGGTGCGCACCGCGCGCGTACCGCTCGACGCCGACGCCCGGCAGGCGTGCGCGGCGGTGCTGTCCGAGGTGGACGAGCGGGTCGCGCTCATCGTCCTGGACCAGATCACCTCGGCCACGGCGCGGCTGTTGCCGGCCGGCCGGGTCGGCGAGGAGGCGGCCCGGCGCGGTGTCCCGCTGCTCGTGGACGGCGCGCACGCCCCCGGCCTGCTCGCCGCGCCCCTGGAGGGCCTGGTCTGCGACGCCTGGGTCGGCAACCTCCACAAGTGGGGGTGCGCGCCACGGGGCACCGCCGCTCTCGTGGCCCGCGGTCCACTGCGCGAGGAACTGCGTCCGCTGATCGACTCCTGGGGCGCCGCCGAACCCTTCCCGGACCGTTTCGACCAGCAGGGCACGCTCGACGCGACCGGCTGCCTCGCGGCTCCGGCGGCACTGGACTTCATCGACGGCACCTGGGGCTGGGACGCCGCCCGCGCGTACATGGACGAACTGGCGGAGTACGGCGCCCGGGTGGTGGCGGACGCGTTCGGGGCGTCGGGCGGCCCGGCGGGGCCGGTCGACGTCGGGATGCCCGTGCCGGGGATGCGCCTGGTGCGGCTGCCGGAGGGGTTGGGAACCAGCCGGACCGAGGCCGACGCCCTGCGCGACCGGGGGGGACCGGTTACCTGCGCCTGTCCGCCCACGTCTACAACACGCCCGGCGACTACGAGTACTTCGCCGACGCGTGTGTGCCCCTCGTCGAGAAGTGGGCGAGGGAGGCCCGCGGCCGGCGCTGACTCCCGTCGCCGCGGGCGGCAGGGCGGCGGCACGTCAGGGGCGGCCGCGTCGCCCGCGCGAGGTCTGCCCGGTCCGCTCCGACGTGCCGTCGTCCTCGGCCGACTCCCGCGGTCCGCCGTCGCCGGCCGCGCGCCGGGCGGCTTCCCGCAGCTCCGCGTCGCGGGCGGCCGCGGCGACGCGTTCCGCCCGGACGACGTCGTCGGAGTCCGGGGAGTACACGGCGTCCGGAGCGGCGGTGGCGAGCAGCCGCCCGATGCGCTCCCACTCCGCCAGCTCCGCCCGGCCGCGCTCGTCGTCGGCCAACGGCTCGTGCCCGGCGTCCCGGCGCGCGAGGAACCGGGCGTCCTCGAGGGCCTGCGCGACGTCCACCGCGGTCATCCCCTCCGCGCGCCGGCGTACCGAGCGCCGGCCGATGCGGGTCTGGTCGGCCATCTCACGGAACGCGGCCGCGCGGGCGGCGAGGGGACGGCGGGGAGCGGGCATCGGGGCCTCGTCTTCATGGAGCGGAGGGGGAGAGCGGCCACCGGCGGACCGCGGTACGACGGTCCGCCGGACACCGCTGCGGCAGATCCGTATTGTGTCGCGGCCGGAGCCGGAACTCCACCGGCCGGACGAACGGGCCGGGGCGGCCGGCGTCGCTCCGCAGGCCGCCCCGGCCCGTTCGTCGGGCGTACCGGTGACGCCGTGTCCTTCCGCCTCCGGCAATCGCGGCCGGCGGCGTCTCCCGCCGCCGGCCGCGATTGCGCCGAGAACTGAGCTTCCGTCAATTCAGGTGCTGGATACGGACGTTGCGGAAGCGGACCTTGTTGCCGTGGTCCTGCAACCGGATCGCTCCCGCCGCGGCGGTCTCCGGCCGGCCCGAGGCGGTGGGGCCGTCGAGGGTGATGTCGTCGTGCACCTTCGTGCCGTTCCACACGACCGTCACCCGCGCGTCGGCGGTCTTGTGGCCCTCGGTGTCGTAGCGGGCGGCGCGGAAGACGACGTCGTACGTCTGCCAGGTCTGCGGTGCGGTCGCCGCGTTGGCGTCGGGCGGCTTCTTCAGGTAGATCGCCCCGGCCTCGTCGTCACCCGGGGAGGTGTCGCCGAAGGAGTCGAGGATCTGCAGTTCGTAGCGGTCCTGGAGGAAGACGCCGCTGTTGCCGCGGTCCTGGCCGGTCACGTCCGGGGGCAGGAGCGGGACGCGGAACTCGAGGTGCAGGGCGAAGTCCTGGTAGGCGTCCTTGGTGCGGAGGTCGCCGCAGCACACCTCCATCGACGCCTCCTCGGCGAGCGGCCAGGCCGTCTGCCGCCCGTCCGTGTGCTGCCACCGGTCCTGCGAGGCGGCGGTGCCGTCGAAGAGGGTGACGGGGGCGCCCGGGGGGTGCACGGTGATGAGGTCGAGGTTGACGTGTCCGGTGTCGCCGGGGTCGTACCGGTAGGAGACGGTGTTGGGTCCGGCTCTCAGGATCAGGCGTTCGGTGCGGGTGGACCAGGTGTCCCAGTCGCCGGTGGAGGGGAGCGGCGTCTGCCGCACCTTCTCCCCGTTGACGTACAGCGAGAGGGACTTGGTGCCCTGGAACGGGTCCGGGCCGTTGGAGTAGCGCAGGTTCACGTCGTGGACGCCGGCCTTCGGGACCGTGACGTCGAAGGTCGTGGCCACCTTGCCCTCGGTGGCGTAGCGGTCGACGAAGCCGCTGCCGGAGTAGCCGGCGTGGTCGGTGTCGATGCCCGCCCTGCCGGTGAGCCGGGCCTCCTCGGCCTCGTAGAGGGTGGCGGGCGGCGGCTGCTCGCCGGGCATCGCGTTGAGCGTGTACCAGGCCTCGGTGCTCCACAGCGTCTCGCCGGAGGCGGAGGCGAAGGGACGCGGGGAGCGCACGTGCACCACGTGGCCGGGCTTGAGGCCGTCCAGCAGCAGCCGGACGGTGCGGCCGTCGCGCGAGAGTGTCGCCGAGCGTACGGGGAGCCGCCGTTCGGCGATCTTCGGTCCGCCGTAGTCGGCGGTCGGCGTGTAGCGCCACTGTTCGGCCCGGTAGCGGCCGGCGAGGTTCTCGGCGGTCTCGGCGGACAGCGGCTGGGTGTACGTCAGGTCGAAGCCGCCCGGTACGGCCCGCATGGTGCGGATGTCGAAGGTGTTGCCGCCGTTGGGGGTGAGTTTCTGCAGGCCGAACCTGAGCTTGCCCTCCTGGCCCCAGTTGCCGTCGGCTCCCAGGCCGCCGGCGTAGATCGCCCCGTCGGGGCCCGTGGTGATGCGGTTGACCCCGGCCTCCAGGCCCTGCGTGTAGCGGAAGACGGCGCCCTGGTAGGCGCCCTTGACCTTCTCCAGGTAGGCGCGCTGGAGTCCCCCGTAGGTGACGTCGCCGATGAGCATCTGCCCGGCGAACGGGCCCTTCGTCAAGTACAGAGGGGTGGAAGGGGAGTTGGCGATCTCGTTCTGCGGCAGCCACAGCACCGGCCGGGTGACGGGAGAGTCCTCGAAGGGGCCGGGGGGCTCGGTGTGGTGGTTGAAGAAGCGGTCCTGCCCGATCTGCACCAGCTTGGACGACGGCAGCCATCCGCCCTGGTTGTCGGTGGCGAACAGACCGCCGCCCGGGCCCCATCCGATCCCGTTGGGCGTGCGCAGGCCTCCCGCGACGGGGCTGATCCGGCCCGTCCTCGCGTTCACCTTGTACGTGGTTCCGCGGCCGGGCGCCGGCTGCGGTGTGGTGGTCGCGCCGCCGAGGTCGATGGCGACGGAGAGGTTCACGTAGAAGTGGCCGTCGCGGTACAGCAGACCGAACGCGAACTCGTGGAAGTTCCCTCCGTACGGCCAGGTGGCGACCGTGCGGTACTCGTCGGTCACCTCGTCGCCGTCCAGGTCGACCAGCCGGGTCAGTTCGTGCTTCTGCGAGACGTACAGCGCGCCCTCGGCGTACTTGACGCCCATGGGTTCGCGCAGTCCGCCCGCCACCTTCTTCACGGTGACCTTGTCGCGGCTCGTCGCGCCGGTGACGTGGTCGAGCAGGTACACCTCTCCGGCGGTGTTGCCGCTGCCGCCCCACGTACTGAGGGCGAGACGCCCGTCGGGCAGCCAGTCCATGCCGCTGACCTGCGGTTGGAAACCCTCGGGGCGCAGGTCGGTGAGCGTGAGGTCCGGCCGTACGGAGGTGAGCGGCAGGCCGTCGCCCGGGGAGTCGCCGCTCGCCTCGCACTCCTTGCGTCCCGGCGCCGTCACGCGGACGACACCGGCGTCGGTGTTCAGCGCCTCGGGCGGTACGACGGTGAAGTCGTCGGCGCCCGGCGGTTTCCAGGCGAGCCGCAGCTCCTGCCCGCCGTCACGCTCGAAGTGGTCGATCCGCAGGGGGTGCGGCCCGGCGGTGAGGTGGACGGTGCCGTCCTCGGGTTCGGCGCCGTGGAGTCCGTCGTGGTCGATCACGGTGGTGTCGTCGAGGGCCAGCCGCGAGCCGTCGTCGCTGGTGAGCCGGAACGCGTACGACCCCTCGCGCGGGGCGATCAGGTAGCCGGTGGCCTCCGTGACGAAGTGGTCGTCGAACCCTCCGAAGTCGGCGGCCGTGGACCAGTCGACCGTCGGCATGAGCTTGTCGTGGTTGGGGGTCTGGCCCGGTTTGAGGGTGCAGATCCTGTCCAGCGGGGTCTGCACGTCGTACACGCGGAGCGTGACTCCGGGCTCCTGTCGCGGGATGTCGGCGGGTGCGGCGGCGGTCGGGACGCCCAGGGCGCCGCCGGCGAGGACGACCGGGGTCAGCAGCGGGACGAGGTGTCTTCGGGCCCGGGGGAACAGGCGTCGGCGCATTGGTCCTCCTGAACTGGGGACCGGACCGTGCCGGATGTCGCTCCGGTCCACCGCGGTGGGGGATGCGGGTTCCGCAAGGACTGCGGGTTCCGCCGCAAAGCTAGGGGACTTCCGCTCGCCGCGTCCATACTTTGTCATCGATGCGGGCAAAGTCCTGCGCGTCGGAGACCCCGCGCCGGGCGGCTCGCCCGGAGGGCGGCCGGGCGGACGCGGCTCCGCGGGTGCGGAGCCGCTGAACCCGCCTTGCGGGAAAGCCGGTTGGGCGTTCCCCGGTCGGACGTCCGGCGTCCGCGTCACCCGCTCCGGTGGCGGGCGAACTCCCAGGGGTCGTGGGCGGAGAAGACCTCGACCCGGTCACCGTGGTCGCGGACCAGTTCGCGCAGCCGGGCCTGGGTTCCCAGCCGCAGGTCCCGGTGCACCTGCGAGCCCGTCTGGACGAGGTCCAGCAGCGGATGGGGCTCCTTCAGGTCCTCGATCTCCCGGTGGTAGTAGTAGGCGTCGCCGCAGTGCAGGAGCCACCGGTCGCCGTCGAGGACGGCGACCCCCGTGTGGCCGGCGGTGTGACCGCCGAGGGGAACGAGCCGGACCTGCGGGGGCAGCCCCTTCGCCCGCAGCGCGGTGAAGCCGAACCACTGCTCGCCGGGCTCGTCGTCGTAGGTGACCCAGCGGGGCCCGTGCGCCCAGTGGGCGGGCCGGTAGCGGAAGCTGGGCGCCTCGGCGCGCGCCGCGGCGAGTTCGCCGGCGAGCACGTGGACCCGGGCGTGGGGGAAGTCGGGAAGGCCGCCGCTGTGGTCCACGTCGAGGTGGGTCACGATGATGTCGCGCACGTCGGACGGCGCGTACCCCAGCCGGGCGACCTGCCGGACGGCCGTCTCCTCCGCGTCGAGGACGGGCCCGGCCATCTCGACCCAGTCCGCCCCCAGGGTGCCGTCCGGGTCGCGGACGTCGCCGAGTCCCAGTCCCGTCTCCACCAGGATCAGGCCGTCGGCGCCGGTCTCCAGCAGCAGGCAGTGGTTCACCGCGGGGGCGGGCGGGGGGCCGTCGTAAGTGGCCTCGATCGTGCGCACGGAGCCGCAGTTCAGGTGATGGATCTTCATGACGACTAGGCTGGTACTTGAACCGCGGTTCAAGTCAAGGAGGAGCTGGTGACCGATCCACTGCTGGACATCGCCGAGGTCGCGGGGCGGACCGGGTTGGCGCCGTCGGCACTGCGCTTCTACGAGAGGAGGGGCCTGATCGCCGCCGCGGGGCGCAACGGCCTGCGCCGCACCTACCATCCGGACGTACTGGAGCGCCTGGCGCTGATCGTGTGCGCGCGCGGCGCCGGCTTCTCGGTGGCCGAGATCGGCCGGTTCCTCGTCGCGCGGCCGTCCGACGCGGATCTGCGCACGGGCATGGCGGCCAAGGCCCGCCACCTCGACGAGCAGATCGGCCGGCTCACCCGACTGCGCGACAGCCTGCGGCACGCCGCCGTCTGCGACCACGAGCCGATCGTCGACTGCCCCGACTTCAAGCGGGCCGTCGGCGATGTGCCCCCGCCGGGCTGAGCCCCGTCGCCGCCTTCCCGCCTGCCCCGCGACGCCCCGCACGCTCCCCCGAGGGGCACCCGCTCGCCGCACCGGGCCCTGAGCCGAGTACGTCCGGCACGGGTCGTACGTCCAGCACGGCCCGTACGGCCCTCACGGCCCCTACGTCTCATACGTCCCGTACGAGGATCAGGGCCCGGCACTCCCCCGGCCTCCGGCCCGGGGGGGACCCCCGGAGCACGCACCCGACGCCGCGGGGCCCGCCCTCCGGGCGGACGACGGGAAGGCGACGACAAGGTCTGGTCAGCGGGCGCTTCCGGCGTTCCGCTCCGGGGCCGCCCGGTCGTACCGGTCGGCGTCGCGGCTGACCGACACCCGTCCTCCGGTGCTCGTCTCGGGCTTCAGCTCGACCTGTACCTGATGGGTCGTCTGACGGTCCACCGATCCCCCGAGTTCGGCCGTCACCACGCCGATGCGCACTCCGCCCCGGCCCGTTCCCGAGTGGTGGACCTGCACGGTGAACGTCAGGCTCACCTTCTCCACGGTGAAGCCCAGGGCCCGGCCCTGCGCCTCGTCGCGGGCCCGCTCCAGTTCGCCCCGGATCTGTCGGATCACCTCGGTCAGCCCCACGAATCCCGGCCCGTCCGTCAACTCGCCACCCCCATAAGCTCGTTGATCTCACGTCGCCCCAGTATGCGACAGGACCGAGCGCTCGTATAGTCGTGGTATGACGGCCGACGGGGGTGTCGATGATGGTTCGTCACTCGAAACGCCTTGCTGGGCGGTGCGCATCCGGCGGGCGGACGGGAGGATCGCGGGCGCCGGCATCCTGCTGAGCCCGGACCGGGTCCTCACCTGTGCGCACGTGGTCGAGGACAGGAGTGCGCGGTACACCGCGGAGTTCGTCGGAGCGGCACCCGGCCGCGCCGTGCCTTCGGTGACGGCGTGGGTCGACGGGGACGCGTACGTGCCGAACACCCTGGACGCCGACGGGGATCCCAGCGGTGACGTGGCACTGCTGCGGCTCGAGCGTCCGCGGCCCGCCGGCGAGGCGACACCGCTGTACCGGCTCTCCGCGCCCGACCGCGCGGTGCAGATGTACGGCTTCCCCCACGACCACAACGGCGGCATCTGGTTCCGGGCCGGCATCGTCGGTGGCTGCGGCCGCGACGGGCAGGTCCAGCTGAGTCCGACGAGCCCCGGCGAGTTCGCCAGTCCGGGATGCAGCGGCTCGGGCGTGATGGACACCCTGACCGGAAAGGTCATCGGGATGCTCCTCAGCGGGATCGGCGACCGGCACG
Source organism: Streptomyces sp. Tue 6430 (assembly GCA_021568835.1). Lineage (GTDB taxonomy): Bacteria > Actinomycetota > Actinomycetes > Streptomycetales > Streptomycetaceae > Streptomyces. The sequence goes on from JAKGSH010000004.1 coordinate 67,959, forward strand.
GGAACCTGTTCTCCTTCATGAGCCCGGCCGAGACCATCGTGCGGCACCTGCCCCAGACCGGCCGGTGGACCCGGGGAAGGACGGCCGTCGACGACCGGCTCAGGTCCACGCGCGAGGACGCGGCGGAGGCCCTGCTCGACGAGCCGTTCGCCCAGCGCCTCGCCGACTGGCTCCAGAACGACGGGCGGCAGGTGAAGATCAGCCTGGTGCCGGCCGACGACGCGGTGCGGGCCGCCACCCTGCGCCGCGCCATCACCCTGGCCGACCGGGAGCTGCGCACCGCGGCCTCCGTGAACCGGGCCTCCCTCGACCCGCCCGGCACCGTCCCGTCGGCCGGCGGTCACGACCTGGCGGTGGACGCGGCGGGCCTCACCTCGGCGCGGATCGGGGAGCGGATCGCCGAGCGCATGGGGCTCTGGCAGCATCCGGCCGACCCGGTGGCCGAGCGCATCAGGGCCGCGGACGTCACCCTCACCCTGGTCGTCGTCGGAGTCGACGAGGCCGCCGACCCGCCGGCCCTGCTGGACCTCCTCGAGACGCTGCGGGCCAAGGGCAGCCGCCTGCTGCTGATCTTCCGCACCGCCGACGCGACCTACCACCGGGCCCGGCACGACCTGGTCGTCGTACCGGAACGGGAACGCCGCGCACGCCTCGTCGAGCGGCTGGAAGAGATCACCGGCCCCCTGGCGCGGACCCTGAGCCGGCGCACGGCGGCCGTACGCGGCGACGGCGTCCGGCCCGCCGACACCGACCTGGTGAGGGCCCATGCCGCGCTGGCGGCGCTCCGGCGCGCACAGGACGGCGACACCGGGCCGCACCAGGACCTGGCCCGGTACGAGCGGCTCGCCGACCGGGTGGCCGCGCGGATGACCACGGCCATCGGCACCCTCGACCGGCTCCGCGAGCGGCGGGCGGAACTGGACGGCAGGCTGCGCGGCTACCACGTCCTGCACCTGGACTCCGTACGGGGCGAGGAGGAGGACCTGGCGCTGGACGCCCTCCGGGTCCGCGCGCACGAGCTGTTGCAGGCCAGGCCGTGCGACGTGCGGGCCGCCGAGGCCGCCGTGGAGGCCTACACCCGCCACGTCGACCGCGGAGCCCTCCGCGGACCGGGACAGGGGCAGGAACAGGGACAGGGACAAGGAGGTGCCTCCGCGTCATGACATCCCCACCGGCGCCGTGCCCGAGACCCGACTGCGCGGGCGGCGTCATCATGGTGACCGGCTTCTGCGACACCTGTCACCGCCGTCCGCCCGGCAGAGCCGGGACGGCCCCGGCGCGGCCCGCCACCGCCCCCGGGGCGCCCGCGCGCCCGACCGCCGATCCGACCGCCGATCCGACTGCCGACGCGCTCGACAACGACGGCCTGCTGATCCTGCCGTACGTCCCCTCCCCGGACCCGTCCGAGGCGGCGCCCGCCACCGCCAGCCCGCCCACCGGGGGCCGGCGCTGCGGCGTCGACAACTGCGCCGGCACCATCGGCGTCGCCTACGCCGGCGGCCCCGCCCTCACCCACGGCTACTGCCCCCAGTGCGGGCGGGAGTACTCCTTCGAACCGCGGCTGAGGCCCGGCGACCGGGTGGGCGGCCACTACCGGGTGCTCGGCTACCTCGACGTGGGCGGCATCGGCTGGGTCCACCTGGCGGAGGACACCAGGGTGCCGGACCTGCACGTCGTCCTCAAGGGGCTGATCAACACCGGCGACGCCGTCGCCCGGCGGTCGGCCGTCGAGGAGCGCCGCTCGCTCACCACGCTCCACCACCGGGACATCGTGCGCATCGTGACGTACGTGCAGCACCAGGAGCCCGGCGAGCGGGAACCCACCGGTTACCTCGTGATGGAGTACGTCGGCGGCCGCTCGCTCGACTGGATCCGGCGCGCCCCCGAGGAGGAGCTGACACGCCTGTTCGGCGGCTCCTTCGGCATCGGCCACGTCATCACCTACGGCTGCAAGATCCTCGGCGCCCTGGAGTACCTGCACGCCCGGGGGCTGCTGTACTGCGACATGAAGCCCGACAACGTCATCCACTACGGGCGCGACATCAAGGTCATCGACCTCGGCGCCATCCGGCGGACCGACGACCGCACCTCCAGCCTCGTCTACACGTCGGGGTACGCGCCGGCGAAGCCGGAACGCGACGCGCGGGGCTTCCACATCGACACCGACCTGTACACCGTCGGCAAGACGCTGGAGACCCTCGCCGCCCGCGCCGAGCCGGCCGCCGGGCTGGCCGCCCGTTCGTTCGACGCGCTGATCAGACGCGCCACCCACGCCGAATGGGCGGCCCGCTTCGGCTCCGCCGCCGAGATGTCCCGCCAACTGTGGGAGGTGCTGCGCGAGCACCGGGCGCTCAGCGGGCACGAGCCCTACCCGGAACGCTCCACCCGCTTCGCGCCGACGGCGGCGGTCTTCGGCACGGCGCTCGGCACGGTCCCCGCGCCGGCCCACTGGACCGGTGGCTCCGGTCCCGGGGTGCCGGGACTGCCGGTCGGCGCGCCGGATCCCGCGGACACCGCGCGGGCCCTGCCCGTGCCGATCCCCGACCCGCACGACCCCGCCGCCGTGCTGCTCGGCGGTCTGGTGTCCGGCAGCCCGGAGCGCATCGCGGAACGGGCCGAACGGGACCCGGCGCTCGACACGGTGGAGACCTCGCTGTGGCTGTGCCGCGCCCATCTCGACGCCGGGGACACCGACCGGGCGGGCCACTGGCTCGACAGGGCCGGGCGGCAGAGCGGTGCCTACGACTGGCGGATCTACTGGCACCGGGGCCTGTTGTGGCTGACGGACGGTCAGGTCCAGCGGGCGGAAGGCGAGTTCGCCGCGGTCTACGCCGCGCTGCCCGGCGAGTCGGCGCCGAAACTGGCCCTCGGTTTCTGCGCGGAGCACCTCGCGGCCGCGGAACGTCAGACCGAGGCCTACTACGAGGCCGTGTGGCGGCGGGACCGCACGCAGGGCAGCGCGGCGTTCGGGCTCGCCCGGCTCCATCTGCGCGGCGGGGACCGGGCCCGGGCCGTCGCGGTGCTCGACGAGGTGCCGACCACCTCACGGCACTACGACGCCGCACGCGTCGCCGCGGTCCGGGTGCTCACCGGCCGGCTGGACGCCTCCGGGCCCACGGCGGAGCAGTTGGCCGACGCGGACCGGCGGCTGGCCCTGCTCGAGGAGCACCTGTCCGGCAGCGGGACGTGGGACCGGCTGCTCGCCGAGGTCCGCGGCAACGCCTTCGCCTGCCGTCCGCCCGACGGCTGGGGGCCCCGCTTCCCGGCCGGTGACCGGTTCGGTCCGGTGGACACGCCGCGGGCCCTGAGCGCGCTGCTCTCGCGCTCGCTGAAGAGGCTCGCGGACCAGGCGGGTGACGCCGCCGAGCGCGGCGACCTGCTCGACCGGGCGTACGCGGTCCTGCCGCGGGCCGCCGGTCTGCGGGAGCTGCTGCACGGATGGCGGCGGACGCCGTGAGGGGGCGAGGGCATGGGGCGGGAGCGGCGTCGGCCGTTCGCAGGGCCGGGGCACCCCCTCCGGGAGAGGGACTTCCGCGACGCACACCGGAACCGCGGGCGGCACGCCGACGGGTCCGGACCGGGCCGACGGCCCGCCGACGAGGGCGAGGAGCACCGACACCGTGGACACAGGGGCGGCATCAGCGAACAGGGACCCGGACGGCACGGCCGCGTCAGGCTCGGGGACGGCGGGGGGCGCCTCGGCCGCCCTCGAGATCAGCCAGTGGAAGTACCTGTCCGGCCGGGCGCGCGAACCGCAGATGCACGCCATCGTGACCGTCCGGGCGGACGGCACCGGCGCCGGCGGCGCCACGGGTCCCGTACTGGCGCAGGTGCTGGCCGTCGACTGCTCCAGTTCGATGGCCTATCCGCAGGAGAAGCTGCGCGCGGCCCACCAGGCCGCCGTGGCGGCGCTGCGGCTGCTCCCCGACGGCACCCCCTTCGCCGTGGTCCGGGGCACCGAGTCGGCGAGCATGGTGTACCCGACGACGGAGACCACGGTCCGGGCGGACGCCCGGCACCGTGCGGAGGCGGAGCGGGCCGTGCACCGCCTGGTCGCGGGCGGCGGCACCTGCATCGGCAGCTGGCTCGACCTGTCGCGCCGGCTGCTGACGGAGGCGGACGCGCCCATCGGACACGTCCTGCTGCTGACCGACGGCAAGAACCAGCACGACGACCTGATGCCGCTGGCGGACGTCCTGGAGGCCTGCGCGGGGCGCTTCGTGTGCGACGCCTGGGGCATCGGCGACGGCTGGGACGGCCGGGAGCTGCTGCGCGTCACCGGCCGTCTGCACGGCCGGGCCTCCTCCGTGCAGGACGAGGCGGAGCTCGCGCACGAGTACGAGCGGCTGATGCACCGGCTGCTCGCCAAGAGCCTTCCCGAGCTGGTGGTCTCGGTGACCCCCATGGCCGGGGCCGGGGTGCGCTACCTCAAGCAGGTCTTCCCCACCGAGGTCGAACTCGATCCGGTCGGCACGGACGGCGACGGGACGCGGCGGTTCGTCACACGGGCGTGGGGCGACGAGACCCGCCGCTACCAGCTGTGCCTGTCCGCCGACCCCACCGGGCGGCCCCGTGGGGAGGACCTCCAGCTCGCGGTGGTGTCCCTCGACGTTCCCGGTGGTGACGGGGTGGAGCTGACGCCGCCCGGCCCTGCCTGGTGCACTGGACCGACGACGTGGCGCTGTCCGGGCACAGCGACGTCCACGTCGAGCACTTCGAGCAGCACCGGCGGCTCGGCGAGGCCGTCGCGGCCGCCACCGACGCCCACCGCGACGGTGCGCGTGACGCGGCACGGCACCACCTGGCAGGGCCGTGCGGCTCGCCCACGCCATCGGCGCCGACCAGGCGCTCGCCCGGCTGGAGCGGCTCGTGGAGATCGACGACCCCGCGGCGGGGCGGGTCCGGCTGCGGCCCGGCGTGGCGGCCGTCGACTTCGAGCATCTGATCACCGCCAGCAGTCACAGCACGTACGGCCCCGCGTCGGGCACCGCCGACCCGGTGGCCGCCGGCGGGCCGGACGCGGCGATGCTGCGGTGCCCGGCCTGCGAGGGGGAGGTGCCCGCGGCGGCACGCTTCTGTCCGCTGTGCGGGCACGGACTCCGGGGGCGGCCGTGAGCACCACCGGGCGGGACCTGACCCGCAGGCTGCGGCTGCTCCTGGTCCTCGGGGCCGTCACCACGCTCGCCCTGTTCGCCGCCTACCGGGGCGTGCACGACGACACGGTGCCGCTGGCGTCGTCGAGCGCTCCGGGGATCCTGGCCGTGGACACCGCGAGGACCGCGCTGCAACGGGCGCAGGCGGCCGTCGACGGGCGCCGGGCGGCGGGTGACACGACCGGTGAGTTCCACACGCAGATGTCGGTCGCCCTCCAGGGCATCGCCGTCGCGGCCTCGGAGAACGTCACCGGCCCGGCGGACCGGCACACCCTGCAGACCGTCACCGGGCTGATCACCGTCTACTCGGCCTGGGTGGAGCGGGCCGGCAAGGAGACGGACCCGTCGCTGCGCGAGGCCTACCTGCACTACGCCGGACAAGGCAGCGACGACATCGTCGACCGCCTCGACGAGCTGCGCGCCGCACAGGTGCGGGTCGCCCGGGAACAGGCCTCCTTCCCCTGGCCGTTGCGGCTGGGCTGGGGAGCGGCCCTGGTGCTGTGCCTCGCCCTGTGCGCGGCCCTGGTGGAGGCGCAGCGGTTCGCGCGGCTCCGCTTCCGCAGCGCGGTGCACCCGCCCCTGCTCGCCGCCACGGTGCTGTGCGCGAGCGGGGTGGCGGTCCTCGGCTGGTTCACCGTACGGGCGCACGCGGCGATGCGCGACTCCCTCGCGGAGCTGCGCACGACCCGGTCCGCGGACGAGATCCCCGAGGCCGGCGCGGACGTGGGGCGGTACCTGGCGGACGCGGGTCTGTGGGCGTCCCTGTCCGTGTGGATCCTGGTGGGAGGGGCGTTGCTGATGGCGCTGACATGGGTGGGGCTGTGGCCGCGCGTCGCCGAGTACCGGTTCAGGGTGCCGCGATGAGACGCCTTCGGCCCCGCACGCTCGGCGTCGTCTGCGTCTGTCTGGTCCTGCTCGCGGCCGGGGTGGTCACGGGGGTGCGGTGGGCGCGCGGCTGGACGGGCTCGGTGACCGTGCTGGCCAACTGGAGCGGCGCCGAGAAGGACCAGTTCGAGCGGGCCATGCGGCGCTTCGAGGACGAGTACCGCATCGACGTCGTCTACCAGGGCAGCTCCGCGCTGAGCCAGGTGCTGGCCGCCGACCTGGCGGCCGGGACCCAGCCGGACGTGGCCGTGCTGCCCGGCCCGGGCGAGCTGATGGCCTACGCGGCCGAGGGCCGGCTGGAGCCGCTGGACGGCCTGTTCGAGGCCGGCGCCTACGACCGGGTGTGGATGCCGAAGGTGGCGGGCGAGGACGGCCGGGAACGCACCTACTGGCTGCCGGTCAAGACCGGCCTCAAGAGCATGGTCTGGCACGCGGGCGGCCTGTCGGCGGACCGGATCGCCCGGACCGCCGCCGAGCCCGGCGGCTGGTGCCTGGCCATGGGGTCCGGCGCGACCTCCGGCTGGCCGGGCACCGACTGGGTGGAGGACGTCCTGCTCCAGCAGGCCGGCCCGCGGGTCTACGAGCAGTGGGCGACCGGCGGCATCGCGTGGACGGACCCCCGGGTGCGCAGGGCCTGGCGGACGTGGGGCGACATGGTGGGCGCCGGCGACAGGGCCCGCGTCGGCCACATGCTCCAGGACGACTTCGGCCAGGACTGCCCGCGACAGCGCCTGGAGCACCAGGGGTCGTTCCGGGACACCCACTGGAAGCGGGTCGCGGGCGACTTCGTCCACTCCTCCGAGGTGATCCCCGGTGCGGGAGGCGGTTCCGGCCGGTGGGAGGTCTCCGGCGACCTCGCGGCCCTGCTGAACGCGACCGACGAGGCCCGGCAGCTGATCCGCTTCCTGGCCGACCCCGGCACCGCGCTGCCGGACTTCTCGGCCAACCGGAAGGCCGCGGCACCGGACGGTCACCGGGATCCCCTGAAGCGGAAGGTCGGCGCGATCCTGCGCGGCTCCGAGCGCCATCTGTGCTGGGACGCCTCCGACACCATGCCCCCCGCCCTGCGCGACGCCTTCCACCAGGCGGTCCTGCGCTTCCTCGTCGCGCCCGGCGGGCTGGACGGACAACTGCGGGCCCTGCAGGCCCTGAACGGCGGACCGCGCCCGACACTGCCGGTGTGCGGCACCGGCCCGGCGACGAACTGACGGCGCTGTGGCACGATTTCCCCTCAGCCGCACCGTTCTGGGGGGACATCATGCGCATGCGCGTCTCGGTCGTCGTCGCCGCGGGGCTCCTCGCCCTCACGGCCTGCTCGTCCGGCAAGGAGGACGGCGCGTCCGCGAGCGACTCCGGTCCCGCCGACGCCGAGCGGACCGTGGCCGTCCCCGAGGAGCACGAGGGGGACGACCTGGAGGCCGCCGCGGCGGTCTACACCTCGGCCTACTTCGCGGGCGACGCCGGCACGGCGTACGGCATGCTCTCCGCGCGCTGCCGCGAGGAGACCGGCGCGGACGCGTACGCCGCCCTCGTGAAGCGGGCGAACGCCGACCACGGGCCGGACCACCCGGCGACCGACGTGCGGGCCGAGGTGTCCGGCAAGCTCGGCCGCGTCAGCTACAAGGTCCAGGGCCTGCCCGAGTTCGACCGGCGGGCGCAGCCGTGGGCGCTGGAGGACGGCGGCTGGAAGTACGACGCCTGCTGAGCTCCTCCCGCGCCGGCTTCCCGTCGCGCGGCACCCGGTCCCGTCGCCGGACGACGGGGCCGGCCGGCCGGGAACCGGGCTCCCACCGCCGTACGGCGCCGCACACGTGCGCCACGGCCGGGGGAGGAGGGCGGGTCCGCCTCCGGGCCCGGAGACCGGGGCCCGGAGGCGTCGTGGTGCGGAGGCGTCGTGGTGCGGCGCCTGCCGGGCGGCGGCTCAGACGCCGGGGAGCACGCCGGTGCGGGCCACTTCGGAGTACCAGCGGGCACTGGCCTTCGGGATGCGGGTGCCGGTCGGGTAGTCGACGTAGACGGCGCCGAAGCGCTTGCTGTAGCCGTATCCCCACTCGAAGTTGTCGAGCAGCGACCAGAGGAAGTAGCCGCGCACGTCCGCGCCGTCCGCGATGGCCTGGTGGACGGCGGCCAGGTGGCCGCGCAGGTAGGAGATGCGGGCGGGGTCGTTGACGTTGCCGGAGGGGTCGGCGTAGTCGTCGAAGGCGGCGCCGTTCTCGGTGATGACCAGCGGCAGTCCGGGGAAGTCCGACGCCAGCCGGCCCAGCAGTTCGTGCAGTCCGCTCGGGTCGACGGCCCAGCCCATGGCGGTGGTCTCGCCCGGGGGCTGGTGGAAGGCGACGTCGTCGGCGGCCGGCCACGGGCTGTGGGCGCTCCTGCCGTGCCCGTCCGAGGTGTGGGTGGCGCTGCCGTCCGCCCGGGAGACCACGGTGGGCGTGTAGTAGTTGACGCCGAGGAAGTCCAGCGGCTGGTGGATCTGCCGCAGGTCGCCGTCGTGGACGAAGGACCAGTCGGTCAGCGGCGCGGTGTCCTTGAGGAGGTCCTCCGGGTAGGCGCCCCTCAGCATCGGTCCGGTGAAGACCCGGTTGGCCAGCGCGTCGATGCGGCGGACGGCGTCGGCGTCGGCGGCGTCGCCGGTGAGCGGGCGGAGGTGGTGGAGGTTGAGCGTGACCGAGCACCGGGCGTCGGCGGGATGCGGTCGCGCAGTGCCTGGACGGCCAGGCCGTGGGCCAGGTTGAGGTGGTGGGCGGCGCGCAGCGCGTCGACCGGGTCGGTGCGGCCGGGGGCGTGCACGCCGGAGCCGTAGCCGAGGAAGGCGCTGCACCAGGGTTCGTTGAGGGTGGTCCAGGTCTTCACCCGGTCCCCGAGCGCGTCGGCGGCCAGGGCCGCGTACTCGGCGAACCGCTCGGCGGTGGCGCGCTCCGGCCAGCCGCCGGCGTCCTCCAGCTCCTGCGGCAGGTCCCAGTGGTAGAGGGTGGCGACGGGCTGGATGCCCTTGTCCAGCAGCTCGTCGACGAGGCGCCGGTAGAAGTCCAGACCCTTCTGCGCGGCGGGGCCGCGGCCGGTGGGCTGGATCCGGGGCCAGGCGAGGGAGAAGCGGTAGGCGCCGATGCCGAGGTCGGCCATGAGGGCGACGTCCTCGCGCCAGCGGTGGTAGTGGTCGGTGGCGATGTCACCGGTGTCGCCGTTGCGGACCCGGCCCGGGGTGCGGGCGTAGGTGTCCCAGATGGACGGTGTACGGCCGTCCTCGGCGGCGGCACCCTCGATCTGGTAGGAGGCGGTCGCCGAGCCCAGAGGAAATCCTCGGGGAACGTGCGGGGGCCTCCGGGCCGGGAGCGGTGTGCTGGTGTGCTGCGGTGACCACGTGGGTCCTTTCCAGGTGGATGGGTGAGGGCGGGTGGGAGCCCGGTACGGGACGAGGTCTGTGGCCGGCCGCCGGCGGGGCCGGGGCCGGGCGGGAACGGCCGCCGGACGGGACCGGGGGCCGGGACCGGGCGAAGGCCGGCCGCCGGACGGACCGGGCCGGCCGCCGGCCGTGTGCGGGTCAGCCCTTGACGGCGCCCGCCATGATGCCGCTGACGATCTGACGGCCGAAGACGACGAACATCGCCAGCAGCGGCAGCGTGCCGAGGAGCGCGCCCGCCATGATCAGGGACTGGTCCCGGATGTATCCGGCGCTGAGCTGGGTGAGGGCGACCGGGACCGTCGGGTTGGTCATGTCGAGCACCACGAAGGGCCAGAAGAAGTCGTTCCAGGCGTGCACGAACGTGATCATGAACAGGACGGCCATCGCGGGGCGCGCCACGGGCAGCACGATGCTCCAGAAGATCCGCAGGGAGTGCGCGCCGTCCACGCGGCGGCCTCGACCAGCTCGTCCGGCAGCGCCTCCGACAGGTACTGCCGCATGAAGAAGACGCCGACCGCGCTCACCAGGGTGGGGAAGATGACGGCGGGCAGCTCCTGCGACCAGCCCAGCTCGGACATCATCATGAACAGCGGTACGACACCGAGTTGCGGCGGCACCATCATGGTGCCGATCACCAGCATGAGGAGCACGTTGCGGCCCTTGAACCGCAGCTTGGCGAAGGCGAAGCCGGCCAGGGTCGCGAACATGACCGTGGACAGGGCGATGACACCGGCCACGATCAGACTGTTGATCATGGCCTTGCCCATCGCCGCCTCGTCCCAGGCGCGGGCGAGGTTGCTGAAGAGGTTCGGGCCGGGGAGGAACGGCGGCGGCGTCTGGCTGACGCGGGTGTTGTCGGTGGAGGCGGCCACCATGGTCCAGTACAGCGGGAAAATCGACACGACGGCCGTGATCGCGAGCAGGACGTAGGCGAGCGGGCCCGCGTGGTGCTGGCGGCCGGCGCGCTGGCCGAACAGCCGCCGGCCGCCGCGGGCGGCGGGCTTCTTCGGGGTGGTCCGGGCCGGAGTGTCCGCCGGACCGGGAGGCTTTCTGTGGTCATGGGGACTCCTGGTCAGGACGTGCGGGAGCGCAGGCGCTTGATCAGGCGCTGCGTGACGAAGACGAGGACGAGCAGCAGGAACATCGCCCAGGCGACGGTCGCCGAGCGGCCCATCTGGTAGTTCTTCCAGCCCTCCTCGTACAGCAGCAGCCCCAGCGTCTGGTACTGGTTGTCCGCGCCGCCCGTCACGCCGTTGGGCCCCTGACCGAAGATCAGCGGTTCGCCGAACAGCTGCGTCGCGCCGATGGTGGACAGCACGATGGTGAAGACGATGGTGGAGCGGATCCCGGGCACGGTGACGTTCGTGAACTGCTTCCAGCGGGAGGCGCCGTCGATGGCGGCGGCCTCGTAGCGGTCGGCCGGGATGGCCTGCATGGCGGCCAGGTACAGCAGCGCGTTGTACCCGGTCCAGCGCCAGATGACGATGGTGGAGATCGCGGCCTGGGCGGGCCACTTGTCGGCCTCCCAGTCGACCGGGTCCAGGCCGACCAGGCCGAGCGACCAGTTGATCATGCCGAAGTCGCGTTCGAACAGCATGGTGAACACGAGGGCGGCGGCGCCGACCGAGGTGGCGTAGGGGACGAGCGAGGCGATGCGGAAGAAGAGCGAGCCGCGCATCCTGTAGTTGAGCAGGTGGGCCAGGCCGAGCGCCATCAGCAGCTGCGGCACCGTGGAGATGACGCCGATGGTGATGGTGTTCGCCGTCGCGTTCCAGAACCGGGAGTCGTTCCAGAGGTCGACGTAGTTGTCGAACGCCACCCACTCCATGACGTCGAGGGTGGCCAGTTCCACCCGGTGCAGGGAGATCCAGGACGTGTAGACGAGGGGGTAGAAGCTGAACGCGGCGAACACGACGAAGAACGGGGCGACGAACGCGTACGGTGCGCCCTTGACGTCCAGCCGGTGCAGCAGCGCACCGCGCCGGCCGGCGCCGTCCGGCTCGGGCGCCGGTCCCCGGCGCCCCTCGCCGGCCCGGTCCTTGGTGGTGGAGGTGGCCACCGGAGTTCCTTTCTGAGAGCGGAGGGGTGAGCCGGCCGCCCGGGCCCGCCGCCGAGGGGCGGGCGGGCCCGGGTGGCCGGAGGGCGACGGGTCAGCCGACCGCCTTCTCGATGCGCTCCGCGGTGGTCTTCCAGGCCTCGTCACGCGAGGTGCCCTGCTGCTCGATCAGGGTCAGGCCCTGCGAGAAGGTGTCCTTGATCGTGCCGTCCTTGCGGCCGAGGACCTGCTTGTCCGGGATCTCGCGGGCGGCCGCGCCGAAGATCTGGCCGATGGGGGCGTCGCTGAAGTACTCGGAGGTGACGTTCTGCACCGCGGGCATCTCCAGCGCCTTCTGCGAGGACGGGACGCTGCCCTGCTTCTGGAAGATGTGCGCCTGCTGTTCGGGCGCGGTCAGCCAGGCGACGAGCTTCTTGGCCTCCTCCTTCACCGGGCTCTGCTCGACCACCCCGAGGAAGGAACCGCCCCAGTTGGCGCCCTTGGGCGCCTTGGCGACGTCCCACTTGCCCTTGTTGGCGGCGCCGGCCTTCTCGCCGATGTGGCCGAGCATCCAGGCCGGGCAGACGGTCGTGGCGAAGGTGCCGTTGGCCAGGCCGGGGTCCCAACCGGGCTGGAACTGGCGGAGCTTGGCGGTCAGGCCGGCCTCCGCGGCGTCGGCGGCGAGGTTCCAGGCCTCCTTGACGGCGGGTTCTCGTCGTAGATCAGGTCGCCCTTGGCGTTGTAGTACTGCTCGGAGTAGCCGTAGACCATGGCGTTGAACAGGCCGCTCGCCGCGTCCATGTACGCCACTTTGCCGCCCTTGAAGTCCTTCTTGAAGGTGCGTCCGACCTCGACGTACTTCTTCCAGTCGCCCTGCCAGAGCTTGGCGACCTCCTCGCGGTCGGTGGGCAGACCGGCCTTCTCGAAGTAGTCCTTGCGGTAACAGACGGCCATGGGGCCGATGTCGGTGCCCAGTCCGAGCACCTTGCCGTCCGCGGTGGTGATCTGGGACTGCTTCCACGGCAGGAAGTGGTCGGTGCCGGTCACGTCGGAGAAGTCCGCGAACTTGTCGGCCTGGGTGTCGACGATCTCCTTGGCCCGGCCGATCTCGATGCCCTGGATGTCCTTCAGGCCCTTGCCCCCGGCCAGGCGGGTCTGCAGGGCGGTGTAGTACGTCTGCTCGTCACCGGCCACCTCGGCCTTGATGTCGACGTTCGGGTTCTCCTTCTCGTACTGCTCGAGCAGGCCCGTCTCCTTGAAGCCCATCACCCCGTACATGCCCATGGTGATGGTGACCTTGCCGTCCTTCTTGCCGCCACCCGTCGCCGAGTCGTCACCGCCTCCACAGCCGACGACGAGCGCGAGCGCACCGGCGGCCGCGACGACCGCGGCCGCCCGCGTGCGCGGGGTCCTGTGAGTGCTCATGAATGTCCTCCTAGCGACGGCGCTGACGCACCGGAGTGGCGGGTTGCGGGTGGGGCAGGGCGGCACGACACGTGGTGGGAACGTGCCCACCAGACGGTGGGAACGTTCCCACCGGCGGATGGAAGACTCGTGGCAGCGAACGGCCATGTCAATGACTTGAAAACAATTCGTTGCCGAACCGGACGCGCGGCGTTCGCTTCACGACCTTTCGGGGTGCCTCCGCCACCGTGGCGTCTGCCACAATTGCCGCTGGTCACGTCCGCGGCGCCGCCGCGGCAGCCGCCCGGAGGAGCAGATGACAGGGAACCGCCCGCCCACGATCAAAACGGTCGCCGCCCGCGCCGGGTGGGGCGGACCACGGTGTCCCGCGTCATCAACGGCTCGGAGCTCGTCAGCGCGGACGCCCGGGAGCGGGTCCTGGCGGCGATCAAGGAACTGAACTACATCCCCAACTCCGTGGCCCGGGGCCTGGTGACCAGCCGCACCGACTCGGTGGCGCTGGTGATACCGGAGTCCGAGAGCCGGCTCGGGTCGGAGCCGTTCTTCGCCGCCCTGATCCGGGGCGTGAGCGCGGCGCTCGCCGAGACCCGCACCCAGCTTCAGCTCACGCTCGTCCGCGACCAGCTGGAGCGGGACCAGCTCACCGCGTCGGTGGCGACCCGCCGGGTCGACGGCGTGCTGCTGGTCTCGGTCCACGCGCACGACCGGCTCCCCGGCATCCTGGAGGAGATGGGACTGCCCACCGTGCTGGCGGGCCGCAGGGACGAGCGGGAACGGCTCAGCTACGTCGACTCCGACAACGCCGGAGGCGCCGCCGCGGCCGTCGGGCACCTGCTGGACCGGGGCCGGCGCCGCATCGCCACCATCACCGGGACGCTCGACATGGACGTCGGCCGCAGCCGGCTCGCCGGCTGGCGCGACGCCCACCGCGAGGCGGGCGTGCGGGCCGACGAATCCCTGGTCGAGAGCGGCGACTTCACCGAGGAGGGCGGGCGCCGGGCGATGTGTTCGCTTCTTGAACGGGCGCCGGATCTGGACGCCGTCTTCGCCGCCTCGGACCTCATGGCCGTCGGCGCCCTGGCCGAACTGCGCCGCCTCGGACGGCAGGTGCCGGGCGACGTCGCCGTCGTCGGGTTCGAGGACTCCGTGCTCGCCCGCCACACCGCCCCGCCGCTGACCACGGTGCGTCAGCCGGTGGAGGAACTGGGCCGGACGATGGCCCGGATCCTGACGGACATCACCCGACACGGCGCCGGGCGGCAGCAGTTGACGCTGCCGACCGAGCTGGTGGTGCGCGAGTCGTCGTGAGGGGCGTCGCGCTCCGCCGGGCGCGCGGCGTGGTGTTCCGGGACACCTCGCGCTCCCGCGGAAGACCTCGCGGTGCGGGCCGGGACGAGCGTCGGTGAAGAAAGTGAGGGGGGTGCCCGGAAGTGCGGTGAAGAAACCAGGTGATCCGGCCGTATGTTCCTCCGTTCGCCGGGCACCAGGAGCGGCGGAGGTTGATAACTATGGTTCCCCTGCTTCTCGTTCTCCTGCTGGCCCTGATCCTCTTCGGCGCGGGCTTCGCGCTGAAGGCACTGTGGTGGATCGCCGTCATCGTGCTGGTCGTCTGGCTGCTCGGCTTCGTCATGCGCAGCGCGGACACCGGCGGCCGCAAGGGCCGCTGGTACCGCTGGTGACCCACTGGTGCTGACCCGGCGAGCGGCAGCCGGCCCGTGGGCTCCGGGACCACCCGGGGCCCACAGCCCTGCTCCGGACGGGAGCCGTCGTCACACCGGTCCGCGGGTGGCGACGCCCCTGTCGGTCGCGTCGGTCGCGTCGGTCGCGTCGGTTGCGTCGGACAGGGCGATGCGGGCCGTGATCCGCTTGCCGACCGGCTCCTGGTGGACCGAGAGGTCCTCGGTGACCGCCTTGACGATCTCCAGGCCGTGCTGGCCGATCCTCGCCGGGTCCGTGGCCCGCGCGGCGGGGACCGTGGGATCGCTGTCCCACACGGCCACCTCCACACTGCCGGCGATGATCCGCAGTTCCATCAGGACGGGGCCGGGGGCGTACTTGCGGGCATTGGTGACCAGTTCGCTGACCACCAACTGGGTCAGGTCCGTCGCGCGGGCGGACACGGCCAGCCGATGGACGTCGCGGGCCCGTTCGAGGAAGGCGGTGGCGTGATGGCGGGCCTCGGCGATGCAGCCGTCGTCCCCTCCCAGGGCGAAGCCGGCCCGCGACAAAGGGTCGCCGGGCGCCCTGCGGTCGCCGTCCTCGAATCCCACCAGCATCGCCTCACTCCCCGTCCACCCGAGCGTGGATGTGCCACCAGGTGACTACGTCTGCCCCGGATGCGCCGTCCGGAACAGCCGATCGCGTGCACCCGGCCCGGGCGGTGAGGCAGAATCGTCCACGCGTGGTCCTGACCCGGAGCAAGCGTAAACGCAGTCGAGGAGACGGTGACCGACATCCCGAAAGCAGAACGGCCGGACGGGCTCGTCGTCGAGCAGAGCGTGGTCGACGGTGTACGCGTCGTGGTCGTGCGCGGCGAGATCGACCACGACGTCAAGCACGTGCTGAGCGAAGCCCTGCTGCCGCGGCGCGGGGCGGTGCCGCCGTCCCGGGTCGTGGTGGACCTCAGCGGCGTCACCTTCATGGACTCCAGTGGCATCAACGCCCTCGTCGTCGCCCACCGGGCCGTCCGCGCCGGCGCGGGGTGGCTGCGCATCGCCGGTGCGCGGGCGCCGGTCCTGCACGTCCTGCACATCGTGGGGATCGACGAGATCATCCCCTGCCACCCCACCGTCGAGCAGGCCCTGAGCAGCCCCTGACCCGTCCCGGCCCGCCGCCGGCGGGCGCCTCGGGCCGAGGCGAGGCGGGTACGTAGGTGGCGGCCGAGGCCGCTCGGACGGGTCCGGCTCCCCTCGACCCCGTCGACCCCGTCGACCCCGTCGGCTTCAGTCGACCCCGTCGGCTTCAGTCGGCTTCAGTCGGCGGAGGGCAGGTCGGTCGACGGTCCGGCGGTGGCGCCGCCGTCCAGGACGAACTCGACGCCGGTCGAATAGGTGGCGTCGGCGACGACGAAGAGCACCATGCGGGCGACTTCCTCGGGCCGGCCGAACCGCGGGAGCGGCTGCGCGGCCGTGAAGGAGTCGTCGAAGCCGGCCGTCATCGCGGTGCGCACGGCCCCCGGATGGACCGAGCAGACCCGGATCCCGTCCGCGGCCAGTTCCAGCGCCGCGGTCTTGGTCAGGCCTCGCAGCCCCCACTTGGCGGCCACGTACGCCCCGATCCCCGTGTATCCGGTCAGACCGGCGATGGAGGAGATGTTCACGATCGCCCCTCCCCCGGCCCGGCGCAGGGAGGGCGCCGTCGCCCGCATGCCCAGCCAGGCGCCCTGGAGGTTGACGTCGAGAACCCTGCGGAAGGACTCGGGTGACTGCTCCTCGATGGTGCCCCATTCCAGGATCCCGGCGTTGTTGACCAGTACCGACACGGGGCCCGCCTCCCGTTCGGTCCGCGTGACGACGCTCTGCCAGCCGTCCCCGTCGCTGACGTCCAGGTGGGCGTAGCGGGAGGGCGGGCCGAGCTCCGCGGCCAGTTGCTCCCCCTCGGCGTCGGCGATGTCGGCCACGACCACGGCCGCGCCTTCGGCGGCGAACAGCCGTGCCGTCGCGGCGCCGATGCCCGCGGCTCCCCGGTGACGATCGCCACCCGCTCGTCCAGCGCTCCCATCATGGCCTCCTGAGGTGATTCGGGCCGGGGCGGAGGTCCGTCGACGCCGCGCCGGGATGCCGCGGCCCGTGGTGATCGCGCGGCGCGGGTCCGGCCCGCGGAACACGTCCGGCGCCGGTCTCCTCGGGCACAGGTCGCCCGGGGCCGCTCGACGCCTGCCGGTTCTCCTCCCGTCCAGTGTGACCACGCGGCACTCCCGGCGCACACCGGGAGACGCGTGGCACGCCGGCCGCCCCGTCACTGGCTTGCCTGGTGACGATTGAAGGTGAGACCATTGGCTCACTGCCCGCTCCGCCGAAGTTCGTCGACGTACGGGTTACCGGTCCGACCGCACGTGAGCGCCCGCTCGCGAACGAGGAAAGGGAGATCCCGTGATGAGTGACGACCAGCAGAAGGCCTGGCTGGCCGGCGGTTGCTTCTGGGGCATGCAGGACCTGATCCGGAAGCTCCCCGGCGTGCTGAGCACGCGGGTCGGCTACAGCGGCGGCGGCACGCCGCACCCGACCTACCGGGATCACGGCAGTCACGCCGAGTCGATCGAGATCGTCTTCGATCCCGCCGCCACCGACTACCGCACCGTCCTCGAGTACTTCTTCCAGATCCACGACCCGACCACGAAGAACCGGCAGGGCAACGACATCGGCGCCAGCTACCGCTCCGCCGTCTTCTACCTGGACGACGAGCAGCGGCGCATCGCCGAGGAGACGATCGCCGACGTCGACATGTCGGGCCTGTGGCCGGGCCCGGTCGTGACCGAGGTGGTCCCGGCCGACGAGTTCTGGGAAGCCGAACCCGAGCACCAGGACTACCTGGAACGCTACCCGGAGGGCTACACCTGCCACTTCCCCCGCCCGAACTGGCGCCTGCCCCGGCGCGACGCGGTCTGAACCCGCTCCGCCAGCCGGCCGAGGCCGCCCCGCCCTACGAGGTGGGCGGCCTCGTGGGTCCGCGGGACGGAGCTCGTCGCCACGCGAGCGCCACGCGAGCGCCGACGGGCCGTGGAGGGACGCGCGATGAAGAACCCGGAAGGACGCCCGGTACGGACCGCGGAGGGACGCGCGGTGCGGGCCGCGGACGTGCTTCCGGTCACATCACCGCGCACCCGTGCGACGGTGACGCCCGCGCCGGGTACCCCGGGTTCATGACGGAAGTGGTACTGGCGGGTCTGTGGGGGCTGGTGGCGGGTTCGGCGTTGCTGCTCGGGGCGGTGGTGGGGTTCGGCCTGCGGGTACCGCAGAAGGTGATCGCCACGGTCATGGCGTTCGGCGCGGGAGTACTGCTGTCGGCCGTCAGTTCCGAACTGCTCTCGGAGGCGTACGACGAGGCGGGGCTCACCCCTGTCGCGGTCGGGACCCTGGCGGGCGCCGCCGCCTACACCGCGGGCAACGTGTGGCTGGCCGGCCGGGGCGCCCGGCACCGCAAGCGCTCCGGCCACCGGCGGGCGCAGGCCCAGCCCACGGAGGCCCAGCAGAGCGGTTCGGGCCTGGCACTCGCCCTCGGCGCGCTGCTCGACGGCGTCCCGGAGTCCGCGGTCATCGGTGTGGGCCTGCTCGACGGCGGGACGGTCAGTCTGGTGACCGTCGCCGCGGTCTTCATCAGCAACGTCCCCGAGGGACTGTCCAGTTCGGCGGGCATGAAGAAGGCCGGGCGCGGCAGGGCCTACGTCTTCGGGGTGTGGGGCGCGATCACGGCCGCGAGCACCGTCTCCTCCGTCCTCGGCTACACGGTGGTCGGCCGCTTCTCCCCGACGGTGATCGCCGCCGTGACGGCGGTGGCCGCCGGAGCGATCCTCGCGATGGTCGCCGACACGATGATCCCCGAGGCGTTCGAGGACGCCCACCTGGCCATCGGGCTGATCACCGTGAGCGGCTTCCTCGTCTCCTTCGCCCTCTCCCACGCCTGACCGTCACGGGCGGTGCGGGCGCCCGCCGTGCGGGTGCGGCGGCGGGCCGGGCGGTCAGGCTGGGACCGGGCCGACAACGGCGCTTCCCGCTGGATCGGAAACGGACTCTCACATGGGCAAGACGCGACTGGGCAGGGCGACCAGGAAGACGACGGCGGGCCGCCGGAGCGCGGCACCGGGCGGAGGCCACCGGCCCCGAGGCCGCGCGAACCCGGCGGTGTCGGCGGCCCCGGACGGCGGTTCGCCGTCGGTCCCGCGCCGCGCCGGGGCCGCCGGCGCCGAGGGGGTCGCCGCGTGACGGGGAACGTGAGCCCGCTGCGGGGCCGTACGGCGGTGGTGACGGGAGCGGCACGGGGGCTGGGGGAGGCGATCGCCGTGCGGCTGGCCGACCTCGGCGTCCGGGTGGCGCTGCTGGGCCGCGAGGAGGACACCCTGGCCAGGGTCCGGGAACGGCTGCCGACCGAGTCGCTGTGCTGGGAGGTGGACGTCACCGACGACGCCCGTATGGCGGAGGTGGCCGCCGAGGTGAGGGAGCGTCTGGGGGCGCCGTCCGTGGTGGTCGCGAACGCGGGCCTGGCGGAGGGCGGGCCTTCGCGCAGTCGGACCCCGCGATCTGGCGTCGGGTGGTGGAGGTGAACCTGGTCGGCAGTGCCGTCACCGCCCGTGCCCATCTGCCGGCCCTGTTCGACACCTGCGGCTACTTCCTCCAGGTGGCGTCGCTCGCCTCCATCGGGGCCGCGCCGATGATGAGCGCCTACTGCGCCTCCAAGGCGGGTGTCGAGTCGTTCTGCCACTCCCTGCGCGCCGAAGTCGCCCACCGGCGCGTGGGCGTGGGCATCGCCTACATCAACTGGACCGACACCGACATGATCCGCGACGTCGACGCGCACGCGGTGCTGCGGGAGCTGCGCGGCCACATGCCCCCGCCGGCCCGCACGGTGTATCCCGCGCCCTTCGTGGCGGAACGGCTGGTGCGCGCCGTCGAGCGGCGCCGCCCCAGCGTCTATGTGCCGTCCTGGCTGCGGGCCACGCAGCTCGTCCGGGCGGCCATGCCGCCGGTGGTCACCATGCTCTCCCGCAGGGAGCTGCCCCGGCTGGCCGCCGCGCACCCCTTCGAGGCGACGGGCCTCCTGGGAGCGGGCGGCCGGGCCGACTCCCCGGCACCGGAACCCTCCGCCTGACGACCGACCGACGGGACGACCGACCGACGGGACGACGGACCGGCGGGACGACGGATCGGCAGTACGACGGAACGGCGCGACCGGCGCGATCGACGGGACAGCGGGACCGGTGGGACAGCGGAACGAGCGGCGGGGTGGCCGGGGCCCCTGCCCCCGGCCACCCCTGTCCGCGTCGTCGAGCGGCCCGGTGCGGGCCGCCCGCCGTCAGCTGCCGGGCATCAGGACGGTGTCGATGATGTACACGTGGGCGTTGGCGGTCTTGACGTTGCCGCAGACCACCTTGGCGGAGTCGTTGACCGTGTACGACTCGTCCGAGCCGGAGGTGGTCAGCTTCGACTTCTCCAGGGTGTCGAAGGAGCCGTTCTCCAGGTCCGCCGGGGCGAGCTTCTGACCGACGACGTGGTAGGTGAGGATCTTCGTCAGGGTGGCCTTGTCGTTGAGGACCTTGTCCAGGTCGGCCTTCGGGATCTTGGCGAAAGCATCGTTGGTCGGGGCGAACACGGTGATGTTCTGGGCGTTGTTGAGGGTGTCGACGAGGCCGGCCTTCTTCACCGCCGTCACCAGGGTGGACAGGGCGGGGTTGTTGGACGCGGCGGTGGCCACCGGGTCCTGGGCCATGCCGTCGAAGGAGCCGGCACCGTCCTCCGGCACCGAGGCACAGGCGGGGCCGAACGGCTCGTCCACGGCGGAGGTGTCCGTCGGACCCTCCATGCCGTCGTCGGACGCCGTCGCCGGGGCAGCCGCCTTGCTGGAGGAGTCCGAGGAGGCGGAGTCGCCGCCGTCGTCGGAGCAGGCGGTCAGGGCCAGGGGCAGGACGGCGGCGGCCGCGACGGTCATGGCGATGCGGCGGACACGGGTGTTCATCATGGTTCTCTCCTGAGGGATGGATGCAGCGGAGGCTGCGTTCATGGGGGAAAGGTGGCTTGTGTGGTCAGGTGGGGGTCACTCGACGGTGACCACCACGGAGTGCCGGCCGCTGGCGCCGTCGGGGACGGTGCGGGTGCGGGTGTCGGTCTGCACCGCACCGGTGCGGTCGGTGGCGCGCACCGTGAGGGTGTGGCCGCCCTTCGTGGCCTGCCAGGGGAGGGACCACTGGCGCCAGGTGTCGAGCGAGTCCTCGGCCGCCAGGCGCGCCTCCTGCCAGGGGCCGTCGTCGACGCGCACCTCGACCTTGTCGATGCCGCGGTGCTGGGCCCAGGCGACCCCGGCGACCATGACGGTGCCGGCCCGGGGGCGGGCGAACGGTTTCGGGGTGTCGATCCGGGACTGGGTCTTGACCGGTGCCCGGCGGGCCCACTTCCGTTTGACCCAGTAGGTGTCGTAGGCGTCGAACGTGGTCAGTTCGATGTCCTCGATCCACTTGCAGGCGGAGACGTAGCCGTACAGGCCGGGCACCACCATGCGGACCGGGAACCCGTGGGCGAAGGGCAGCGGCTCGCCGTTCATCCCGACGGCGAGGAGGGCGTCCCGGCCGTCCATGACGTCCTCCACCGGCGTCCCGAGGGTCATGCCGTCGACCGAACGCGCCACCAGTTGATCGGCGGGCCCGCCCTCCGAGGGAGGCCGGACGCCGCACTCGGCGAGGAGGGCGGCGAGACGTACGCCGGTCCAGCGGGCGTTGCCGGTGTAGGGGCCGCCGACCTCGTTGGACACACAGGTGAGGGTGATGTCGCGCTCGATCAGCTCGCGCCGCAGCAGGTCGTCGAAGGTGAGCGTGACCGGCCTGGTGACTCCCCTGCCGTGCAGGCGCAGCCGCCAGGACGTGGCGTCCACCTTCGGCACCACCAGGGCGGTGTCCACCCGGTAGAAGTCCTCGTTCGGGGTGACGAAGGGCTGATCCCGGGAATCGCCAGCCGCGTACCGCGGGGAAGCGGCGGAGCGGGCGAGCCCGGCGACGGCAGGACGAGGTCCCTGCGGGAGGCGACCGCGTCACGGCCGCTCGACCCGTTCAGTGTCCGGCCGAGGGCGCCCGCGCCGGCCGACGCGACGGCCGCGGCGGAGGCGGCGATCACGAAGCCGCGGCGGTCCCAGCCCGGTGCCCCGGAGGGGTCGTCCCCCGCGGAGGCGCCGTCCGGCAGGTGCGGCGCGGGATCGCGTGGCTCCAGCCGGCCGGCGAGGAAGTACAGCAGCGCCGCTCCGGCGACCGCGCCCGCCGCGGAGGGCAGCGCGTCGGTGAAACCGTCCGAGTCCGGCCGGCTGAGCGCCGCGGCCGCGCCGGCCGCCCCGAGGAGAAGAACTCCGACGGCGCCGAGAACCCGATACCGCAGGGCGAGAACACCCAGCGCTGTCGCACAGAGGGCCGATACCGCGAGAATTCCGAGTTGCAGCACCAATTTGTCGTCGGTGCCGAAATTGCGGATCGCCCAGTCCTTCACCGCGGCGGGCGTGCGGTCGATCGCGGCACCGCCCACGGCGACGACCGGACCGGCCTGCGGACGCACCCACGCCGAGGCCAGCTCGGCCACGGCCAGCGCCGTGCCACCCGCCAGCACGCCGCTGAGCGCACCGAGCGCCGCGCGCATCGGCGAGCGGGTTTTCCGCGGTTTCTTCTCGTCGTCGGTCACGTGGGGAATCCGGCCCCGACGGCCTCGCGGATGGGTCACTCATCCGATCGAGTGAATGTGTTTTTCGGGCCAATCCGCAGGCGTCCGGGCAACGGATTCATGAGTCCCGCGCGCGGGAATCGCGGGCGGGAATCGCGGGCGGGAATCGCGGGCGGGACGCCGTCGCCCCGGGCCGGAGGACCGCCCGCGAAGGGCGACGGTGTCAGGCGGTGCCGACCGGCGTCAGGCGGGGTCAGCCGGTGTCAGGGCCGCACCGCGGGGTCGGGGGCGTGCGAGGGCGTGGTGGAGCGGGTGCCGACGGCCGGGGCGAGGGCGACGGCCACGGCGGTGAAGGCGAGGACGACGAGCATGGCGGTGCGCAGGCCGTAGTGGTCCCCGAGGAAACCGAGGCCGGGAGGGCCGACGAGGAACGCGACGTAACCGATCATGGCGACGAGGCTGACGCGGGCCGCCGCGTCCGCACCGGAGTCACCGGCCGCCGAGAGCGCGACGGGGAAGCCGAGCGAGGCTCCCATGCCCCAGAACAGCACGGCGGCACCCGCCAGGAGGGCGGAGTCGGCGAAGGCGACGACGGCGATCCCGAGGGTCGCCGAGACGGCGCTGGCCCGCACGACGGGCGCACGGCCGACGCGGTCGATGAGGAAGCCGCCGCCGAAGCGGCCGATCGTCATGGCGGCGGCGAACCCCGTGTAGACGGCGGACCCCAGGGCGGGGTCCACGCCGTGGCCGTCGACCATGAGGAGGGGCAGCCAGTCGTTCGCGGACCCCTCGGCCAGGGCCATCGCCAGGATGACGCCGCCGATCAGGAGCAGCCGCCGCTCCTTCCAGACCTTCGCCCGGGGCGACGCGGTACCGCTGTCGGTCCGCCGGCCGCGGTCCCGGTCCCGGGTCCTGCCCACCCCGCCGGGGACGGCGCGCAGGGCGTGGGCGAGCATGCCGGCCGTGACGGCGACGACGGCGGCCAGGTGCCACTGCACCGGAACGGCGGCCGCGGTGCACAGGATGCCGCACGCGGCTCCCACGACGGTGCCCAGGCTGAAGAAGCCGTGCAGCGTGGGCAGCACCGTCCGGCCCGCCAGCCGTTCGACCTCGGCGCCGTCGACGTTGACCGCGACCTCTCCCCCGCCCATGCCGGCGCCGAAGAGGAACAGACCGGCGGTGACGACGGGAGCGGAGGCGAGCATCGCCCCGCCGCCGACGACCGCCATGCTGAGGACGACCAGCAGCGTCCCCGCGCCC
This sequence comes from Streptomyces sp. Tue 6430, assembly GCA_021568835.1. Taxonomy (GTDB): domain Bacteria; phylum Actinomycetota; class Actinomycetes; order Streptomycetales; family Streptomycetaceae; genus Streptomyces. The sequence continues at coordinate 91,467 of JAKGSH010000004.1, forward strand.
ATGACGGGCCGGGTGCCGAACCTGGCCACCAGCGCTCCGGAGCCGAGGATGCCGATCATGGAGCCGACGGAGAGCCCGAACAGGATGACCCCCATCTGCGCGGTCGACGCGCCGAGGAGGTCCCTGATGTCGGGTGTCCGCGTCACCCAGGAGGAGATCGACAGACCGGGTACGAGAAACAGGAGAAACAGCGCCGTTCTGCGGCGGCGCGTGGCCAGGTCCATGGATGAGGTGTTCTTTTCGCGCGGATGTGGCGGGGCGATGATCACCCTGCGCCGGGTCCGTTCGAACGTACACGCTGGTGGCGGGCCGAGGAAGACGATCAGCCGCCGGTGCCGTGACGTCACCGGCGGCGGGGCCGCCTCGTCATCGAGAGGGCAGCACGCAGAACTCGTGGCCGTCCGGGTCGGCCATGACCACCCGGTCGGTCCGGCCCCGGCCGGTGTCGACGCGCTTCGCCCCGAGGGAGACGAGCCGGTCCACCTCCGCCTGCCGGTCTCCGCCGGCGGGCGGCGCGATGTCGAAGTGGAGCCGGTCCTTCCCCGTCTTCGTCATCAGCGGCGGGCCGCCCCACGTGATCTTGGGGCCGCCGTGCGGGGAGCGGATCGCGGTCTCCTCGTCCTGGTCCCAGACCAGTGGCCAGCCCAGCGCCCGGCTCCAGAAGTACCCGACGTCCCGCGAACCGTCGCACGCGAGCGCTCCGACGAATCCGCAGTCCGCGAGGAAGGCGTTGCCCGGCCCGACGACGCAGAACTCGTTGCCCTCGGGGTCGGCGAGCACCACGTGCCCCTCCTCCGGGCGCTGGCCGATGTCGATGTGCCGGGCGCCGAGCCCGACCGCCTTCGCCACGACCTGCCGCTGGTCCTCGGGGGAGGTGCTCGTCAGGTCGAAGTGCATGGGGTTCGGGCTCGTCTTGCGCTCCCGGGTCGGCAGGAAACGCATCCGGAACCCCGTGTCGTCGCGGGGCAGCAGCTCGATGCCGTCAGGGGAGTCGTCCGCCCCCTCCCAGCCGAGGAAGTCGCCCCAGAAGCGGGCGAGACGGGCGGGGTCGTTCGCGTCGAGGGTGAGCGCGTGCAGGTGGGAAGTCATGGTTCGAGGTCTCCGGTCTGTCGGCTCGGCGCACCGTCCCGGCGCCCGTCCGGGCAGGGCGGTCCGCCGTCCGTCGGGTCACGGGCTGTCGGTCACGGGCTGTCGGTCACAGGCTGCCGAGGAGGTCGTCGAGCGGGGCCGGTACCCGGTCGGGGGCGAGGGCCTCGACCAGGAGGCGGCCGTAGCGGATCTTGCGGCCCTTCTTCGTGCCGAGGAAGCGCCGCAACTGCCGCTGCCGGGACCGGCCGTGCTGAGCGGGCTGGTGCAGGAAGGTCTGCCAGGCGCGGAGGTCGCCCGCGGCCCGGACGACCTCCTCGGTCCTCGCCGGACCCAGCGCGCGGACGAGTTCGTCCTCCAGGTCCGTCACGCACACGAAGAAGCCCTCGCGCGGCGCCCCCGCCCGCTCCAGGCCGCGGTCGTAGAAGGGCTGTTCGCGTTCGTCGCAGAGTCCGGCCAGGCGCAGGCCGAGGCCGGGCGGGCCGAGGACGTCGGCGTGGCGGGCGATGCTCATCGCCCCGCCCATGGACACGACGCACACCCCTTCGGCGGCCAGGTCCCGGCCGCGCCGTGCGGCCAGCGCCTCGACGGCGGCGAGGTCGCTCGGTCCTTCGAGCAGCACCGCGGTGCGCACCCCCAGCCGCGCCGCCAGCTCCCTCGCCGGCCCGCCGGGACCACCGGCCGCCCAGGCACTCACCTCGTCCCGGAACGCCCCCATGTCGGCCATGGAGCGAGTCTGCACCACCACCGGTGTCCGGGCACGGCATTAATGCCACGGCCCCGCGTTCGCGACGGGGAGGGGACCGTCGGCCCGTGCACCCGTGCCGGGGCGGGAGGAACGCGAGGGAGGAAAGGGCGTCCTGGCCCGAGGACCCCGCATGGCCCGACCCGCCCCGGGTACCGGAAAGGTGAAGCCACGCGACGCCTGGCGCACCCGGCACCGGGCGGTCCGGCCGGGCCACGATGGGGTGAGCCATGCGCGACGACAGCATCCCCGAGGAACTGCTCGTGGCGGCCGCCCAGGAGGCGCTGCGCGATCTCAACCGCACGCCCGACGACCGGACGGTGCTGGACACCCTGGTCGCCTGCGACATCCTGGTTCCGGAGCCGGACGAGTTCGCCGCCCGTCACGCCCCGCAGGACGGCAGGCTCACCCTCCCGGTGATCGACGACCCGCCGCAGCCGCACACGGTTCCCGTCTTCACCTCCGTGGAGCGCATGCTCCACACGCTCCCCGAGGTGCACATCGGACATCAGGTGCAGCTCGGCCTGCTGGCGGCCAACTGGCCCACCGACGAGGAGTTGGCGCTCGCCATCGACCTCGGCCATCCCGACGGCCTGATCTTCGCCGGCCAGGACGTCCACGTCCTGCTCGTGCCGCCCTGGAGGTGACCGGCCGCCCCCGCCTGCGGGTGGGTGATCCCGCCCGGTCCTCATGGCCGCCCCGGGCCGACGGCCGAGGCGGACGGTCGCCGCCGCTCGTACGCCCTCTCGGACGGCGCCCCTCGTACGCCCGTACGCCGCCCCTCGGCGGTCAGCGGCGCCGCAGGGAGGGGTCGAGCAGGGACGGCGGGGTGTCGTGCTTCTCGTGTGCGGCAAGGTCGGTGCCGGGGGCCACGACGGCGTCGATCGCGTCGAGCACGTCGGCGGAGAGCACGGTGTCGGCGGCGGCGAGCTGCGCGTGCAGGTGCTCCAGCGTGCGGGGACCGATGAGCGCGCCGGTCACGGCGGGGTGCGCGGTCACGAAGCCGAGGGCCAGCTGGATCATGGTCAGGCCGGCCCCGTCGGCGACCTCGGCCAGCCGCTCGACGGCGTCGAGCCTGGCCCGGTTGGCGGGGAGGGTGGTGTCGAAGCGCTGCGGCATGAACGCCGAGCGGCTGGTGGTGATCTCCCGGCCCGCGCGGACGGCGCCCGACAGCCAGCCCGAGGCCAGCGGGCTCCACACGAGGACGCCGAGCCCGTACTCCTCGGTCACGGGAAGCACGTGGGTCTCGATCCCCCGCTGGAGGACGGAGTAGCTGGGCTGTTCGGTGACGTAACGGCCGAGGTGGTGTTCGCGGGCGGCCCACTGCGCCTGCACGATGCGGTGGGCGGGGAAGGTGGAGGAGCCGAAGTGGCGGATCTTGCCCGCGCGCCGGAGGTCGGTCAGGGCCGACAGGGTCTCCTCGTCGCTGGTGCTGGGGTCCCAGCGGTGGATCTGGTAGAGGTCGACGTGGTCGACGCCGAGGCGGCGCAGGCTGTCGTCGAGCGCGCTGACCAGCCAACGGCGGGAACCGCCCCGGTGGTTGCGCTCCTCCCCCATCGGCATGCCGGCCTTGGTGGCCAGGACGACGTCGTCGCGGCGGCCGGCGAGGGCCTTGCCGATCATCTCCTCCGACTCGCCGCCGCTGTACACGTCGGCGGTGTCGATGACGTTGACGCCGGCCTCGAGCGCGGCGTCGACGATGGCCGTGACCTCGTCCTGGGTGGTGCGTCCGAGCGCGCCGAAGTTCATCGCGCCGAGCGCGAGGGTGCTGACCTGTACGCCGGTTCGGCCCAGGGTGCGGTACTGCATGACCGTGTCTCCTCCGTTGCGGGTGAAGCGTGGCGGGGTGCGTGCGCGGGTGCGTGGCTTGGCGGCCGGTCCGCGCTCTGGCATCATGAACAAAGCGGAACCTTGTTCCGGAAGAGACGATACGGAACGACGTTCCGCTTTGCAAGGTGAGCAGGGAAGGGAACCGCACGTGGGCGACGGCGACGAGCAGGGGAAAGACGGGCACGGGAAGGACCGGGGCGGGAAACAGACGGCGGAGCCCGGGCGGAAGGACGCCCGGCGCAACAAGGAGAGCCTTCTCGAGGCGGCCGCCGCCGCCTTCGTCGTCTCGGGCGTGGACGCGCCGGTCCGCGACATCGCGGCCCGGGCCGGCGTCGGGGTGGGCACGATCTACCGCCACTTCCCGACGCGGGCGGACCTCATCATCGCCGTCTACCGGCACCAGATCGAAGCCTGCGCCGAGGCGGGGCCGGCCCTGCTGGCGACCGGCCCGACCCCGCACGCCGCCCTGGGGCGTTGGATCGTCCTGTTCGTCGACTTCCTGGTCACCAAGCACGGCCTCGCCGCCGTGCTCCGGTCCGACGACGCGGGCTTCGAGGCGCTGCACGCCCACTTCCTCGACCGCCTCGTGCCCGTGTGCGCCCGACTGCTCGAAGCCGCGGCCGCCGCCGGGGAGATCCGCTCCGACCTGGACGCCTACGCGCTGCTGCGGGGTGTCGGCAACCTCTGCATCGGGGCGGAGAACGACCCGCGCTACGACGCCCGCCGACTGGTCGAGGTCCTGGTCGCGGGACTGCGCCGACCGGCCTGACCCCGGCCGCCGCACCGGCCCCGGCCACGGGCCGGCCGGGGCGGGCACCGACCGGGCGGCTCCGGCACGAAGGCAGGGGCGGGCACGCCGGCGGAGCGCCGCTCACCCGTTTGCGGGGCCCCGGTCGTCGGGGAGGGCACGGGGGTCGCGCCGTCGGCCCTGGCCGCGTCGGCGAGGGCCTCGGCAGCCGCCTCCGCGGCCTGCGCGGCGTCGCTGGCCGCCTGGGCCGCCCCGCCGTCCGAGCGCTTCTCGCGCGTGGCCGGCGACTGGGGCAGGACCTCGCTGAACGCCCGTGACACGTCGCTGAGCGCGGAGGTGATCTCGCTGGGGATCACCCAGAAGTTGTTGCCCGGCCCCTGCGCGAGGTGAGGCAGCGTCTGGAGGTACTGGTAGGCGAGGAGCTTGGGGTCGGGATCGTTGCGGTGCACGGCCTGGAACACCTCGTCGATGGCCCGGGACTGCCCTTCGGCCTGGAGGATCGCGGCCGTACGGTTGCCCTCCGCGCGCAGGACGGCGGCCTGCTTGTCACCCTCGGCGGTGAGGATCTGCGACTGGCGCTGTCCCTCGGCGCCGAGGACCGCGGCCCGCTTGTCCCGCTCGGCCCGCATCTGCTTCTGCATGGCGTCCTTGATGGACTGGGGAGGGTCGATGGCCTTGATCTCCACCCGGTTGACCCGGAGGCCCCATTTGCCGGTGGCCTCGTCCAGCACCCCGCGGAGCTGGCTGTTGATGGTGTCGCGGGAGGTGAGGGTCTTCTCCAGGTCCATGGACCCCACCACGTTGCGCAGGGTGGTGACGGTGAGCTGCTCCACCGCCTGGAGGAAATTGGCGATCTCGTAGAAGGCCGCGCGCGGATCGGTGACCTGGAAGTACAGCACGGTGTCGATCTCGACGACCAGGTTGTCCTCGGTGATCACCGGCTGCGGTTTGAAGGAGACGACCTGTTCCCGCAGGTCGATCACCGGATACACGCGGTCGATGAAGGGGATCACGAGGCTGAGGCCGGGTTTCAGCGTCCGGTGGTAGCGGCCGAGCCGTTCGACGTTGCGGGCGCGTGCCTGGGGCACGATGCGCACCGCCCGCACCACGGTGAGGACCGCCAGCAGGGCGACGATCAGGCCGGCGATGAGGAACGCCGAAGCTTCCATGGTTCACTCCCGGGGGTAGACGAGTGCGGTGGAGCCGCTGATCTCCATGACGTCCACGGCCGTTCCAGGGGGAATCACCAACGTCTCGTCATAGGCGCGCGCCGTCCACTCCTCACCCTCGATCCGGACTCTGCCACCGGTTCCGGTCACCTCGGAGGTGACGTAGGCGGACTTCCCGATCAGTGCGTCGACGCCGAACCGCTCCGTCTGGGGCGGCAGCACGTGCCGCAGCGCGACCGGGCGCAGGAAGACCAGGCTGAGCGTGGCGACGACGGTGAACACGAGGAGCTGGAGGGGCGCGGGCAGCCCCAGGGCAGCGGTTCCGGCCGTGATCAGCGCGGCCCCGCCGAGCATGCCCAGCGCGGCGGTGAGCGTGAAGATCTCCGCCAGGGCGAGGAATCCCGCGATGACCACCCAGATCAGCCACGGCTCCACAGGGCCCCCTTCCGAGGACGCGGCGCGTGAAGGAGGCACGCCGTCCGTGGTCACCGGTACGGCCCGCCGGTCACCCGGAACGGCACGCGCGAGGAGCGCTCACACGCCTCGCAGCTGCCCGGGCGGCTGCTTCACGCTCTCCTATGGAGAGAGCTCTACCCATCCCGGCTCCGGAGAACCGGACCCGCCGCAGGCGATCGGCGGGCCCGGCCGGCCCGCACGTGCGAGCACCGGCCCGGCCCTGCTGCCGCAGGTCGCCCCTCGCGGGCAGGAGCCCACCCCACGCGCACCGGCTCCGTGGTCTCCTCCGGAGACGGGTTTTCCGGTGGTCCCGGTGAGGCCGAAGCGCTCCAGCGGGCCGGCGGCGGCACGGCGGCCCCCGCCGCGGAGGGGGCAGGTCCGCCATGAGCAGCATGTTCTCCTCGCCGGCGACCAGGCCGTCGACGGCGGAGAACCGACCCGTGACGCCGGTCTCGGCACGCACCGCCCGCGGGGCGGAGGCCAGGTCGCGGCCGCCGGCCCGCGGGGCGCCGACGTCGGCGGTGACGAGGGCGGAGGGACCTTGACGGCGGTCGTCCTGCCGGCGCCGTCGGGGCCGGCCGGACGAAGACCGTGCCTCACGGGACGGCCGGGCCGGTGCCGTCGAGGACCGCCTTCTCCCGTCTTCCCCCGTGGGCCTCGCGCGGCCCCTCGGCCGCGCCGGCGACGGGCGCGGGCGGCGCCGTCGTCACGCCCCGCGGTTCGGTGCGGGACGGATGCGGTGAGCTCTCGGCACGGCTTCAGCACACCGGTACCGGGGCGGGGCCGGTGGGTCAGAGCGAGGGGCCGGCGTCGCCCGGCTTGAGGCGGCCGCGCCAGGCTCCGGACTCGGCCCGCGCTCCTCGACGTACTGCTTGAAGCGCTTCATGTCGCCCTTGACGCGCCGGTCGATCGTGCCGAGCGCGTCGGCGGCCTTCTCCACCATCCCGCTCGGCTCGACATCCATCACCAGCTCCACCCGGGTGTGCGTGTCGTCCAGGCGCTCGAACCGGACCGTGCCCCTCTGCCGGGTGTCGCCGCTGGTGGTGCGCCAGGTGATGCGTTCGTCCGCGAGCTGGTCGACGATCTCGGTGTCGAACTCGCGCCGGGTTCCGCCGATCTCGGTCGTCCAGTGGTTGTGGCGGTCGTCGAGCTGCCTGACCTCTTCCACTCCCTCCATGAACCGGGGGAACTCCTCGAACTGCGTCCACTGGTTGTAGGCGGTACGGACGGGGACGTCCACCTCGACCGTTTCCTTGACCGTGCTCATCTGCGCGTTCCCTTCTCATGACGATGCCGGGCTCGGGGCGACGGGTACCCGGGGTCCCGCCGGATACGACTGCGCCGCCGTGTTTTCCGGGTCGCGTCCTGACGTCGGGGAGGAGGACGGATCGTCCTCGCGCGGGGGCGCCCTCCCGATGCGTAATACTCTTCGCATGACGTCAGGTGTCACGCCGGGGAGCGGGCCGGTCACCGTACGGCGAGCCGTCGCGAAGGACGCCAAGCGGCTCACGCGGCTCGTGCGTGGCTCGCGGCCTACGAGGGGCGGTACGCGGCCATGGTCGCGGACCACCGGGTCGGGCGCGGGTACATCGAGGCCCACCGTGTTTTCGTGGCCGTCGCCGATCACGGGGACGGGGCCCGCGTCCTCGGTTTCTACTCGCTGCTGCTCGCCCGCGGGAGCTCGACCTGCTGTTCGTCGCCGACGAAGCGCAGGGCCGCGGCATCGGACGGCTGCTCGTCGCCCACATGCTGGCCGAGGCGCGCGCCGCCGGGCTCGACCGCGTCCGGGTGGTGTCGCATCCGCCGGCCGAGGGCTTCTACCGGGGCGTGGGCGCGGTGCGCACCGGAACCGCGCCCGCGAACCCGCCCGCCGTGGGCTGGGAGCGCCCCGAGTTCGACTTCCTGGTCCCGCCGGCCCCGCCGGGTCCGCCGAACCGCGCTCAGGACGGCTCCGGCGCCGGGCGCTGCGCGGACGGCGGACAGGACCAGGCGCGTGCCGTGTCGAGCAGTTCGCGTTCGTCCTCGGTTCCGTCGTCCTGCGCGCCGTAGGCGATGAGGGCGTGGCGCTCCCGTCGACGGCCTCGAAGCGGTGGTCGACGACGTGGTACGCGGAGCCGGCGGCGGGTTCACCGCTCAGCTCGTCCGCGGTGCGGGGCGAGGGGCCCGGCCCACCGTTCACGGCACGGTGCTTTCCCTGGTGAGCAGGTCGACGACCGCGCGTATGCCGCCCTGTGCGAGGGCGGCCGTTGCCGGTCGGCGCCGGTCCCCTCCTGGAGGAGGCGGTGGACGAGGGCCGTGACCTGCCGGGTGTCGCCGGCGGCGTCGAGGGCGGGGGCGATGTGCCCCAGCAGCCGGCACAGCACGTCGCCGGCGCGGCGCCGGCCGCCTGCCGGGTCGATCAGGGTGTCGTCGAGTCCGTGCCGGGCGGCGTGCCACATGGCGGCCTGCAGCAGTTCCGGCGCCCGGTCCGGCGGCGGTGCCTGGTCGGCGGTCGCCTCGGCCAGGGCCGTCGCCACCAGGGCCCGGACGATTCCGGCGAGCATGACGGCGTCGTCCGCGTGGAGCTGGACGTCCGGACAGCGCACCTCGACCGTGGATAGCGCTCCGAGAGACGGGCCTGCCAGTACACCTGCCCGGTGTCCGAGATCAGACCGCTCTCCAGCAGGCACTGCAGCCGGCGGTCGTAGTCCGCCGCGTCGCGGAACGAGGGGGCGATGCCGGTGACCGGCCAGCGGCTGAAGATCACCGTGCGCCAGCTGGCGAACCCGGTGTCGTGGCCGTCCCACAGCGGGGAGTTCGCCGACATCGCCGTCAGCACCGGCAGCCAGACCCGGATCCGGTTCAGCACCCGCACGCCCGCCTCCCGGCCGGGCACGGCCACGTGCACGTGCATGCCGTTGACGAACTGCTCCGCCACCAGCTGGGGCGCCTGCACCACCATGGCGCGGTAACGCGCCTCGTCGGTGACGCCCACGGGGCGGCCGTCACGCAGCGGCGGCGTCGCCGCTGCCACCATCCGGCAGCCGTGCTCCTCGGCGGCCGCGCCGACCGCGTGCCGCAGGCGCAGCAGGTGCCCCCCGACCTCCTCCAGCGTGCCGCACACGGGAGTCGCCACCTCGACCTGGACCTGGAGCAGTTCGGACTGCAGTTCCTCACCCTCGGCGAGGCGGGCCAGGTCCGCCGACAGACGCACCTTCTCGGAGTACGGCAGCGGAAGGCCCGTCACGGGTCGAGCAGCAGGTATTCCTCTTCCACGCCGATCGTCGTCATCGACCGCCCTCTGCTCCCCTGGGGTGACTGCCGTGGCCGGGCTCGCGACGCGTTCGTGCCCGTCCGACGGTGCCGATCGCCTGGGAACGAGACACGGGTCCGGGCCGTCTCCGAATGCCGCGACCGCTTCCACACTAACCCGCACAGGTGCCGGGGAGAGCTCGAGCGGGCCGGGGAGGGCGCGGGCGACGTGGGCACACGGACGGTGCCGGGCCGGACACGGTCCCCTCCGGCGCGGAGCCGGGTCACCGGTGCACGGCCGGCGCGCCCGGGGCAGCTGCCGCCCGGGTCACCTCGCGAGGTGGCGCTCGATCCAGTCGGCCGCGGCGCGGCGATAGATCCGCCGGCTGTCCGCGCGCAGGAAGTCGTGGCCCTCGTTGCGCAGCGTCAGCAGTTCGGCCGGTACACCGCGTTCGCGGGCCGCGCGCACGAACTGTTCGGATTCGCCGGGCGGCACGTTGGTGTCGTGTTCGCCGTGCACGGCGAGGAACGGCACCCGGAGCGCGTCGATGCCGGTCATCGGGGACAGCGCGCGCAGCAGTTCGCGGTCGTGTTCGGGTGACCGTACTTGTGCGCCGCCGATTCCGCGATCCACGGCTCGGTACCGGCGTAGAAGGTCGCGAAGTCGGACATCCCGCAGGTCGCGACGCCGGTGCGGAAGAGGTCCGGGTGCCCGACCAGGGAGGCCATCACCAGGTAGCCGCCGTACGAGCGTCCCATCACGGCCAGTCGCCGGGGGTCGGCGAGGCGGGCCACCACGGCGTGGGCGGCGCAGTCGGCCACGTCCTGGATCGCGGCGAAGCGTCCCGTGCCGAGGTCGGCGTCGACGAAGGACCGGCCGTGGCCCGAGGAGCCGCGCACGTCGGGGGCGAAGACGTCCAGGCCCCGGCCCAGCAGCTCGTGGTACAGCGGTTGAACACCGGCCTCTCCTGCTCCTCCGGGCCGCCGTGGAGGTGGATCACGCACGGCGCCGGTTCGCCGGGTCCCCGGCCCGGCGCGCGGTAGTACCAGCCGCTCAGCGGCAGTCCGTCGCGTGCCGTCGGCCGCACCGGTACGGGACGCACGGGGGACGGCCGGGCGGGACGGCGTCCTCGTCCCGCGAGGACCACGGGGTGCGCAGCGCGGCGCCGTCGGAGAGCCACCACACGCCGGGCGGCGCTGCGACCCGGACAGGGCCAGCACCAGGGCCGCCCGGCTGCCGGCGGGCACGACGCGTGTCACCACCTCGTGCGGCAGCGGCACCGCCCGCGGCGGGCGCACCAGGGCGTCCCCGGTGCCCGCGGCCGGTGTGACGGCGAGGACCTCCAGCTCACTGGCGCCGCGCACGTTCCAGGCCAGGATCGCGGTGTGCCCGTCACGGCCGAAGGCCAGCAGTTCCAGTCCGCAGTCCGCGCGCTCGGCGGCGACGACCAGTGCCCGCCGCTCCCCCTCGGCGGAGAGGCGGACGGCGAACAGCGCGGCGAACTCGCGTGCCGCGTCGCTGCGCAGCCACAGCGTCCTGCCGTCCGGCGAGAAGCGGCCGATCCACGGGTCACCGTCGGCGACCGGCAGCGCGTAGGTGGTCCGCAGGTCGGCGGTGCGGACGACGAGGGCCTCGCGCCGTCCGCGGGGGCCGCGCCGTACCAGTGCGAGCCGTCCGTCCTGGCTGAGGTCGCAGACGCGCAGCGTGGCGGCGGCGCGCTCGACCGCCAGCAGGGCGGGGGCCGCCACCCCCTCGGGGTCGACGAGGTAGGCGGCCAGCCCCCCGCCGGCCGTCCCGTCGGGACCGCCCGCGCCGTGCGTGCCGGGGGCTCCGGCGCCGTGTGTACCGGGTGCACCCGCGCCGTGCGTGCCGGGGGCTCCGGCGCCGTGTGTACCGGGTGCACCCGCGCCGTGCGTGCCGGGGGCCCCCGCGCCGCGGCCCGTCGCGGTGCCGTCGGCTTCGGCGCCCGTACGCGTCGACGCGGCGGGTACGGCGTCCGGGGCGCGGGAGGCACCGGCCCGGGGATCTCGTGCCGCGGCGGCCCGAAGGGCACGTCCTGCCGCAGCGGCTCCGGGGCGCCGGCGCCCTCGTCCCTCTTCCCGGAGTGGGCGGCGGGGCCGGCGTCTCCGTGGCGCGGGCTGCCCAGCAGGACGGCCCGGCCGCCCCGGGAGGCCCAGCCCGCGGCCCGCGGGGCGGTGTACGTGCCGGGATCGGCGAGGCCCTCGCGTGCGGGTGCCTCCTCCCGGTCGCCCGTACCTCGCGCGACGACCGGCTCGGCGACGGTGACGGCCAGCGCCGAGCCGTCGTGCTGCCAGCAGCCGAGGTGCGCCGAGCCGCCCGGCTCGGCACCGGCCAGGATGCGCCGCCCGGTTCCGTCGGGGCGCACGCACAGCACCCGGGTGTGTTCGCCGCCCCGGGGGCCGTGGTGTAGGCGATCCAGCGGCCGTCCGGCGACCAGGCCACCTCCTTGACCGGGTGGGGTCGGAGTCGAGCAGGTGCACCTCGTGCCCGTCGACCGGTCCCGTCCACAGCTGGGGCACGCCGCCCCGGTCGCAGATGAACGCGACGAGCCTGCCGCTCGGGTCGACCGAGGGTACCAGCAGCCGTGGGACGTCAGCCGTTGCGGGGTGTCCGCGGCCCGGCGGTGTCGGGCAGGGGGACGAGCGCCGGACCGGTGGAGGGCGGCGCCGGGTCCGCGGTGGCCGGCGTCGGACCGGCGGTGATCGGCACCGGACCGACGGTGGTCGGCCCGGCGGTGGCCGGACCCTCGTGGTCGTCGGTCGTCGCGGTGGTGGCGGCGCCCGTCCGGGACGCCGTACCGCCGTTCCGGGCGGCCGCGGCCTCCTCCCGGCGGGATCCGCGCCGTCGGAGGTGCCGGGGGGCGGGCTCCCGTGCGGGTGCGGCGGGGCCCCGGTCGTCGGGGTGGGGGGATGCGGCCCCGGCGCCCCGGTCATGCGATTCCGTGCGTCTGCAGCCATATCTCCAGCAAGGCCACCTGCCACAGCGCGTTCGCCCCGCGCCTGGTCCGGTGATGGTCGGGAGCCGACAGAAGCCTGTTCAGGTACGCGTCCTGGAAGACGTCCCGTGACCTGGCCTCGGGGGCGGCCAGCGCCTCGCGGACCCGCTCCAGGACGGGACCCGCCATGTGCTTGACGGCCGGGACCGGGAAGTAGCCCTTGGGCCGGTCGACGACCTGTACGGGCAGGACCCGGCGGCCGGCGGCCTTGAGGACGCCCTTGCCGCCGTCGGCGAGTTTCAGCTCCGGCGGGCAGGCGGCGGCGAGTTCCACCAGCTCGTGGTCGAGGAAGGGGACCCTGGCCTCCAGCCCCCAGTCCATGGTCATGTTGTCGACCCGCTTGACCGGGTCGTCGACCAGCATCACGTGGGTGTCGAGCCGCAGCGCCGCGTCGAGGGCGGTCTCGGCGCCCGGCTCCGCCATGTGCTCGGTCACGAAGCGGTGGGACACGTCGTGACCGGGCAGCAGATGCGGCTGGAGGACACCGGCGAGGTCGGCGTGCGACCGGTCGAAGTACGTGTCGGCGTACCTCTCGGGTTCACGCCTCCTCGGGACCGCGGCCAGGTCCGGGTACCAGTGGTAGCCGGCGAAGACCTCGTCCGCGCCCTGGCCGCTCTGGACGACCTTCACCTCCTTCGCCACCTGCTCCGACAGCAGGTGGAAGGCCACCACGTCGTGGCTGGTCATCGGCTCGCTCATCGCCTCGATCGCCGCGTCCAGGGCGGTCGACACGCGGTCCGAGGGCACCATCAGCTGGTGGTGGTCCGTCCCGAAGTGCCGGGCGACCAGGTCCGAGTACGGGAACTCGTCGCCCTCCTCGCCGCCCTCCGACTCGAAGCCCACGCTGAACGTCGCGAGGTCGCGCTGTCCCTCGTCGGCCAGCAGCGCCACGATCAGGCTGGAGTCGAGGCCGCCCGACAGGAGGACGCCCACGGGCACGTCGGCGACCATCCGGCGCCGCACCGCGGTGCGCAGCGCGTCGAGCACCGCGTCCCGCCAGTCGTCCGGGCCCAGGTGCGCGTACTCGTCCCGGCGGGTGTACGACGGCTGCCAGTAGCGGATGTCGTGGTGGCGGCCGTCGGGCTCCACCACGCGCACGGTGGCCGGGGGCAGCTTGCGCACGCCCGCGAGGACGGTGCGGGGCGCGGCCACCGTGGCGTGCCAGCTCATGTACTGGTGCAGCGCGACGGGGTCGAGCGAGGTGTCGACGCCGCCGGCGGCGAGGAGCGCCGGCAGCGAGGACGCGAAACGCAGCCGCCCCGGGGACTCGGTGAGGTAGAGCGGTTTGATGCCCAGCCGGTCGCGCACCAGGACGACCCGTCCGGTGTCCTGCTCGACGATGACGAAGGCGAACATGCCGTACAGGCGGTCGACGCAGGCGGTCCCCCACTGCTGGTACGCCTTGAGCACCACCTCGGTGTCGGAGCCGGAGAAGAAGCGGTGGCCGAGGCCGCGCAGTTCGTCACGCAGTTCCCGGTAGTTGTAGATGCAGCCGTTGAAGACGCCGGCGATCCGCGCCGCGGGGTCGGTCATCGGCTGGGCCCCGCACTCCGACAGGTCGATGATCTTCAACCGGCGGTGGCCCAGCGCGACGGCGCCCTGCGACCACAGCCCCTGCCGTCCGGTCCCCTGGCGGCGAGCCGGTCGGTCATGCGCTCGACCGCCGCCAGGTCGGGTCGTCCGCCGTCGAAGCGGACCTCTCCGCTGAGGCCGCACATCAGAGCCCACCCCCTCGCGGTGCGCCGTCGGCCCGGCACGGCGTGGTCGCCGGCGGGGTCCCGGGCGAGCACGAGCACGTGGACGGACCGGTTCGGTGCGGGGTGGTACTGCTGCTGGGCATGGTGAGCTGCACTCTCCTCGGTAGGGGGCGATCGGCGGGCCGGCCGGCGGGTCGCTCGGCGGACGCCGGCCTCACGGCGGCCTCTGCCCGTTCCGGCGGCACGGCCGCGGGGGTGGTCAGCCGCGCAGGGTCGCCTGCCGGCCCGGCGCCGAATCCCGCGCCCGGACGGCGCCGGTCGTCGCGACGGGCAGGTGCGCGGCCGCCGCCGCGGGCCGCCGCCTGCGCCCGCCGCGGGTCTCCTCGACCAGGATCTCGACGCCGGCGAGGAGGCCTTCCTCCTCGACGACCGCGCGCAGACGGTGCGCGGCGCTTCCGCGGGCCAGGGCCTCCTCCATGAGCGCGCGCACGGTGTCCCAGTCGCCGGCGGCCTCCAGGGCCGGCCGCAGTCGCCGGAGCATGCCGCGCAGGACGGCGGGCGCGGGCGCGGGGAGGCCAGTGGCGGGGTCGACCAGGGGGCCCTCCAGAGCGGTCCGGGCCGCCCGCCAGTTCGCGGCCCGCAGCCCTTCGTGCCGGCCGTCGCAGTCCTGGGCGCCGCGCTGCTCCAGCCGGGCACGCGCGTCCTCGACCAGGGCGCGGAACAGTCCGGCCACGAGGACGACCGTCTCGGCACGCGGGCAGGCGTCGCAGATGCGCAGTTCCAGTGTCCGCTGGTGGTCGGACGGCCGTACGTCGTAATAGACCATTCCCGGATCGCTGATCACCCCGGAGCGGACGAGGTCCGAGACGGCGGCGTCGTAGTTCTCGGCCCGGGTGAAGCAGCCGGCCGGTCCCGAGGTGGGCCACCGCTGCCACAGCATGGTGCGCCAGCTGGCGTATCCGGTGTCGGCCCCAGCCAGAGGGGCGAGCTGGCGGACAGGGCGAGCAGCGGGGGCAGCCAGGGCGAGACGGCGCACATGATCCGTACGGCCGTGTCGCGATCGGGTACGTCGACGTGGACCTGGGCGCTGCAGACCAGGTGCTCGTCGGCGACCTGCCGGTACTCGTCGGCCATGTTCCGGTAGCGGGGATCGGCGGTCGTGTCGCCGGCGGTCACCCGCGCGAGCGGCACGGTCCCGGCCGCCACGGCGGCCAGCCCGAGGGGGAGGCCGCCGCGTCGAGCCGCAGCCGCGCCTTGACGATGTCGTCGTGCAGCGAGTCCAGGGAGGCGTGCACCGCGCTGTTCCACTCGACGGCCGACTGCTGCAGCTCCGCGGTGAAATCGGGTCTGCGGCGCAGCCGGCCGAGGACCTCGCCCGCGCGCGGCACGAGCAGCCCGCTCTCGATGTCCAGGACATGGAATTCTTCCTCTACCCCTATGCGAACGGCCACGGTTCTCCCTTTTCCCACCGGACGATCGCCCGCCCGGTCGGAGACCCGCGGCGATCACTGCCCACGCCGAGTTCCAGCACGCGGGCCGCTTAGTCCTCACCCGTGCACCCGTGCCGTGATCCGGAAGGAAAAGGACGTACTGCCGCGGCTTTCCCGAGGCGGCCGGGCCGGTCCGGGCCGGTCCCGGCCAGGACCGGCCCGGACCGGCCCGGCAGCGCCGCACGCGGGCGGCCCTCCGCGCCTGAGTACGCGTACCTGGTCGATCATGTCGCTCAGCTCAGTCGCGGCCGGCCCGCGCGCCCGACGATGGCATGGCCCACCCCCCGCGTCGAAAGAGGTGCTTATGAGCCGTGAACTACAGCTGCGCGCTGCCACTGCGGAGGACTTCGCGTGGATCCACGAACTGCGTCACCGGGTGTACGCGGAGGAGCTGGGCCAGCACGCGCCCGATCCGACGGGACGGCTCCGCGACGGACTGGACGGTGACAACGTCTACCTGGTCGTGGCGTGCGGTGCGGCCCGCATCGGTTTCGTCAGCCTGACCCCGCCCTGGACGGGGCGGTACGGGCTGGACAAGTACCTGACCCGCGACGAGTTGCCGCTGCTGACCGAGGGCGACGTGTTCGAGGTGCGCATCCTCACCGTCGAGCCGCGCCGGCGGGCGACCGCGGCGGCACCGCTGCTGATGTACGCGGCGCTGCGGTGGATCGCCGCCCGGGGTGGTCGCCGGGTGGTGGCGATGGGGCGCACCGAGTTGCTCGACATGTACCTGTCGGCGGGCCTGCGCCCGTCGGGCCGTGCCGTGCGCAGTGGTGCGGTGACGTTCGAGGTGCTGACCGGCGGTGTGGGCGAGTTGACGAGGATCGCGATGGACCGTCACCGCACCTCGGTGGAGCGGCTGCGGTCCGTGGTGGACTGGCGGCTGGACGTGCCGTTCGCACCCGGGCCCGACGGCTGTGAGCACGGTGGCGCCTCCTTCACCGCCATCGGCACGGACTTCCGCACGCTGCACCGCCGCCATGAGATCGTCGCGGCCGATGTGCTGGACGCGTGGTTCCCGCCGGCTCCCGGGTGCGGGCGGCGCTCGCGGAGGACCCGGTGTGGATGGCGCGGACGTCGCCGCCGACCGGTGCCGAGGGACTGTCGGCGGAGATCGCCGCGGCCCGGGGGCTCCCGGCCGAGGCACTCGCGGTCGGTGCCGGCTCGTCCGATCTGGTCTTCAGGGCGTTCGGCCGGTGGCTGACCCCGCGGAGCAGGGTCCTGTTGATGGATCCCGGCTACGGCGAGTACGCCCACGTCACGGAACGGGTGATCGGATGCCGGGTGGACCGGTTCCGGTTGCGCCGCGAGGACGGCTGGCGGATCGATCCGGCCCGGCTGTCCGCCGTCGTCGGGTCCGGTCGCTACGACCTCGTCGTGGTCGTCAACCCGAACAACCCGACCGGCCGCCACGCGCCGGCCGCGGAACTGCGCTCCCTGATCGCCGCGGCGCCGGCCCGGACCCGCTGGTGGATCGACGAGGCGTATCTGGGCTACGTCGACCCGGCCGAGTCGCTCGCCGGGCTCGCCGCGACGGACCCGCGGGTGGTGGTCTGCACCTCGCTGTCGAAGATGTACGCGCTGTCCGGCGTGCGGGCCGCCTACCTGGTGGCCGTACCGGACACCGCCGCGGAGTTGCGCCGGTGGACGCCGCCGTGGCCGGTCGGTCTCCCGGCGCAGCTGGCCGCCGTGGCGGCCCTGCGCGACCCGGCGCACTACGGCGCCTGCTGGCTTCGCACCCACGAGCTGCGACGTCGACTGGCCGGCGAACTCGCGGAGTCGGATCAGACCGTGGTGGTCGAGGAGTCGGTGGCGAACTTCGTCTCCGTGACTCTGCCGCCCGGTGGGCCGAGCGCCGCCCGGCTGGTCGAGGCGTGCCGCCGTCACGGCGTGTACCTGCGCGACCTGTCTCCGCTGTCGCCGGAGTACCAGGGCCGCACCGTGCGCATCGCGGTCAAGGACACCGCCGAGAACGCCCGGATCGTGGCCGCCTTCCGGGCCTCGCTGGAACTGCTGCTGCGCCGCGCCCGGCCTCGCACGTCCCCGTGCCCGAAGACGCTCCGTCCGTGGGTTCCGCCCGGTGACCACCGTGGCCTCGCTGGTGCCCCCGCTGGGCGGGGCGCTCGCGCTGAGCGGCGTCGCCGTGGCCCTCTCCCGGCGGCGCGAGCTGCGGATCCGCTGGTGCGCCTGGGCGGTCGGGGTGCCGCTCGTCACCGGTGCGTTCTGGCTGGGCCGCCCCGGGGCCGCGGCCGTCGCCGTCGTCGTCGGGGTGATCGCCGTGCTGGAGTACGGCGCGCTGACGCGGTTGGGCCGGGCGGACCGGGCGGTGCTGGCGGGGGCGGTCGCCGGGGTCGTACTGGCCGCCTGGCTGGCGCCCGGAGAGGTGTTCCGGGTGGCCGCGGCCGGGGCGCTCGCGGTGGCCGCCGTGCCCCTTCTGGCGGGGGACGCCGAGCACGGCCTGCGCCGGCTCGGTGCGGGGCTGCTCGGTCTGGTCTGGCTGAGCGTGCCGGCCGCGCTGGTGCCGCTCGGGGCGGTCGGGCTGGCGTTGTTCGTCGCGGTCTCGGCCGCCGACATCGTGGCGTACTTCGCCGGGAGACGGCTCGGCGGGCCCCGGCTGTCGCCCCTGTCTCCGGCCAAGCGGTGGAGCGGGACGGTGGCCGGGGCCGTGGCCGGCCTCGGCACGCTCGCCGCGCTGTCCGCGTTCAGCTGGCCGCGGCCGTGGCGGTCGCGGTCGGCGGTCCGGCCGGTGACCTCCTGGAATCCATGATCAAAAGAGGTGCGCGGGTGAAGGACGCCGGTCACTGGCTGCCCGGTTCCGGTGGTCTCCTCGACCGCATCGACTCACTGCTCGTCGCCCTGGCCGTACTGCTCGTCCTGAGCTGACGCCCGCACCGGCGGGCGTGACGCCGGCATCAGAGCGGCACCGGGGCGCGCATCGGCCCCGTCGCGGTGAACCCACCTTCCCGGCAGGTCCGCCGGGCCGGCGTGAGTGACGGGACCGCCCGGTGGCCGGGGCGGGTGGCGGGTGCACGGCTCCTCGGACGACCGGACCGTCTTCCGCGGGTCCGGCGGCATCCCACGGATCCGGCGGCGTCCCGCGGACCGGTGCCTCCGGGGGGCCGCCCGAGCAACGACGGGACACCGGGTGAACGGCTCGGGCGCGGGCCCGTGGGGGCGATCCGGGACATCCTGCACCGACGCCGAGGCCCACCGTTGCTCGCCGAGGGCGCCCCGGACACGGGTCCCTAGCCCATCGGAACGGCCTGCCCCGTGACGCGTGTGCGGGTGGACCGGGGGTCGACGTCGACCAGCAGGTCGCTGGGGCGGCCCATGTCCTCTCCCTGCCGGATGCTGATCCTGGTGGGGCCGGTGACGAGGCCGAGCGTGCGGAGGTAGCCGCCGAACGCCGCGGCCGCCGCTCCGGTCGCCGGGTCCTCCACGACGCCACCGACCGGGAACGGGTTGCGGACGTGGAAGCGCTCCGGCGTCTCGCGCCACACCAGCATCACGGTGGTCCAGCCGTGACGCCGCATCACGTCGGCGAGGCCGTCGAAGTCGTAGGCGAGGGAGGCCAGACGCTCCCGGGAGGCGGCGGCCAGGACCAGGTGGTCGTTGCCGCCGAACGCCACGTGCGGCGGCAGCTCGGGGTCCAGGTCGCCGGCCTCCCAGCCCAGGGCCTTCAGCGTCTCGTCCAGTTCGGTGCTCTCGGCGGGGCGGGAGCGGGTCGCGACGCTGGTGAGCGTGGCCAGCATGGCGCCTTCCTCCTCCGTGACGGCCACGGCGATCTCGCCCGCCGCCGTGTCCAGGAGGATCTCGCCGGGGCCCGTCCGCTCGGCGAGGGCGACGGCCAGGGCAACGGTCACGTGCCCACAGAAGGCGACTTCGGCGAGCGGGCTGAAGTAGCGGACGCCGAACCGCCGGGACGCCTCGTCCCGGCCGGTACGGCCGGTGACGAAGACCGTCTCGGAGTAGCCGACCCGGGCGGCGACGGCGAGCATCGTCGCGTCGTCGAGGCCGCGGGCGTCGAGCACGACACCGGCGGGGTTGCCTCCCGCCGGATCGCGGGTGAAGGCCGCGTACCGCAGGACCTCCGTGGGCGGCTGGGCGGGGTCGACGGGACCGGTTCCCGTGGTGTCGCTGATCTCGCTGATCTCGCTGATCTCGCTGGCTTCGCTGGTCATGTCGTCCACGCTGCCATCCCGGTACCGATCGAGTCCAACGATTGATGTCGATGCGGTCCATCGGCAACTCGCATACCCTGGGGGCGTGGACACCCGCTTGCTGCACACGTTCACCGTCCTCGCCCGGACGGGCAGCTTCACGGCCGCTGCCGCCGAGTTGCACCTCGCCCAGTCGACGGTCACCGTGCACATCCGCGCCCTGGAGCGGGAACTCGGCGTCCGGCTGTTCGACCGCCTGCCCACGGGCGCGCTGCTCACCGGGACCGGCCGACGGCTGCTGGAGAGGGCCGAGGACGTGCTCGACGCGGTGGCGCGGCTGCGGGCGGACGGTGCCGGTGACGGGGCCGCAGGGGGACGCGTGGTCGTCGGCACCCCCGAGTCGCTGTGCACGACGCGGCTGCCGGGCGTGGTCGCCGCCCTGCGCACGCGCCACCCCGAGGTGGACGTCCAGTTGTACGCGGCGGCACCGCGCGGTGCGTCGAGGGACTGCGGTCCGGACTCCTGGACCTGGCCCTGCTGCTGGAGGAGGAGACCGACTTCCCCGATGTGACCAGCGAACCGATCGCCCGCGAGCCCCTCGCCCTCGTCTGCGCCCCCGGCCACCCGCTCGCCGCGCGGGCCGACCCGCCGACGTGGGCGGAACTCTCCGGCGAGGACGTCTTCCTGCTGGAACAGGGCTGCTCCTACAGCGACGAGCTGGAGCGCCGGCTGCTCGCCGTGCCCGGCGCCCGTCCGCGCCTGACCCGCTTCGGGAGCGTGGACGCGGCGCGTTCCTGCGTGACCGCCGGACTGGGAGTGACCCTGCTGCCCCTGACGACCGTGCGGGACCACCTGCGCGACGGACGGCTGCTGCGCCTCGACGGACCGCGGTTCGCCGACGCCCCGGTGCGGCTGGCCCGCCACCGCAGACGGTGGACGTCACCGGCGGCCGAGACGTTCGTCCGGGAACTGGTACGGCACCTGCCCGACTGACGGGCCGGGAACACCGCGCCGGTCACGGCGCGCGCCCCTGCGGGACCCGTGACCGGGCCGCCGGTGCCGCCGGTGCCGCCGGTGCCGCCGGTGCGGCCGGAGGCGAGGGTCTCGTAAGGCGCGGCGGCGGGCTACTCGCCGCCGGTGAGCTTGTCCGTCAGGGCACCGTAGGCCAGTTGCAGCGCGTCCGCCCCGGCCAGCGCGGTGAGCGCCCCCATGGCCGTCCGCGTGCCGCGCGGCCAGAGCAGCTGGCCCGCGGTCAGGGTCGAGGCCACCCAGACGCTCACGCAGAACGGGCAGGTCACCAGTTCGCCGACGGCGTCCCCGCCGTCGTCGGCGCGTGCCTCCTCGTGGAGTTCGGCCGGGCCCTGCGGACCGACGTACCGCGTGAAGGGGGCCCTGAGCGGGCTGGTCACCGACGCCTTGCTCAGCAGTCGGCTGAGCCGGAAGGTGGCCACCGCGGTCAGGATCACGTCCCAGGGCTCCGGCCGGTCGGGCAGGGGGCGCCGCCGCAGCCGTACCGCCGTCGCCCAGGCCGCCGTGTACGCCCCGAACCCCGCCATGGCCGTGAGGTAGCCGCGCAGCGGCCGCTCGTGCCCGGCCGAGTAGTCGCGTTGCGTGCCCCGGAGAAGTCCCTCCAGGCGTCCGGTGAAGCGGCTTCCGGCTGCTGTGCCCATGGTTCGCGTCCGTTCCTGTCCCGCTGCGTCCGCAGGTCGGTTCCGTCACCCTCGTCCGTGTGCGCTCGCCGTTCCGGGTCGCCCGGGCCCGGGAATCCGGACGCCGGGCGGTCGCCGTACGGCTGCCGGCGTCCGGGTCCCCGCCGGGGCACCCGGCAAACGGGGGCGGGGAGAGGCTCCGGGGGTGGGGACGCCCAGGACAGGAGCTGGGCCGAGGCGGGCCCTCGTTCCGGCTCGGGGTTCGGAACGAGAGCCCTTGTCCCCTGCACGGACCACTTCGCCGGGAGTCCCGGGAACGGATGCACCCCGGCCGGATTCACCCGGTCGGCAGTACGGCGGCGCCGGACGGGCCGGGCCCCGCCCTCTTGCCCTCCGGGGGTTCCGCGCGCCTCCGAGGCCCGGTGGGCAGGCGCATCCGAGTGCCGTCCTCGGATAGAACTGGTCGTGAACCACATCCCGATATGCGGCTTTCGTCCGGGCCGGACGGGGTGCGACTCTTCCTACCGCCCGAGGAGAATCCATGATCGTCAAGAAGCTGCACGAGGCCGGCGTCACGAGCGAACACGCCTACCTGGCGGCCACCGCCTCGATCGGCCTGTCCCTGGTGTCCTGGCTCACCTCCAGCAGGCACGAGAGCCTGGAGCGCGCCGACCGCTGGGGCATCTTCGTCGGCGAGTGGGCTCCCACGTTCTTCGGCCTGGGTCTCGCCCTGGCGAACTACGAGGACCGGGAGCCGGCCCGCGCCGCCGGGGCCCCCTCAGGTCCCCTCCACGAGGTGTGACCATGAGCGAGCCACTGCCTCCTCCCGGCGAGACCCCTCCCGTGGAGGGATCGACCGCCGAGGCGCACTGCGAACGACCGGACGGCGGCATCTGGGAGCACCCGCGCGTCTGGCTGTTCCTGATCACGGCCGGCTGCCTGCTCGTCGCGGCGTTCTTCCTGGTGCGCGTCATCAGTTTGTGAGCCGGCCCCGCCGCCCCGACGGCCCGCCCGTACCCCCGGGCGGGCCGTCTCGGCCGGACCCCCCGGCATCCGGACCCCGCGGCATCCGAGCCCAGCGCACTCCTCCCCTGTCCAGCGCACTCCCCCACCGCCCCGCCGCACCCGACGCGGGGCCCTCGCCGGGCGCGGCGTACTCACCCGGTGGCGGCCGTCATGCGGCGACGACCGTCACGCGTCGGCGGAGCCGCGCGGCGCCGCCCGGTACTCGGCGGCCAGGGCCTCCGCCATGTCCGCCACCGAGTAGCGGGTCGTCACCGTCTCCCGGGCGGCGCGCGCCAGGCGGGCGCGCCGGTCCTCGGGCAGGGACGCCAGCCGGTGCAGGCCGCGGGCCAGGCCGGAGGCGGACGAGGTGTCGAGCAGGATGCCGTTGACGCCGTCGCGCAGGTAGTGGACCACTCCCCGCGGAGCGGGCCCGCGGCCGGCAGTCCCGCCTCCATGGCCTCCAGTACGGCGATGCCGAACTCCTCCTTGGCGCTCGGGCACACGTACCAGGTCGGCACGCCGTCGCCGCTGTCGGCCAGGGCCCGCTCCAGGCGCCTCACCTCGTCGTTCGGCATCGCGGGGAGCATCGCGAGGCGCCGTGCCGCCGCCACCTGCCCGGCCGGCAGGGCGCTGATCGTGTCGCGCATCCGCCGTTCGGCCGGGGTGGGGCGGTCCGTGCTCCCTCCGACGAGGACCAGCGTGGTCGTACGCCACAACTCCGTCGCGAGCCAGGTGCGCACGAGCAGGTCCTGCTGTTTGACCGGGTGGAGCCGTCCCACGCACAGCAGCAGCGGGAGGCTCCGGTCGGCGGGCGCGAGCCCGTCGGGCCGGCCGCCGTCGGCGAACAGGTCGTCCAGCATCCGCCGCCGCAGTGCCGCCTCGTCGGCCGCCGGTACGTACGGGGCGATCCCCTCGGGCGGTGCGGGCGGTCCCGCGGGGCCGTAGCGGTCGCCGAGGACGGGGAAGTGGCGGAGCAGGTCGCTGGTGCCGGGGCGGCCGGGGATGCCGATCACGGTGTCGGCCCGGTCCACCAGGCGGTCGGCGCAGAAGACGCGGTGCAGATCGGCGCGCAGCAGTTCGGCGCGCTCCGGGTCCCGGGGGTCGGCCTGGGCGTACTTGCGCACCATGTTGCGGTGGGGATCGGGGGTCGCGGTGAAGAACAGGCGTCCTCCCGTGCGGGCGGTCGCCTGCGCGAGGGCCAGGCTGCCGTCGTCGGCGTACCGCACGTGCACGACGTCGACGGGGCGGGGCAGGGCGCCCAGCAGGCGGGCGGCCCACCAGGCGAGCGCGGCGCGGTGCCCGGGCCAGGCGTCCTGCCGGGGCGGCCCGGGCGCGTCGACGGGCAGGCGCAGCACCCAGTGGCCGGGGCCGCGTTCCCGCAGGAGACGGGGGTCGCGGGCCAGGCCGTCGAGGCCCGCGGTCACCACCGTCACCACGCCGGCGATGCCGTCGCTGAGGGCGAGCCGGGCGCCGAGCCCGCCCAGCAGGACGGACATGCCGCCGCTCAGGCCCTGCCCCGGGGTGTCCAGGTCGCCCTGGAGCATGGTCTGCGCGACGACGATGCCGGGGGCCGGCCAGGTGTCCTCGGTGAGGGTGGCGGGAGGGTCGAGGAGCAGCCGCTCGTAGGCATCCGTCGCGGTGCCGGCGGCGGGCAGGTGGGCGGGGCCGTCGGGGAGCCGGTGCAGGTAGCGCCAGAGGGCGTGGCGGGCGCCCCGGTCGGCGGGCCCGGCGAGTGCCGCGGCCTCGGTCGCGGACAGGGGCCGCAGGCCCGCCGTCTCGGCGCAGTCCAGCAGGAAGGCGGTGCGCGCGGCGACGGGCGCGCCGCGCAGCAGCATGTGACGCAGCGTCTCCTCGGCGTACCGGGCGCCGTGGCGGCGCACGGTGTCCGGCCACATCTCCGCCAGGACCGCACCGAGCCTCGGCCCGCCGTGGGCGTGGGCGAGCAGGGCCTCGGGAGTGAGCGGAACGGCGAGGCGGCAGGCCCGCCGCAGGGAGGCGACGGCCGTGTCCTCGCGGCTGAGCGCGGGCGCCGGGCCGTGCGGGACGGGGCGCGGGCCGAGCCCGTACTCGGCCTCCAGCAGCATCGCCGGTTCACCGCCGGGGTGCCGGCCCGCGGCGGTACCCGGCCCGTCCGCGCGCATGCCGCGGAAGAAGACGGCCCGCGCCGCGGCGAGCGGGTCTGGATCCTCATGGGACGGCGTTGCCGCCGCGGTGTCCCACGGCGGCGCTGAGGAGGCGGACACTCTGGTCTCCTTCGTGCGGAACGGACGACGTGGCGAGTTCCGGCGGGGGGCTTCACCCGGATGCACCCGCTCCCGGCGCGCGCTCCGGCAGCCGGCCCTGCCACCCCTCGGCCGCGTCCCGCCGTTCTCCGCCGTGACCTGCCGTTCCCCGCCGCGGCCCGCCATGACCTGCCGTGCTCCGCGCCGTCCCGTCCCGTCCCGCGACGCACCGCCCCGCGACGCGCCGCCCCGCGACGCACCGCCCCGCCGAGGACCCGCCGCATCCGTGGCACCGCGTCGTGACGAAGGAGGGGCATGCCGCGCATGGTGATCATCAGCCCGCCGTTCTTCTCCCACGCCCGCCCCCTGTCCGTCCTGGCGGCCGCTCTGCGGGAGCGGGGGGCGGACGTGCACTTCGCCTGCTCGGAGGCGTTCGAGGATCTCGCGGTCCGCGCCGGCGTGCGCTTCGTGCCGCTGACCGTGACGCGCAACGCGAACACGGGCGTGGCGGAGGCCACGGAGCAGGGGGCCGCGGAGGCGGCCCGGCTGGACGAGTTCCTCGACGCCACCCGGCACGGCGCGGTTCCCGCCCTGATGACGCAGGCCCGCCACCGCCGGGCCGACATGCTGGCCGACCCGGAGGGCGTGCTCGCACAGCTGCGTGCCCTCGACGAGCGGTTGCGCCCCGACTGGTACGTGGTGGATCAGCTCGGTTACGCGGTGACGCTCGGCCTGCACTGTCTGGGGGTGCGGTACGCGACGTTCTGCCCGGGGCATCCGACCTACGTCCTCGCGGGTCCCGACAGCTGCTTCGGCGTACCCTACGACTGGCCCGCCGCCCTGCGGCCCGACCCGCGGCGACTGGCGGACCTGACGGCCGCGGCCCGCGAGAACGACGAGGCGTTCACGGCGCTGTTCGAGGCGTTCGTCCGGACCGAGGCGCCCGACGCCCCCGCACCGGGCCGCGCCTTCGCGCTGACGTCGCCCGAGGCGGTCCTGTACTCCTACCCCGAACTGCCTTGGCTGCCCGTGCCGCCGGCGGGCCCGGAGCACGTGTACGCGGGACACATGGTGGGCGCCGCCGAGCCGTTGGACGACGACTGGTCACGGCGGCTGCGGCGGCTGCGCGAACGGGCCGACCGGGTCGTCCTCGTCGCGCTCGGCACCTTCCTGAGCGCCCGCGACGACGTTCTGCGGACCGTCGTGTCCGGGGTGGTGGACGGCACGGACGGCACGGCGGTCGTCGTGGCGGCGGGCGGACGGACGGCCGCCCTCGCGGACCTGGCAGGCGACCGCGTCGTCGTGGCGCCGTCCGTCCCGCAGCAGTCCCTGCTCGCCCACGTGGACGCGATGGTCCACCACGGGGGCAACAACTCGTTCACCGAGTGCCTGCGGTTCGGGGTCCCCGCGCTGGTCCTGCCGTTCTCCAGCGATCAGTTCGCCGTCGCGCGCGACGCGGAACGCGCCGGTGTCGGGGTCGTACGGGACCCCAACACCCTGTCCTCCCGCGAGGTGCCGGCGGTGCTGCACTTCCTGAGCACGACCGTCCGCGAGCGCATGGGGCGATGGGCCCGGCAGGCCGGTGAGCGCGGCCCGGACCACGCGGCCGCCCGGCTCCTGGCCGTCATGGGCGAGCCGGTCCCCGCGCCCTGAGGCGGCCGGTGGCCCTCACCTCGTGCGGCCCGGCTTCGGCAGCGGCACGGGCGTGCCGAACCGGACCGGGACACCGGGCGCGTACAGCACGCTGTCGGGTTCCGCGCGCACCGGGGCGACCCCCGCCCGGGCGAGGAGGGACGCGTCCCGGTCGAGGAGGTCGCAGCCGCGGAAGGTCCACACCGGGTGGACGTTGGGCAGGTAGTACGACCGTGTCGGCCCGCGTTCGTGCAGCCCCCAGCGGTAGGTCAGGAACTCGTCCAGCGGCCGGGGCCGCACCACGTCGTCCGAGACCCGGACCCGCACACGGCCGCTCGGCCGGCCGTTCAGCCGCGCCCGGGTGCGGTACGCCAGACGCCGGTCGTCCCACTGCCGGGACACGCGCGCCCACCGGTAGGGCAGCCCGAAGGCCGCCCGCGCGGCGAGGACCGGCAGCAGCCGGTCGCAGTCGAGCGAGCGGAAGACGACACCGCGCCGGCCGAGCGCGTCACGGCTGTACAGGCGCACGTTGACCTCGTTGAACGTGCCCAGGTACGGCAGCGGCGGGCCGTTGCCGAAGGCGAGGTCCTCCATGGAGAAGAACACCAGGCCCGCGTAGGCGCGGCCGCGGTACAGGTCCGGGACCGTCCCGGGCGGCAGCAGGCGGGCGACGTCGAAGGGGTCGACCTCCCAGTGCAGGAACACCAGGTCGCGCCAGAACTGCCGGAACAGCACACGGCGCAGGCGGCGAGGGGCGAGAGGGGTCAGCGACTCGACGCCGCCGGTGTACCGTTCGCCGCGATCGCTCATCACGCGTTCCTTCCGGCAGGTGACGGTCAGCGGGCGCGGCGACGCCGCCTGGCGTCCGGCCCGCCCTGGGATCATTCGGCCGGAGGCCCCGGGACGGTTGCACCGGCGAGGCGGACACCCGTTCCCGGCGCGGGGTGTGCGGACCGCGCGGGGTACGCGGCGCGAGGCGCGGGCCGACGCGTCGCACCGCACCGGCCGCAGACCCGTCTGGGTCGGGACGGTTCGGGACGTCGCGGGCCGCGCCCCCGGCACCCCGCCGTCACCGGGTGGACGGCGCACGGGACGCCGTCAGGGCGTCGACGATCATGTCCACCGCCTCGTCGACCGTACGCCCGGGGGCAGGACGGGCGGGCGGCCGACCACGGCGCGTTCCGCGAACCCCGACTCCACGTGCGGCAACCGGATGTCCAGGACCGCCGTACCGGTGCGCCGGCGCTCACGGCGGACCGACGTCAGCCAGGCCGCCAGCGCCGCCTTGGAGGCGGTGTAGTCGGCCATGCCGGCCGGTGCGGCGTCCACGACGACGCCGGTCACCGCGGCGAGCGTGCCGCCCGGCGGTACGACGGTGAGCGCCGCGCGGAGGAAGGCGACGGGAGCGAGGGCGTTGACCGTCAGCAGGTGCTCGGCGACCGTGTCGCCGACCACCTCGGCCGGACCGAATCCCGCGGCCCCGACGCACACCACCACCGTGTCCAGACCGCCGAGCGCGCCGGCCGCCCAGGGGACCGTTCGGGCACAGCCGTCCAGGTCGTAGGCATCGAAGCGACGGGCCGGCGCACCGCCGCAGGCGGCGGAGACCCGTGCCAGGGAGGCCGGGTCACGGCCCGCCACGGCGACCCGCGCGCCGAGTCCGTGCAGCCGCTCGGCGAGGGCGGCACCGATGGCGCCGGTCGCGCCGGGCACGAGGACGCGATCACCGTTCACCTCCACCGGTCACCTCCTTGTCCCGGCACGCGCGGAGGGACGCCGGGCGCCGGCGGGTCCCCGCCCCGTCCGGCGGCGCCGCCCGCGACGGAGCCGGTGCTCCGTCCCGTCCGCTTTCGTCACCACTTCCGAGGACGGGGGGCGAGCGGTTGCAGCGTCCTCGTGGTGGCATCCGTGGCGTGGCCACGCAGCGGAACGTGGGCGGCGTCCCCGAGCGGGCGGCCCCACCCGAGCTGCGGAGGGGTCCCGGCCGGCGGCGTGAGCGGCGTCCCCGAGCGGGCGGCCCCACCGGGGGGCGGACGCGGAGGCGAGGAGGAGTTGTCATGACGCTCCCCCACCGGCTGTTCGGTGACCGGCTCCGGCCGCGTTTCCCGACCGGCGGTGCCGCGGGGCCGCGGAGCCGGACCTCCGGCGACCGCCGCGGACGCCGGGGCGGGGCATCCGGCTACCGCCGCAGATCCCGCAGCACCTCGCGGGCGGCCCGCGCCCCGGACGCCAGGGCTCCCTGCACGGATCCGGTGGCACGGTGGTCGCCGCACACGTAACGGCCCGGCGCCACACGCGTGGTGCGGGTCAGGGGCCGGGGCGGGATCATCGCGGGCAGCGCGTCCTCGATCGTCCGGACGGTCAGCAGGTCCCAGCCGTCCGTGCCGGTGCCGTACGCCTCGCCGAGCGCCTCCCGCACGGCGCGCTCCCGGCCCTCCCCGTCCCGCCCCAGGACCGAGGTGGCGACGAGCGCGTGGCCGGGCGGGGCGTAGGCGGGCACGACGTCGCTGAGGACGCAGGTGTTGAGGAAGCGGCGCCGGGTGTCCACGAGGAGGGTCGGCTCGCCGAGCGGGGAGCGCGGGGCGACGTGGTAGTACGTCGTCACCACCCGGTAGTCGGGGAGGCCGACATCGGGGAGCAGGTCCCCGACGGGCCCGGGGCCGGTGGCGACCACGACGGCCCGGGCGGCGATCTCCCGGCCGCCCGCCGTCAGGGCGCCGTCGTCGGTGAGGCGTTCGACGGGGGTCTCCAGGTGGACCGTGCCGCGCGGCAGGGCGGCCGCCAGGGCGCGCGGCACGGCTCCGACGCCCTCGGTGGGCAGGCACAGGGTGCCGCGCAGCATGCTCCGCCACACGAGGTGGAACACCCGGGCGGAGGTCTCCAGGTCGTCCTCCAGGAAGACCCCCGACAGGAACGGGCGGAAGAACCTCTCGACGAACGCGTCGGAGATCCCGGCGTCCGCGAGCGCCGTGCGGGTGGTGGTGTCCGCGAGGCGTTTGAGCAGGCGGGGCGGAGCCAGCATGTCGCGGGCGGACAGCAGGCCGAGGGCGGCCAGGTCGCGCGGTCCGGCGAGGCGGCCGGGCAGCAGGTCGGGCAGCGTGCGCGGGCGGCGGGTGGGGTCGCTGAAGCGGAGCCGGCCGGAGGGGGTGTGGATCAGGACGCCGGGGGTGAAGGGCCGCAGCCGCAGGTCCTTCAGGACCAGCCTGCGCCGGACCTGGGGGTAGGACGTGTTGAAGACCTGGAACCCGCGGTCGACGACGAAGTCCCGCACCCGGTCGGAGCGCATCCTTCCGCCGACCTCGTCCCCGGTCTCCACGACCCGCACGGCGACACCGGCCGCCAGCAGGTCCCCGGCGCAGGCGAGCCCGGCGAGTCCGGCTCCGACCACCAGCACGTCCGTCGTGTCCCGGGCTGCGGACACAAGACCACCCCTCCCGCGTCTCGGCGCGGCCGGTGCCGCATCCGTCTGTGTTCCAGGGGTTCCCCGCCCGCGGATGCGACACCTCACCGTCCACTCGAACGCCGCCCGTCCGGGCCCGTGGTCCGTGAGGCCGGCCGGCGGCCGCCCGGAGGCCGGCCGGCCTCAGTCGGCACCGGCACCGGTCCCCGGCCACCCGGAGGCACAGTCCGCCGGAGGCGGGCTCCGACCGGACAGGGCACCGGCCGCGCCGGCTGCCGCAGGGGCCGCCCGTCCCGCCGTCGGCCCGCCTCCTACGCCGCCCGGACGCCCCGTCGGACCACCGGCCCGCGAGCGCGGAGCGCGGCCCGGGTCCACCCGCGCTCCGCCCGCTCGGCCGCCTCCAGCCGGTCCGACGCCGCGCGTGTCGACTCCTTGGAGCGGATCAGAGCGGATCAGAGCGGATCAGCCTCCAGGTCTCCACGCCGCGGTCCACCACCGCGGCCGCACCCCCGAGGAACACGAGCACACGAGGCGGGAGCCACCGACGCCCCCGTGCGACGGCGAGGCCCGTCGTGGCCACCCCCATCGGCAGAGACCTGCCGGCCCGGCGCAACCACAGTTCGATCCCTTCCCCCATGGGCGTGCCCCCTCCCCCTCGCGCGCCCCGGCGGGCGGCCGGCAAGAAGGACACGAGGCGCGGGGAAGCGGTCCGCGCGGCCCGGGACCGGGCGCCGGGACCACCGCCCGGAGTCCCGCGGGGAACCCGGGCACCGCCGTCGCCTACGCCGCCGGAGGCACCGGAGGCACCGGAGGCACCGGAGGCACCGGAGGCACCGGAGGCACCGGGAAGATCATGCAGCTGCTGGTGGCGTGGGCGAGCAGACGTCCCGTTCCGTCGATCAGCTGCGCTTGCGCCAGGGCTGTTCGGCGGCCCTGGCTGACAACCGTGCCGACGGCACGCACCGTTCCGGTGTCCACGGTGATCGGCCTCAGGAACTTCACGGTGAGGTCGAGCGAGGTGTAGGCCATGCCCTGCGGAAGGGTGGACTGCACGGCGCAGCCGGCCGCCGAGTCGAGCAGGGTGGCGAAGACGCCGCCGTGCACGCTGCCGATCGGGTTGTAGTGCTCTTCCCCCGGGATCAGCGAGAAGACCGCCCTGCCGGGCTCCACCTCGTCCAGGGTGAAGTCCACGGTGCGGCCGACGGGCGGCCCCGGGAGCCGTCCCGCCAGCAGCTCGCGCAGGAAGTCGATGCCGGCCATGCGCCCGGCTGCTTCCGCCAGGATCGCGGGGTCGTCCCACTGATACGTACGCGTTCGTCCCACGAGCCGAGGCCTCCCCGTCTGGCTTTTACAGATGAAGCTAGCCCTCGGTCCACCTGGCTGTCAACGGCGAAGCCAGCCCTCTACCATGGCGGAATGGAGTGGCTTGAGGCGAGCACGGAGAACTGCCCCGTCCAGCGCACGCTCGACGTGGTGGGGGAGAAATGGACGTTGCTGATCCTGCGTGACGCCGTCAACGGAGTCCGCCGCTTCGACGACTTCCACCGTCACATCGGCCTGTCGGAGGCCGTCCTCAGCGACCGCCTCCGGAAACTGGTCTCGGCCGGCGTCCTGAGGACCGCGCCCTACCGGGAGCCGGGCAACCGCTCCCGCAACGAGTACCGCCTGACCCGCAAGGGCTGGGACCTGTGGCCCGTCCTCATGGCGCTCGGCCAGTGGGGCGAGACCTATGCCCTGGGCACCGAGGGCCCCGTGCTGGACGTCCGCCACACCGGCTGCGGCGCTCCGGTCCGTGTCGTCGTCGAGTGCTCCGCCGACCACGCGGCCCTCACGCCCGGTGAGGTCACCGCCCGACCGGGGCCGGGGGCCCGCCCCCGCCCCTGAGGAGGGGCGTCCGCCTTCCGGGCCCTGACGGGGGCGCCCCGCCGCCGCGGGAAGGGGTCGGCGGGGTCCGAACAGACCGGCCCCGCCGACTCCCCTCGCGGCGGGAGTCGGCGGGGCCGGCATCCGCGGCGGCCGCTCGGCGGCGCGGCTCGCCCGCGCGGCGCCGGAACCTGCCGCCCGGGGCGGGAGAACGGGACGGCCCGCCGCGCGAAACCCGGACCGCCCACTCAGGCGCTCGCCTGCCGGCGTGCGGCCATCCGCCGCGGTGCGGCGTGGTGCACCACCGTGCCGGCATCGGCCGACCGCCGGCGCCCCAGCCACAGGGACGTCACGGACAACAGGACGGCGAAGACGACCAGGAAGAACACCGACACCCACATCTGCCGGCTCCCGGGGTCCTCCCATCCCGCCCAGGCTGCCGAGGCGGCCCACAGGGCGGCTCCACCGGCGTAGACGGGGCGGACGCGCCGCAACTGCCGAGCGGCACGCACGGATTCAACGTGATCGTTCTCCGGTGTCATGGCGGCCCAGTACCCCGAAACGCCGCTCCTACCGTCCCGGCACCGCCCGGAATCCCGGCGGTCGACCCGCGCCCGGTCTCAGGCGGGACCGGGCGGCGACTCATCCCCGGCGGCCGGGGGTCCGCCGGAACGCCACCGCCGCGACGACGCCGCCGATCAGTCCGAAGAGATGTCCCTGCCAGCTGACCCCGGTCTCCGTCGGCAGCACGCCCCAGAGGATCGAGCCGTAGACGGCACCGACGAGGAGACCGACCACCACGTCACCGACGCGGCGGTCGACGAAGCCGCGGACGACCAGGTAGCCGAAGAGACCGAAGACGACGCCGGAGGCGCCCGCGGTCGTGGAGTACGCCGGTGCCGTGAGCCAGACGCCCAGGCCGCTCACCAGGGTGATCAGCGCGGTGACGGCGAGGAAGCGGCGGATCCCGGACAGGGCGGCGAGGAAGCCCATCACCAGCAACGGCAGGCTGTTGGCGGCGAGATGGCCGAAGCCGAAGTGCAGGAAGGCAGCGGGCACGACGTCGCGCAACTCGCCGAACTCCCGTGGCGAGATGCCGTAGGAATCGAGGGCGTGGCCGCCGGCCGCGTCGATGATCTCCAGCACCCACAGCAGGGCGACCCACCCCGCGACCAGCACCGCCGCGTCCCGGACGCGTGCCCGCCGCGACGGCGGTGCGGGCCGCGGCACGCCGTACGCGCCGGCCGGTCCGTTGCGAGATCCGGCACCGAAGTCCGATCCGTACACCACAGCTGCCCCCTCCGATGCCCTCTCGTCCGTCAATTGTGCCCGACCCGGTCGCCTCCTGATCAGCGATCACCGCGGGGAGGAGGGCCGGCCGCGTACGCGGTGCGGGACCCGTCGGCGCCCACGGGTTCCGATGTCCGCGGACTTCCGGTGTCCGCGGAGTTCCGTCGTCCGGTGCCGGCCGACCGATCCGTGGGCGTGCGGGCGGGCGCTGGTAAAATGGGCGGACGCTTCCGTCACCGCCGGGGTCCGTACCAACGGGTACGGACCCCGGCGCGTTGCGGGCGCCACCCCGAGGAAGGTTCCCCATGAACGCGAAGCCGCCGGCCCCTGGACTCCCGCACGCCGGCAAGCGCCGGCCGGCGACGGTGCCGCAGGGTGAACCCCCGACGTCCCCGCCCGTCTCCCCCGGCCTGCCGCCGGCCGCGTCCTTCGGCGCGCTCGGCCTCCCGCCGCAGCTGCTGACGACGATGACCGGTCTCGGCGTGACGGAGCCCTTCCCGATCCAGGCGGCGACCCTGCCCGACGCGCTGGCCGGCCGTGACGTCCTCGGCCGGGCGCGGACCGGTTCCGGCAAGACGCTGGCCTTCGGCCTCGCCCTCCTCGTCCGTACGGCGGGCCGGCGGGCGGAGCCGAAGCGGCCCCGGGGGCTGGTCCTGGTGCCGACCCGGGAGCTCGCCCAGCAGGTGGGCGAGGCGCTGGAGCCGTACGCACGGGTGCTGGACGTGCGGCTGGCCACGGTGGTCGGAGGCCTGTCGATCAACCGGCAGACGGCACTGCTGCGGGCCGGCGTCGACGTCGTCATCGCGACACCGGGGCGGCTGACCGACCTGCTGTCGCGCCGGGACTGCTTCCTGAACCACGTGCGGGTCACGGTGCTGGACGAGGCGGACCAGATGTGCGACCTGGGTTTCCTGCCCCAGGTCTCGGACATCCTCGGGCAGATTCCCGCCGACGGGCAGCGGCTGCTGTTCTCGGCCACGCTCGACCGCGGCGTCGACCAGCTGGTGCGGGACCACCTGCACGAGCCGGTCCTCGCGTCGGTCGACCGTGCGGCCGCCTCCGTCGCCACGATGGAGCACCACGTCCTGAACATCCACCCCGCCGACAAGTACGCGACCGCGACCGAGATCGCCGCGCGGGACGGCCGGGTGCTGATGTTCCTGGACACCAAGGCCGCCGTGGACCAGTTCACCCGGCACCTGCGGGCCAGCGGGGTGCGGGCGTCCGCCCTGCACAGCGGGAAGTCGCAGCCCCAGCGCACCCACACGCTGGCGCAGTTCAAGAAGGGCGAGGTCACCGTGTTGGTGGCCACCAACGTCGCCGCGCGGGGCATCCACGTCGACGCGCTCGACCTGGTCGTCAACGTCGACCCGCCGGCCGACGCCAAGGACTACCTGCACCGGGGCGGGCGTACGGCGCGGGCCGGGGAGTCCGGCAGGGTGGTCACGCTGGTGACGCCCGGCGAGCGGCGTGAGGTGAACCGGCTGATGTCCGAGGCCGGGATCCGGCCGACGGTCACGCAGGTGCGCTCGGGTGAGGCGGCGCTGACCGCGATCACCGGGGCGAAGCGCCCGCCGGCCGGGACGAAGGGCGGCGGCAACGCTCCCTTCCGCGGGCTGGGCACCCGTCCGGCCGGTGCGGGCAAGGAGTCCCGCAGGACCGCCGAGGCCCGCAGGACGGCGGAGGCCCGTGCGGCGGCCCGGGTGCGCAAGGGCCGCTGACCGGGCCCTCCCCGCCCCTCGTCCGTGCCACGGGCCGGAGGCCGTCGCCGCGGGTCAGGCCGAGGTCCTGCGCCGGTCCGCCTGCTCGCGCAGTTCCTCGTTGATGCGCCTGGCCTCTTCGAGCTGGTCCTCGAGGATGATGATCCGGCAGGCGGCCTCTATGGGGGTGCCGGCGTCGACGAGTTCCCGCGCGCGGGCCGCGATGCGCAGCTGGTACCGGGAGTAGCGACGATGCCCGCCGCCGGAGCGCAGGGGCGCGATGAGGCGGTTGTCCCCCAGGGTGCGGAGGAAGGCGGGGGTGGTGCCGAGCATGTCGGCGGCCCGGCCGATGGTGTAGGCGGGTAGTCGTCGTCGTCGAGCGGGTCGAGGGTGCGGGGATCAGCAGGGGGCATAGACCTCTTCTTTCCGGGGACGCGTCGGGGGGCCCTGGACGCTCGTCTGCGTCCAGGGCCCCGAGGTTTCAACACCATCTACCGGCTGACCTGCACCGGCTTCCTTGTTCCGCTTGCCGTCCACCTGGACGGGACTGCGGGGATCGCGAATGCGTGACCGTGGACCACCTTCCGATCTGGGGCCTGCGGTACCCGGGCGGTAGTCCGTCCTCACCCGGGCGATCCTGATGGCGTCTGCTCCTCACCTCATTCGGTTGCGCGGTGTCGACATGTGCGGTCACTGCACGGCAGTTCGTCCTGCCGTTTGCTCGGACTTCCTGACTACGGACACAACGTTAGCCTCCGCACCGGGCAATGTCTACTGTCGCCAGGACAGATTTACTCCCGCTCGAGGAGATCTTCTTCTGTCCCGGCAGCGACCTTTTCGGCGGCTGCCGGACAGGGCGCCCCCGGATGGCCGGACCGCCGTGTTCCGCCGCGTTCCGCCCGCCGTTTGCGGCGCCCGCGCTTCGGGGACCCGGCTGCGCATGAACACAACGCCACGACGCCGCCGTCCGAAGCAGATCCGACTGCTGGAGCTCCTGGACCGTCTGGAGCGCAGTCCGCGAGCCGATCCCCTGATCGACGCCCTGCGCAGCGGGGTACGCGCCCTGCCGCTCGGACCCGGACGGGACGCGCTGCACGGCCGATGGCTGGGGCACCCGGTGCATCCGCTGATGGTGCAGGTGCCGATCGGGAGCTGGCTGTCCGCGGCCGTCCTCGACACCCTTCCCGGCCGCTCCCGCGAGGCGGGCCTGCTCGTGGGCGTCGGCCTGGCCACCGCCGCGCCCGCGGCGCTGGCGGGCGCGGTGGACTGGGCGGAACTGCACCGGGAGCAGACCCGCGTGGGGCTCGTGCACGCGATGGCGAACCTCGCCGCCGTCGGTCTCTACGCGACCTCCCTGGCCTGTCGCCTCGGGGGCCGTGCGGCCGCCGGCCGGGCCTACGGCTTCCTCGGCCTGACGGCGGTCGGGCTCGGCGGGATGCTGGGCGGGCACCTGGCCTACCGGCAGGCGTCCGGCGCCAACCACGCGGAAGAGGTCCCGCACGTCGTGCGCGAGGGCTGGCACCGGATCGGCGCCGTGAGCGAGTTCCCGGCCGAGCAGCCCGTACGGCGCGTCGTGGACGACGTCCCGGTCCTGGTGGTCCGCCGGACCGGCGGGGCCGTCCACGCGCTGGCCGAACGGTGCAGCCACCTCGCGGGTCCGCTGTCCGAGGGCACCGTGTCCGAGGGGTGTGTGCGGTGCCCGTGGCACGGCAGCGTCTTCCGGCTCTCCGACGGCTGGAACGTGCACGGCCCGGCCACCGCGCCCCAGCCCGCCTTCGAGACCCGCGTCGTCGACGGCCACGTCGAGATCCGCCTGCCCCGGCACGACCGGCCGAGGCGGCGGCACGCGAGCGGGGCCGGTGCGGGCGCGACCGCCCTCCTCCGCCGCCACCACGACTGACGTCCACCCGTGCGCGGCGCCCCGGCCGGTGTCGGCAACGCCCGTGAGCGCTACGCCTGGCGGGCGAGCAGGATCACCGCCGACCCCACCGCGGCGGCGCAGGCGAGGACCGCCGACGCGACCGCGGCGTGGCGCCTGAGCAGGTCACGGCGCAGGGCCACGTAGCGGGCCTCGTACTCCTGCCGCAGCTCGGCGGCCCGGCGGACCGTGTCCCGCAGCATCCGGCGGGTGAGGTCGGTGCGCTGCCGGACGTAGTGGTGGGTCAGGTCGTCGGCCTGGCCCGTGGTCAGCCAGGGCAGCCGGGCGCAGAGTTCCTCGGCGTCGCGGTGCGCCTGGTCGTGGTGGGCGCGGGCGAGGAGGTAGCCCTCGGCCTCGTCGGCCAGGGCGCCCTCCCGCCCGTCGGGTACGGGGTGCCCGCCGGCCGTCACCGCGGTTCGCCCTTGTGGCCCTCGGCGTCGACGGCGTCCCGCTGACCGGCGTTGACCTCTTGCTCCATGTACGCGAGTTCGGGGTGGTGCAGGTCGAAGGCGGGGGATTCGGAGCGGATGCGCGGCAGGGTGACGAAGTTGTGGCGCGGCGGCGGGCAGGAGGTGGCCCACTCCAGCGAGCGGCCGTAGCCCCAGGGGTCGTCGACCCCGACCCGCTCCCCCTTCTGGGTGGTCCACCAGACGTTGTAGAGGAACGGGAGCGTGGACAGGCCGAGCAGGAAGGCGCCGATGGAGGAAAGGGTGTTGAGGGCGGTGAAACCGTCCGCGTCGAGGTAGTCGGCGTACCGGCGGGGCATGCCTTCGGCGCCGAGCCAGTGCTGGACCAGGAACGTCAGGTGGAAGCCGACGAACAGGGTCCAGAAGTGGATCTTCTCCAGCCGGGGGTTCAGCATCTTGCCGGTCATCTTCGGCCACCAGAAGCTGAACCCCGCGAACATCGCGAAGACGATCGTGCCGAACAGGACGTAGTGGAAGTGGGCGACCACGAAGTAGCTGTCGGTGACGTGGAAGTCCATCGGCGGGGAGGCGAGCAGGACGCCGGTCAGCCCGCCGAAGAGGAAGGTGACCAGGAAGCCGGCCGCCCACAGCATCGGTGGCTCGAAGGAGATCGAGCCCTTCCACATGGTGCCGATCCAGTTGAAGAACTTCACTCCGGTCGGCACGGCGATCAGGAAGCTCATGAAGGAGAAGAACGGCAGCAGGACGGCCTGGGTGGCGAACATGTGGTGCGCCCAGACGCTCACGGACAGGCCGGTGATGGCGATGGTGGCGCCGACCAGGCCCATGTAGCCGAAGATCGGCTTGCGGGAGAACACCGGGAGGATCTCGGTGACCACCCCGAAGAACGGCAGCGCCAGGATGTACACCTCGGGGTGGCCGAAGAACCAGAACAGGTGCTGCCACAGGATCGGCCCGCCGTTCTGCGGGTCGAAGATCTGCGCGCCGAACTTGCGGTCCGCCTCCAGGGCGAGCAGGGCGGCGGCCAGCACCGGGAAGGCCAGCAGGACCAGCACCGAGGTGAGCAGCACGTTCCAGGTGAAGATCGGCATCCGGAACATGGTCATGCCCGGTGCGCGCATGCAGAGGATCGTGGTGATGAAGTTGACCGAGCCGAGGATCGTGCCGAAGCCGCCGAGCGTGAGCCCCATGATCCACAGGTCGCCGCCCACCTGAGGGCTGCGCTCGCTGCCGCTGAGGGGCGTGTAGGCGGTCCAGCCGAAGTCGGCGGCGCCGTCGGGAACCATCAGGCTGCTCATCGCGATCAGGCCGCCGAAGAGGAACAGCCAGTACGCGAACATGTTGAGCCGCGGGAAGGCGACGTCCGGGGCACCGATCTGCAAGGGCACGATGGCGTTCGCGAACCCGGCGAACGTCGGTGTGGCGAACAGCAGCAGCATGACCGTGCCGTGCATGGTGAACGCCTGGTTGTACTGCTCGTTCGACAGCATCTGCAGGCCCGGCCTGGCCAGTTCCGCCCTGATCGCCAGGGCCAGCGCTCCGCCGATCAGGAAGAAGCAGAACGACGTGATCAGGTAGAGGTGGCCGATCTTCTTGTGATCGGTCGTGGTCAGCCAGCTGACGATCACTCGGCCTCGGCTGCGGCGCGCCGCCGCCGGCACGGGAGCAACGGGTTCGGTCTGGGTCGCCATCAGATCCCTCGGTCGGCAGTGGGGGTCCCGGCGGTCGAAGGGGCACCGGGGGTCCTGCCCGCTCGCCGAGCCGGGCGCTCGGGTGCGGCAGTCTGCGACCAGCCCATCGGAGACTGCGGCCGCCGTGCAAGCGCTACGCCCGGCAGCGCTCCTTTTTCAGTCGAATGGCGGACGAAACGCCCGCTCCGCGCCGACGGGCGTCGAGGCCTGCGGATCCACCGGTCTCCGGGGACGCGGACCGCTAACGTGACCCGTATGCCCGAAATGCCACAAGATGCCCGCGGTGAGCCGGCCGTGCCGCCGCGGGGGTGGGCCAGGTTCAAGGAGTCCCCGCTCCTGCCCGCGGCCGTGCTCGTGCTGATCCTGACGGCGGCCGCGGCCCTGTTCGCCGGTTCCTACACCTACTCCATGGCCGACCCGACCCCGCGCTCGATCCCCACCGGGCTGG
Source organism: Streptomyces sp. Tue 6430 (assembly GCA_021568835.1). Taxonomy (GTDB): domain Bacteria; phylum Actinomycetota; class Actinomycetes; order Streptomycetales; family Streptomycetaceae; genus Streptomyces. Next base: position 130,342 of record JAKGSH010000004.1, read on the forward strand.
TCGGCTCCCCCGAGCAGCCCGAGGGCCGGCGCTTCCTCGAGGGCATGGAGAAGGCCCTCGACACGGCGGTGCGGATCCATCCCTACGACACGGCGGCCGAGGCCCGGACGGCGGTCGCGGAGCAGCGGGTCTTCGCGGTCGTCGACGTGCGCAGGGGGGAGCGGGCCGTCGTGCTGGACCTCTCCGCGGCGTCCGGCGCGTCGGTCGCGGAGGTGCTGGCCGAGGCGGCGCCCGCGGTGGGCCGGCGGACGGGCGTCGCCGTCGCCGTCCGGGACGTCAACCCCCTCCAGGAGGGCGACCCGCGAGGACTGGCGATCTTCTACGTCTCCCTCGCGGCCGTGATCGTCGGGTTCGTCGGCGCGATCCAGCTCAGCGTGCACGCCCGGGCCCTCACGCCGGCCGAGCGCATCGCCTGCACCGCTGCGTACGCGCTGCTGGGCGGGTTCGCCATCGCCGCGACGGTGGACTGGCTGCTGGGCGCGCTCGATCTGCCGTTCGTCGAGTCGTGGCTGATCCTGGCGCTCACGATGTTCGCGAGCGGCATGGTCTTCACGATGTTCAACACGCTCGTGGGCCGCTGGGCGATGCTGCCGACCTGGGGACTGATGGTGCTGCTGGGCAATCCGTCGTCGGGCGGCGCGGTGTCGTGGCCGCTGCTGCCCTCCCGCTGGGCCTGATCGGCCGGTGGCTCCCGCCCGGCGCGTCCGTCAACGCCCAGCACACGGCGGTGTACTTCGCGGGGCACCAGCACGCTTTCCCCTTCCTGGTGCTGGCGGGGTGGGCCGTGGTGTCCTGCGGGGTCTTCTGGACCTGGCGCCACCGGCACCCGGGAGGCCGCGGGACCGGGCCGGAGGGCGGTGCCGACACCGGGACCGCGTGATCCGCTCGAGGACCCCGGCGGGCCGACGGCGTCCGCAGCGCCGGAGGACCCGTGCCGTCAGGCGTCCTCGACCGTGACCGTGACGGGCGTCCCGGCCTCCACGGTCCGGCTGACCGTGCAGAGCTTGTCGTGGGAGACCTTGACCGCCCGGGGAGGATCGCGCGGGCGCGGTCGCCGGCCTCGTCGTCCGGGAAGACGACGGAGAAGCCGACGGAGAGGCCGGTCAGCCGGTTGCCGAGTTCGTCGCCGATCTTGTCGCCGGTCACGGTGACCGTGAAGCGGGTCGGCTCGCTGTGGCGGGCGGTGGCGACGTCGACGTCGACGGCCGTGCAGCCCCGAGCGCGGCGAGCAGCAACTCGACGGGGGTGAAGTCGGTTTCGCCGTCCTCCGTGGAGCCGGTGCCGAAGGAGATCGTGCCGCCGCGCGGGTTGGTGGCGGTGAAGTGTCCGGGGCCGGTCCGTTCGACGGTGACGGAGCGCAGGGTGTTCTCGGTCATGCGACGGACAGTAGCGGGCGCACGCGCCGGAGGCGATCGCCGGGGTTCGCGGTCGGGGCGCTCAGTACCGCTGGGCCTGGGCGATCTCCGCCGTCGGCTGCGGCTCGGGGGGCTTGCGGCTGACGGCGAGGGGCTGCGCCCGCTCCCCCGGCGCGAGGTCCTCGGCGCCGACGTAACGGGTTTCGACGACCTTCCCGTCGGGGTCGCGGAAGTCGACCCGGACGGCGTACGAAGCGGTGTCGCCGGACCGGTTGGTGATGTTCACGACGACGGCGAGCAGCCCGCCGGTCTGCGCCCGCGGCTTGCCGGTGAGGGAGACGTCGGCGGGGGCGTCGCCGCGGCCGTCGACGTCCTTCAGTTCCTTCTCGGCGGCGGCACCGGCGCGGGCCGCCTCGGCGGAGACCGACGCCTCGAACTCCGAGGCGCGGGCCGAGGCGGAGGACGCGGCGGCGGAGACCGAGGCCTTCGCGGACTCCGCGAGCGACCGCAGGGCGGACGGTGCCGAGCCGGTGAAGGAGGCGGTGGCGGGTGCCGAGGGCCGTACGCTCGCGGACGAGGCCGTGCCGCCGCCGCCGTCCGCACCGCACGCGGCGAGCGCCGCCGTGCCGAGGAGGGGGGCGAGCGCCATCGCCACGGCCGCCAGGGGCCCCCGTCGTGACGCCGTCCGGGTCCGGTGCGTGTCCATCCGTGCGGTCCTCCCACGTCCTGACCCGGTGTGACCCACGGCGGTGCGGCCGGGTTCTGGGCGAACGACCTCGACGGCGCCTACCGCTGGCGGGTGCGGGTCAAGGACGGTGCCACGGAATCGGCGTGGACGGCGTGGTGCCCGTTCACGGTCCGGCGCGGCTGAGCGTTCCGCGGGGGACGTACCGCCCCGGTGCCCCGGTGCGCTCGCGCGCGCCGGGGCACCGGGGCGGGCCCGTGTCGCGGGCTCTCGGCTCCTGCCGGCTCCCCGCCCGGAGCGGGACTCAGTGCAGTGTCCGCAGTGCCCCGGGCAGCACCGTGGCGGTGACCGGGAGTTCGGCGTCGACCTCGCCGTCGGCGCCGTAGGGGACGCCGCGGTCGGCTTCGACGCGGACCTGGGTGCCGCGCAGGACGAGCACCTCGGGGCGGTGGACGTGGGCGCCGGTCCTGAGCTCGTTCATCAGGGCGAAGAACAGGTGCCGGGGAGCGTGCCGGATCAGCACGACGTCCAGCAGGCCGTCGTCGATCCTGGCCTCGGGGGCGATGACGCGGCCCGAGCCGTAGAAGCCGGAGTTGGCCGCGACGACGGTGTAGCCGTGGTGGGCGTGCTCGACGCCGTCGACCGTGACGCGGTAGTGGACCGGGCGCCAGCCGGCCACCGCGCGCAGGCCTCCGGCGTAGTAGGCGGCGGCGCCCCTGAGCAGCGCGGCCCGGTTGGCGTGGCGGTTGGCGAGCGCGTCGACCCCGGCGTAGACGCTGCCGAGGACGACGGTGCGGTCGTGGACCGCGGAGCGCACCTCGATGGTGTCGACGGGGCGCGGTTCGGCCTCCAGCAGGACGCGGGCCAGGGCCTCCGCCCCGGTGGGCAGCTTCAGGGCCCGGGCGAAGTCGTTGCCGCGTCCCGCCGGTATCAGGCCCAGGACGGCGTCGGTGCCGCTGAGGGCTCCGCCGACGGCGCCGGTGATGCCGTCGCCGCCGACCGCCAGGACGATCCGCCCGCGTTCCCCGGCGGTCCGGGCGAGTTCCTGGGCATGTCGCAGGCTCCGGCTGTAGGCGGTCTCCAGGTCGGCGCCCGCGTCCCGCAGCAGCCGGGCCACCCCGAGGAGGGCCGCCGCGCCCGTGGCGGCGCCTGCGGTGGGGTTGACGACGGCCGTGAACTGTCGCATCGGGTGGGCCTCCGGGCGGTCGGCGGGTGGACGCGTGGGCGGACGGGCGGACAAAGGGGCGGTGCGGCCGGCGGTGGAGCGGGGGTGCCGGGTCGGTTCAGTCTGCGGGAAGCAGGACGCCGGGGTTGAGCACTCCGGCCGGGTCGAGGCGTCGCTTGACGGCTCGCAGGGCGTCGACGGCCAGGTCGCCCGCCTCGCGCACGTACCAGTCGCGGTGGTCGGTGCCCACCCCGTGGTGGTGGGTGATGGTGCCGCCGGCGGCGAGGATCGCGTCGTTGGCCGCGTGCTTGGCGCGGGTCCAGTGGGCGAGGGGGTCGTCGCCCTGGGCGCTGACGACGGTGAAGTAGAGGGAGGCGCCGTTCTCGTAGACGTGCGAGACGTGGCACATGACCAGCGGCGGGGTGCCCGCCCCGGTGAGTGCCGCGGTCAGGGCGTCGCGGACACCGGCGTACAGCTCCGGCAGGCGGGACCAGAACGCGGCGGTCTCCAGCGTCTCGGCGAAGGCGCCCGCGTCGAGCAGCGCGTCCCTGAGGTAGGGGGCGGAGTAGCGGCCGTGCGCCCAGCGGCGGCCCGGCTCCTCCCCCAGCGGCTCTCCGCCGGCCTCGCGCAGCACCGCGGCCGCCGCGGCGCGGCCGCGGGCGGTGTCCTCGTCGGTGCCCTCGAAGCCCACGACGGCCAGACAGCCGGCGTTCTCGTCCGGGGCGCCGGAGCCGATGGCGTCGGGCTGGGCGAGGCCGACGAGGGTCTCCGTCTCGTCGGACAGGCGCAGCACCGTCGGCCGGGGCCCGTCCTGGGCGAGCCGGCGCAGGGCGTCGGTGCCCCTCCGGAAGTCCGGGAAGCGCCAGCCGTCGTAGAGGCGGGCGCGGGGGACGGGACGGACGCGGACGGTGACCGAGGTGATCACGCCGAACGCGCCCTCCGAGCCGAGCAGGAGCTGACGCAGGTCGGGGCCGGCCGCCGAGCGCGGGGCGCGGCCGGTCTCGACCGTGCCCTCGGGGGTGGCGAGGGTGAGGCCGAGGACCATGTCGTCGAAGCGGCCGTGGCCGGCGGAGGCCTGTCCGCTGGAGCGGGTGGCGGCGAATCCGCCGATGGTGGCCCACTCGTAGGACTGGGGGAAGTGGCCGAGGGTGAAGCCGTGTGCGGCGAGCAGCTCCTCGGCGTGCGGGGCGCGCAGTCCGGCCTGGAGGGTGGCGGTCCGCGAGACGGGGTCGACGGCCAGGAGGCCGTTCATGCGGCGCAGGTCGAGGGAGACGAAGGCGCCGCGCCGGGCGGGGCGAGCCCGCCGACGACCGAGGTGCCGCCGCCGAAGGGGACGGCCGCCAGCCCGTGGGCGGCGCAGGCCCGCAGGACGGCGAGGACCTCGTCGTGTCCGGCGGGGAGCACCACGGCCGCCGGGAGGTCGTCGACCTCGCCGGCGCGGATGCGCAGCAGGTCGGGGGTGGACTTGCCGCGGGTGTGCCGGATGCGGGCCTCGGCGTCGGTGCGGACGTGCTCGGGGTGTCCGCCGACGGCGGCCAGCAGGGCGTCGTGCACCTCGGTTCCGAGGGGTGCGGCGGGGACCTGGATCCGGTCGAGCGGCACCGGGGCGGCGGTGCGCGGCTCGACGCCGAGCAGGTCGTGCAGCAGCCCGACCACCGTGTCGGGCAGCGCCGTCGCCGCGGTGGGATCGCCCCAGCCGCTCCAGAGCATGTCCATCGGTGTCGTCCTCCAGGTCGGCGGTACGGGAGGCCGGCTCGTCGCGGCCCCCGTGAGGCGTTACACTGTGACACATGACGCCTATTCGTCACAACCAGTCGGACGGGGACGCGGTGCTCGACGCGGTGCGCGACTGCGTCCTGGCCGTCGGGGTCCGCCGTACGACGCTCACCGACGTGGCCCGCCGGGCCGGGGTCTCCCGCATGACCCTCTACCGGCGCTGGCCAGACGTCCGCTCGCTGGTCGGCGACCTCATGACCCGGGAATGGGTCGGGGTCGCCACCGGCGCCATGCCCGAGCGGCGCCCGGACACCGACGCCCGCACCCTCCTCGTCGACGGCCTGGTGGCGGGGGTGACCGCCTTCCGCGCCCATCCGCTGTTCCGCAAGATCGTCGACGTGGACCCCGAACTCCTCCTCCCCTACGTCCTCGACCGGCGCGGGGCGAGTCAGGAGGCCCTGCTGGAACTGCTCGCCGCCGGAGTGCGCGAGGGCCACGCCGACGGCTCGGTGCGGCCCGGCCATCCGGAGCGGCAGGCACGCTCGCTCCTGCTCGTCGTCCAGTCATTCACGCTGTCCCTGCGGACCATGACCGACGAGGACGACCCGGAACTCGACTCCGCGGCCTTCCTCGGGGAGTTGCGGACCCTTCTGGAGAGGACCCTCACGCCATGAGCCGCACCGGCAGCCCCGCCCCGCCCCGCGGTGCCTCCTCACCCCGCGGCGCCTCCTCACCCCGCGGCGCCTCCTCACTGTCAGCCGCCCGGCGCGCACGGGAACTCGCCGGGACCGTGGGCGGGCCGGCGGTGGACGTCCTGGTCGTCGGCCTGGGCGCGACCGGCGCCGGAGCCGCCCTCGACGCGGCCGCCCGGGCCTGACGGTCGCCGCCGTCGACGCCCACGACCTCGCCTTCGGCACCTCCCGCTGGAGTTCGAAGCTCATCCACGGCGGCCTGCGCTACCTCGCCTCCGCGCAGTTCGACGTCGCCCACGAGAGCGCGGTGGAGCGCGGGCTGCTGATGGAGCGCACGGCGCCGCACCTGGTGCACGCCGAGCCCTTCGTCCTGCCGCTCACCCCGCTGGTCCCCCGCGGCCAGGCCGCCCTGGCCTGGGCGGGTTTCCGCGCCGGGGACGCCCTGCGGCTCGCCGCCCGCACCGCGCGGGCGACGCTGCCGGCGCCCCGCCGCCTCTCCGCGGCGGAGGCCCGCCACCTCGCCCCGGCCGTGCGTCCCGAAGGACTCCGCGGCGGTCTGCTGTCCTGGGACGGCAAGGTCACCGACGACGCCCGCCTGGTCACCGCCCTCGCCCGGACGGCCGCCGCCCACGGCGCACGCGTCCTCACTCGGGTCCGGGCGCTGCGGCTCACCGGCCGCGGAGCCGTGGTCCGCGACGAACTGACCGGCGAGGAGGGCGAGATCCGGGCCCGCACGGTCGTCAACGCCTCCGGCGTCTGGGCCGGCCACCTGGTCGAGGGCATCCGGATCCGGCCGTCCCGGGGCACCCACCTCGTCCTGCGCTCGGAACGCCTCGGCGCCCTCCCGGCCGGACTGCACGTCCCGGTCCCGGGCGAGACCAACCGCTTCGTCCTGGTCCTCCCGCAGGGCGACGGCCGCGTCTACGTCGGGCTCACGGACGAACCCGTCGAGGGCGACCTGCCCGACGTCCCGGCCGCCCCCGAGTCGGACATCGGCTTCCTCCTCGACGTCCTCGGCTGCGTGCTCGACACCCCCGTGCACCGCGGCGACGTGGTCGGCGCCTTCGCCGGCCTGCGCCCGCTGCTGGACTCGGCGGACACCGGCCGCACCTCGGACATCTCCCGGCGGCACGCGGTCGTCGGCCGGGACGACGGCGTCGTCACGGTGGTCGGCGGCAAGCTCACCACCTACCGGAGGATGGCCCAGGACGCCGTCGACGCCGCCGTCACCGCGGGCCGCCTCACCGCCGCCCCCTGCCGCACGGCCCGCCTCCCCCTCGTCGGCGCGGCGCCCCCGCGGACGCTGCGCGCCCTCGCAGCTCCCCGCCGCCTCGTCCGGAACTACGGCACGGAGGCCCCGGCCGTCCAGGCCCTCGCCGCCGCCCACCCGCACCTCGCCGAGCCCGTTCTCGAGGGCCACCCGTCACCGGCGCGGAACTGGTGTGGGCCCTGCGTCACGAAGGCGCCCTCGACGAGGCCGACCTCCTCGACCGCCGCACCCGCCTCGGCCTGGTGCCGGACGACCGCGACCGGGCCCTGCCCGCCGTGCGCCGCCTGCTGGACGATGCCCGGGACCGGCCGTCCCCGGGTCCGTCGTGAACCTCGCCGGCGGGGTACGGCGGTGCCTGCCGGGCGCGGGCCTCAGCCGTCCGTGAGGCCCAGGCGGGCGAGGGCGCGCCGGCCGTCCTCCCGGTGGGCGGGGCCGGCCAGCAGCAGGGTGCGTGCCGACTGGTAGGGGCAGCCCGCCGCCTCGAAGGCCGCCGCGGCGGCGAGCTGACGTGCGGGGTCGCCGTCCAACAGCGCCCGGGCCCGGTCCAGCTGGGCGGTGGCGACCGGGTTGCCGGCGACCGTGGTCCGGGCGGCGGCGACCCGGTCCCGGGCGTCCGGGTGACCGGCGAGCACCGAGGCCTCCGCACGCAGGGCGACGTACCAGTGCAGCCAGATCCAGGAGACCCACTTCCACACCCGGTCCGGCTCCGGTGCCACGCGCTCCAGGGCCCGCTCCGGGTCGCCGTGGTGGAGCAGGACCATCGCGTCGAAGACCGCGCCGTAGCCGTGGCGGTGCTCCGACTCGGTGCCCGCCCGGCCGACGATGTCGAGCCAGGCCGTCCGGGCGTCGTGGTCGCCCCGCAGGCCGTGGACCATGGCGACCGACGCGGCGGCCGGGCCGAGCGAGAACGACCGTTGCCGGCCGCTCCGCCGCCACGCGTCGAGGAACCCCTCGCTGCCGGTGAGCACGTCGTCGGCGCGGCCCGCGAACGCGTCCGCGATCAGCAGCCAGGACGTGGCGTGGTGGCCCACCTCGGCGAACAGCGGGTGGGCGGCGAGCTGCCCGCCCCAGCGGCGGGCCCGCGGGAGGTCCCCCACGCCGAGGGCGGTTCCGGCGGCCATGGCGAGGGCGTCCATCCGCTCGTGGTGGCGGCGGGGGTGTGCGGCACCGGCTCCAGGACGGCGATCCGGCGCCGGGCGGCGGCCGCGGCGCCGAAGGAGTCGCCGGCCCAGGTCAGAGCGCCGGACAGGGCGTCGAGCGCGGCGGACTCGGCCACCGGATCGCCGGCCCGGCGCGCGAGTTCCACGGCCCGCTCGGCGCGCGCGACGGTCTCGTGCGCGGTGTTGTCGGTGTCCCCCTGGACCGCGCCGAAGGCGTCCGCGAGCACCGCCGCCTCGGCCAGCGCCAGCGCCGCTCCGGTCGCCGGGTCGCCGTGGCCGGGGCCGTGGCCGTGTTCTTTGCCTTGGCCGTCGCCGTGGCCGTGTTCTTTGCCTTGGCCGTCGCCGTCGCCGTCGCCGTCTCCGTCTCCGTAGCCTTCGCCGGACAGTTTCCGCGCCGTCCCCAGCATGGCCCTCGCCTCGGCCGCGGTGGGGACCCGGGTGAACTCGCTCGAGAAGCGGTACGCGATGGTGGCGGCCGTCGCCAGGTCGCGGCCCGCGCCCACGAGGTCACCGGCCCGCCGGGCGGCCTCCGCGGCGCCGCGGTGCAGGCGGAGCATGTCGTCGCCGAGCCTGCGGCAGCCGGCCACCGCGGCGGCCTCCCGCAGCGCCTCGGCGCCGGCCGCGTCACCGGCGAGGGCGGCCGCCTGTTCGTAGCACTGCTGGGCCTCGCCGAGCAGGTGGTGGGCGAAGGTCAGCCCGCCCATGGCCAGGGCGAGGCGGTGGGCGTCCGCGCGCTGCTCCGGCCGGTCGGCGGACCGGGCGAGGGCGGCTCTGACGTCCTCGGCCAGCGCGTCGAACCGGGCACGTCGGCCGGCGCCCCCGTCCTCCGCCGCGAGGAGGGCGGTCGCGCCGGCCAGGCACCAGGTCAGGTGGCGGTCGCGGACGTCGGCCGATTCGCCGGCGTCGGCGAGCCGCTCCGTGCCGTACTGGCGGATGGTCTCCAGCGCCTGGTACCGGGTGCCGGTCGCGGCGGGGATCGCGGTGAGCAGGCTCTGGTCCGCGAGCCGGCCGAGTCCGTCGGCCACCGCCGCCCTGTCCAGCGGGGCGAAGGCCGCCACCTCGGCGGCCGCGTCGGCGGTGAACGCCGTCGCGAACACCGAGACCCGGCGCAGCAGTGCCCGCTCGCGCGGCTCCAGCAGGTCGTGACTCCAGTCCAGCGCCGCCCGCACCGACCGGTGCCGGTCGTCGGCGCGGGGGCCGCCCGCGAGGATGCGCAGCTGGTCGGAGAGGCCGGCCGTGAGCCCGTCCAGCCCGAGCGTGGGCCAGCGCGCCGCGGCCAGTTCGATGGCGAGCGCCATGCCGCCGAGCCGTTCGCACAGGCCCACGATCCGCTCGCGTACGGCGGGGTCCGGGGGCGGGCCGACCGCCGCCGCCCGTTCCATGAACAGGGTGACGGCCTCCGACTCGTCCCCGTCGGCCCAGGACAGCGGCGGGACCGGGAAGACCCGTTCGAACGGCACCGTCATCCGGGCCCGGCTCGTCGCCAGCACCCGCAGCCGGGGACAGGCCGTCAGCAGGCGTTCCAGGAACGGTGCCACCCCGTCGCGTATCTGCTCGCAGTTGTCGAGCACCAGCAGCGCCCGACGGTCCGCCAGCGCCGCCAGGACCGCCTCGTCGATGCCCCGGCCGGGCTGCTCGCCCACCCCGACGGCCGCCGCGACCGCCGCCCCGACCCGGCCCGGATCGACGACCGGGGCCAGGTCGACGAACCACACCCCGTCGGCGAAGTCACCGGCCGTCTCCGCCGCCACCGCGAGCGCGAGCCGGGTCTTGCCCACGCCGCCCGGACCGACCGCGGTCACCTGCCGGCAGGACCTCACCGCCTCGGCCAGCTCCGCCCGCTCCCGGACCCGGCCGACGAACGCCGTCAGCGGCACGGGGAGGGCGGGGGCCGGCCGCGGCCGTTCGGCGCGGGCGAGTTCGGCGGCACGGCGGGCGAGCGCCCGCCGGTCGGGCACCTCCAGCTTGCGCAGCAGCGCGGAGACGTGTGACTCGACCGTGCGGACGGAGATGAACAGGCGGGCGGAGATCTCCGCGTTGCTGAGGTGCTCCCCGAGCAGCGCGAGCACTTCGCCCTCCCGGGCCGAGATCACTGAGGTGGACACGGGCTCATTATCCGTGGTGATCTCCGTGGTGGGCACGGAGGCGGGGACCGCCCCGGCCGGGAGAGGGTGTGACCACGGCGATCGAGCCCGGCAGGACCGGCCGGGCGGATCGTGACCCGCGACCGCAGGAGTGACCATGACCGGCTCGTCCGCCCGCACCTCGAGGACCGTTCCGCATCCCGCCGACCAGGACGGCACGGGTGCCGGTCCGGTCCGGGACGGCGACGCCGTCGGTCCGGTCCAGGACGGCAGGAGTGCCGGGCCGGTCCAGGACGGCAGGAGTGCCGGGCCCCGCTCCCGCGCCCTGCGTCGCCGTGACACCGCGCACCGGCTCACCCATGACGTCGACGTCTGGGTGGCCACGGCCTCGGCGGACGGCGTGCCGTACCTGGTGCCGCTGTCCTTCGACTGGGACGGCCGGACGCTGCTGCTCGCCACTGCGGCCGGCGGTCCGACCGGCCGGAACCTGGCCGCCACCGGAACCGTTCGCCTGGGGCTGGGGCCCACCCGGGACGTGTCGATGATCGACGGTGACGTCGAGGTGCTGGAGATCGACGCGCTGCCGCGGGAGCGGGGCGACCGGTTCGCCGCCCGCACCGGCTTCGACCCGCGCACGCCGGACCCGGCCGGCACGCCGTACCGCTGGTTCCGTGTCACCCCGCGCCGCGTCCAGGCCTGGCGCGAGGCGGACGAACTGACGGGACGTGAGCTGATGCGCGACGGCAGGTGGCTGGACTAGCCCGGACGACACGAAAGCCACGTTCCCCCGACCGATCACATCCCGACCGATCACGCCCCACCGAGAAAGGCACCTGCCATGACCGGCACGCACAAGCCCGCACCGAAGTCCGCGCGGAAGACCGGCACGTCCGAGAAGGGCTTCGAGGGGTTCTCCGCCGAGGAGCGCGAGGCGATGAAGGACCACGCCGCGGAGCTGAAGGCGGCCGCGCGCCGCGGTCCGCGCTCGGCCAAGGCGGACGGGGAGAGCGACGTCCACGCGAAGATCGCGGGGATGGAGGACGCCGACCGGGTCCTCGCCGAGCGGTTCCACGAGATCGTCCGGACCACCGCGCCGCACCTGACGCCGAAGCTGTGGTACGGCATGCCCGCGTACGCCCGCGACGGCAAGGTCGTCTGCTTCTTCCAGAGCGCGCAGAAGTTCAAGTCCCGGTACGCCACGCTCGGCTTCAGCGACCAGGCGCACCTCGACGAAGGCGCCCTGTGGCCCACCTCCTACGCCCTGACGGCGCTGACCCCCGCCACGGAGGCGCGGATCGTCGCGCTCGTCGAAAGGGCGGCCGGCTGAGCGGGCCCGCGCCCCGCCGATTACCGGTACGGGGCCCGGCTTGGGCAGGATGGCCCCATGACCGAGATCCGCACCCCCGCCTCCTCCTCCGTCGCTGGCGCGACGACGACCTGGTCCCATGGCCGAGATCAACGCGGACCCGCAGGTGATGCGGTGGGTCGGCGACGGCTCGGTGCTCGACCTGGACGGCACCGCGGAGGCCCTCGAGCGGTGGGAGGAGGAGTGGGACGAGGAGGGCTTCGGCCTCTTCGCGGTCGAGTTGCTCGCCTCGGGCGAGCTGGCCGGCTTCACGGGCCTGTACGTGCCCGAGGCCCTGCCGGAGGTGGCCTCCGAGGTGGCGGTCGGCTGGCGGCTCGGCACACCGTTCTGGGGCCAGGGGTACGCGTCCGAGGCCGCCCAGGCCACGCTGGAGTTCGCGCTCCAGGACCGGGGCCTGGAGCGGGTCGTCGCCATCTGCCGGGTGGGGGACGAGGCCTCGGAGAACGTCATCCGCAAGCTCGGGATGGCGCCGGAGCGGGTGACGACCCACCCCGTCCACGACGTCCCGCTGGCCGTGCACGCCATCGACCTCACCGAGTACGAGGGCTGAACGCGCGGGCGGCCGACCGGGGCCGGGCCGGTCACTGCGGGCGGGCCATGAGGACGGCGACGTCGTCCTGCGCGGGGTGCGGCAGCATCCGTGCGAGGACGTCGTCGCAGAGTTCCGCCAGTGAGCGCGCGGGCGTCCGCAGGGCGCGGGCGAGCCGGTCCAGGCCCTGGTCGAAGTCCCGGCCGCGGGCTTCGACGAGGCCGTCGGTGTACAGGACCAGCAGGCTGTCCGCGGCAGCGGGACCTCCTCGGTGCGGAACTCGTGCCCGCCGGTGCCCAGCGGGGTGCCGGGCGGGCCGTCGAGGAAGACGACCGACCCGTCGGGCGCCCTGACGGCCGGCGGCGGGTGGCCGGCCCGGGCGACGAGGCATCCGCCGGACACGGGGTCGTGGACGGCGTAGACGCAGGTCGCCATCTCGTCCTCGCCCATGTCGGCCACGACGGCGTCCAGCGAGCGGAGCATGCGGGCCGGAGGGACGTCGTGCCGGGCGAGGGTGCGCACCGCCGTGCGGAGCTGGCCCATGACGGCCGCCGCGTGGATGCCGTGGCCCATGACGTCCCCGATGACCAGTCCGGTCCTGCCGTCGGGAAGGGCGATGACGTCGAACCAGTCGCCGCCGACGTCGTGTTCGCTGGCCGGCAGGTACCGGCCGGTCAGTTCGAGGCCGGGGACGACGGGCAGCGCGCTGTTGGTCAGGCTGCGCCGCAGGGTGAGGGCCGCCGCGCGCTGGCGGGTGTACATCAGGGCGTTGTCGATGTTCAGGGCGGCGCGCGCGGCCAGTTCGTCGATGAGCACGCAGTCCTGCTCGTCGAAGGGTTCGCGGGTGCGGAGCCGGGTCACGATGACCGCGCCGAGCACCTTGCCGCGGGCGACCAGGGGGACCAGCCGCGCGGAGCCGAGGCCCATCAGGTAGGCGCGCAGGTGGTCGGAGCGGGGTCGGTGACGAGGGCCGGGACGTCGGAGCGGTAGAGGTTCGTGGGGCGCCCCTCGGTGATGACCGTCTCGTACAGCGAGCCGTGCGGGATCCGGGACGTCATGCCCGGCAGGAGCTTCGCCGTGGGGCCGTGGGGTCGGGGAAGTGGGCGGCCGTGCGGCGGACCACGCCCTGGGTGGAGGCCGCGGACTCGTCGGGCCGCAGGACCTCCTCGAGGAGCTGCACGTCGGCGGAGTCGGCGAGCTGGGGCACCAGCATCTGCACGATCTCCTCGGAGGTCTGCCGCAGGTCCAGGGTGGTGCCGATGCGGGTGCCCGCCTCCGCCAGCAGGGCGAAGCGGCGTCTGGCCCGCTCGGCGTCGGCCTCGGCGCGCTGGCTCTCCGTGATGTCGATGAGGGAGGCGATCAGGCCGAGGGTCCGGCCGGTGCCGTCGACGAGGGGGGCGTAGGAGCAGGACCAGGTCCGGTCGTGGCGGGGGTCGGAGGCGGTGCGCCCGGTGCGGCGGACGTCGACGACGGCGGCGCCCCGGTCCAGGACCTGCCGCATCGTCGCTTCCAGGGCGGCGGCGTTGACGTCGGGCACCACCTCGGTCAGGCGTCTGCCCAGGTGCTCGGCGGCGGAGCGGCCGTTCATCCGGGCGAGCGCGTCGTTGACCCGCAGGAAGCGCAGGTCGGTGCCGAGGGTGGCCAGGCCGATGGGCGACTGGCGGAAGAGGCTCTCCAGGGCCGCCAGCGAGTCCCGCATGCGCAGGACCTGGGAGGTCTCCACGGCGATGAGCAGGGCGCCGGGCCGTCCGAGCGCGTCGGCGGCCGGGACGATCCACATCTCCATCGTCACCTGGTGGCCGTCGCGGTGGCGCACCCGCAGGGTTCCGCCGACGGTCTCCCCGGCGTGCACCCGGCGGGTCAGCCGGTCGGCGAGTTCGCCGTGGCCCTCGGGGACGAGCAGGGCCGAGGCGGGCCGGCCGAGTACCTCCTCGGGCCGGTGGCCGAGCAGGTCCTGGGCGGCCAGTGACCACTCCGTGACGCGTCCGTCGGCGTCCTCCCGCCAGAGCGCGATCGGCAGCAGTTCGCGCAGCACACCCGCGTACCCGACAGCCGTGGAGGGCTGTTCCGGCACCGGTCCCGCCGTCTGGTGAGCGTCCACCGCACGTCCTGACCACCAGGCAACATTTCGTATGAAAACACCCTATCCGGAAGAGCGGAGTCCACCAGACGGCAAAGCCGTGGCGGCCGAACCGCCGGGGACCGCCGGGGACCGCCGGGGACCGCGCTGCGACGGCGGCGGCATTTCTTACGGTTTGCGATCGTAGGTGGCTGTTCGAGCGATTTCTTTACTGCCGACTTATCCTGACGTCGGGAAGGGCTCGGTAATCGAGAGCCGGTCCTTCGACCGGCGGGAAGCGAGCTTCCATGGCTGAGCGTTTGAAAAGGTCGGAACTGGCCGGCGAGTTGTCGGCCGAGTTCGCCGGCACGATGGTTCTCATCCTCTTCGGATGCGGAGTCGTGGCCCAGGTGGTCGCCGGCGGGGCCCTGACGACACCGCCGGGCGGCCTCGGCAACCACGACAGCATCTCCTGGGCGTGGGGCCTCGGCGTCACCCTCGGCGTGTACGTCGCGGGTCGGCTGAGCGGCGCCCACATCAATCCCGCGGTGACCCTCGCCCTCGCGGCGTTCAAGGGGTTCCCCTGGCGAAAGGTCGCGCCCTACATGGTGGCGCAGACGGCGGGCGCCTTCGTGGCGGCCCTGATCGTCCGGTGGAACTACACCGAGGCGCTGGCCAAGGCCGACCCGGGTCACACCATCAAGACGCAGGGTGTGTTCTCCACGCTCCCCGCCAACGGCAACCCGAACCTGCCGGTCCACGAGTGGGGCGCCTTCCGCGACCAGATCATCGGCACCGCGATCCTGCTGCTGCTGGTCATGGCCGTCACGGACCTGCTCAACAACCCGCCGGGGGCGAACCTGGCCCCGTTCGTCGTGGGCCTGATCGTCGTGGCCATCGGCATGGCGTGGGGAACCAACGCGGGATACGCGATCAATCCGGCGCGTGACTTCGGCCCCGGCTGGCCAGCTTCCTCACCGGCTACGGCGGAGCGTGGCGGGATCAGTACGGGAACTTCTACTTCTGGGTGCCGATCATCGCCCCCCTGATCGGCGGTCTGCTCGGCGCCGGCCTGTACAAGGCGTTCATCGGCCGGTTCCTGCCGACGGCGGAGCCGGAGCCTCCCGGCCGCATCCCCGCCCCCGACTCCGAGCGCTGACCCCCGCAGCAAAGGCGGCATCCCATGGCTGACTTCGTGGGCGCGGTGGACCAAGGCACCACCAGCACCCGATTCATGATCTTCGACCACGACGGGAACGAGGTGGCGAAGCACCAGCTGGAGCACGCCCAGATCCTCCCGCGGTCGGGATGGGTCGAGCACGACCCCGTCGAGATCTGGGAACGCACCAACTCGGTGATGCAGAACGCCCTGCGGCACGGGAACCTGTCCCCGCAGGACCTGGCCGCGATCGGCATCACCAACCAGCGGGAGACCACGGTGGTGTGGGATCCGCGCAGCGGACGCCCCTACTACAACGCCATCGTCTGGCAGGACACCCGCACCGACTCCATCGCCGCGGCCCTGGAACGCTCGGGCAAGGGCGACGTCATCCGCCGCAAGGCGGGCCTGCCCCCGGCGACGTACTTCTCCGGCGGCAAGATCCAGTGGATCCTGGAGAACGTCGACGGGGTCCGCGAGGCGGCGGAACAGGGCCACGCGGTCTTCGGCAACACCGACAGCTGGGTCCTGTGGAACCTGACGGGCGGCCCGGACGGCGGAATCCACGCCACCGACGTGACCAACGCCAGCCGGACCATGCTGATGGACCTGGAGACGCTGGACTGGGACGACGAACTGCTGGGCTTCTTCGGGATCCCCCGGTCCATGCTGCCCGTCATCAACCCCTCCTCCCACCGCGAGGCGTACGGCGTCACGCGCACCTCCCGGCCGCTGCGCGCCGCCATCCCCATCACCGGGGTGCTCGGCGACCAGCAGGCGGCCACGGTGGGACAGGTCTGCTACGCCCCCGGCGAGGCCAAGAACACCTACGGCACCGGCAACTTCCTGGTCCTCAACACCGGCACCGAGCTGGTGCGTTCGCAGCACGGACTGCTCACCACGGTGGCGTACCGGTTCGGCGACGAGCCGGCGGTCTACGCCCTGGAGGGCTCCATCGCGGTCACGGGCTCCGCGGTGCAGTGGCTGCGCGACCAGATGAAGATCATCAGCAGTGCCGACGAGAGCGAGACGCTGGCCCGTACCGTCGAGGACAACGGCGGCATGTACTTCGTCCCGGCGTTCTCCGGCCTGTTCGCACCGTACTGGCGTTCCGACGCCCGCGGCGCGATCGTGGGCCTGGCCCGCTACAACGACAACGGTCATCTGGCCCGGGCGACGCTGGAGTCGATCTGCTACCAGAGCCGTGACGTCGTCGAGGCCATGGAGCAGGACTCCGGGGTCCACCTCGACGTCCTCAAGGTCGACGGCGGCGTGACGGCCAACGACCTGTGCATGCAGATCCAGGCCGACGTCCTCGGGGTGCCGGTCAGCCGCCCGGTCGTCGCCGAGACGACCGCGCTCGGCGCCGCCTACGCGGCCGGCCTGGCGACCGGCTTCTGGCGCGACACCGACGAACTGCGCACCCACTGGCAGGAGTCCAAGCGCTGGCAGCCCCAGTGGTCCGACGAGCGACGGGCCGAGGGCTACGCCGGCTGGAAGAAGGCGGTGGAACGCACCCTCGACTGGGCCGAGGTCGAGTAGGCGCCTCCTGACAGATCTCCCGAGAGCCCTCCCGAGCCGGGGCCGACCGCACGTGTCGGCCCCGGCTCCCCCGTGTCACCGGCCGGGCGCGCCTGCGGTCGCGCCGTGCGAAAGGTCTGGACAACCCTCGAACATGCGTGTTGTCATTCCGCTTGCGCGCACGGTCCGCCATGTCCGAAGAGCCGCTGACTCCCTCCCCTGCTCGTGATCAAGTCCCTTGCTGAACAAGGCCGTTCGTGGGTGGACCGGCCGTGAGGACACCGTTCCCGAGTCGACGCCGCTCGATTCCCCCTCGATGCCCGCTCGATGCCCCCTGCCCGAGAAAGGTTTCGATGACCACACGACACGGCCGGCCGGCCACCAGACCGTGGGCGCTGCTGATCGCGGCAGTCCTCCTGGTGCTGCCCGTCGGCGGCCTGTTACCCACCGCCTCGGCCGCGGAACCGGTCGCCGGCACGCCGGCGTCCTCCCCCGGCCGGGCCGCCGTCGAGGTGCACGGGCTGAAGGGCGAGTACTTCAGCATGTCGGCGCCGGGAGCCCGCGACTTCGCCACGCTCGGGGGCACCCTGCTCGAACCGCAGATCGACTTCCCCGGACTGACCGGCACCTTCGAGGAGCTGACCGGGAGGACCGAGCACACCACGGCCCGCTGGACCGGCCGCATCACGGCGCCGGCGACCGGCGACTACACCTTCCACGCCATCGGCGACAACGGCTTCCGGCTGTTCGTCGACGGCCGGCCGGTCATCGACCACTGGGAACCCGACTGGGACCGGGAGCAGACGAGCGCGCCGGTCCGCCTGGCCGCCGGTGAACCGCACGACTTCCGCCTGGAGATGTTCCAGGACCTCGGCGGGTCCACCATGTTCCTGCGCTGGTCGACCCCGACGACGCCCAAGCAGCTCGTCCCCGAGTCGGCGTTCACCCCTCCGGCGGGATTCGAGGTCTACCCGGTCGACCTCTCCGTCGCCGAGGACGGGCGACACCTGCGGGCCCGCTTCGAGAACGAGGTCGGCGGCCTCCAGGACGCCAGGGACCACCTGAAGGTCGAGGCCGACACCACCGCGATGCCCGTCGCCTCGCTCGCCGTCTCCCCCGGTGACCGCACCACCCTGGACGTCACACTCGCGGAGCCGGTCCAGAAGGGCCAGCGGGTCCGCGTGACCTACGACGGCCAGGGCGGCCTGACGTCCGGCACCGAGGCCGTCCCCCGGATCGTCCGCTCGGCGCGGAACGCCTCCGCGCACCGGCTCACCACCGCCTGGGGCGACGCCCTCGACGAGAAGAACCCGCTGCCGGAGTATCCCCGCCCGCAGCAGGTGCGTGCCCGGTGGAAGAACCTCAACGGCCCTGGCAGTTCAGCGGTGCCGAGGCGGGCGAGCAGCCGGTGTTCGGCAAGGCCCTCGACGAGCGGATCGTCGTGCCGTTCCCGGTCGAGTCGCAGCTCTCCGGGCTGGAGCGGCACGAGGACCACATGTTCTACCGCCGGCTGGTCGACGTGCCGAAGAACTGGAAGGTCGGCAAGGGCAACCGGCTGAAGCTCCACTTCGGTGCCGTCGACCACCGGGCGCGCGTCTGGGTCAACGGCAGGAAGGTCGCCGAACACACCGGCGGCTACACCGCGTTCGACGCCGACGTCACCGACGCCCTCACGGGCACCGGGCCGCAGGAGATCGTGGTCGCGGTCACCGACACCGGCGGCGCCGACCAGCCGACGGGCAAGCAGTCCACCGCCCCGGGCGGCATCTTCTACACCCAGTCGTCGGGCATCTGGCAGACGGTGTGGATGGAGCCGGTCGCCGACACCTCCATCGACGACGTGGTCACGACCCCCGACATCGACACCGGCAGCCTCACGGTGACCGTCGAGTCCGAGGGCGCCTCCCCGAAGGCGCGCGTGGCGGCCGTCGCCCGTGACGAGCGCGGCAAGGTCGTCGGCCGGGTCAGCGGGCCGGCCGACAGGGAACTGCGTCTGCCCGTGGCGGAGCAGCACCTGTGGAGCCCGGACGACCCCTACCTCTACGACCTCGACGTCACCCTGACCGACGGCAGGTCGACCGACCGGGTGGGCAGCTACTTCGGCATGCGTGAGGTCGGCATCGCGGACGTCGGCGGCTACCGCAAGCTCGTGCTCAACGGAAAGCCCGTCTTCTCCCTCGCCACGCTCGACCAGGGCTTCTGGCCCGACGGGCTGTACACCGCGCCCAGCGACGAGGCCCTCGCCTTCGACCTGGAGGCGCACAAGCGGCTCGGCTTCAACGCGGTGCGCAAGCACATCAAGGTGGAGCCGGCGCGCTGGTTCTACCATGCGGACCGGCTGGGTCTGCTGGTCTGGCAGGACTTCGTCTCCGGGAACATCACCAACCAGGCGGGCAGAAGGCGTTCGTCGACCAGGGCAGGGAGATGATGCGCCAGCACCACGACGCGCCCTCCGTGATCGGCTGGACCGTCTTCAACGAGGGCTGGGGCGAGTGGGACCGCGAGGAGAGCGGCCGTATCGCCGAGGCCGTGAAGGCCGCCGACCCGTCCCGGGTCGTCAACGCCCACAGCGGGGTCAACTGCTGCAACTCCAAGGGGATTCGGGCAAGGGCGACATCATCGACCACCACGACTACAACAACACCGACCCGGCCTTCCCCGACCGGACACGGGCCGCGATGGACGGCGAGCACGGCGGCTTCACCCTGCGCGTCCCGGGCCACATGTGGCCCGGCACCCCGACGGTGATCTACAGCGGTGTCACCGACAAGGAGGCGCTGACCCGCACGTACGTCGAGAACACCGAGCGGTACTACCTCGACCAGGCCGGGGCCGAACTGTCCGGCTCGGTCTACACGCAGATCACCGACCTGGAGAACGAACTCAACGGCCTGTACACCTACGACCGCAGAGAGATCAAGGTCGACCCGGCCCGGGTCCGGGAGGCCAACCTCGCGGTGATCGCGGCCGGCGCCGCGGCCGGTGAGCGCGAGCCGCTGAAGGGCGGCGGTCACTGGAGCCTCGACGAGGGGGCGGGCGGCACGGCCCGCGACGACGGACCGAACGACCGTCCCCTGACCCTGTCCGCCGGAACCGCCTGGGCTCCCGGCGTCAGCGGCAGCGCACTCACCTTCGACGGCGACGGGCAGTACGCGGAGACGGCCGGCCCGGTGCTGGACACCACGGGCAGCTACTCCGTGTCGGCCTGGGTAACCCTCGACGCGCTGCCGGGCAACTACGCCACCGCGGTCAGCCAGGACGGCCGGCGGCAGGCGAGTCCGTTCTACCTCCAGTACGGCCAGGGCGCCTTCGCCTTCAGCACCCCCGGCGGGAAGCGCGCCCGGCTGGCGGTCACCCCCGAGCCCCGTCGCTGGTACCACCTCGTCGGGGTGCGGGACGGCGCGCGCGGCACGATCACGCTGTACGTCGACGGCATACCGGCGGCGACGGCCGAGGCCGGTCCCGCCTACGTCGGCTCCGGCCCCCTCGCCGTCGGCCGCGCCCAGTGGAACGGCGCCGACACCGATTTCTGGAACGGAGCGGTCGACGAGGTCCACGCCTTCGACAGGGCCCTCACCGCGGAGGAGGTGAGCGCCCTGCACGACCGGGAGAAGCCGTAACCGCCGGTTCGCGACGGGCGGCCCCAGACCAGCCCTGTCTCGGCTCCGGCTCCGGCTCCGGCTCCGGCTCCGGCTCCGGCTCCGGCTCCGGGACACGGTCGCCGGGCCGGGGTGGCCGGCACCCCGGCCCGGCGACCGTACCGGCGGGGACCCGGAGGCGGCACGGGCCGGGCTCGGTGCTCCCGTCCGGGCCGGGCCGGGGCCGGGCCGCCGGGACTGCCGGCCGTCCGGCACCCTGGTGCCGGACGGCCCGCCGGAGCGGCCGGGAGGCTGAACGCGGGGCGGCCGGGGCCGCCCCGCGGACCTCCCGGCGGCGGACCGGGCCGGCCGGCGTGCCGTGGGGGTGCGTGGGCTCAGATGCCGCAGGTGGGGGCGGACCAGTACGGGGACGGGTCGAAGGCGACGTGGGTGTGGTCGTTGTGGCCGGGGTAGCCCGGGCCGAGGATCTCCGAGAAGCCGTGGGTCCTGGACTGCTGGGCGAGCCGGCACAGGGTCGGTGATCCGGTGAGGTCGGCGGCGTCGCCGTAGAGGTGGCGGCTGGTGGACGATCCGCCGACCGCGCTGTTGCAGGCGTAGGAGCGGAAGCCACTGGAGATGTTGATCGACACGTCGCCGAGGGCGTGCCGCATGGCCTCGAGTTTCCACATCGTCTTGAGGGCGTTCGCCTTCGCGGTGGCCGCCGAGACGGCGCCGCCGGACCAGTCGGAGTTGCACCGGTTGAGTTCGGCGTAGCTGAAGTGGACGGGTGTGCAGTCCGCGTCCTGGAGGGCGTAGAGCTTGCTGAAGGTCTGCGATCCCGCGACACCGTCCGCGGTCAGGCCGTAGGCGGCCTGGAACTTCTTGACGGCGGCGGTGGTCCGCGCGCCGAACTGGCCGTCGTAGGAGAGCCGTTCGCCGGAGGTCACCCATCCCGCGACGCGGATCTGGAGCTGGGTGACGTCGCTTCCGGAGGACCCTCGGACAGGGTGCGGCTCCAGGTGTAGCACTCGTCGGCGTGCGCGGTGCCCGAAGTGGCTCCCACCCCGATCACCGCACCCGCCATGATCATGACAAATGAGACAAGCAGACGTGACACGCGTCTGAACATCCCGGCCTCCCGACCGTCGACTCCGTTACCGACCGGCCGCCACCTCTCGACGGCGGCCCGTGCACAGCCTGGAGCACCGCGCTACGCGCGTCAACGGCGCCCGGGCACTGCGGCTCCGGCGGCGTGCCCCGCCCTCGCCCCGCCGTGTCCGGCCGGCCCACCGGGGCGACGGGCCCGCCGCGTCGGAGCAGCCGTCGACGGGGCCGCCGGGGCCCGCCGGCGTCACCCGGACGACGGCCTCGGCGCCCCACGGCGTCTCACGCCCGACGCGGGGGACGGCCCGGGCGGACGACGTCACATGCGGGAGGCCGCCTCGAGTTCCCTCTTGAGGTTGCGCAGGGTGATCTCGATGTTCCGCACCTGGAACTCGGCGAACGTACGGCCCCCGGTCACCGTCCTGTCGAAGGCGTGGGCGACCGCATCCGGCCAGGCCCGGCGGTCGTCGGTCCAGGACTCCGTCACCCGCGTCCCGTCACCGGCCGGTTCCAGGAGGTACTCCCACGTGGCGATCGGTCCGCGCAGGCGGGCCGCCGGATGCCGATGGCGTGGACGCGGAAGGCGAACCGGCGGCCGGGCTCGGCCGCCGTCACCGTGCAGCGCGTGACCCAGCGGAACCCGCCCCGCTTGTTGAGGCCCTCGAACGACGTCCCCGCCACGGCCGGCCCGACGGGCGTCCGCCGCGAGGTGCCGAGGTTCTCCGGGCTCCAGCGCCCCATGTCCGCCGGGCGGCTGACCGCGTCGTAGACCGCGGCGGGCGGGACGTCGACGACGATGTCGCGGCTCACGGTGAGGATGCGGGCCACGGGGCCTCCTGCGGGACGGGAACGCACGACCGGCACGTGCGTTACTGGCAAGTAGCGTCGATCGTACGACGTGCCTCCCGGCGGCGGCCGCGCGCCGGCCCTCAGTGCCGTGGGAACTGGACCCCGGTCGGCTGCAGGACGTCCGCGCGCACCGCGATGCCGTCGAGCCGGAGCTGTTCGCCGTGGATGTCGGTGATCCGCAGGGCGCCTCCGCAGCCGGTGCCCCGTTCGGAGAGGAAATAGTTGAACTCGGCGCGGGGCAGCGGGTGCCAGGTGCCGCCGTCCCGGACCTCCAGCCGTGCCACCGGGTTGCGGTGGCCCACGACCTGGATGCCGCACCAGTACCGCGTGGAACCGGTCTTGTACCGGACCGCGACGGTGTCGGAGGTGCTGGGGCTCGTCAGGGTCCACGTGATCGGGAGCTCCCCCGCCGAGAGAGCACCGAGTTTCGCGAACGCCTGCTCGCTGAGGTCGAGTTGGCCGGGCGCGCAGGGCAGCGGGCACTCGTTGGTGACCTTGACCGTGACGGAGGCGCCGTTGGCCGCGCGGACGCGGAGGTAGGCCCCGCACGCCCTGGACGTCTCGTAGTCGGTGTGGTTCATCGCCGCGACCATGAGGTCGTCGCTCGGGCCGAAGAGGCAGGCACCGTCGCCGTCCCCGGCGTCGTAGTGGGTGGCGAGTCCGCGGTAGGTGACACCGGGTCGGATCCGGCCCGCCGCCGGCGGCTGCGCGGCGACCGACCGCGCGGGGCCCGACGCCGACGCACGCGCCCTCGGCGTCGCCGCCGGGGTCTTCGACGGGCTCGCACCGGGGCTCGTCGTGGGGGACGCGGAGGACGGGCGGGACGGGGAGGGGGACGGCGGGGCGGAGGGCGGGCGCGTCGCGGTGCCCGACGGGGCGCCGGCGGCGGCTGCCGCGACGGCGCGTCCGGGACCGGCGTCGTCGTCGGGGCGCAGTGCCACCACCAGGCAGACGAGTACGCCCGTGGCGACCAGCGCCACGGACGCCGTCGTCCACCGTGCGCGCGTGCTCGGGCGGCGTCGGGCGGCGTGCCTCTTGGTCCTCATGTCCGTCCGTTCGAAAGAGCGGGTCGACTTCACGTCACCCGGTCGCCGCCCGACGGGAAAAGGTTGCCGCCCTCCTTCTCGCGCTCTCCCTCTCGCGCCCTCCTTCTCGTGACCCTCTTCCAGTGCCCCTCTCCTCGTGTTCCCCTTCCGCGTCCGGACGCGGCGTGCGGTCCGGGCGTGCCACGCGGTCTGCCGGGCGGCACGCCTCACCCGGTCGAACCGGGGTACACGCCAACCCGTCAGGGCACATCCAGGGAAGGGGTCACGATGGACGACGGGTCGGCGCTGCGGGCGGTCGGATGGGCTCGCACCCTGCCGCTGGACAGTTCGGTGAAGGCCGCCCGCGACTGGACCCGGGAACACCTCGACTCGCTGGGCTGGACCACCGAGGCCCCGGAGACCGCGGACGCCGTTCTGCTGACGGTCTCCGAACTGGTCACGAACGCCCACCGGCACGCCCACAGCAACGCGCAGCTCGTCATGGCGTGGGACAGCAGTTGTCTGCACATCGCGGTCCACGACAACTCGGGCGAACTGCCCGCTCCCCGGCAGCCCAGCACCGACCGTCTCGGAGGGCGGGGCATGTTCCTGGTCGACGCCCTGGCCGACAGCTGGGAGGCCCACCCCTGTCCGCACGGCAAGACGGTCACGGCCTGCTTCAGCCCGCCCGCGGCGAAGGAGCAGCGGAGCTGAACGGTACGGCGGAGCCCGGCGGTACGGCGGAGCCCGGCGGTACGGCGGAGCCGAAGGGCCGGGTGCCCGAAGTCCTTGCGGGCGGCGGGAAGGTGACGGCGGGTCCTCCGGGACCCTAGCCGGCGGACAGCGCCTCGCGGATCCCCTGGGCCGTGCGGCTCGCGTCGTAGTCCGCGGGGACGCCCGCGACGAGGATGATGTCGCCCTCGATGTGCCGGGCGCGCAGGGGCGCGATCTCCCGGTAGGCGGCGGAGGCCCACCAGGCCCGCGCCTCGGTGACCGACGGGAAACCGATCACCACGACATGGCCGGGCCAGGCGCCCTCCAGCACCTCGTGCTGTGTGCCGTGCACGAGGAAGCGGCCGCCGTACGGCTCGAAGGTCGCGGTGACGCGCTCGATGTACTCGGCGATCTCCTGGTGCGGTGCCGCCTCCCGCAGGTGGGCGATCGCGTAGGCAGACATCATGGTGTCCTTCCGGCCGGTGGTGTTCTCGACGACCACGATCCTGCGCCATGGCAGGGCCGTGGTCGATTACCCGGGAGGTAAGCACGGCGGCGGCCCGGCGGGGCGTCCGCCGACAGGTGGCCGGTCCCCTGCCGAAGGGAACCGGCCACCACCTCCGGGAGGCGTCCCGGCCGGGGTCAGGTACCGGCCGGACTCGCGGGGAGGCCCGGTGCGGTCGCCGCGGGGCGGTGCGGCAGGTGCCTGGTCAACGAGTCACCGTCCACTTCTGGTTGACCGCTCCGGTGCAGGTCCAGATCTGCAGCCGGGTCCCGTTGGCCGAGCTGCCGCCGGTCGCGTCCAGGCACTTGTCGGCCTGCGGGTTGACGATGTCCCGCGCGGCGGGGACGGCCCACTGCTGGGCGGCGGTGCCGTTGCAGTCCCAGAGCTGCACGGGGTGCCGTCGGCCGTGCCGCCGGAGGCCACGTCCAGGCACTTGCCGAGCGCGCGGATCGTGCCGTCGCTGCCCACCGTCCACCGCTGCGCGGCGGTGCCGTTGCAGTCGTAGAGCTGTACGGCCGTGCCGTTCGCGGCGTTGGCCCCGGCCACGTCGACGCACTTGCCGCCGACGCCGGTGATGGGGCCGCTGCCGCCCGGCTGGGCGGTGTCGGTGCTGACGCGGACGTAGTCGACCAGGAGTTGCTGCGGGAAGACCGTGCTGCCGTCGGGGTCCCCGGGCCAGTAACCGCCGACCGCGAGGTTGAGGATGAGGAAGAAGGGCTTGTCGAAGACCCACTGCCGGCCGCCGAGGTCGGCGGGGGTGCGCCGCTGGTAGACCGTGCCGTCGACGGACCAGGTGATCGCGTTCGGGCTCCAGTCGACGGCGAAGGTGTGGAAGGCGTCGGCGAAGACCTGCCCGCCGGGCAGGGTGTACCCGGCGCCGATGCCCCCGGACCCCGAGTAGCCGGGCCCGTGCAGGGTGCCGTGCACGGCGGACGGCTCGAAGCCCACGTTCTCCATGACGTCGATCTCGCCCGAGTTCGGCCAGCCGACCTGGCCGATGTCGTTGCCCAGCATCCAGAAGGCGGGCCACATGCCCTGGCCGCGCGGGATCTTCATCCGGGCCTCGACGTGCCCGTACGTGGTGGTGAACCGGCCTGCCGTGTTCAGCCGGGCGGAGGTGTACTCGCAGCGTCCGTACCAGCACTGGTAGTCGCCGGGGTTCTCGCGGCGAGCGGTGATCACCAGATGGCCCTGGCCGTCCAGGGCGGCGTTGCGGTTGCCGGCCGTGTAGTACTGCCGCTCGTGGTTGTCGACGTTGTCGCCGGTCTCGGTCTGCCACTTGGCGCCGTCCACGGCGGCGCCCGCCGGCCCGTCGAACTCGTCGGAGAAGGTGACGGCGGCCGCCCGGGCCTCGGCGACGGTGGACACGGCGGTCTCCGGCGCGGGCGGCGCGCCCTGCGCGAGGCCGGTGGACAGCGACGCGAGGGCGAGGAACGGGACGAGGGACCACAGGAGGCGGCGGGGAAAACGCGGGGAGTCCATGACTCTCCCTTCGTCGAGCATGACACGGAGACCAGCAATCGCATGCGCATGACAAATATGCGTGCGGGCGGGGCGCTGGTCGACGTGACATGGGGGCGGTGGGGGGACGCACTTACTTCACCGTGTGATTTAAGAAGTGAACAATGCGCCTGTCAAGGGTTTGGTGTGGACCACCACGGGGCCTCGCTCCGGCCGGCCGCCCGCCGCCCTGTACCGTGAACCGGCAGTCCGGGCCCGGTCGTTCACCGGACCGGCTCGAGGGGGGGCCATGCATCACGGGCGGGTGCTCGCCGCGTCGGCGGTGACGACGGCCGTCCTGCTGGCGTTCCACCGGCTGGTCCCCAACTCCCCCGGGCGGCTGGGCAGTCTGCTGGAGTCGTTCCTGCCCTGGCTCGGCCTGGTGGTCGTGGCGCTGCTCGGCACGGCGCTGCTGCGCCGGTCCCCCGTCGCGCTGCTGGCCCTGCTCCTGCCGGCGGCCCTGTGGACGGACCGCTACGGCGGCCTGCTGCTGCCCGCGGCCGGACCCGGCGCGCGGGACCTGGTCGTGGTGCAGCACAACGTCAGCGACGAGAACGACGACCCCGCGGGCATGGCCCGCGCCCTGGCCGACGCCGGGCCCGACCTCATCGCGCTCCAGGAACTCCTGCCCCCGGCCCTGCCGGTCTACGAGCGGTCGCTCGCCGCGCGTTACCCCTACCGGACCGTTCAGGGCACCGTCGGACTCTGGTCGAAGCATCCGCTGACCGGAGCCGGGCCGCTGGACATCAGACCCCGTGCCCTCGCCCAGCCCTGGAACCGTGCGCTGCGGGCGGTGGCCCGCACACCGTACGGCGACGTCGCGGTGTACGTCGCCCACC
Source organism: Streptomyces sp. Tue 6430 (assembly GCA_021568835.1). Taxonomy (GTDB): domain Bacteria; phylum Actinomycetota; class Actinomycetes; order Streptomycetales; family Streptomycetaceae; genus Streptomyces. Next base: position 157,217 of record JAKGSH010000004.1, read on the forward strand.
TGCCCTCGGTCCGGGTGCGGGCGAGCGGCCTCGCCTCCGCGTGGCGGGACGAGAGCGCCGGCCTGCTGGGGCGGGCCGTCGCGGCGGAGGAACGGAAGAGGGTGCTCCTGCTGGGGGACCTCAACAGCACGGTGGACGACCGGGGACTGGCGCCGCTGACCTCCCGGATGAACACGGCCGAGAGCGGTTTCGCCTTCAGCTTCCCCGCCTCCTTCCCGCTCGCGCGGATCGACCAGGTGATGGCCCGCTCGGCACGCGTGCGCCAGGTCCGCACCCTGCCCGCCACCGGCAGCGACCACCTCCCCGTCGTCGCCCTGGTCGGGCTGGACGACGGACCGACGGACCGGTAGACCGGCGGACCGCCGAGGTCACGCGACGAGACGGTGCGCCAGACCGGTCAGGTCCGCCAGGCGCAGCACCCGTCCGCCGAAGCCGGGCAGCGGGACGTGCAGCGGCTCGGTCCAGCGCGCCGGAATCGCGTCCGGCCCGTAGCAGGCGCCCGCGAGGCCCCCGGTGACGGCGGCGACGGTGTCCGTGTCACCGCCGAGGTCGATCGCCGCGCGCACCGCGTCCTCGAAGCCGGTCGTGCTGCGCAGGGCCCATACCGCCGACCCGAGACAGGGCCAGACCGCTCCGTTGAACTCGGTGGCCCGGTCGGGATGCCAGTCGGGGGCGAGGACCGCGGCGTAGCGGGCGCGGTGGTCCGGGGCGACGAGGGTCAGCACGTCGGGCAGCGCACCGACGGGTCGGCGCCGGTGAGCGCGACGCGGACCAGTTCGTGGAAGATCGCCGTGCCCTCCCAGGCGGCGCGGTCCCCGTGGGTGAGCGCGGCGATGCGCCGGGCGGCGTCCATGGTGGCGGCACGGCCGGCCCCCGCGAAACGGACGGCGGACGTCGACGCCCTCATCAGCGAACCGTTGCCGGCCGCCCGGAGGTTGACCTGGAAGTGGACCGCGGCGGCCAGGTCCCAGGGCATGCCGCTGGTCAGCACGTCCTCGGTCTGGAGGCCGATGTCCTTGGGCTCGGCAGCCGCCCACCGCCGGAAGCGGCCGAACATGTCCGGGAGGTCCAGTTCGCCGCGCTCCAGCAGGGACTCGCCGACGAGGACGGCCATCTGCGTGTCGTCCGTGGCCTCACCCGGCTCCCAGCCGCCCCCGCCGCACATCTCGCCGCCGTACCCCGCGGTGGGGAAGCGTGCGGAGAACACCCCCGGCGGGCCGAATTCGAAGGGGGCTCCCAGCGCGTCCCCCACCGCCGCCCCCACGACCGCGCCGACGGCCCGCTCTCTCGGCTTCACCCGCACAGGCTATCCCCGGTCGCGAAGTGCCGTACGCGCCGGGTCCGTTGCCCGGGAGCGGAAGCCCGTGCGGGCGGAGCCGTGCGTGCGCGGACGGCGGCGGACCTCGCGGCCGCCGCCGGACGGCCCGTCAGCCGAGACCCAGGACGCTCATGGCCTGTTCAGCCATGCGCCGCTCACCGAGGGCGTTGGGATGGACGGGGACGACGCTGTTGCCGAAGAGGAGCGGCTCGATCCACCGGGTGCCCACGGGCTTGCACGCGTCGTGGCCGTCGGACGCCCGGCTGAAGTCGACGTAGGTGGCGCCGGTTTCCTCGGCGGCGCGCCGGACGACGGTGTTGAGGTGGGCCTGGATGCCGCGCAGGTAGGGCACGTCGCCGGTGGCGACCGGCAGTTTCGCGAAGCAGGACGGGTCCGCGGTGGCGGGCATGATCCAGGGGTAGCCCAGCACCGCCACCCGGGCGCCGGGGCCTTGGCGCGGACGCTGCCGAGGGCGGCCTTGAGGGCGGGATAGGTGCTCGCGTCGATCTGGTCGTCGAATTTCGTGCCGTTGGCGTCCTTGCAGGGGCTGCCCTGGCCGCCGCTGAGGACGCCCGCGGCGGCGCACGCCGTCACGGCGTTGATGAAGGTCCCGTTGTCGTTGCCGCCGATGGTCAGCGTGACCAGGTCGGTCTCCGCGTCGAGGGCGTTCACCTGGGGGGCGACGGTCGGGTACTGGGCCTGGGTGAAGTCCTTGGTCTGGGCGGCGCCGCAGGTCACGTCCGTGAGGCGGGCGCCCGTCCGGGAGGCGATGACATGGGGGTAGTTGGCCGTGGACCGCAGGCACAGCGGGCTCGAGAGGTCCACCGGGAGGACTCCGGAACCGGCGCTGTAACTGTCGCCGAGGGCGGCGTAGTCGAGGGGGGTGGCGGCCTGCACGGGGACCCCGGTGAGGCTGAGGGCCAGCGCACCGGCCGCCGTGAATGACGCGGCCATGACATGACGCAGGGCGGACTTCGGCATGTGCTCTCGATTCTCGGGAGTGCGGACGCGACGAAAGCGGGCAGGGCGGTGCCCGCGGACGTGCGGAACGTGGGGAACGCGGGGAATGCGGCGGCTCGAACGGAGGAGGGGCGCCGACGGTTCGCACGTGCGCGAAGGCGCACGCCGACGACCGCGCGGTGCGGTGCGGTACGGGTCACATGGTTACCGGGTGGTTCTACCCATAGGTAATGTGCAGGCGCCCGACAGCCGAGTCAACATGCTCGACCGAACTCCTTGAAACCCTCATCAACTCCCCTGCCGGAACCTCACCGAGGTGTCCTCCGGCCGCCCTCGGCCGACCGCCGCCCGCCCCTCCCCCCTTACGGAGTGGTGACGTGCCGGGCGGGTCACGGCGCGCGGCGGGACGGCGGTCCTAGCGTGGACGCATGCGTGTACTGGTCACCGGCGGTGCCGGGTTCATCGGGTCCCATGTCGTCGACGCGCTGCGGGCGCGCGGGCACGAGCCCCTCGTGTTCGACGTGCGGGAGGATCCGGCCGCGGACGTCCGTGATCCGGCGGCCGTGGCCGCCGCGCTCGCCGGTGTCGACGCCGTCTGCCACCAGGCGGCGATGGTCGGGCTCGGCGACGGGGTCGCGGACGCGGCGGAGTACGTCTCCCGCAACGATCTGGGGACGGCGGTGCTGCTCGCCGCCATGGCCGGAGCGGGCGTACGGCACCTCGTGCTGGCCGGGTCGATGGTGGTGTACGGCGAGGGGCGTTACGCGTGCGCGCGGCACGGTGTCGTACGGCCGGGGCCGCGGGCCGTCGCCGACCTGGACGCGGGCCGGTTCGAGCCGCCGTGTCCGACGTGCGGGGAGAGCCTGTCCCCCGGGCTGGTCGGCGAGGACGCGCCTCTCGACCCGCGCAACGTGTACGCGACGACCAAGCTCGCGCAGGAGCACCTGGCCGCCGCGTGGGCGCGCGCCACCGGCGGTTCGGCGGTCTCGCTGCGCTACCACAACGTGTACGGACCGCGGATGCCCCGCGACACGCCGTACGCCGGTGTGGCCTCCTTCTTCCGTTCCGCGCTCGCCCGGGGCGAGGCCCCGCGCGTCTTCGAGGACGGCCGGCAGCGGCGGGACTTCGTGCACGTGCGGGACGTGGCCGCGGCCGACGTGGCCGCCCTGGAGGCGCGGGGCCGGCCGGCCTGCTCACGGCGTACAACACCGGCAGCGGCGAGCCGCGCACGGTGGGCGAGGCCGCCCGTGCGCTGGCCGCCGCGTACGGCGGCCCCGAGCCCGTGGTCACCGGGGAGTACCGGCTGGGCGACGTACGGCACATCACCGCGGACTCCGCCCGGCTGCGGGCCGACCTCGGCTGGAAGCCCGAGGTCGGATTCGCGGAGGGATGCGGGAGTTCGCGCGGGCCGGGCTGCGCGAGGCCTGAGCCGGACGGGCAGGGGGCCAGGCAGGGCAGGCCAAGAAGGCGAGCCGGGCAGGCGGACCGGACGGACGGGTGGGCCGGACGGACGGGTGGGCCGGACGGGCAGGTGGGCCGGACGGGCGGGCCAGGCCAGGCCAGGCGGGCGGGCCAGGCCGGACCGGTCAGGCAGGCCGGGCCGGTCGAGCCAGGCAGGCAGGCGAGCCGGACGGGCCGGGCAGCCGGGTCGGAGGGGCAGGGCCGGAGGGGCAGGGCAGGGCCGGCTACGGCGCCGTGGGCAGGGTCACCTCGAAGCGGCAGCCGCCCGGGATGTTGCGGACGGTGGCGCGCCCCCGGTGGGCCTCCACGATGCCCCGCACGATGGCGAGGCCCAGGCCCGCCCCGGCCGGCGGGGTGCGCGCGTGGGTGCCGCGCCAGCCGGTGTCGAAGACGCGCGGCAGGTCCTCCTCGGGGATGCCGCCGCAGCCGTCGGTCACGGACACCACGACCCCGTCCGGACCGCTCTCGGCGGTCACCGCGACCGTGCCGTCGGCGGGGGTTCGCCGGATCGCGTTGACCAGGAGGTTTCCCAGGACGCGGCTCATCTCCTTGCCGTCGACCTCCACCGGCACCGCCTCGACGGGGTGGCCGACGAGGCGGACGCCGTGCTCGCGGGCGAGGGGGTCGGCGCCCGCGAGGGCGTCGCCGACGAGGTCGTACAGGGACATGCGGGCGGGGGTGAGCGGGAGGGTCCCGGCGTGGATGCGGGAGAGTTCGAAGAGGTCGCCGACCATGTCGTTGAGGCGTTCGACCTCGGTGCGGATCTGCCGCAGATAGCGGCCGGGGTCGGCGGCGACCCCGTCCTCCAGCGCCTCCGACATGGCGCGCAGGCCGGCGAGCGGGGTGCGCAGGTCGTGGGAGATCCAGGCGACCAGTTCACGCCGGGAGGTCTCCAGGGCGCGCTCGCGGTCGCGGGACTCGGCGAGCCGGGCGCTGGTCGACGCCAACTCACGGGTGAGCGAGTCCAGTTCGGCGGTCGTCGGGCCCGCGGGGACGGCGAAGGAGCCGCCGTCGCCGAAGGAGCGGGCGGCGGCGGTGAGGGCGCGGCTGCGGGCGACGACCCAGCGGCCCAGGAGCAGCGCGGTCGCGAGGGAGACCACGGCGGCCATCGCCACGACGGTGGTCACCACGGTGAGGTCGTGCGGGGACAGGAACATCGCCCACGCGACGGCGAGGGTGCCCGCGAGCATCGCGACCACTCCGACCGCGGCGACGACGGCGAGCGAGGCGGTGAGCGAGCGGCGCCGGATCAGGCGCAGCGCGGCCGCTCCGGCGACGCCGGTGGCAGCGGCGCCGGCGAAGGCGTACAGGGCGATGAGGAGGGTGTCGCGCACGGTCAGCCGGCTTCCTGTCCGCGGGGGTCGAAGCGGTAGCCCACGCCCCACACGGTCCGGATCAGGCGCGGGCGGGCCGGGTCGTCCTCGACCTTGCCGCGCAGCCTGCGGACGTGGACGGTGACGGTGGACAGGTCGCCGAAGTCCCATCCCCACACCTCCCGCATCAGGTCCTCGCGGCCGAACGCCCGTCCGGGGTGCCGCAGGAGAAAGGCGAGGAGGTCGAACTCGCGCAGGGTGAGGGCGAGTTCGGCGCCGTCCTTGGTGGCGCGGCGGGCGGTGGGGTCGACCGTCAGGCCGGCCGCGCTCAGCGGGGGCGCCGTGGCGGCGGGCCGGGCGCGGCGCAGCACGGACTCCACCCGCAGGACGAGTTCGCGCGGACTGAAGGGTTTGGTGACGTAGTCGTCGGCGCCCACCTCCAGGCCGAGGATGCGGTCGTCCTCGTCGCCCCGGGCGGTGAGCATGATGACGGGAACAGGCCCGCTGCCGCGCAACCTGCGGCAGACCTCCAGGCCGTCCATGCCGGGCAGCATGAGGTCCAGCACCACCAGGTCGGGCCGGTGGGCGGCGGCACGGGCCAGGGCGGCGGGGCCGTCGTCGGCCCGGTCGACGGTGTAACCGGCCCGGTCGAGGTAGCCGGTGACGATCTCCGCGACCGTGGGGTCGTCGTCGACGACCAGGACGCGGGCGGTGGTGCCCGGCGCGTGCCCGGCGGTGGTTCCTGCCTGCGGGGGCTCGAAGGGCGGCTGCATGCCCCCAGCCTCGCACCACCGCGTCGCCGGCGGGGGCGGCGGGGCGTGCGCACGGCGTCGACGTCCGCGTTTCGTAAGGAGCCGAAGTCCGGTTCGTCCGGTTCGCGTTCGTAGGGTGAACGGCGTGACCCTTTCCCCCTCGCCCCCTGACGGCGTCGACGTCGTCCTGCCCTGTCTCGACGAGGCCGAGGCCCTGCCCTGGGTGCTGGCCAGGATCCCGGCCGGCTGGCGCGCGCTCGTCGTGGACAACGGCTCCACCGACGGTTCGGCGGAGATCGCCCGGGGGCTCGGCGCGACCGTCGTCCACGAGCCGCGCCGGGGCTTCGGCGCGGCCTGCCACGCCGGGCTGACCGCCGCCACCGCCGAGGTGGTGTGCTTCTGCGACTGCGACGCCTCGCTCGACCCGTCCCTGCTGGAGCCGTTCGTCCGGGAGGTGCGCGCGGGCGGGGCCGACCTGGTGCTCGGCCGCAGGCGGCCGCGGGGCCGGGGCAGCTGGCCCGCGCACGCCCGGGCCGGCAATCTCGCCCTGGCCCGGCTGCTGCGCCGCCGCACCGGTCTGCGGCTGCACGACCTGGGCCCGCTGCGGGCCGGCCGCCGCGAGGCGCTGCTCGGCCTCGGCCTCACCGACCGGCGCAGCGGCTACCCGCTGGAGATGGTGGTGCGGGCGGCCGACGCGGGCTGGCGGATCACCGAGCACGACGTCCCCTACCTGCCCCGCACGGGCGCCTCGAAGGTCACCGGAACCTGGCGCGGGACCTGGCAGGCGGTCCGGGACATGAGCCGCGTCCTGAACGACGTCCCCGTCCGCGAAGGGATCCCGCGGTGATCCGGCCGGACCCGGCGACCGCACCGGACCCGGTGACCACGCTCCTCGTCATCGCGAAGGAACCGGTGCCCGGCCGGGTGAAGACCCGGCTCACCCCGCCGTTCGCGCCGTGGGAGGCGGCGGCTCTCGCGGAGGCCGCCCTCGCGGACACCCTGGCGGCCGTCGCCGCCGCCCCCGCCGTCCGGCGGCTCCTCGTGCTGGACGGCGCGCCCGGACCGTGGCTGCCGCCCGGCTTCGACGTCGTGCCGCAGTGCGCGGGGGGCCTGGACGAGCGGCTGGCGGACGCCTTCGCCCGCTGCGAGGGGCCCGCGCTGCTGATCGGCATGGACACCCCGCAGGTGACGCCGGACCTGCTGACGGTGGACTTCGCGGGCTGCGACGCGTACTTCGGGCCCGCGGAGGACGGCGGCTTCTGGGCGCTGGGACTCGCCGAGCCGGACCCCGCGCTGCTGCGGGGCGTGCCCATGTCGACGCCGTCCACCGGGGCCGTCCAGCGCGAGCGGCTCGTCGCCGCCGGACTGCGGGTGCGCGCTCTGCCGCGCCTGCGGGACGTGGACGACGCCGGGGACGCGCGTGCGGTCGCCGCGCTGGCCCCGCACGGCCGGTTCGCCGCCCGGCTGGCCCGCTGCGCGGCGGCGCGCCGATGAGGGCCCGGCAGGCCGGCGCCGCCCCCTGGGCCGCGGCCGGCCCGTACTCCACCGCGCTGCGGGCCGGTCGCGGTCCGCTGTTCCTGCGCCGCGCCGACGGCCGGCTGCTGCCGCTGGAGGTGGAGCGCTGGTGCGCGCGGGCCGACCGGGTCGACCGGGAGGTGCTGGACCGGTGCGAGGGCGCCGTGCTGGACGTCGGCTGCGGACCGGGGCGGCTGGTGGCGGAACTCGCCGCCCGGGGCCGCAGGGCCCTCGGCATCGACGTGAGCGAGGCGGCCGTCGAGCACACCGTCCGGCTCGGCGGGCAGGCGCTGCGGCGCTCGGTCTTCGAGCCGCTGCCCGGCGAGGGCCGCTGGGGCACCGTCCTGCTGATGGACGGCAACGTCGGCATCGGCGGCGATCCGCGCGCCCTGCTGGACCGGGCGGCCCGGCTCCTCTCCCCCGGCGGACTGCTGATCGCCGAGACCCTGCCGGGGGACGTCGACGAACGCGCCGAGGTGCAGGTCGTCGACGTCACCGAGGCCCCCGCGGAGAGCGGCGGTCCGTTCCCGTGGCGCGGCTCGGCACCCCGGCCCTGTCCCGGTACGCGGACCGGTCGGACTGGAGTGCCGTCGATCAGTGGGCGGCGGGCGGGCGTTGCTTCGTCGCCCTGCGCAGCCGCAGCGCCAGCAGCAGCGCCGAGGCGCCGAAGAGCACGGCGGTGATCAGCAGCCAGCGGGCCGCGAACCCGTCCGCGGGGAGTCCGGTGGCCGACCGGTAGCGGCCGGCCACCGTCCCGCTGATCAACGGGAACCACACCAGCAGGAGCAGTCCGGACAGGGCGGCCGGGACCCGGACGTACCCGGTCCACTCGCCGCGGCCGGCCGTGCGCAGCCCCCGGACCAGGGCCCGGTCCGCCGTCGCGTACAGGGGCAGCAGGACCAGGTCGTGCAGGACGGCGGCCCCCGCGAACCACAGGACCACGCCGAACCGGTCGTCGGCGAGCAGCCGTACGCCCGCGTAACCGGCCAGTGCGAACGAGCAGGCGAGCAGGAGGAGTTGGAGGGGGCTGCCGACGGGGACCCGTCGTCGCGCCGGCCTCGCCACAGGGGTCCGGCTCATCACAGGTCTCCGAAGGTCAGTCGGGCCACCCATTTGGTGTTGAGCACACCGGGCGCGGCGGGCACGATGATCCGCGCCGGGTGGCCGTGGTCGGGGGAGAGTTCCTCGCCGTTGACGGACAGGGCGAGCAGGGAGCGCGGGTCGGCCACCTGGTCGGCGCGCAGGGCGGCACGGCGGAAGGCGCCGCGGAGCTGGAGGGACTCGACGAACACGTCCGGCGGATCACCGTCGTGTCCGACGAGCGCCGCGAGGTCCCGCAGCCGCACGCCGCGCCACCACTGGTCGGACGTCGACCAGCCCTCGACGCAGGCGATGGGCAGCGACGCGCTGTGCGGCGGGAGGCGCAGGAGGTCGTCGCGGGTGAGGCGGACGGTGCCCGTGCGCCCGGTGACGACGAGCCGCCAGACGTCCGGGCCCGTCTCCGACGGGCGGATGCCCGCGTACCGGGCCGTCTTGTTGATCTGGAAGCCGTTCGGCCCGGTGCCGGGGTCCGGTCCGCCGTGCGGCGCGAGGAGGGCGGTGCGCCGCAGCGGGCCGTCGGTGGTCTGCCCGGCCGTCGTCGCGAACAGCAGCAGTGAACCGCCGCCCACGAACCCCAGCGCGCCGCGCCGGGAGACGGTCGGGGCGTCGGGCCGCGGGGAGACCAGCGGGTCCGCCCGGGGCGCGGGTCCCGCTCGGTGCGCGGTGCGCGTTCGTCGCGCGGCCCGTGCTCGTCGCGCAGCGCGCGCAGGTTCCGTACGGCCGCCGGGGTCTTCAGGGCGGCGTGGGCGGCGAACGCGGCGAAGAACACCCACGCGCCGTAGAAGTGCAGCGGGTAGAAGGAGCCCGGGAAGACGTAGTCCAGCTGGACGTTGAGCACGCCGGTCACGAACTCGAAGAGCGCTCCCCCGACCAGGAGCAGCAGGGAGATCCGCTCCAGCGCGTGCGCGAGCGAGCGGGCCGGCGGCAGCGCGAACAGCTTCGGCACCACGGACCACAGCTTGGCCAGCAGCACCGGGATCAGGGTGATGCCGAGGGTGACGTGGACACCCTGGTTCAGCCGGTACAGCCAGTGCGGGTCGGTCGGCCAGGCGAAGAGGTAGAAGCCGAGGATCCCCTTGTCCGGGGTCTTGTCGTTGACCGGCGCCAGGTCCGGGTTGTAGGCGGCGTACGACAGCAGGCCCGTCACGAACAGCACGGTGATGCCGGCCAGGAGGACGAGGCCCAGCACCGAGGTGAACCAGGGGCCGCGCAGGGGGCTGCGCCAGAAACCGGGCGCGGAGGGAAGCCGCGGGTCGTCTCGCATGCCCCGACCGTAGGCCCGCGCACCCCGGCGAACGGGCGCGCGACCCATGACGAAACGCTGACGTCCGGCGCCGCGGGCAGCCCGGCGCGGGCCTCGCGGCCTAGCGTTCCGGTGTGACCCGCACCCCGCGCCCCGCCCGGCCCCGCGCCCCGCACGCAAGCTCCGAACCCGGTTCCGAACCCGAACCCGGCTCCGGCTCCGGCTCCGGCTCCGGCTCCGGCTCCGGCTCCGGCAGTGTGCCCCTCGACCGGTACGCCGTCGGGGCGGCCGTCCTGCTGGTGACGGCGGCCGTGCTGATCGGCCGTCACCTCCAGCACAGCCGCCACACCCTGTTCGTCGACTGGCCGCCGCTGCTCGCGAGTTGGGGACCCCACGTGGGCCCGGGCACTCCGGCGGCGGTCCTCCTCGCGGTGACCTGCGCGGCGTACGGCCCCGCCGTGGCGGCCCGCCTGCCCTGGCGGGCGCTGCTCGCGGCGGTCTGGGGCACGGCGACGGCGTGGATCTTCTCGCTCGCCCTGGTCGACGGCTGGCGGCGGGGCGTCGCCGGCCGGCTCACCACGCGCCACGAGTACCTCCGGGTCGTCGACCGCTTCCCCGACATCCCGGCCGCGCTGCGCGAATTCGACGGGCACATCCTCCTCGACGCGCCCGACAACTGGCCCGCCCACGTCGCCGGTCACCCCCCGGCCGCCACGCTCACCTTCGTGCTGCTCGACCGGGCGGGTCTGCAGGGCGGGGGCTGGGCCGGGGCCTGGTGCGTCACGGTCGGCGCGACGGCCTGCGTGGCCGTGCTGGTGGCGGTGCGGGCCCTGGCCGGCGAGGAACTCGCGCGGCGGGCCGCCCCGTTCCTCGTGGTGGCCCCGGCGGCGGTGTGGATGGGCGTCTCGGCCGACGCGTACTTCGCGGCCGTCGCCGCCTGGTCCGTGGCCCTGCTGGTCCTCGCCGTCACGGCCCGGTCGGCCCGGCGTTCGGCCGGATGGGCGGCCGGCTCCGGCCTGCTGTTCGGGCTGACCTGCTACCTCTCCTACGGCCTCACCCTGTTCGCCGTCGTCGGCGCGGCGGTGCTGCTGCCGGCCCGGCGGCGTGTGCGGGAGCGGCCCGCGGCGCTGCTCCTGCCGCTGCTCGCCGGGCTCGCGGTGGTGCCGGCGCTGTTCACGCTCGCCGGGTTCGACTGGTGGGAGGCGTACCGCCTGCTCGTGACGCGCTACCGCCAGGGCGCCGGCGGGGTGCGCCCCTACGGCTACTGGGTGTGGGCCAACCTCGCCTGCACCGTCCTGATCATCGGCGCGGCCGCGACGGCGGGCCTGGGCCGGGCCGGTGCGGTGCTGCTGCGGCACCCGCGCGCGGCTCTCGCCGCCCCCGGCGCCCCGGACCGGGCCGGTGCCGCGGCCCGACTGGCGCTCCTGGCGGCGTCGGCGTTCCTGGCGCTGCTGGCCGCCGACCTGTCCGGCATGAGCAAGGCGGAGACGGAACGCATCTGGCTGCCGTTCGCGCTGTGGCTGTTCCCGGCCTGCGCGTTCCTGCCCCGTCCGCGTGCCTGGCTGGCCGCGCAGGCGGTCCTGGCCCTGCTGCTCAACCACCTGCTGAGGACAGGCTGGTGAGGCGCGGGCCAGGACGCGCCGGCGACGGCAGAAGCGCGGACGCGGGACGGGCGTGACCGGTCAGCCGGTGGTGGCGAGCAGTCCGAGCGTGTCGATGACGCGGTTCGAGAAGCCCCACTCGTTGTCGTACCAGGCGACGACCTTGATGTGCCGGCCGTCGACGCGGGTGAGGGCCGAGTCGAAGATCGACGAGGCCGGGTTGCCGACGATGTCGGCGGACACCAGCGCGTCCTCGGAGTACTCCAGGACCCCGGCGAGGGGCCTTCGGCGGCGGCGCGGTAGGCCGCCAGCACCTCGTCGCGGGTCACGTCGCGGGACACGGTCGTGTTGAGTTCGACGATCGAGCCCACCGGGACGGGCACGCGGATCGAGTCGCCCGACAGCTTGCCCTCGAGGTTCGGCAGGACCAGGCCGATCGCCTTGGCGGCGCCCGTCGTGGTCGGCACGATGTTGACGCCGGCGGCGCGGGCGCGGCGCGGGTCGCGGTGCGGGCCGTCCTGGAGGTTCTGCTCCTGGGTGTAGGCGTGCACCGTGGTCATGAAGCCGTGCTCGATGCCCGCGAGGTCGTCGAGGACCGAGGCCAGCGGCGCGAGCGCGTTGGTCGTGCAGGAGGCGTTCGAGACGATCGTGTGCAGGTCCGCGTCGTACGCGTCGGTGTTGACGCCGAACGCGAGCGTGACGTCGGCACCGTCGGAGGGCGCGCTGACGAGCACCTTCTTCGCGCCCGCGTCGAGGTGGGCGCGCGCGGCCTTCGCCGACGTGAAGCGACCGGTCGCCTCCAGCACGATGTCGACGCCCAGTTCGGCCCAGGGCAGCTGGGCCGGCTCGCGCTCGGCGAGCACCTTGATGCGGCGGCCGTCGACGACGAGGGTGTCCCCTTCGGCGCTCACCGGGCGGCCGAGGCGGCCGGAGGTCGAGTCGAAGGCGAGCAGCCGGGCGAGGGCGGCGGGCTCGGTGAGGTCGTTGACGGCGACGACCTCGAGGTCGGTGTCGCGTTCCAGCAGCGCACGCAGCACGTTGCGTCCGATACGGCCGAATCCGTTGATGGCGATGCGAGTCATGTGTGGTGTCCCTTCCGTTCGCCTCCCCAGGTTCGCGCGCCGCCCGCGGCCCGGACAGCGGCGAGATCGCCACGGTTCGAAAGGATCGCGCCAGCCGTGGGCGGCTCGGCCGGGCCGCTACTCGCCCCGGGTGAAGGTGCGCCGGTACTCGCTGGGGGTGGTGCCGAGGATGTGCTGGAAGTGCGTCCGCAGGTTGGCGCCGGTGCCGAGGCCGACGTCGGCGGCGATCTGCTCGACGCTCCGCTCGGACCGTTCGAGCAGTTCCCGGGCCGCGTCGATGCGGGCGCGCATCACCCACTGCATGGGCGTGTAGCCGGTGTCCTCGACGAACCGCCGCGAGAAGGTGCGGGGCGAGACCGCCGCGTGCCGGGCGAGCGCCGTGAGGGTGAGGGCGTCGTCGAGGCGGCGCAGTGCCCATTCGCGGGTGGCGGCGAACCGCTCGCCGAGCGGTTCGGGCACGCTGCGCGGCACGTACTGCGCCTGGCCGCCGCTGCGGTAGGGGGCCGCGACGAGGCGCCGGGCGGTGTGGTTGGACGCGGCCACCCCGAGGTCGCCGCGCAGGATGTGCAGGCACAGGTCGATGCCGGAGGCGGCGCCGGCCGAGGTCAGCACGCTGCCCTCGTCGACGAAGAGGACGTTCTCGTCGACCCGCACCAGCGGGTGCCGGGCGGCCAGGGCCCGGGTGTAGTGCCAGTGCGTGGTGGCGCGCCTGCCGTCGAGGAGGCCGGTGGCGGCGAGCGCGAAGGCGCCCGTGGAGATGGCGGCGAGGCGGGCGCCGAGGCCGTGGGCGGCGATCAGCGCGTCCACGACGGCCGGCGGGGGTCGTCGCGGTCGGGGAAGCGGTAGCCGGGGATGAAGACGAGGTCGGCCCAGGTGAGGGCGTCGAGCCCGTCCGCGACGTGGTAGGAGAGGCCGTCGCCGCCGGTCACCGGCCCCGGCGCCGCGCCGCAGACCCGTACCTCGTACGGCATGCTCGCCCGCGTCGTGAAGACCTGCGCGGGGATGCCCACGTCCAGCGGTTTGGCCCCTTCGAGGACGAGGACGGCGACACGACGGAGACGGGGGCCTGCACGGGGCCAGGCTACCGGCGGGGACCGGCGGCCTCGCCGCCGGAAACCCGATTGCCGAGTACACGTCCGTCCGCATACGTTCTGCGCGTCCAAGATCGTGCCAGACCGTCGCATCGACCCGGGGGGACCCCATGAGCTGGTATTTCAAGGTGCTCGGACGGTACGCCGTGTTCCGCGGCCGTGCCCGCCGCAAGGAGTACTGGATGTTCACGCTGGTGAGCGTGATCATCTACATCGCGCTCGTCGTCGCCGACGACCACCTCGGCCACGACTGGCCGTCCTCACGTACACCGCGGTGACCCTGCTGCCCACCCTCGCCGTCACGGTCCGCCGCCTGCACGACACCGACCGCTCCGGCTGGTGGGTCCTGGTCGGCGTGATCCCCTGCGCCGGCTTCATCGCCATGCTGATCTTCACCGCCGATGAATCCACCCCGGGCCAGAACAAGTACGGCCCGAACCCGAAGGAGACCCGTTCCTCACCGACGCGGTCCCCGGCTGACAGGCCGGGAACACCTCGCTGCACCGTGCGCCGCCAGGTTCCCGACCGCCCCTGTGCCCGTCGTGCCGGTCGGCACGGCCGGGTCGTCTCCCCGTCTCCCTCCGGGTGGCCGCCTCACAGACTCGTCAGGACCTGGGGCGACAGGATCTTGATCATGGTGTTGGTCCAGCGCATCTGCCGCAGGGTCTGCGGGTGGCACGCGGACACCAGGGCGAGGAGGTCGTCGTCCCTGGCGGCCTGTGCGGCCTGGGCGAGCATCTCCCAGTGGAGGGAGTTCCCGGTGGCGTCCAGGTGCAGCTGCCGCAGGTCGCGCAGGAGCAGCAGACCGGGCTCGGGCGGTGGCCCACCGCTTCGGCGGTCTTCTCCGGAGCGTCGACAGGACGCCCGGCGCGGATGTTCCAAAGGAGTCGCCGAGGTCGAGGCCGTGGGCCTGACCCACGTCGGCCAGGCGCCGGACGTGTTCGCGGGACCAGACGGCGAGGTCGGTGGCGACGTGGTGGATCTCGTGGTCGGTGCGGTGCCGTCCGGCGACCGCGGTCAGCTGCCCGGCGAGGTGCTTCTCGCCGTGGTGCAGGGCGCGCAGGGTCAGACCGATGCCGTTCATCCGGCGTCCTCCTCACGGCCGTGGCCGCCCGTTCCCGCGGCGGGGGCGGACGTGGCGAGGGCGGCCGTCCCGCCCTCGGTGGCCGGTACGGAGCCGGCGCGTGCGGGGGCGGACGCGGTGGTGGTCGGCGCGGGGGCGGGAGTGCCGTCGCCGTGTGCCACGAGCCGGAGCGCGGCGGCCGCGGTCTTGAAGAGCGGCTGCTTGGAGGCGGGGTCCCAGTCGGTGACGGTCGTCTCGTTCGCGGCACGCGGGGGTGTGCCGTCGTCCGGGCCGTGTCCGCCCTCGGTGTCCCAGTAGCCGTAGTGGAAGGGGACGAACAGCAGGCCGGGCCGGATGTCGGTCACCCGGAGCCGGCCCCGCAGGGCACCGCGCGGGGTGCCGACCTCCACCAGGTCGCCCTCGGCGAGCCCGAGCAGGGCCGCGTCGGACTCGGACGCCTCCACCCACACGTCGGGGGCGGCCGCGTCGAGCTGGGGGCGCGTGCCGTCTTGGTCCGGGTGTGGAAGTGGTAGAGGGTGCGGCCCGTGGTCAGCTGGAACGGGTACCTGTCGTCGGGGATCTCGTGGGGCGGCAGATAGCCGGCCGCCTTGATGACGGCCTTCCCGTCCGGGTTGAGGGAGCGGTACTCGACCGCGTCGGCGCTCGCGCCGGTGACCAGGTCCTTGCCGTAGCTCTCGCAGACGTCGGGGTGCGCCCAGCTGATCCCGTCGGTGTAGAGGCGCTCGGTGCCGTTCGGGGCCTGTTCGTTGCAGGGCCACTGGATGCCGCTGCCGCCGCGCAGCCTGTCGTAGGTGATGCCGGTGTAGTCGCACGGCCGGCCGGCGCTGCACCGTTTCCACGCCTCGAACGCGGACTCCGGGTCGTGCCAGGTGACGAGCGGTGCCCCGTCCTTGTCGCGGAAGTCCATGCGGGCGGCGTAGGCGAGGAAGATGTCGAGGTCGGGCCTGGCCCGGCCGGGCGGTTCGACGGCCTTGTCGGACAGGTGGACCGTGCGGTCGGCGTTGGTGAGGGTGCCGGTCTTCTCGCCCAGGTCGCCGCGGGCAGGACGACGTCGGCCAGCTGCGCGGTCTCGGTCGGGAAGAGGTCCTGTACGACCACGAAAAGGCGGTCCTGCTCCAGGATCGAGCGGATCCGGGCCAGTTCGGGCAGTGACACCGCCGGGTTGGTGCCGCTGATCCACAGCATGCGGATCGAGCCCTGCTCGGCGTAGCGGAACATCTGCATCGCGTGGGTGGGCGGGCGTAGTGCGGGATGGTCTCCGGTTCGACGTTCCACACCCGCGCCAGGTCGGCGACGTGGCTGTCGTTCTGCCAGTTGCGGAATCCGGGAAGGTCCCCGTTCGCGCCGCACTCGCGGGTGTTCTGGGCGGTGGGCTGCCCGTTCATCTGCAGGACGCCGGCGCCGGCCTGCCGAGCATGCCGCGGACGAGGTGCAGGTTGTTGACCTGGACGGCCGCGGCGGTCGCCTGGTGGGACTGGTAGACGCCCTGCAGGACAGTGGACAGCAGCCGGTCGGCCATGCCGAGGACCTCCGCGGCCTCCTCGATCCGCGCGGCCGGCACGTCGCAGATCCTGGCCGCCCACGCGGGGGTGCACTCCTGCACCCGGGCGGCCAGCTCCTCGAACCCGACCGTGTGCGCGGCGAGGAAGTCGTGGTCGACGCGGTCCGTCCGGATGATCTCGTGCAGGAGCGCGTCGAGCAGGGCGACGTTGGTGCCGACGCGCGGGGCCAGGTGGACGGCCGCCCTGCGGGCCACCTGCGTGGGGCGCGGGTCGACGCACACCAGGCGGGGCGGGCCGGTGCCCTCCAGCCGGTCGAGGATCCGCATCCACTGCACGGGCTGGGTCTCGGCGATGTTGTGCCCGAACAGCGCGATGACGTCGGCGTGGTCGATGTCGTCGTAGCTGCCCGGCTGTCCGTCGCAGCCGAAGGACTCCTTCAGCGCCTCGGCGGCGGTCGCCGTGCACAGGCGGGTGTTGCCGTCGAGGTGGTTGGTGCCGATCCCCGCCCTGGCCAGCACCGCGAGCGTGTAGTACTCCTCCAGGAACAGCTGTCCGCTGGTGTAGAAGCCGATCGATCCCGGGCCGCGTTCGTCCAGCAGGTCCCGGGAGCGGGTGACGATCCGGTCCAGCGCGGTGTCCCAGTCGCACGCGACGAGCTGTCCGTCGCGGCGGATCAGCGGCGTGGTCAGCCGGTCCGGGGAGGCGTTGGCCTGCCAGCCGAAGAGGTCCTTCGGCCCCAGCCGTCCGTGGTTGACCCGGTCGTCCGCCCTGCCGCGCACGCCGACGACGCGGTTGTCCAGCACGGCGATGTCCATGGCGTCGCCGTCGGAGTGGAGGATCGATGCCGCCCGCACCCATCGCTGGACCCGCGCCGGATCGACGCCCGCCGCCAGATGGGTGTCCACGCGCACGGGCCACGGCTCGTGCGGCCCGTAGGGGGTACGGCCGCCCCACGGCCGTGCGATCCGGTCCACTGAAGCTTCCATGTCTGCCTTCCGGCGGTCCCTGCGCCATCGACCGGTGCGGGCACGCCGTCCGGGCGGCGCCCGGACGGCACCCGGCGCGGTACCGGCGGTCCCCGTGGCACCGCGTGCCATGCTGTCCGCCCGCCCGTCCCCGGTACCCCTCGGGGCCGCGCCGTAACGGAGCCCGGCGTGCCGCTTCCGGCCCCTCGGGCCGGCTCGCCCGATTGGCGGGGACGCCGCCGGGGCACCCGGGCGGCACGCCGGACGGTCCCACCACGACCGGTCCGGGACGGCCGGCGCACGGGTCCGGACGACGACACGATCGAGGAGTGCCTTCCATGAACGACCACACCCCCAGCCAGGCCGAGGGCGAGCCGGAGGAGCCCGACATCGCGAACAGGACCGACACGCCCGCCCCGGACCACCCGACGCCGTCCCAGGCCGAGGGGGAGCGGGACGAGGAGCCCGACACCGGAACGGGGGCGGGGGACGGCGGGACGGGGAGCTGATCCGGCGCCGTACCGGCGGGTCCGGGGCGGTGCCGCGCACCGGCGCGGACAACCGTCTTTGCATGATCATGCGAGATGCTGCATACTCTTCCTATGTCCAAGGTCCTCACCTCCCTTCCCGCCGGCGAGCGCGTCGGCATCGCCTTCTCGGGCGGCCTCGACACGTCCGTCGCGGTCGCGTGGATGCGCGACAAGGGCGCCGTCCCCTGCACCTACACCGCCGACATCGGCCAGTACGACGAGCCCGACATCGCGTCGGTGCCCGGCCGCGCCAAGACGTACGGCGCCGAGGTCGCGCGTCTCGTCGACTGCCGTGCGGCGCTGGTCGAGGAGGGCCTGGCCGCACTCACCTGCGGGCGTTCCACATCCGCTCCGGCGGGCGCGCCTACTTCAACACGACGCCTCTCGGCCGCGCGGTCACGGGCACCCTGCTGGTCCGGGCGATGCTCGAGGACGACGTCCAGATCTGGGGCGACGGCTCGACGTTCAAGGGCAACGACATCGAGCGGTTCTACCGGTACGGGCTGCTCGCCAACCCGCACCTGCGGATCTACAAGCCCTGGCTGGACGCGGACTTCGTGACCGAGCTGGGCGGCCGCAAGGAGATGTCGGAGTGGCTGGTCGCGCACGACCTGCCCTACCGCGACAGCACGGAGAAGGCGTACTCCACCGACGCCAACATCTGGGGCGCCACCCACGAGGCCAAGACCCTGGAGCACCTCGACACGGGCGTGGAGACCGTGGAGCCGATCATGGGCGTGCGGTTCTGGGACCCCTCGGTCGAGATCCCCACCGAGGACGTGACCGTCCGCTTCGACCAGGGCCGCCCGGTGGCGATCGACGGCAAGGAGTTCGCCTCCGCCGTGGACCTGGTGATCGAGGCGAACGCCATCGGCGGCCGGCACGGCCTCGGCATGTCGGACCAGATCGAGAACCGGATCATCGAGGCCAAGAGCCGCGGCATCTACGAGGCGCCCGGCATGGCCCTGCTGCACGCGGCGTACGAGCGCCTCGTCAACGCCATCCACAACGAGGACACCCTTGCCCAGTACCACGCCGAGGGCCGCCGGCTGGGCCGCCTGATGTACGAGGGCCGCTGGCTGGACCCGCAGGCGCTGATGATCCGGGAGTCGCTGCAGCGCTGGGTCGGCTCGGCGGTCACCGGTGAGGTCACCCTGCGGCTGCGGCGCGGTGAGGACTACTCGATCCTCGACACCACGGGCCCGGCGTTCAGCTATCACCCGGACAAGCTGTCGATGGAGCGCACCGAGGACTCCGCGTTCGGCCCGGTGGACCGGATCGGCCAGCTCACCATGCGCAACCTGGACATCGCCGACTCGCGGGCCAAGCTGGAGCAGTACGTCGGACTCGGTCTGATCGGCACCGGCGGCCCGGCCGTCGGTGCCGCGCAGGCGGCCGCGACCGGCCTCATCGGCACCATGCCGGAGATGCCCCAGGGCGGCGCCGAGGCCATCGCCTCGCGCGGCGAGGTCACCGGGGACGACGAGCTGCTGGACCGCGCCGCCATGGAGTTCGGCACGGACTGACGTCCCGGCATGCGAAGGGGGGCCGGCACCCGCGGGTGCCGGCCCCCCTTCGCGTCCGTCGCGCGCCGCCGGGGCATCGGAGCCGTTAACGGCCGGGCGTCGGGCCACGAGGCACGGCGATCCGGCACGAGCCCGTCACCTCACGTCGGATCGCGTCGCATCGGATCGCGTCACCTCACGTCGGATCGCGTCACGTCGGATCGCGCCGCCGGAGGGCTCAGTGGGAGGAGAAGCCGCCGTCCACGAAGAGCGACTGGCCGGTGACGTAGGCGGAGGAGCGGCCGGCCAGGAAGACCGCGGCCCCGGCGAAGTCCTCGGCCAGCCCGTTGCGGCCGACCATCGTGCGCGCGGCCAGCGCCGCCACCTTCTCCGGGTCGGAGGACAGCCGTGCGTTCAGCGGCGTCATGACGAACCCGGGCACCAGCGTGTTGCAGGTGACGCCGTACGGCGACCACGCCTCGGCCTGGGAGCGGGCCAGCGACTCCAGCGCACCCTTGGAGACGCCGTAGGCACCACTGTCGGCGAACGCCCGGTGCGCCTGCTGGGAGGTGACGTGGATGATCCGCCCGTAGCCCCGCTCGGCCATGCCGGGTCCGAACCGCTGCCCCAGCAGGTGGGGCGCCTCCAGGTTCACCGCCATCGTCGTGTCCCACACGTCGTCGTCCAGTTCGCCCATGGGCGGTCGCAGGTTGACGCCGGCGCTGTTGACGAGGATGTCGGGTTCACCGAACACCGCGACCGCCCGCTCCGCCGCCGTACGCACCCCGTCGCGGGTGCCCAGGTCGCCGCTCACCCATCCCGCGCGGCAGCCGTCCGCCGTCAGCTCCTCGACGGTGGAGGCGAGTTCCCGCTCCTTGCGGGCCACGATCACCACGCTCGCCCCCGCTCGCGCGAGCGCCCCGGCGACGGCCCTGCCGATGCCGGAACTGCCGCCCGTGATCAGGGCGGTCAGGCCGTCCAGCGAGAACAGGTCGGAGAGGTGGTCGCGCGAGGTCATGACCGCACTCTAGACGCCCGGTGCGCGGCGACGGCCCCGGGATGCCGGGAGGCGGCGGCCGTCCGCCGCCTCCCGGCACCGGCGCGGACCGGGAGGCGGCGCGTCAGACGGCGGCCGCGTCGGCGGGGTGCTCCAGGAGGCTGAGGTAGGGGAGGTCCGTCAGGGGCTCGCCGGTGCAGAACCGGACGATGAGGTCGGCGTGGGCGACGTCCTGCTCCAGGGTGAACATGTGGTCGGCGTCGCGGAACGTCGCGAACGGGGCACGCAGTTCGCGGGCCAGCTGCCGTCCCTGGGCCGGGGTGGTGAGGTGGTCCTGCTCGCCCGTGTAGACCACGGCGGGCACGTCGAGGGCGATCGGCTCGTACCACTCGTGCAGCAGCATGCGGGCGTTGTGGTCGCAGGCCTTGGCGAGGTCCTGGCCGCTCTGGGTGCGGAACTGGTGGCTGAGCATCCGCCAGACGGCCGAGTGCCGCGGGATGCGGCGGTCGGGAGGCCTCACGAACGTCGCCGTCAGGCTGTCGGCGAGTTCGTCGCGCCGGTCCTCCTCGACCATCGCCCGCCACCGCGGGATCATGCCGAGATACGGCTGCGGCAGCCGGCCGGTCATCGCGCCGAGCAGCAGCCGGGACACGTGCCGGGGATGGCGCTGGGCGCAGCGCAGGGCGATCGCGCCGCCGTAGCAGGTGCCGAGCAGGTTCGCGTCGCGGAGGTCGAGTTCGACGAGCAGGTGGCGCAGGGCGGCGGCGAGGAAGTCGTAGCCGTGGACGGCCGGCAGCGGGTCGGCCGCGCCGAAGCCGGGGAGTTCGACGGTCACCAGCGAGGCGTGTCCGAGCAGCAGTTTCTCGTAGTTGGCCCAGGAGCCGCGGTCCTGCATCATGCCGCCGATCACGACGAGCGGCCCGGTGACCGGGTCGGGGGCCTCGGCCACCCGGCAGAGGTAGGTGAACCCCTCGTACCGCAGCCGGTGTTCACGCCTGTGCCCGGTCATCGGCGGCTCCGTCCGGCCATCGGGCCGCGGTCGTGACGAGCACGGGACCACGAGCTCGCACGGTCGCTCGGCGTCGGCGGGGCAGCTGTGGTGAGGGCATGTTCCATGGGCGGTTCAACGCCCGCCCGGCCCTGTTTGTCACGCTCGCCGGTGGGGCGACTTCCGCCGCGGGACCCGGCGGGACGGGCGGAAGTGCCGCGCGGAGGCTTCACACGGGGCGCCCGAGGAGTTGACCTGCAACCAAATGGTTGTAGATGAAGCCGCCGACGGTGACCTGAACCGCCTCTTCCACGCCCTGGCGGACCCGACCCGCCGGGACATCCTGCGCCGCTGCGTGTCCGGCGGCCTGTCGGTGTCACGACTGGCCGACGAGTACGCGATGAGCTTCGCCGCGGTGCAGAAGCACGTCACGGTGCTGGAGCGGGCCGGACTGGTCTACAAACGGCGCCGGGGACGCGAGCAGCTCGTCCGCACCGAGCCCGCCGCCGTGACACGGGCGCGGCAGGCCCTCGACGAGCTGGAAGACCTCTGGCGGGGCAGGGTGGACCGCATGTCCTCCCTGCTCGCGCCGGAACATCACATACAGGAACAGGAATAGGAACAGGAACGGGAACGGGAACAGGAACCCGGCAGGGCGCACACCCCGAGGAAAGGACCGGAGAGATGACCGTGACCAGTGTGGACAAGGACTTCGACCGCCTCACCCTCACCCTCACCGCCGACTTCACGGCCCCGGTGGAGAAGGTGTGGCAGCTGTGGGCCGACCCCCACCGGCTGGAGCGCTGGTGGGGGCCGCCGACCTACCCGGCGACCTTCGAGGACCACGACCTGACCCCCGGCGGAGAGGTCTCCTGCTTCATGACCGGCCCCGAGGGCGACAAGCACCGCGGCTGGTGGCGGGTCACCTCGGTCACGCCGCCGGACTCCCTGGAGTTCACCGACGGCTTCGCCGATCCGGACGGGACCCCCAGCCCCACGATGCCGACCACCACCGTGCGCGTGCGCCTGACCGGGCACGACGGCGGCACGCGCATGGAGATCAGCTCCGCCTTCGAGACCCGTGAGCAGATGGAGCAGCTGATGACCATGGGCATGGCGGAGGGCCTCGGGCAGGCGGTCGGCCAGATGGACGCCCTCCTGACCGGCTGAGGCGAGGGCGGACCGCGCTCCCCGTACGGCGTCCGACCGTGCTCAACGCCCCCGCGGACCGCACGCCGGTCCCGTTCGCACGCTCTCCCGCGGGGACGCCCGCGCCGGCCGGTCAGCCGCCGAGGGGGCAGTCCCTGAGCAGGGTGGCCGGGTCGGCGTCCGCGGGCGCGCGACCGTACGGCTCGCGGGCGGGCGGTGGCCGGTGGCGAGCCAGGTCTCCAGTGCGGTGAAGGCCGAACGGTGGCAGGGCAGCAGGGGGCGCAGCCGGTCGGGGAAGGCGTCGGCCAGGGAGTCGGTGTGGGTGCCGTCCTCGACGCGGTAGTAGCGCAGCAGCCCGCCGCGGCCGGCTTCCCGGACCATCCGGGCGTACACGTCGGAGTCGCGGGTGATGGGCAGCAGGACGTCGAGGGTGCCGTGGATCGTGATCAGCGGCCTGCCGATGCGGCCGTCAGCGCGATGCGGTCCACCGCCGCGCGCACGTCGGCGGGGCGGGCCGGATAGTCGTAGTCGGCGTCGCAGCCCGGAACCGAGCCCGGGGCGCAGTACGGCGTGCCGGCCTCGGTGGGGCCGTCGAAGGCGGGGTCGAACTCCTCGCGGTAGACGCGCTGGGTCAGGTCCCAGTAGACCTGGTGGTGGAACGGCCACAGGAACTCCGAGCCGGCCGGGAAGCCCGCCCGGTGCAGTTCCGTCCGTGCCCGTCCGGCCGCGGGGCCGCCGGCGGCGTAGGAGGGGTAGTGGCGCAGGGCCGACGGCAGGAACGTGAACAGGTTGGGGCCCTCCGCACGCCAGAGCGTGCCCTCCCAGTCCACTCCCCCGTCGTACAGCTCCGGGTGGTTCTCCAGCTGCCAGCGCACCAGGTAGCCGCCGTTGGACATGCCGGTGGCGAGGGTGCGGGCGGGCGGCCGGTGGTAGCGCTGGGCCACCACCGCGCGGGCGGCGCGGGTGAGTTGGGTGAGGCGGGTGTTCCATTCGGCGACGGCGTCGCCGGGGCGGGCGCCGTCTCGGTGGAAGGCGAGCCCGGTGTTGCCCTTGTCGGTGGCGGCGTAGGCGTAACCGCGGGCGAGCACCCAGTCGGCGATGGCCCGGTCGTTGGCGTACTGCTCGCGGTTGCCGGGGGTGCCGGCCACGACGAGGCCTCCGTTCCACCGGTCGGGCAGCCGGACGACGAACTGGGCGTCGTGGTGCCAGCCGTGGTTGGTGTTGCTGGTCGAGGTGTCCGGGAAGTAGCCGTCGATCTGGACCCCGGGCACCCCACTGGGGACGGTCAGGTCCTTCGGGGTCAGTCCGGCCCAGTCGGCCGGGTCGGTGTGCCCCGAGGCGACGGTTCCGGCCGTGGTCAGCTCGGCCAGACAGGCCGTCTGCTGGTGCGCGGCCCCCGGCACCCGCAGGCCGGACAGGCCCGCGCAGTGGCCGTCGGCGGCGCCGGGGGCGGGCCCGCGTCCGCGGGTGAGGGGAGCAGGGCCGCGGCCGCGGCGAGGGCGACGGCGCCGAGGACGGTGCGTCGTCTCGTCGGCGGGGCGGCGGTGGGGAGCGGAGCCATGAACGACCTCCAGCGGGAGCGGACGTGACGGCTGGAGGCTAGGCGGCGGAGGAGGGCGCCGGACATGTGTGCGCCCTCCATGCCTGCCCCGTGCTTCAAGTGGGCTGACGCCATGCATGGTTGCTCCGCGCACGGCCGCTCCGCGCACGGTCGACGTCCGTGGCGGCCGACCCCCGTGGCGGCGACGCCGTCGGGGCCGCCGGCCGCGGACGGCGCCGGTGGCGGCCGGGCAGCCCCGGGTCAGCCCGGCCCCAGGTCAGCCCGGCCCCGGCTCGGGCCCGGCCCCCCGGCTCAGGGGCAGGCGGTGTCGGCGAGGGTGAAGTGGCCGACGGGTGACTCCTTCAGGGTGTGGGTGACGAAGGTGTTGTACAGGCCCATGTTCTGGCCGGAGCCCTTGGCGTAGGTGTAGCCGCCGGCGGTCGTGGCACGTCCCGCCTGGACGTGGGCGTAGTTGCTCGACGTCCAGCAGGCGGCGGTGGCGCCCGTGGTCCGTGCGGTGACCGCGGCGGACAGGGCTCCCGTGCCGCCGTCGGCGTCGCGGGCGGCGACGGCGTAGGTGTGGGCCGAGCCGGGCGCCAGACCGGTGTCGGTGTACGACGTCGAGGCGGGCGTGGCGACCGGCGCGCCGTCGCGGTGGAGGACGTAACCGGCGGCACCGTCGACCGGGTTCCAGCTCAGGGTGACGGCGGTGTCGGTGGCGCCGGTCGCGGCCAGGGCGGTCGGGGCGGGCAGCGAGCCGGGAGGCGGGGCGGACTCCGCCAGCCCGAAGAAGCGGGCGATCCAGTGGCTGGAGCAGATCGAGTCGAGGAAGTAGGGGGCACCGGTGCTGCCGCACTGCTCGGCGCCGCTGCCGGGATCGACCGGCGTGCCGTGCCCGATGCCGGGCACCCGGTCGACCTCGACGGCCACCGAACCGTCCGCCGCCGCGTACTCCTCGTGCCGCGTCCCGTCGGGTCCGATCAGCGAGGTGCGGCTCGGCACCTGGGACAGTCCGTGCAGCGCGGTCCACTGGTCGCGCAGTTCGTCGGCGTTGCGCGGCGCGACGGTGGTGTCCTGGTCGCCGTGCCAGACGGCCAGGCGCGGCCACGGGCCGGTCCACGAGGGGTGGGCGTCCCGGACCCGCTGCGCCCACTGCGCCGGGGTCAGGTCGACACCGGGGCTCATGCAGGTGTAGGGGCCGGTGTCCTTGGTGCAGTCGTACGGCAGCCCGGCGACGACCGCGCCGGCGCGGAAGACGTCCGGGTAGGCGGCGAGCATCACCGCCGTCATGGCGCCGCCGGCCGACAGGCCGGTGACGTGGATCCGGCGGGGGTCCGCGCCGTGGGCGGAGACCGCGTGCGCGGCCATCTGCCTGATCGAGGCCGCTTCGCCCCGGCCCCTGCGGTTGTCGGTGGCCTGGAACCAGTTGAAGCACTTGTTCGGGTTGTTGGAGGACGTGGTCTCGGCGAGGACGACCAGGAACCCGTACCGGTCGGCGAGCAGGGGCAGCCCGGAGTGGTCGGCGTAGCCCTGGGCGTTCTGGGTGCAGCCGTGCAGCGCGATCACCACGGCGGGGTGCGCGGCGAGGGAGGCCGGGCGGTAGACGTACATGCCCAGTTGGCCGGGATCGTCGCCGAAGTCGGTGACCCTGGTCAGACCGACGGCGGCGTGGCCGGCCGGCGCGGGGCCGGCCAGGGCCAGGGCGAGCGCCAGGGCCAGGGCGGCCAGGAAGCGGGACAGCGGTGCGACGGCTCTGCGCGATGACGGTGGCTGCATGGCGGCTCCCTCGGTGACCTGCGGGGACACCGGCCCGCCGAGCGGCCCGGTGTCCGGCACCGTAGGGGTCGTGCACCGGACGGCGGTATGGCCGTGGGCACCACAGCCTGCCGGGCACCGGACGCATCCGGACGGATTGCGCCGTCCGACGGCGGCTGCTACGCCCGGTCGACGGGGCGGCCCCACGGCGCCCGATGACGGGCGATGACGGGCGATGACAGGTGATGACGGGCGATAAGGGCGATCACGGGCGGTGGAGCCTCGGTGTGCGCCCGTGCTTCCCGACACGTGAGGGGGCTGGATTCGGCAGCGGCCGCCGGAACGTGCAGGATGGGGGCATGACGACCAAGGTCTATTTCGACATCACCATCAACGACGAGCCCGCCGGGCGCATCACCTTCAACCTGTTCGACGACGTCGTGCCGAAGACCGCGGAGAACTTCCGCGCGCTGGCCACCGGCGAGAAGGGCTTCGGCTACGCCGGTTCCTCCTTCCACCGCGTGATCCCCTCCTTCATGCTGCAGGGCGGCGACTTCACGCGCGGCAACGGCACGGGCGGCAAGAGCATCTACGGCGAGAAGTTCGCCGACGAGAACTTCACCCTCAAGCACGACCGGCCCGGCCTGCTGTCCATGGCCAACGCCGGCCCGAACACCAACGGCTCGCAGTTCTTCATCACCACGGTCGTGACCGGCTGGCTGGACGGCAAGCACGTGGTGTTCGGCGAGGTCGCCGACGACGCGAGCATGGAACTCGTCCGCAAGATCGAGTCCCTCGGCTCGCAGAGCGGCAGCACCTCCGCGAAGATCACCATCGCGGCCTCCGGCCAGCTCTGATCCGGCGCCCCCGGGCCGTCCCACGGTCGACCGGCCCGTAAGGGCCCGTCGCATACCCCGGACACCCGCGCGCGGGCGCGTCCCGCCCGGGTGTCCGGGCGGGACGCGCCCGCGTGAGCACGCCGCGTGCACGGCCGTGCGGTACGCCGCGTGCGCGGGCATTCGGGTACGCCGCGGGCGCGCGGGGCGGCGTGTCCGCCTGTTCGACCGTGAGGGGCTTCGGCCGGCCGTGGCGACCCGTCCGCCTCGGCGAAGAGGTGCCCGGTGCCGGCCGGCTGACGGCTGAGGCCGGTGCCGGGCAGGGGCCCGGCCCGCCGGCCGGTACGGCGTCCGCTCAGAGTTTGGCGCCGAAGTTCTGCGTCCACCAGGGGCCGCCGCTTCCGTCGTGGATGCCCACGCCGATGTTCTTGAAGGCGCAGTTGAGGATGTTGGCGCGGTGTCCGGGGCTGTTCATCCAGGACGTCATCACCGACTCGGCGGTCTGCTGGCCCTTGGCTATGTTCTCCCCGTAGGTGGACCAGCGGTAGCCCGCGGCGGTGATGCGCTTGCCGGGGTCGGCGCCGTCCGGGTTGGTGTGGTCGAAGAAGTCGCGGGCGGCCATGTCGTCGGAGTGGCCCTGCGCGGCGTTCCGCAGCTTCGCGTCATCGGTCAGGGGGCCGCAACCGGCCGCCGCCCGCTCCTTGTTGACCAGGGCGATCACCTGTGCCCCGAGGCCCGACGGAGCCGACTGCGCGACCGGCGTGCGCGAGGCCGCCGGCTTCGGCGCGGGGGCCTTCACCGTGGCCGGCGGCGTGCTCCTGCTCACCCGGGGACTCGGGGAGGCGCTCGGGCTGGGCGACACCGACGCGGACGCCGACGCCGACGAGGAGGGGGACGCGGACGGGGAGTTCCCCGGGGTGGTGCCGGGCGTGGCGGGGTCCGTCAGGAGCACCTCGTCGGCGGTCCGCGCCGCGGTCCCGGCGCCGGGTTCGTCGCCCGGCCGGGTGCCGAACCAGTAGAGGCCGCCGCCCGCCACACAGGCGGCCACGACCGCCGCGCCGGCCGCCCGCCGCCGGACCCGGCGCCTGCGCCGCGCCGCGCCGCGGGCGTTGGTCCGCCCGCCCGCGGAGCGGTGTGAGCGGTGTCCACCGGGCGGGACGGCCCCGGCGGGACTCTCGTCGGCGCCGGAGTACTCACCGGTGCCGGGGTTCCCGCCTGCGCTGGGGTTCTCGCCCGCGCCGAGCGGGACGGCCGATCCGGCCACGGCCATGGCCGAGGGGTCGTAGGCCGAGCGGATGCTCGCCGCGAGCGCGGGCGACGCCGCCACCAGTGCCAGACCCGCGAGCAACCCCTCCGCGGGCAGCAACCCGCTCCACAGGCCCGAACAGCGCGCGCAGTCGCGTGCGTGCCGGGCTATTCGCTTGCGCCACAGCGCCGACGGCCGTCCGTCCCAGCTCGCCAGCACGCCCCGCAGTTCCTCACAGGGCGGCTGGGCGTCGAGCGCCCGCACGACCACGCGTGCGGCTTCCAGTTGCGCCTTCATCCGCTGCACGCGGACGGCGGTGTGCTGCGGGGACAGCTCCAGCGCCTCGGCCACCTCGGCACGGGTCAGCGCGCCGGCGCACTCGAGCCACCAGAGGGACAGCAGGCTCCGGTCGTCGGGCTCGAGCCAGCGCGTGGCGCGCGCGGTCTCCTGGCGCTGGCCCGAGAGCTGAAGCCGCACCATGGTGAGATCGACGAAGTCGGCACCCGGGTCGGCCAGGTCCCCGGCCTCCTCCACGGGGCCCTGGGCGAGCTGCCGTTGCTGCCAGTGCGCGCGGATCTGGTTCATGGTGATGGCCACCAGCCACGACCGGAAGCTCCCGGGGTCGCGCAGCGCGCCCAGCGAGTCCAGGGCGCGGAGCATCGTCTCCTGGACCACGTCGTCCACGTCCACGGAGCCGTTCAGCGCCCGGCCCACGATGTTGTAGACCAGCGGAAGGTACGCGCCGACCAGAGCGTCCTGTGCCGCCGGATCACCCTTTCGGGCAGCGGTCACCAGTGCCGCCGGCTCCATCGTGTGCTGAGTACTCATTGCAGCTTCCCTGTCGTCGATGCCGAACGTTGCTGTCCGTGACAAGGGAGATCTCCGGGGCGGCCTCGGATAACAGTTATTCGGAAATTCGTGTGGTGCGATGTTCACCGCACCGCCCCGCCGCCGCAATGGGGAAAGTCACACCGGGCCCGCCACCCGGCTCGACGGCCCGACCCCGTGCGGCCGTTGGCGGGCCGTCCACCCGCCCCTCCGGCCGCATCCGTACGGGTGGCATCGGCCGGGTGGCGAAGCGACACGGGGCCGGGCGGCGTTGTGCAGGGCCCAACCACCGTCATCGGGAAAGGCACTTCGATGCGACGTACGATCCTCCTCTCCGTCTGCACCCTGATCACCGCGGCCGCCACCGGCTTCTTCGCCACCAGCGCCATGCGCAGCCGCTGAGGCACCCCACCGGGCCGGCCACCGGACGGACCCGGATGGACGGAATCGGACGGAATCGGACGGAAGGACCCGAACAGACCCTGACGGACGGCCCCTGACGGACAGAGGCAGAGACCGCCCCGCGACTCCGCACCACCGGCCCGGCCCGGCGGCGCACGCCGACCCGGCGTGCGCCGCCGGGCCACCAAAGAACCGAAGTCCGTCATTGGCATGGACCTGTCTACATTCGATGGCTACCCTCTACCCATCCGCACGAGAGCGCTCTCAGGCGTGGTTGTTCCACCCCCACCTTGTCGGAACGACGAAGGGGCAACTCCCGTGAGACACCGCAGACTCAAGTACGCCGGACTCGCCGTCCTGCTCCTGGCCGGCAGCTGGACCGCCGGCTCCGCCCTGCCCGCGGCGGCGAACGACTCCCCCGCACCGGCCGCCGCGGACTCCCGGCCGGTCTCCACCGGACTGCCGGCCGCGATGCAGCGCGACCTCGGCCTGACGAAGCGTCAGGCCGAGGAGCGGCTCGCGGCCGAGCGCACCGCCACCGCCGTGGAGCCGCGGGCCCGCACCGCCGCCGGAGCCTCCTACGGTGGTGCGTGGTTCGACGCGGAGGAAGGACGGCTGACCGTGGCCGTCACCTCCGACGCCTCCCCCGCGACCCTGCGCGCGGTCCGCTCCACCGGCGCCGCCGTGCGCACCGTCGAGCACAGCGCGCGCGAACTCGACACGGCCAAGGAGCGGGTGGACCGGTTGCCCGCCCCGCGGGGGTGAGCAGCTGGCACGTCGACCCCGAGGCCAACGCGCTGGTGGTCGAGGTGGTCCGGGACAGGGCCGCCGACAACGATGTCCGCCGGTTCGTCTCCCGGGCCCGCGCGGCCGGCCCGGTCAGCGTCGAGACGGTCGCCGCCGCGCCGCGGACCTTCGCGGCGGGCACGGTCGGCGGTGACCCGTACTACACGGGCAACGTCCGCTGCTCCATAGGCTTCTCGGTGCACGGCGGGTTCGTCACCGCGGGGCACTGCGGCCGGGCGGGCGCCGGTGTCAGCGGCTGGACGGCTCCTACGTCGGCGCCTTCCAGGGCTCGTCGTTCCCGGACAACGACTACGCCTGGGTGAACGTCGGCAGCGGCTGGTGGACCGTACCGGTCGTGCTCGGCTGGGGGACCATCCCCGACCAGCTGGTGCGCGGTTCGGCCGAGGCGCCGGTCGGCAGCTCGATCTGCCGGTCGGGCTCGACGACGCACTGGCACTGCGGCAGGGTGCTGGCCAAGAACGAGACGGTGAACTACAGCCAGGGCGCGGTGCACCAGATGACGAAGACCAGCGTGTGCGCGGAACCCGGCGACTCGGGCGGCTCGTTCCTCAGCGGTGACCAGGCGCAGGGCGTCACCTCGGGCGGCTGGGGCAACTGCGGCAGTGGCGGGGAGACCTGGTTCCAGCCGGTCAACGAGATCCTCAACCGCTACGGGCTGACCCTGCACACGGCCTGATCCGCGGCGGACCCGGGGGCTCCGGAAGCTCCGGCCGGCAGGCCGGTCACGCCCCCGGGTCCGTCCGCCGGCGCCACGGGGCCCGTACGCCGGCACCCCCGGGTCCGTCCGCCGGCATCACGGGCCCGTATGCCGGCGCCCCCGGCCCCACCCCCGTCGCCGCGCGCGGGAGTCAGCCCTCCAGCGCCAGCCGCATGAGCGTGAGGTCGAACCACCGGCCGAACTTCAGTCCCGCCTCGCGCACCGTGCCCACCTCCGTGAACCCGAACCGCCGGTGCAGCCGGATCGACGTGGCGTTGCCCGACTCGATCCCGGCGATCATGCTGTGGTGCCCGGCCGCGCGCGCCGCCTCGACGAGGGCGCCCAGCAGCGCGCCGCCGATCCCCAGCCTCTGGCTGCCCTCGCGGACGTAGACGGAGTTCTCCACGGTGTGGCGGTAGCCGTCGAGGTCGCGCCAGGGGCCGTAGACCGCGAACCCGACGACCTCGCCGCCGGACTCCGCGACGAGCGCCGAGCCCCGCGCGAGGTGCGCGGCGAGCCAGACCGCGGCGTCGGCCGGCGACTGCCGGGTGTCGGTCCACAGGGCCGTCGAGGTGGCGACGGCGTGGTTGCGGATGACGCGGATGGCCTCGCCGTCGGCCGCGGTCGCCGGACGGACCCGCACCACCTCACGCTTCTCATATATTGTCACCATGTCCAACATAGTAGATCCCCTGGTGGAGCGGATCGCCGTCCGCGTCCGCGCCGAGCGCGAGCGGCGCGGCTGGACCCTCAACGAGCTGGCCGAGGCCTCCGGGGTCTCCCGCGCGATGATCCACCGCATCGAACGGGGCGAGAGCAGCCCCACGGCCGTCGTGCTCGGCAAGCTGTCCGCCGCCTTCCGGCTCAGCGTCTCCTCGCTGCTGGCGCTCGCCGAGGGCGAGGCGCCCGTCCCCGACGGCACGGCCGGGGTGCGGCGGTCGGGCGACGCGACCGAGTGGCGCGATCCGGACACCGGCTACCGGCGCCGTCAGATCACCGGACCGCGCTTCCCCGCGGAGACGGCGGAGATCCGGCTGCCCGCCGGGGCGGCGGTGTCGTACCCGGCGGCGTCCTTCGCGTTCGCCCGGCAGGTGGTGTGGGTGCTGGACGGACGGCTGACCTTCCACGAGGGACCACCGTCCACGACCTCGGCCCCGGCGACACCGTGGAACTCGGCGAGCCCGCACCCTGCACCTTCGCCAACGAGGGCGACGCCGAGTGCCGGTACGTCGTCATCCGCGCCCAGGCCGAGCGGCCGTGAGCGGCCCGGGCCTCCCCCGGTACGGCACCCTGCTGCTCGCGGGCACCGCGGCGACGGCGATCGCCGACAACTACGTCCTCCAGCCCTCCCTCACCGACGTGGCCGCCGACCTCGGCCTGTCCCCCGCCACGACGGGGCTGGTCCCGACGGCCACTCTCGTCGGCTGCACGGCGGGGTTCGCGCTGCTGCTGCCGCTCACCGACCGGGTCGCCCCGCACCGGCTGGTCGGCGTCCAGCTGTGCGCCCTGGCCGCGGGGCTCGTGCTGGCCGCCGTCGCACCGAACGCGCCGGTACTGCTGACCGCCTGTCTGCTCGTCGGCGCGACGGCCGGGGTCGCGGCGCAGGCCGGTGCCATCGCGGCCGGTACGCCGCGCCCGGCCGGCGCGGCCGGGCCATGGCCACGGTCGCCACCGGCCTGTCCGCCGGCATCCTGCTGGGCCGCTGGGCCGGCGGGAGCCTGGCCGACCTGCTCGGCTGGCGCCGCATGCTGCTCGTCTTCGCCGGCCTCGCCCTCCTCGGCGCGCTCGCCACCTCGCGGCTCCTGCCCCGCGAACGCCCGCGCCCCGGGGAGGGGTATCCCGCCGCGCTCGCGGCCATGGCCCCCTGCTGCTCCGGCACCGCCCGCTGCGCCGCGCCGTGGCCCTGGGCGGCCTGTGGTACTTCGCCTTCAACGTCGTCTGGGTGGCCCTCTCCCTAACGCTGGCGCGTCCGCCGTACTCCCTCGACGCCACCGCCATCGGCCTGTACAGCCTGGCCGGTCTCCTGGGGTTCGTGGCGCTGCCGTTCACCGGCCGCCTGGTCGACCGGTACACGCCGGGCCGGGTCACCGTCGGGGCCGTGACGGTCGCCGCGCTCGGCGCGGCGGTCCTGGCCGCGGGTTTCCCGCACCCGGTGGCGACCGTGGCGGGGCTGGCCCTGTTCGACGCGGGCTGTTTCGCCGCGCAGGCCGCCAACCAGAGCGTCGTCGTCGCCGTCGACCCCGGCCGCGCCGGCAGCCTCACCGGCGTCTACCTCGTGCTCTACTTCGCCGTCGGCGCGCTGGGCGCGGCCCTCACCGGCCCCCTCCTCGACGCGTTCGGCTGGCGGGGCACGATCCTCACCGCCCTGAGCGCCCTCCTCGCCGCCGCCGGACTCGCCGCCGCGCGCCGGGGAGGAACCCGGCAGGACGGGGGCGCCGGAGAGGACCGGCACCGGCCGGCCGCTCTCCGGCGCCCCTGATCCCGGGGGACGCGGCCCCGGAGAGGCGATGACCGGGCCGACCCCCGCCCGCCCTGATGCGTGACTTCTGGCGGCCGGCCGCCCCGGTCTGACGTACGCCGTCCGCCCTCCCCTCCCCCGTCCGCCGCACGCCGTGCACGCTCCGGCGTACGCCGCCTGCCGCCCGCGGGCCGGGCGTGACCGTCCCCGGCCGACCTGCAACCGCTCTGGCCGAAAACGTGTCTTCGTCCGCGTGGCCCGATGTGCCGGGGCGCGGTGACACGGGCGTAGCGCGGGCTGGGGGACGGCGATGAACACATGGGCTGTACCGGGGTACTCCGAGTCGCTCGAACTCGGGTCCGGGGCGAGCGGGCGGGTGGTGCTGGCCGTCCACGAGCCGACGGGGGTGCCGGTCGCGGTGAAGTACCTCAGCGAGTCGCTGCGGACGCGGCCGGGCTTCGTGCACGGGTTCCGCGCGGAGGCGCAGCTGCTCGCCGGGCTGAGCAGCCCGCACGTGGCGGGTCTCTACGAGTACGTCGAGGCCACGAACGGCGCCGCCATCGTGATGGAGCTGGTGGACGGCGTCTCGCTGCGGGCCGCGCTGGCGCGGCAGGGCCCGCTGTCGCCCGAGGCCGCGCTGGTCGTCCTCAAGGGCTCCCTGCTCGGTCTCGCCGACGCGCACCGGGTCGGCGTGGTCCACCGGGACTACAAACCGGAGAACGTCCTGGTGTCGCCCGAGGGCGTGTCCAAGCTGGTCGACTTCGGCATCGCCGTGGACGCCGGTGTGCGGGCCGGTGCCGCGGGGACGCCCGCCTACATGGCCCCGGAGCAGTGGACCGGCGCCCCGGCCTCGCCCGCCGGTGACGTGTACGCCGCCACGGCCACCTTCTTCGAGTGCCTCACCGGACACCGGCCCTACACGGGCGACCACCTGGCCGAACTGGCGCTGCAGCACGTCGAGGGCGCGATCCCGGTCGCGGAGGTGCCCGAGGCGGTGCGGTCGCTGGTCGGCCGGGGGCTGGCCAAGTCGCCGGAGCACCGGCCCTCCGACGCGGCGGCGTTCGTCGCGGAGCTGGAGGGCGTCGCCGCGGCGGCGTACGGGAGCGACTGGGAGGAGCGGGGGCGGGGCCGGCTGGCCGCGCTGGTCGCGCTGTTCCTGTTCCCCGTCCGACCGGCCGGGAGATGCCGACGACCGCCACCGACACGGCCCGTACGGTGTTCGGCCGGGGCGCGGGCGGCGGGCTGCGGCCGTGGCGGCCCACCTGGCCGGGGCTCGCGGTGTCCGTGGCCGTCGTGCTCGTGGCGGTCCTGGCGGCGCGCGGCACCGGCGCGGACACCGTCGCCGACTCCCGCCAGGCGGCGCAGGCCCTGGCCACCACGAGCGCCGCACCCGCCGCGCCCACGGGCACGGTCCCGCCGGGCGCCGCGTCGCCGACGGCCGCGGCGACGCCTTCCGACGCGCCGTCCGCCACCGCCTCGTCCGGCAGCCCGGCTCCCCGTCCGCGTCCCCGCCCCCGTCGCCCTCCGCGTCGCAGGCCGTCCCGAGCGCGGGACCGGCCACGGCGGAGCCCACGGTGGCGGCCCCTCCGAGCGCGACGACCGGCACCTCCGTGCCCCGGGCCCGCCCGCGGTCGAGGGCGTCACCGTGACCGGCTTCCGGCAGACCGGGCCCGGCACGGCCACGGCGACGGTCACCGTCACCACGGACGGCACCGGTCCGTTCTCCGTCACCGTCGGCTGGTTCACCGGCGACGTCGGCGGCCGGCCGGGTACCGCCGACGGGGCACCGGCGACGCAGCAGCGCAGTGGCGCCACGCAGTACTCCTTCACCGTCGACCACGCCTTCCAGGGCACCGGCTGCTACTGGACGGTCCAGGTCGGCACCGGCCCCGTCGCCGCCGGCGGCGACGCCTCCCAGCAGCTCCTGACCAGGCGGTGTGAACTCCGATGACCACCCCCGACGACGCCGCGCCCGCACCCGGCCCCCTCCCCCCGGCGAACCCCGCGGCCGGGGACGACGACTACAGCGCGACCGTGCTGGCCAGCCACTGGGTCCAGCTGCCCGGACCCGGACCCGGCTCCCGCCCAGGTTCCGACCTCGGTACCGGCCCCGCCCCGACCCCGGTGGCCCCCACGGTGGCCGCTCCCGGTGACGGGACCGTCCTGCGCTTCGGCCCCGGCGTGACGGCGGCGGCCCTGACCCGGCACCCGCGTGCGACGCCGCCCGCGCCCGCGCCTCCCCCGCCGCCGCGCCGCCGGCTGCGGCGCCACGCGCTGCCCGCCCTGGTGCTGGTCGCCGCCGTGCTGTTCCTGTTCTGGCGCGAGCACACCGCGTCCACGGTGGGCGTGCGCGAGGTGTCGGTGGGGGTGGCGCGGGAGCTCCGGGCTGTGACACGACCGCCGTCGTGGTCGGGGTCGTCCGCACCGACGGCCGACCGGGCACGCTCTCCTACCGGTGGGTGCGCAGCGACGGCACCTCCTCCGCCGTACGGCACGCCGCGGTCGCGCGGGGGCAGCGGCACGTGCGGCTGCAGTTGCTGTGGACCTTCCGGGGGCCCGGCCGGCACGCGGCGGTGGCGGAGCTGCGGGTGCTGTCGCCCGAGCGGCGGTCGGCCGAGGTCCGGTTCGTGTACGACTGCCTCTGATCACCGTCCGCCACGGCTGCCGCCGTCGATGTGTCGCCCCGTGCGCCCGACGGGGGGCGTCGACCGCTCGCCGGGGAGTGCGCACCCGGGTGGTTCAGCCCGGTCGTGCGACGGCCGACTTTCGGGCTTGTGGTGTCCTGGGCCGTTCGGGCTACGGTGAGGGGGCGATCCGGGACGCCGGGTCGGGCGTCGGTGTGCGGGGCCCCCGTTCCACCGAAGTGATGGTCCGGGGCCGCCCCGTCGCAGCCTGCCGCACCCGGCCGGGTGGTGCGGGAGCCGGCCTCCCGGGGGCGGAGCGCGGACGGGATCCGTGTCGCCGCCCCGGGGCCGGGTACGCGGGCGACCCGGGGGCGCCTGCCGCGCCCTCAAGGCGGTGGGCAAGCGCCCAGGACCGTTCGGGGCGTGCGGCCGGAGAGGGCTCGCTCCCGCCCGGCCGACGGGAACGGTGGACAGGAACGGACGCCACGGGCCCGCGCTTCCCGGTGGGCCGAGAGGAGGCCACGGCAGCCATGAGGACGATCGGAACAGGTGGCACGAGTCCGCGCGAGCGGCTGGGACAGGGCCTCTTCGCGCGCGTCGCCGGGCCCGACGGGGTGCGCAACCGCGCCCGCATCCACGGCACGCCGGGCCCGCGCTGGTTCGGACCGGAGCGTCCCGTCCGCCGGGTGCACGGCGACGCCTCGATGTTCGTCGGCGGGCTGTCCGCCCTGCTGCTCCAGTCGCTGCACCCGCTCGCCATGGCCGCCGTGGCCGCGCACTCGGGTTTCCGGGGCGACCCGTGGGGCCGGCTCCAGCGCACCAGTACCTTCCTCGCCACGACGACGTACGGCACCGCCGAGCACGCCCGGCAGGCCTGCGAGCAGGTCCGTGCCGTCCACGAACGCGTCCGCGGGGTCACCGCGAGCGGGGAGCCGTACCGCGCCTCGGACCCGCACCTGCTGGCCTGGGTGCACGTCGCCGAGGTCGACAGCTTCCTCCGCGCGCACCAGCGCTACGGTCTGCGGCCCCTGTCGGACGCGGAGTGCGACGGATACGTCGAGGACACGGCGCGGATCGCCGTCGCCCTCGGCATCCCCGATCCGCCGCGCAGCAGGGAGGCGCTCACGGCGCGGCTGTCGGCGTACCGCCCGGAGCTGCGTGCCACCCCCGAGGCCCGGGACACCGCCCGCTTCCTCCTGCTGAACCCGCCGGTCCCCCTGGTCGCCCGTCTGCCCTACGGCGTACTGGCCGCCAACGCCGTGTCGCTGCTCCCCGACTGGGCCGCCGCCGAGCTGCGCCTGCCCCGGTTCGCCGTGGTCGACCACCTGTGCGTGCGGCCGCTGGGCACCGCGATGACGACGGCGATCCGCTGGGCGATGGCGCCGACCCGGCGTGCGGTGGGCGCACCGCCGGTCTGACGGGGCGGTGCCGGGCGTGCCGCCTCACGCCGCCCGGATGCGGTCCCGGGACCGGTTCGGGACCGGGAACGGGCGACGGGGGGCCGAGGGATGCGGGTGGGGGTCTGGGCGGCGCGCTGCGGCCGGACCCGGTAGGTGGTCTTCGTGGGGTCGGTGAGAGGGTCGCCGAGGATGATGCGGCCGGCGGCCTGCAGTTCGTCGCACTCGGCGGTGGGGAGGGCGACGTAGCAGCCGCCTCTGCCGGTCGCGGAGTCCAGCGGGCGCCAATAGCTGTACCTGCGGCGGCCGTTGGCGTGCACGGTGACGAAGACCGGCGTGCGGGCGTCCGAGACGATGCGCAGGATGTCGGCCGTGGCCGGGGTGCGAGGCGTGTCGGCGGACTGCGGCCGTATCGCGGTGAGCGGCATCAGCGGTGACCTCTTTCAGACAGGGACTCGAGACCGCCTACCCCGTCTTGCCCGGAGTTGATCTCGCTTTCGCTCATTCTTCAACATACCGCTGACAACGCGTCGGGGGGCGACGCCCCGGGCGTGGCGCCGCCCCCTTCTCAAGTCCCCCTGTTACAGGGCGCGTTCCAGGCGTTCCGCGAGGAGTTGCGTGAAGCGGGCGGGCTCCTTCGGCCGGCCGCCCTCCGCGAGGACCGCGAGGCCGTGCAGGAGTTGCGCGTCCTCGGCGAGCGCGGCCCGGTCCGCCCGGTCGCGCAGGGCCCGGTTGAGGCCCTTCACGAGCGTGTGGTCGGGGTTGAGTTCGAGGATGCGCCGGGAGCGCGGGACGTCCTGGCCCATGGCGCGGTAGAGGTTCTCCAGTGCCGGGGTCAGGTCGTCGGTGTCGGAGACCAGGCAGGCCGGGGAGACCGTGAGCCGGGAGGACAGCCGGACCTCCTTGACGTCCTCGTCGAGCTGCTCCTTCATCCAGGTGAGCAGGTCGGCGTACTCCTCGTTCTGCTTCTCGCGGTTCTCCGCGGGCTTCTCCTCGCCGCCGTCGCCGTCGAGGGCGAGCTCGCCCTTGGCCACGGACCGCAGCGGCTTGCCGTCGAACTCGGCGACCGCGTCGGTCCACACCTCGTCGACCGGGTCGGTCAGCAGCAGGACCTCGATGCCGCGGTCCCGGAAGGCCTCCATGTGCGGCGAGTTCTCGATGGCGTCGCGGGAGTCGCCGGTCATGTAGTAGACGGCGTCCTGTCCGTCCTTCATCCGCTCCGCGTACTGCTTGAGCGTCGTCGGCTCGGAGGCGTCGTGCGTGGTGG
This sequence comes from Streptomyces sp. Tue 6430, assembly GCA_021568835.1. GTDB lineage: Bacteria > Actinomycetota > Actinomycetes > Streptomycetales > Streptomycetaceae > Streptomyces. The sequence continues at coordinate 195,231 of JAKGSH010000004.1, forward strand.
CGAACGACGAGACGGCGAGGAGGGCGTCGCGGTTGTCCGCGTCGGTGACCAGTCCCTCCTTCAGGACGGGGCCGAACTCCCGCCAGAACGTGGCGTACCGGTCGGGGGCGGTGTTCATCATGTCCTTCACCGAGGACAGGACCTTCTTGGCCAGCCGCCGGTGCATCAGCTGGATGTGGCGGTCCTGCTGGAGGATCTCGCGGGAGACGTTGAGCGAGAGGTCCTGGGCGTCGACGACGCCCTTCACGAACCGCAGGTACGGCGGGAGGAGCGCCTCGCAGTCGTCCATGATGAAGACGCGCTTGACGTAGAGCTGGATGCCGCGCTTGTAGCCCTGGGTGAACAGGTCGTGCGGGGCGTGCGCGGGGATGAACAGCAGCGCCTGGTACTCGAAGGTGCCCTCCGCCTGGAGCCGGATGGTCTCCAGGGGGTCGTTCCAGTCGTGACTGATGTGCTTGTAGAGCTCGTGGTACTCCGCGTCCTCGACCTCGTCGCGCGAGCGCGCCCAGAGGGCCTTCATCGAGTTCAGCGTCTCGGGTTCGCGGACGGCGCCCTCGCCGTCGTCGTCGCCCGCCGGGGCCTGCGGGGCCAGCCGGATCGGCCAGGTGATGAAGTCCGAGTACCGCTTGACGATCTCCCGCAGCTTCCAGGGCGAGGTGTAGTCGTGGAGCTGGTTCTCGGGGTCGGCGGGCTTGAGGTGGAGGGTGATCGTGGTGCCCTGCGGCGCCTCGTCGACGGTCTCCAGCGTGTAGGTGCCCTCGCCGCGCGACGACCAGCGCGTGCCGTGCGCCTCGCCGGCCCGCCGGGTCACCAGGGTGACCTCGTCGGCCACCATGAAGCTGGAGTAGAAGCCGACGCCGAACTGCCCGATGAGGTTCTCGGCGCCGGCCTCGTCGTCGGCCTGCCGCAGCTGTTCGAGGAACTTCGCCGTGCCGGAGTTGGCGATGGTGCCGATCAGCTCCGCCACCTCGTCGTACGACATGCCGATGCCGTTGTCCCGCACGGTCAGGGTGCGGGCCTCGCTGTCGGCCTCGATGTCGATGTGCAGATCGGACACGTCGGCGTCCGGCGCGTCGTCGCGCAGCGCCGCCAGGCGCAGCTTGTCCAACGCGTCCGAGGCGTTGGAGACGAGTTCCCGCAGGAAGACATCCTTGTTCGAGTAGATCGAGTGGATCATCAGCTGCAGGAGCTGACGGGCCTCTACGCGGAACTCAAACGTTTCGGTCGGCATGATGGGTGACTACCTCTCCGTCCCAGGTCATCCGGAACTGACTGACGGCAGTCACTTTAGAACAGTCGGTCACCGGCCCGCCCGGCCGGTCACCGCCGGGTGCGCAGCCGGTCCAGCAGCCGGCGCGCCTGGGCCCGTCGGCGCGGGTCGGACGCCGTGCGGCGCACCTGCTCCATGGTGCGGCGGCCCTGGGGGCTCCTGCTGAACTCCTTGATGCGCTGGATGACGGTGGCCATCGTCGTCCTCCTCCGGTCGGATCGGTCGCTGTCCCCGTCCGCCTACCCGGCCGGGCGCCGATCAGGCCCGAGGGGCCCGGCCGGCGGGCGGGTTCGGCCCTCGCGCGGTGGTGCGCCGGCCGCGGGCATGGGACGGGAAGGAGGGGGCAACCGACGTGCACCCGCCGTCCGCGACCGCGCGGAGGCGGACGGCACCGCGACCGCGGTCCGCGTACCGGAGGGAGTCACCGTCATGACCTCGGCTCAAGACCCGTACGGACAGCCCACACCCCCGTACGGGCAGTCCACGCCCTCGCCCTCGTACGGACAGCCCACGCCCCCGTACGGCACGCCGCCCGAGCGGCGCAACGGATTCGGGATCGCGGCGCTCGTGCTGGGCATCGTGGCCGTCGTGCTCTTCTGGACCGTCTTCGGCGGCATCCTCCTCGGGCTGCTCGCCGTGGTCTTCGGCGTCCTGGGACACCGCCGCGCCCGGCGTGGCGTGGCCACCAACGGTGTCATGGCCATCGTCGGCGCGGTGACGGGAGCCCTCGGGCTGATCGGCTCGTCGGTCATCCTCGCCGCGGGCGTGTCGATGCTCAACTCGGACGAGTTCAAGAACTACTCCGACTGCGTCGAGCACGCCGGCACGCAGGCCGAACGCGAGCAGTGCGCGAAGGACTTCGACCGGGACGTGAACAACTGATCCACCGCTTCCGGCATTTCACGCCGTGCCACCGGATGCCCTGACACCGCGCCCCGCCACTTCGGGACGCGGTGTCAGGGCATCCGGTCCGAGGCGGGCCACACGTAGGGCAGGTCGTCGGGCACGTCCGGGAAGAGGGGGCCGTAGAAGTCCGGGTCCTTGCGCACGAGCGCGGACCGGTGGCTGCGGTGGAAGTCCGGGTCCCCCAGCCACGGCGGCAGTTCACCGGCGTCGGCCAGCTCCGGCTGGGTGCGGACGCCGGTGTCGCCGCAGCTGCCGGTGAAGCCGGTCATGAGGGAGACGGCGCAGGTGTCGGCGCGCCCGGTCGCGGTCCACGTTCCGCAGATCTCCAGGCCGTAACGGACCAGCGCCTCCTCGTAGCCGGTCCACATGCGGACCGCCGGATGGTGCCGCCAGCCGTAGCCGGGGACGGTCAGACCGCGCAGCACCTGGAGGGTCTCGACGCGCTGCTTTCCCAGCCGGCGCGGGTCGAGGACCGCGCCGGACGCGGTGAAGCCGGTGTGGGGAGGAAGGTCTGCACGGGCCGCCCCTGGCGGGAGAACGCGGGAGAGCGCGGGAGAAGCGGGGAGCCGTCGGCCGCACGCCGCGGGGGCGTGCGGCCGACGGCCGGGCTGGTGGACGGGCCGTCGTGGCCGGTCAGCCGGTCAGCCGGTCGGGCCGTGGCCCGGTCGGTCAGGCGGCGGCGAACCTGTCCCACGCGCGGTGCTCGCCCAGGAGGCGGGTGAGCTGCTCCAGGACGGCCGTGCCCGAGGCGCCGGCGACGACGCCCGGTGCGTCGGCGGGCACCCCGGAGGCGTCGAGGACGGCCTCGCCTCCCGCCCAGGCGCCGAGGGCCTTGCCGTGCCGGAAGGCCTCCGACACCAGCAGGCCGACGCGCGGGTCCACGGGCGCCGGGCCCGCGGCGACGGGGAGCCCCTTGGCGTCACGGGCGCCGTAGGCGTCGCCGCCCACGGCGGGGGTTCCCGCCAGCAGCAGCGCGTCGAACTCGACGGACCGCGCGGTGGCGTAGGTGCGCTGCACCGTCAGGGGGCCCAGGGTGCCGCCGACCGGGCCGATCACCAGGGGGACCATGCCGCCTTCGAGGACGGCGTCGCGTACGGCGCGCACCCCGTCGAGGTCGCCGTCCGGTCCCGCGACGATGCCGATGATCCGGCCGTCCGTGGGCCAGGTGCGTCCCACCTGCGACAGGGCCGGGCTGGGCTCGACGTCCGCGAGCGGCACGGTCGGCTGCGGCGCCGGCAGACCGAGGCCCTTCGCCACCTCGCCGCAGAGCTCCGGGTCGATGTTGGCCAGGACCTTCAACGCCCTTTCCCTGATGGCCTGTTCGTAGCACTTGGAGAGTTCGAAGGTGTAGGCGCCGATGATGTGCTCGCGCTCCACCGGGCTCATGCTGAGCCAGAACCGGCGCGGCTGGCTGAAGTGGTCCGCGAACGACTCGGGCGCCTCACGCACCTTGGTGGCCTCGGGCACCCGCACCGGTGACTCGATGTAGGCGCCGGTGTCCGCGCCGGCGGTGAACGGGCAGCCGCCGTCGAGGGAGTTGGGCCGGTAGGGGGCGACACCCCGGTGCACGGCCGTCTGGTGCATGCCGTCGCGCAGCATGTCGTTGACCGGCGCGTGCGGCCGGTTGATGGGCAGCTGGGGGAAGTTGGGGCCGCCGAGCCGGGTGATCTGGGTGTCGAGATAGGAGAACAGACGCCCGGCCAGCAACGGGTCGTCGGTGACGTCGACGCCCGGTACGAGATGGCCGACGTGGAAGGCGACCTGTTCGGTCTCGGCGAAGAAGTTCGACGGGTTGCGGTTGAGGGTCAGCAGCCCGACCGGCCGCACGGGGGCCAGTTCCTCGGGGACGAGGTTGGTCGGATCCAGCAGGTCGATGCCCTCGAAGGTCTGGTCCGGGGTGTCGGGGAAGGTCTGGATGCCCAGCTCCCACTGGGGGTACGCGCCCGCCTCGATGGCGTCGGCGAGGTCCCGGCGGTGGAAGTCGGGGTCGACGCCGTTGATGATCTGCGCCTCCTCCCACACCAGGGAGTGCACACCCAGCTTGGGCTTCCAGTGGAACTTCACCAGCGTCGTGCCGCCGTCGGCGGCGACGAGGCGGAAGGTGTGGACGCCGAAGCCCTCCATCGTGCGGTACGAGCGCGGGATGCCCCGGTCGGACATGTTCCACAGGGTGTGGTGGGTGGCCTCGGTGTGCAGGGTGACGAAGTCCCAGAAGGTGTCGTGGGCGCTCTGGGCCTGCGGGATCTCGCGGTCCGGGTGCGGTTTTCCCGCGTGGATGACGTCCGGGAACTTGATGGCGTCCTGGATGAAGAAGACCGGCATGTTGTTCCCGACCAGGTCGAAGACGCCCTCGCTGGTGTAGAACTTCGTCGCGAAACCGCGGGTGTCCCGCACGGTGTCGGACGAGCCGCGCGAGCCCAGCACCGTGGAGAACCGCACGAAGACGGGCGTCTCCTCGTCCTCCGCGAGGAAGGCGGCCCTGGTCACGGAGGCCGCCGTGCCGTAGCTCTGGAACACCCCGTGGGCCGCCGCGCCCCGGGCGTGCACCACCCGCTCCGGGATGCGCTCGTGGTCGAAGTGCATGACCTTCTCGCGCAGGTGGTGGTCCTGGAGCAGCACGGGGCCGCGGGGTCCGGCCTTGAGCGAGTGGTCGGTGTCGTGGAGGCGGGTTCCCTGGGCGTTCGTCAGGTAGCTGCCGGACTGCGCGACGCGGGCCTGGTCGGCTCCCGTGGGCTGTCCCGTCGGGGACACGGTGTCGGGCCCGCTCTGGTCCGGCTTGGGCGGCAGGGGGTCCGTCGGCCGGGTCGGCTCGGCGACCGGAGGGGACTGGGGTCCCGGCTTCCCGGGGATCCCGTCCTCCGGCCCCGCTCCGTCGGCGCGCAGGGTGTCGACGACCTTCTCCGCCGCCCGCTTGATGGGATTGCTCTCGCTCATCGCTTCCTTCGCTTCTCACTCGTGGAGCGGATGTGTGCCGGGTCCGCGCGGCGGTCCGGCTGCCGACGGCAGCGGAGGGCGTACGACACCCGCCGCCACCTGCTCGCGGGTGGCGGCGGACCAGGGGACCACGGCGTCAAAGGCACACAAGGGCCTACGAAAAGGTGGTTCCGCGCATCAATCTGGCACGGTCGGGAGTCCGCCGCAGTGACTCGTCCACCAGCCGGGTGAGCGGCGGCAGCGGGACCCGGGCGGAACCGGAACGGGTCGCGCGCCGCGGACGGACGCACCGGGCGGGCGCGGCGCTACGCCCCCTTCGGATCCCCGGGGGCCCGGTGGTCCTCGGAGCGGACACCGGCCTCCTCCATCGCCTCGCGCATCGTGCGGCCCGACGCCGCGCCGGGACGGGAGGAGCCCCCGGAACCGGTGCCCCCGCCGATCACCTCGTCGGTCGTGTGGGTCTTCTTCCGGTTCTCTTCCGGCACCGTCATCACGGCCGCCCCTTCCGCGCACGTCGAACAGGTCGCGGGCCGAGTACCCGATGCCCGCGACGCACACACGCCGATACCGGCCCGCGGGGCCGGAAGCGTCCCGCGGGCCGGTCGGGCGGTACAGGTGCGGGTGGGGATGAGGGTGGGGGTGCGGGTGAGGAGGGCGGGTGCGGGTGGTGCGGTCAGACGGTCCCCGGCAGGCAGGTACGGAGACCGGTGACGCGGTTCTCGCCGAAGCCGTATCCGGCGAAGGTGGCGACGTCGTGCGGTGCGAGGGTGCGGCAGGGGGCCCACTGGCCGTCGGCGTAGTCGACGGTCACGCTCACGGTGGTGTCGCAGTCGTTGACGACGGTGGTGTGGCGCCGGTCTGCGTAGTGGTGCGCGCAGTCCGGGGCCGGCGTCCCGGGCGGATCGGCGATCGCGGCGCGGGAGGCCGCCGGGCTCGTCAGCAGGACGGTGAGTGCGGCGGCGGCCGTGGCCGCGGCCTGCGCAAGGAGATGCGGCATGTCTCTTCCCCAAGAGGTGAGGGCGGACGGACGGATGGCGGTGGGGCGTCCTGACGCGCCATCCTCACGACTCCTCACCTCTTGCGCAAAGAGATGAAGGTGTTTTCAGACGTCGTCCAACCGTGAAGCAAAGCGACTGCTCAGCACGGGTGCGAGGTCTGCAATTCTTGTCATCCGGCCCGGTGCCGCGACCGGTGAGAACGGTTCACTCGGGGCGGCCCCGCACGGCGAGGAAGTGCTGCGCGGGCAGGTTGCCGGCGGCGGACGGGGAGGGGATGACCGCGGCGAGATCGCGCTGGATCCGCTCGGCCTCGCCCCGCACCTGGGTCGGGATGTCGCCCCGTTCGGCGACGAGACGATGGAAGATCGGCGTTTCCTGGAACACGTAGGGACGTCACTTTCGGCAGACGGCGGCCCCGGGAGGGCCAGTTGGGCCGGCGGACAGCCACGGTCGACGGGCGGTTCGACACCGGTGTCGACCCCTGTCCACCGAGTCGGACCGGGTCACCGGACGCCGACTCGCTCCCACGCCGGTCGGGCAGGGGCCAGGACATCGTAGACGGGTGCGAGGGGGGACCTTCCGCCGCCCTCCCCGATCGGCGGGAGTCGCTCCGGTGGACCCGCCCGCGGACGACGGACGAGGGCCCTCGGGCGGGGGACGACGACCCTCGGGCGGCGAGGAGCGACGGCCTCGGGCGGCGAAGCCCGACCGCCGGAGGCGGGAGGCGGCGGCTGCCGGAGGCGGGACGGGCCGACCGCCGGGGGGACGACACGGGACGGCTGCCGGGGCGGGACGACACGGGACGGCTGCCGGGGGCGGGACGACACGGGACGGCTGCCGGGGGCGGGACGGGCTGACGGGCCGTCACCCGGAAGGCCGTACAACGGGCCACGTACGGACGCGACGACAGGTGGCGGCGAATTCCTCCACTTAATGTCACTTGTCATGTTTTCACTTCAGAAAAACCTGGCGTGCCGTCACGCGCACGGACCGCTCCGGTCGGCCCGCCCCGCCCTGTGGCTCGGCCTGCCCGTCGCCGCCCTCCTGACTGTCATGGCCCCCGCCGCCGGGGCGGCCCCGAGCGTCCCGGCGGAGGCCGACTGGGACGCCATCGCCCGCTGTGAGTCCAGCGGCAACTGGCGGGCCAACACCGGGAACGGCTACTACGGCGGCCTGCAGTTCTCGCAACGCAGCTGGGTCGCCGCGGGCGGACTCGGACACGCGCCGCGAGCCGACCTGGCGAGCAGGAAGTCGCAGATCGCCGTCGCCCGCCGGCTCGCGGCGATGCAGGGCATGAACGCCTGGGGCTGCGCCTGAACACCTGCGCCCGGTCCTCCCGGCGCCCCCGGTCACGAGGGCGCCGGGATCTCCTGTTCGGCCCAGATGATCTTGCCGCCGGGTGTGTAGCGCGCGCCCCAGCGGTGCGCGAGCTGGGCGACGAGGAACAGGCCCCGGCCCCCCTCGTCGGTGCTGCGGGCGTGCCGGAGCCGGGGGGCCGTACTGCTGGCGTCGCAGACCTCGCAGGTCAGCCGGGCGTCGCGGAGCAGGCGGAGCCGGATGGGGGGAACGGCGTGCCGGATCGCGTTGGTGACCAGCTCGCTCACGACGAGTTCGGTCGTCATCACCAGGTCGCCCAGCCCCCACGCCTCCACCTGGCGGGTCGCGCGGGCCCGCGCGTCGGCGACGGCGGCCGGGTCCACGGGGACCTCCCAGGACACGACGTCGGCGGCGCCCAGGGCGCGGGTGCGGACCAGGAGCAGGGCGACGTCGTCGGGCCGGGGCGCGGGCACGAGGTGCCGTACCGCCGTCGAGCACAGCGTGTCGAGGTCGCCGTCCGGGTGGGCCAGCAGTTCGCCGAGCCGGGCCATGCCCCGTTCCATGTCGCGGTCGGCCCCTTCGATGAGGCCGTCGGTGTAGAGGCCCAGAAGGCTGTTCTCGGCGAGTTCGATCTCGGTGGTCTCGAAGCCCATGCCACCGAGCCCGAGCGGCGGCCCGGCGGGAACCTCGGGGAAGGCGACCCGCCCGTCGGGCGAGACCACGACGGGGGGCGGGTGGCCGGCCCGGGCGATCGAGCACCGCCGGGTGACGGGGTCGTAGACGGCGTAGAGGCATGTCGCGCCGAGGAAGGTGGCCGCCGTCGTGCGGGCCGCCTCGTCGCCGCCGTCCTCCGCGCTCAGCCGGAGCACGAGGTCGTCGAGGTGGGCCAGCAGTTCGTCGGGGGCATCTCCATGTCGGCGAGGGTCTGCACGGCGGTGCGCAGGCGGCCCATCGTCGCCGCGGCGGTGATGCCGTGCCCCACCACGTCCCCGACCACCAGGCCGACGCGTGCCCCGGAGAGCGGGATGACGTCGAACCAGTCGCCGCCCACGCCGTCCGTCGGGTCGGCCGGCAGGTAGCTGGAGGCGACCTCCAGCGCGGAACCGCCGGTCAGGACGTCCGGCAGCAGGCTGCGCTGCAAGGTGACGGCGGCCGTGTGCTCCCGGGTGTAGCGCCGCGCGTTGTCGACGCACAGGGCCGCCCGCGCGACCAGTTCCCGGGCCAGCAGCACGTCGTCGGACTGGAAGGAGACCGGGTTGAGCGAGCGGATGAACGTGGTGACGCCCAGGACGGTGTTCCGCGCCCGCATCGGCACGGAGATCAGCGAGTGCAGGCCGAACTCCCGGATCCGCTCCGCGCGCGCGGGCTCCTCCGCCACCCACAGGCCCTCGGAGGAGTCGAGGACCGGGATGAGGACCGCGTCCCCCGCCATGAGCAGGCGCATCCCGTGCGGGGGCGGGAGGAAGCCCACCCGGTCACCGATCTGTGCCACCGCCTCCGGGCAGCCCTCGCGCACCGACCTCAGCGCGGCGCGGCGCATCACCGGTCTGGCGGGCGCCGGGCCCGCGTCGGTCAGCCACGCGCCGTGCCCCTCGGTGCTGAGGACCGGCTCCAGGAGGTCGACGATGACGAAGTCGGCGAGGCCCGGAACGGCGAAGTCGGCGAGTTCCTGGGCCGTCCGCATCACGTTCAGGGTGGTGCCGACGCGGGTTCCGGCCTCGTTGACCATCGTCAGCAGGCGGCGCGCGTTCCACCGCTCGGTGACGTCCAGGACCATGTAGCAGACCCCGGTGACCGCGTCGCGGGCGTCCACCAGCGGGAAGAACGAGGTCGAGTAGGCGTGCTGCCGGTGCGGGTCGGCCAGCTCCAGCCCACGTACTCGTAGTCGGTGATCGGAGCGCCCGTCTCCAGGACCTTGCGCATGAGACCTTCGAGCGTCTCCGCCTGGAGGCCGGGGAGCAGCTCGCTCAGCCGGTGTCCCAGGCGCTGCTCGCGGGGGACGCCGCCGAAGCGCTCCAGGGTGTCGTTCAGCCACACGTACCGCAGGTCCGGGTCCATCACCGCCATGCCGATCGGCGAGCGGGTCAGGAACCCGTCGAGGACGGACTGGCCGACCGTCCACCGCGTCCGCCGCTCACGGGCCGAGAGCAGGAAGCACTCGTCGTCGCCCAGGCGGAAGGACGCGGAGACGCGCAGGCCGACGTCCAGGGACCGGCCGTCGCGGTGGCGTACGGAGACGTGTCCGTTCCACCCCATTCCGGCGCGGCAGTGCTCGGCGACGGCGGCCACCCGCGCCGGGTCCGCGGGCATCGCCACCAGACGCGCGACGGAGCCGCCGACCACCTCGGCCGCCGGGCGGCCGAGCAGCGTTTCGGCCGCCCGGGTCCAGCCCACGACGACGCCGGCGGCGGTGACGACGGCCGCCGCGTCGGTGGACGCGTCGAGAACCCCCTCGGCACCCCCGGCCGCCGGCCCGCCGGACACCCCGGCCGCCGGCCCCCCGGCCCTCACGGCCGACGCCGCGCCGCGCACGCCACCGGACTCACCGGTCTCCGACACCCTGGGACCGCCGTCGGACTCACCGGCCTCCGACACCCTGGGACCGCCGTCGGCACGACCGGATGCCGGCCCGGCAGGGTTCCGGCCGGGCCCGGCGGGCAGCGGCCCCCCGGAGACCTCCCCGGACTCAGCGCGCAGCGGCACACCGGGCACGCCGCCGGGCTCACCGGTCAGCGGTCCGTCGGGCACGTCTTCGGGGCCGGCGGGCGGCGGCCCGGCGGGGACGTGTCCGGGTCCGTCGGGCGGCGGACCCTTGGGAGTACCTCGAGCAGATTCCATGGCTGCCATCCTCTTCACGACCATGGTCCTGCTAGTCCGGCCGATGCGCACGGCACCGGCCGGGCCGGCCGGTGCCGGCGGCGGCCCGGCTTCCGGGAACCGCCGTGCGGAGGGAGCATGGAGGGGCCGGTGTCCGCGACCCGGGTGTGCGGCGGTACCGGCCGTCGCCGCCCCGTCCCGCCGACCGGTGGAGGAGGCTCAGGGATGACGTCCGATTCCTTCCGGTCCGGCGACGACCCGTACGGTTCCGGGCAGCCCCGCACCACCGGCCTGCTGGACCTGCTGAGCGTGGCGGCGGTGGTCCTCGACACCGAGGGACGCATCGTCTTCTGGACGCCGCAGGCCGAGGAACTGTTCGGTTACACCGCGGCGGAGGCTCTGGGCACGCACGCGGCGCGGCTGTTCATCGATCCCGAGCATCTGCAGTCCGTCGTACGGCTGTTCGCGGAGGTCCTGGAGACCGGCCGCGGCTGGGCCGGCGCGTTTCCCGTCCGGCGCAAGGACGGCATCAGCCGTCTGGTGGAGTTCCGCAACATCCGGCTGCAGGACGACCTGGGGGACGTCTACGCCCTGGGCATCGTGGCCGACCACCAGGTCCTCCAGCGCGTCGAGACGGACCTCGCGCTCTGCGAGCGGCTCATCGACCAGTCCCCGATCGGTCTGGCCCTCGTCGACACCGAGCTGCGGTACCTGCTCGTCAACCCGGCGCTGGAGCGCATCGACGGCATTCCCGCCGGGGATCACGTCGCGCGTCGTCTGCGGGAGGCGCTGCCCCTGCCCGACATCGACACCGTCGAGTCGGCGCTGCGCCAGGTGATCGCCACCGGCACCCCGCTGCTCGACCAGTTCCACGTGGGCCGGCCGCCCACCGACCCGGACCGCGAGCACGCGTGGTCGCTGTCCTTCTACCGGCTGGAGGATCCGGGCGGCAGGGTTCTCGGCGCGGCCCTCTCGCTGGTCGACGTCACCGAACGCCACCGCGCGGCCGCCGAGGCCGACCGGGCCCGCAGACGCCTGGCGCTCATCGCCGACGCGTCCGCGCGGGTGGGCACCACGCTGGAGGTGGAGCGGACCGCCCGGGAGCTCGCCGAGGTCGCCGCGCCGCAGCTCGCCGACGTGGTCGCCGTCGACATCCTCGACTCGGCGCTGGCCTGCCGCCGCAGGCGCCGGCCGGACGAGGGGCCCGAGCTCTTCCGCGCCCTCGCGCTCAAGGCCTCCCACCCCACCGTGGCGGAGCGCGCCGCCGACCCGCCGGGCGACCTCACCACGTACGAGGGCGACCGTCTGGTCACCCTGTGCGTGCACAGCGGCCGGCCGGTCCTGGTACGGCACGTGGGCGAGCGTGATCTGCCGCGCATCGCCCGCAGCGCCGAGGCCTGCGCGCTCCTGGCGGAGGCCGGGGTGCACTCGTACCTGGCCGTTCCGCTGATCGCCCACGGCGAGGTGCTGGGCGCCCTGGACCTGAAGCGCACCCGCAACCCGCTCCCGTTCGACGAGGACGACGTCGTCCTCGCCGCCGAGCTGGCCGGCCGCGCCGCCGTGGCCATCGACAACGCGCGCTGGTTCCAGAGCGTGCGCAACACCGCCCTGACCCTCCAGCGCAGCCTGCTGCCCGACCATCCGCCCCGGCACCCCGGTCTGGAGCTGGCCTCGCGCTACCAGCCCGCGCAGGCCACCAGCGAGGTGGGCGGCGACTGGTACGACGTCATCCCCCTCTCCGACGACAAGACGGCGCTGGTCGTCGGCGACGTGATGGGCAACGGCATCGACGCGGCCGCCACCATGGGCCGGCTGCGCACCGCCACCTGCGCGTACGCGGACCTCGAACTCGACCCCGGCTCGGTGCTCCAGCACCTCGACAAGATCACCCGTGGCCTGGAGCACTACATCGTCACCTGCCTCTACGCCGTCTACGACCCCCGTACGGGCCGGTGCCGGATCGCCAACGCCGGCCACATGCCGCCCGCGCTGAGCGGCCCCGGTCACGAGCCCCGGCTGCTCGACCTGCCCACCGGGGCCCCGCTGGGCGTCGGCGGCGTGCCCTTCGAGACCACCACGACCGACCTGGTCCCCGGCGACCTGCTGGTCCTCTACACGGACGGCCTCGTGGAGACCCGTCACCACTCCATCGACGACCGCCTCGACGTGCTGCTCGGCTTCCTCGACGAACCGGGGCGCCCCCTGGAGGAGACCTGCGACCTGCTCCTGCACGGCCTGCGCCATCCCGAGGACCACGACGACGTCGCCCTTCTCGTCGCCCGGACCGTCCAGACGTGTGTCGGAGGTGCTCCGGGTCGGCTCATGTGAGTGCGCTGGGACGGAGTCACCGATACGTCGGACCGAACCACCCGCTCCCACCCCCACAGCGAAGGACATTCCGCTCATGCAGACCGTCACCCTCGGCAACGGCGTCGAAATGCCGCTCCTCGGCTTCGGCGTCCACCAGATCCCCGCCGAGGACACCGAACGCGCCGTCTCCGAGGCACTGGCCGCCGGTTACCGCCTGCTGGACACCGCCGCCGCCTACGGCGACGAGGAAGCCGTCTGCCGCGCCGTCAAGTCCAGCGGCATCGCGCGCGAGGAGCTGTTCGTCACCCCGGCCTCCTTCCCACGCCCGGGCGGGAGCTACTGCCACGGCGGCCGTACCGACCTGGAGACCGGCTCCTCGCCCAGGACGACCCGCGGGGACGAGGCGCGGGCGGGAACGAGCGGGCGGGTCCGGCGGCGGAACGGATTCCGCCGCCGGACCCGCGCGATCCACGCGGTCCGGCGGGGTCAGGAGCGCTGCCACAGTGCCGGGGCGGCCTCCGGCGATCCCGTGCCCTGCGCCTGGTGGTCCTGGAGGCACCGGTAGTCGACACCGCCGAAGGAGACGGTCTCCCCCACCTCGTAGACCCGGCCGGGGGCCCAGGTGTCGGTGGAGGTGCCGGGCTGCGGAGCGGGCGTGACGGCCCCGTCCGCGGTCTTCAGGGTCAGCCCGTACCGGCTCAGGAGGGGGTTGACCGGCTGGAAGAACGTGGTGCCGCCGCGCGTGCAGTCCCCCGAGCCGCCCGAGGTGACGCCCTGGGCCTGGGTCCCCGCCAGGAACGGCCCTCCGGAGTCGCCGGGTTCGGCACACACCGTCGTGCGGGACAGTCCGTCGACGGTGCCCTCCGCGTAGGTGACGCTCACGTCGTGCTGCTCGACCGTGCCGCAGTGCCAGCCGCTCGTCGAGCCGGAGCGGCACACCGACGCGCCGACGAGCGCCCGGACCGAGCCGGAGACCTGGACCTTCGTACCGCCCTCCCCCTGACGTCGGGGGTGGCGGTCCAGTTGCCGTTCACGCCCACCCAGGCCATGTCGTCGCCCGGGAAGACGGACGCCTGGAACGAGCCCTGGTCGGTCCCGTCGGAGCCCGTCGTCGTGGCCCCCGCCCTGCCGCAGTGGCCCGCCGTGGCGAAGCCCTGCTGTTCCGCCTTGGTGACGGAGAAGCCCACGGAGCAGCGGGCGGTGTCGTCGATGTAGTAGGCGTCGCCGCCGACGACGTCCGCCATCAGGCGCGGGCGCTCGGCCGCCACCCGGATGCCGAGGCCCTTGCCCTCCCGGGCACCGGCCTCCTCGATGAAGGCGGTCGCGGCCGACCGGCTGGTCGCCTGGACCACGACCCGGTTCCCCCGGACGTCGACGTACCAGACGGGCGTCTGCGCGGTCCGGACCCGGCCGGCCGCCTCGTCGAGGGCGTTCTTGAGGGAGAGCAGACCGCTGAGGGGGGTGGTGACGACGGCGGCCTGCGCGCCCTCGGCGCGGATCGCTGGCACGTCGGCCGCGTCCGTGGTGGCGACCGTGAGGCCGTCGGAGGTCGGGCCGGTCACCCACGCCCCGGCGAAGCGCGCGCCCAGCGCGTTGTGGAGCCGGCCGGCCCGCGGGCCCGCCTCCGCTTCGTTGGCCAGGCGCGCGGTGACCTGCTCGGGCGTCAGGCGCAGGTCGCGCCGGAGGGCGTTCAGCACCTCCCGCGGGGGTTGCTCCGCTCCGGGTGCGCGGACGGCGGGTGCGGGCCGTGCGGAGTGCGGCGGCCCGGCGGCCGCGACCGCCGGGACGGCCGCCAGGACGAGGGCGCCGACGGCGGTCAGGGCGGCGCGGCGTCCGCCGGCGGGGGGTCTGGCAACCATGCGGGGTGTCTCCTCGGGTCGGGGTCGGTCGACGCGAGGCCTTGCCCGTGGCACGCGAAGAGATGCGGGAGGCAGGAGGGTTTAGCGGCTTCGGGGGACGCCCGGGGCTGCCATGTGCAGTACACCGGCCGACGGCCCGGGGCCGGCGTGCGCCGCGAGGGTGTCCACCGCGACCGCGGTACGGCACCACCGCCGGGAGCCGGCCCCGGGGCTGCCCGCCCCGGAGGCCCGGCGAGGGGCCCGGCCGACCGGACGGCCGGGGCCCGCGGGATGCCCCGGCCCCTGCCCGCACCGCCGTCGGCCCCGTCCGGTCCGGCGCCGTCACCGCGCCCGGCTGTCGGGCGTGGTGACGGCACCGGCGGCAGGGTGGGGACGGCGTCGGGGCGGAGGCGGTGCGGGCCGCGGCGGCGGACCCGCGCCGCCGGTCGACGGCGGTCCACCAGTCCGTCAAGCCGTCGGTCCGCCACCATCCACCGCTCCTGTCCGTTCCGCCCCGGCACCACCACCGGTGCCGGTGCCGGGTGCGGGCGGTCGGCCGTCACTGTGCGGCGGCTCGGTTCTGCCTGTCGCCGGCCTGTCCGTTGCCGGTGCCCTTGCCGTTGCCCTTGGCCGTCGCCGCCGGGGCCGGTGCCCGGGTCTTGTCCGGCTTTCCGTGCTCCTGGGGAGCGTCGGCCGCCGGGTGTCCCTGTGCGCGGTCGCCGGCCCCGTCGTCCCGCCCGGACGACGGGGTACGGGCGGCGGGGTCGCGGGGGCGGTCTCCTCCGGGGCCGCGGAGGGGTCGCCGGAGGCCGGCCCGGCCGGTGTGTCCGGGGCGGTCGCGGGTGGGTTCACCGACCCGGTGGCGGGCGGCGCGCCGGAGCCCTCGGCGCGCGAGGTGCCGTCGTCGGGCGCCGCTCCGATCGATCCGGTCAGGGTGACACCGAGCACCGCGGCCAGCGCGGCACCCGCCACCGCGAGGGTGCGTCCGCCCGGCCGGCGGGCGGCGGGGGCCGCCGGCCCGGCCGCGGCGCGGGACCGGCCGGTGCGGCCGAGTACCGCGCCCCCGACGCCGGACGTCCCGGCGGCGTCGCGCGTGCTCATGTCGGCCAGCGCACGGGCGCACGAGGCGGCACCGGGGCGGGCCTGCGGGTCCTCCGCGGTCATGGCCGCCAGCAGGCCGGTCAGTTCGTCGTCGAGGAAGCGGGGCAGGACCGGCGGACGGTGCAGCCGGGCGATCGCCGCCTGGAGCGGCGCGCCGGGGTACTCCAGTTCGCCCTTGACGCATTCCAGCAGGGTCAGGCCGAGGGCGTAGACGTCGGCGGCGGGTCCGACCTGACGGGACATGACCTGTTCGGGCGCCAGGTAGGCGGCGGTGCCCTCCAGCACGTCGGGGGCCGTCCGCCCGGTGCCGTCGGCCGGACGTGAGATGCCGAAGTCGGACAGGTGGGGCGCGCCGACGGTGTCCAGGAGGATGTTGGACGGTTTGACGTCGCGGTGCACCACGCCCGCGGCGTGCACGTACGCGAGTGCTTCGGCGAGGGCGGAGCCGAGTTCGCGAACGGTGGCCGGGGGCAGGGCTCCGGCCGTTATGCGTGCGCGCAGGGTCGGTCCCTCGAGGAACTCCATGACCAGGAAGGGCAGGTCATCGTCCCGGCCGGAGTCGTAGACGGTGACGAGGCCGGGGTGCTGGAGTCCGGCGAGCAGTACGGCCTCGTCGGTGAAACTCTCCTCCGACTGCGCCGCGCCGCCCCGGAACACCTTGACCGCGACCCGCCGCCTGAGCCGGAGGTCGAAGCCGGCGTGGACGTCTGCGGCGCCGCCCCGCCCGACCAGGGGGCCCAGCCGGTAACGGCCCGCCAGCACCCTCCCTTCGCGGGGGCGTTCCGCCACCGGCGGCCGGGGATGTACGGACACGCGCTCCCCTGTCGCGGGGATGCGGGAAGTCGGAGCTGTCACGCAGCCCGGGTACCCGGCCTTCGGCTCCGCACTCCGGCCCTCGATCGACTCCGTCCCGTTCGGGGCGACTTAGACCGTTCAGGAAGGATTTCATACGGTCCGACCGATCATCCGTCAGTGGGGCGCGGTGATGAAGGACTGGATCGCCGTGGCCGCGGCCCGCGCGCCCATTCCTCGAAGGGCAGCGGCCTGGTCCGTACGTCGCACCGCGCGGCCGAACCGAACGCGGCGGCCGTGAACGCCTCGCGGACGTGCTCGGCGAACAGGTCGTAGGCGGCCAGGCCCTCGCCGGAGATGATCACGCGGGAGGGTCCGAGCAGGTTGGCGACGGTGGCGATGCCGCGGCCGATGGCGTTCCCGGCCCTGGCGTACGCCTCGCGCGCCCCGGTGTCCCCGCGCCGCGCCCGTTCCACGGCCTCGGCGGTGTCCGCGACCTCGGTTCCGCCCGTCTCACGGATGCGGGCGAGGATCGCCGCGTCCGCGGCGACGGCCTCCACGCAGCCGCGGTTGCCGCAGTGGCAGGGCGGCCCGTCCGGGTCGACGGTCACGTGGCCGATCTCGCCGGCCACGCCGTACGCTCCCGCGACCACCCGGCCGTGCACCACCAGGCCGCACCCGATGCCCGCGCCGACGGTGACCACCGCGAAGTCCGACAGGCCCACGCCGGCGCCGAACCACTGCTCGGCGACGGTGAGGGCCCGTACGTCGTTGTCGACGGTCACCGGCAACCCGGTGACGGCGGTGGCGAGTTCGGCCAGCGGGACCTCGCGCCACTCCAGGAACGGCGAGTACCGCACCACGCCCTCGGCGCGGTCGACGTCGCCGGAGACGGCGATGCCCAGGCCGGCCACGCGGACGCCGTAACCGTCCGCCTCGGTGAGCAGTTCCCGCACGAGGTCCGCGGTCGCGGCGAGGACCGCCCCGGGGGCGCGGTCGGCCAGCGGTACGCGACGGTCGACGAGGGTGCGGCAGCACAGGTCGGTGAGCACGCCGATGATCTCGTCACCGGTCAGCTTCACACCGATGAACAGCGCGCGGCCGCCGTCGACGCGCACCGGGTTGGCGGGCCGCCCGAGTGCCGGACGGGCCTCCGCGTCCGTGTCCTCCACCAGATAGCCCGACGCGATCAGGGGACGGACGGCCTTGGTGACCGCGGCCGGGGACAGACCGGCCCGCCGGGCCGCCTCCAGCCGGGTGAGGGGGCCGTGGGAGAGGACGGTGGTGAAGACGAGCGAGGCGGCCGGGGTGGCGGCGGGGAACGTCTCGGCGCCGGGGGACGAGGGCATGGCCGGGAACCTAGGCCTCTTATTTTCCGCTGTCAATAAAAGAACCCGTGAAGCCTTGAACGGCCGCCGGGACCTGTGATCTCCTTTGGAAGCCGCGAGGAGGGCGGAGTCTCCACAGGTGATCGAAGGTCACTCTGGGCTCTGCGTCACTTCGCCCCTCCTTCGTCCGTTCATCCACGTGAGGCCCGAAACCGATGATCTCCTTCTCCCCGGACACCGGGATCTGGCTGCTGACCACCCCGCGGACGTCGTACGCCCTGCGGATCGACGAGACGGGGGCTCCCTGCCACCTGGCGTGGGGGCCGCGGCTGACCCTCGCCGAGGCGGAGGGGCTCCTCGTGCCCGCCGGACCGGCGGGCGACAGCTTCGAGGGGAGGCCGGCGGTGGGCGAGGAACTGCCCGTCGACGGGGGCACCCGCTTCGGCCCGCCCTCGCTCCAGGTCCGCCATGCCGACGGCTCCCGCGCCTTCGAGTGGGAGCCCGTCGGACACCGGGTGGACGAGCCCGCGCCCGGCAGCGCCGAACTCGTCCTGGAGTTCCGCGACCGCCTCTACCCCCTGTACGTGGCGCTCCACTACCGGGTGCGCGAGGACACCGACGTCATCGAGCGCCGGACCGTGCTGCGCAACGCCGGGGAGCAGCGCGTCGAGCTCCTGCGGGCCGACTCCGCCGCCTGGACGCTGCCCGTGCTGCCCGACTACCGGCTCAGCCACGTCACCGGGCAGTGGTCCGCCGAGAGCCGGCTGCGCCGGGACGCCCTTCCCTACGGCGAGACCGTGCTGACCAGCAGGCGCGGCATCACCAGCCACCACGCCAACCCGTGGGTGATGCTCGACGCGGGCGACGCCGACGAGGACCACGGGCGGGTGTGGAGCGCCGCCCTCGCCTGGTCCGGGACCTGGCGCGTCACCGTGCAGCGCACCCCCGACGGGCGGGCCGGCTGGACCGGCGGCGCCGGTCACGAGGGCACGAGCCTGCCGCTCGCGCCGGGCGAGGAGCACGTCACCCCCGTGTTCGCCGGGCTGTGCACCGACGGCGGGTTCGGCGCCGCGAGCCGCGCCTGGCACGCGTACACGCTCGCGCACGTCCTGCCGCGCGGCCGCGAGATCGCGCCGGTGCTCTACAACTCGTGGGAGGCCACCGGCTTCGACGTCGACGAGGCGAGCCAGAAGGCCCTCGCCGAGCGGGCCGCCGCGCTGGGCGTCGAGCTGTACGTCGTCGACGACGGCTGGTTCGGCTCGCGCCGCAGCGACCGCGCCGGTCTCGGCGACTGGACGCCGGCGCCCGACCGCTTCCCCGACGGCCTCGGCCCGCTGTCCGACGCCGTGCACGGGCTCGGCATGCGGTTCGGGATCTGGGTGGAGCCGGAGATGGTCAACCCCGACAGCGACCTGTACCGCGAACACCCCGACTGGGTGCTGCACATCCCCGGCCGGGCCCGCAGCGAGCTGCGCAACCAGCTCGTCCTCAACTTCGCCCGCGACGACGTGGCCGACTGGGCGTACCGGTGGCTCACCGCCCTGGTCGGCGAGCACGCCGTCGACTTCCTGAAGTGGGACATGAACCGCGCCTTCAGCGAGGCGGGCTGGCCCGGCGCCGCCCCGGACGGCGACCGGCTGTGGAGCGCGTACGTCACCAACCTGTACGGCGTCCTGGACCGGCTGCGCGCCGACCACCCGGGGCTGCGGATCGAGACGTGCAGCGGGGGCGGCGGGCGCGTCGACCTCGGTGTCCTCGCGCGCACCGACCAGGCCTGGGCGTCGGACAACACCGACGCCGTCGACCGCCTGGTCATCCAGCACGGCTTCGGCCAGGTCTACCCGGCCCGCACGATGTCCGCGTGGGTGACCGACGTGCCGAACCAGCTGACCGGCCGCACGGTGCCGTTGCGGTTCCGCTTCCACTCCGCGATGGCCGGGCTGCTGGGCATCGGCGGCGACCTCACCCACTGGTCGGAGGAGGAACTGGCCGAGGGCGCGGCGCTGGTGGCCGAGTACAAGAAGGTGCGCCACCTCGTGCAGCACGGCGCGCTGTACCGGCTGTCCGAGCCGGGCGGCGACCGTCCGACGGTGGTGCAGTACGTCGCCGAGGACGCCGCCGAGCTGCTCGTGCTGGCCTGGCAGCGCGGGCCCCGGCACGGCAGCCCGCGCCTGCCCGTGCGCCTGCCGGCGCTCACGCCCGGCGCCCGCTACCGGGACACCCGCACCGGCGCCGTGCACCACGCCGCCGTCCTCGCCGGGTACGGCCTGCACCTGGACCTGCCGCGGGGCGACTGGTCGAGCACGGCCGTCCACCTGGTCCGCACGGACTGACGGGAGACGACGGGGCGGGGACGACCGGACGGAGACGACCGGACGGAGACGACCGGGCAGGTGACGACCGGAGGGAACACGGGCGGGGAGGCGGGCTGACCAGCCCCCACCCGGGGGGCCGGGACGGCGGAGCCGAAGCCTGCCGTCCCGGTCCCGCCCCACTGACGCCCCGGGGATCAGGACACGCGCGCCTGCGCGTACGGCACCAGGCGCACCGGTCCGACCAGGCCGTGGTCCTGGCGGGCGACGCCGCCGAACACGGCGGGCTGCGCCACCCGGAGACGGTTGATCAACGGGGTCGCCACCTCCACCTCGACGACGTTGGCGCCGGGCCGCAGCAGGGCGGTGCCGAGGTCGACGACGGGGTGCAGCCGGTCCACCGGGCCGAGCCGTACCCCGTTGACGGTCACCCGGCACGTGTCGCTGACCTGGCCGAGCTCCAGACGGGCGCCGTGGGAGGCGGTCCAGTCGGCGGGGAGGTCGAGGGTCGTGCGGTAGCGGCCGATCCCCGCGCTGTCCGTCAGTTCGGGGATGCGCGACCAGGGCAGCAGCGCGTCCAGGGTGACGGTGACCTCGACCCGTTCGGTGCGGGTCGCACCGGTGCCGGGCCGCCAGTCCTCGACGTCGAGCCGCCACCGGCCCGGGGTGATCACCTCGGGGACGGCACGGATCGTCGTGGTGACCGGCCGCCCGCGGTCCGGCCGGGTGGTGTACGTGCCCGGCGCGCCCGCCCGTACGACGAGCCCCTCGTCGGTGAACAGGGCCTCGTCGGCGTCGGTGGCGACGACGTGCGGGCGGGCGCCGTGGCGGTCCCCGAAGAGTCCGGGCCGGCCCAGCGCGACGACGGCCGTCTCCCCGGCTGGAGGGCGATCCGCAGGGTGAAGTCGTCGCCGTCGCGGGTGTAGCGGGCGAGCCGGACGGCCTCGCCCGACCAGGGGTCCAGGAGGTAGGGCACCGCCTCCCCGGAACCGGTGCGGCGCAGCGTCACCTCGTGGTCGACGGCCGTGACGGCCGGCTTGACGGTCTCCGCGTGCTTGCCGTTGCAGAGGTAGTAGAAGTCCGCCTCGGGGGTCGCCCGGTGGGCGTTGAGGAGGGTGGAGGGGGTGCTGTGGCGGACGTCGGGCGTGATGCCGAGCCGGTTCAGGGCGTCGCCGACGAGCGCCTTGTCGGTGACGCGGGCGACGTTCGGCAGGGCGAGCAGCCGGGCGAGGACGTCCCGGAGCCGGTCGGTCTCGCCGTCCGCGGGCACGCCCGGCGTCAGGGCCTGGTCGAAGGCGCCGAGCAGCACCACGGGCAGTCCGGCCCCGGCGAGGGCGAGCACCTTGCGGGCGTCGTCGAGGGCGAGGGTGGGCGTGGAGCCGTAGAAGAAGTCGCCCTCGACGAAGAGGGCCTTGTACGCCGGGCCGTCGGGCGCGAGGCGGCCGTCGCGCACGGTGGCGGAGGGCAGGTCGAGCAGCGGGCCGCTGAGGAACTGGTGGGTCCAGCCGAGCGGGACGCCCGTCGCGGTGAACCAGGAGGCGCCGATGCCGGTGGCGGTGTAGCCGGTCTGCCGCAGGATCGCCACGTCGGCCCGGACGGTGCCCGCCTGGAGCACCCGGTGCACGCGGCCGAGGTAGCCGGCGACGTCGCCGACGTGCCGCCAGGTCGGCTGCCGCGGACCCCAGGACTCGCCGTAGCCGGCGGTGCCGTTGTACGGGCTGAACGCGGCGAAGCCGGGCCAGCTCACCTGGGGTGCGGTGGCGTAGGAGAAGCCGTGCAGGACCGTCTGGTTGACGCCCGCCGCGTAGGCGCCGCCCATGGTGCGCAGGAAGCGGTCCCAGGTCGTGCTGTACGCGGACCCGTTGTAGGCGCCCGCCTCGCAGGACAGGACGGTGTGCCCGGCCATGTCCCGGCCGCCGGCCAGGCAGCGGTGGTCGTCGAGGTTCTTGAAGCCGAGGGACTCGCCCTCGGCGATGTCGAGCAGGGCGGCCGAGGCGATGGCGTCGGTCTGCAGTCCGTACGGCTGTGCGCGCAGTTCCATGCCGAGGGAGTGCGCCCAGTCCCGCAGGGCGCGGACGTGGTGCCGGTTGAACAGGTCGGACACGGTCGCCCAGAAGTCGTGCCGGATCTGCCGGGTGAGCTGGGCCCCGAACGCGAAGACCTGGTTGCCGTGGTCGAGCACGAGCACCGGCAGGTACGGCAGGAGCGGCCGTCCCGTGCGCTTCTCGAAGGCCTCCGGCAGCGCGGAGGTCCAGCACAGGCCGTCGGTCTCCAGTTCCACGGAGTCCTCGAAGAAGGCGCCGCCCGCCGCCTTCAGCAGCCCGCGCAGCCGGGGCGTCAGGATCTCGCGCTCCCAGAAGCCGGTGACGGCCCCGGTGCCCGCGGCGCTGAAGTGGTCGACGACGTGGGCCGCGGGCGCGGTGTGCGGCCCGGACTCGGGCTGCTGCCCCGAGCCACGTCGCCAGGAGGAGATCAGCACCCAGTCGCCGTCCTGCGGCGCCGTCCAGGACAGGGCGCCGTCGGTGACCAGTGGGGTCAGGTCGCGGACGGTGGCGGGGTCGAGGCCGGTCTCCTTGCGGGTGGAGTTGGCGGTGTCGACGCGGGCCGCCTGCACGGCGAGGAGCCGCTGCCGGGTGACGCCGGGGGCGGGCGCGTGGACGGGCGGGGGCACCGGGCCCTCGTACACCGCTCCCCCGGCCACGGCGGCCCGGCCGTGGGCGAGTTCCTGCGCGGCCGTCTCGTCGTCGGGGTGACGCCGGGGACCGCGACGGGCCAGGCGGGGCCCAGGGTGAGATCGATGGTGACACCCCGTCTGGCGGCTCTGCCCAGGGCCGCCTCGACGCCGTCCCGCCAGGCTCCGCCGCCCCAGCCGTGCCGGACGGTGTCCAGGACGGACTTGTCCTTGACGCTGTGGTGGACGGCGGCGATCTCCATGCCGCCGAAGCCGGCGTCCGCGATCTGGTCGACCTCGCGGGCGATCTCGTCCGGGTCGACCAGTCCGTCCGGCCACCACCAGCGGAACTTGGGGCGCACGGACCGCGGGGGCTTCGCGAACCAGTCGGCACCGGGCGCGACCTCCGCGGCCGCGGTCCCCCCGGCTCCGGTCCCCGTGGCTCCGGTGGCGGGGAGCGCGGTCGCGGAGGCGGCGGCCGCCGTGCCGGGCAGAGCACCGAGGACCGTCGCCCCGGCTCCCGCCGCCAGTCCCGCGGCCAGGGCCGTCCGCCGGGGTATGCCGCCGCTCTGCGTCATGCCTTCATCCATGGTGCGCCTCGAGTCCGGGAGAACAACGCATGATTGAATCGTTTCAATCATGATCGACGCCGGAACGCTAAACCGCCGGTCGGATCAGGTCAAGAGGTCCGGCACGGTCGGCCGCACGGGGCGCGCGGGCGCACTCCCGCTCCCGGTCACCGGCGGGCGGGCCCGCGGATCCAGTCGAGCGTGCGGACGAAGAGGTCGTCGACCTGCTCGTCGGGCAGGCCGTACCAGACGTGGTCGGCGCCGGGGACCGTCCACAGGTCGACCGGGACGCCCGCCTCCGCCAGCCGGGCCGCCAGGGCGCGGCTGTGGTCGCAGCCGACCATGGAGTCGTCCTCGCCGTGGACCAGCAGGAAGGGCGGCGCGCCGGGCCGGACCTGCGCCAAAGGGCTTGCCTCACGCGCGAGTTGCGGCACGTCGGCGGGGGCGGCTCCGAGGAGCAGCGCCTCCGGCGAGTCCGCGCCCTGCCGGGTGAGGTCGCTGGGCGCGTACCAGGCGACGGCGCCCTCCAGCCGGGGCGCGCCCTCGGACAGGGCGAGCAGGGCGGCGAGATGTCCGCCGGCCGATTCGCCCCACACGGTCGTCCGGCCGGCGTCCGCGCCGAGTTCGGGGGCGCGCAGGGCGAGCCAGCGCAGGGCGGCGCGCAGGTCGTCCAGCGGGGCGGGGAAGACGGCCTCGCCGCTGAGCCGGTAGTCGACGGAGGCGACGGCCAGTCCGGCGGCGGCGATCCGGGCGAAGGGGCCGGGTTCCCAGCCCCGCGTCCGGTACCCCATGTCCTCGCGCCTCCCCCGGCGCCAGGCCCCGCCGTGCACGAACAGCACGAGCGGGACGGAGGGTCCGCCGGGGCGGTGCTCCGGAAGCCACAGGTCGAGTTCGAGCGGCCGCGCGCCGGGGACGTCCGCGTAGGGGACGCCGCGCAGGAGGCGGACCCCGCCCTCCAGGCGCGCGGCCGGGGGCAGCGGGGCCTCGTCCGGGTGGGGGGCCGCGATGACGGCGAGCAGGTCGGGACGCGCGGTCACGGGGTGCGCCACTGGTGGCCGGGCAGGAAGCGCACGTCGTACTGCTGGGGCACGGTGGCGAACTTGCTCCGTTCCGGGACGTACGGCTCCGCGGGCAGGCCGGGGCCCTCGACGGGCGTGCCGAGGTTCTCGAAGAAGCGCTCGAACGTGCCGCCGGGGCCGGCCGCGACGCCGACGATCCGGCTGCCGTGGCGCTCGATGCGGTAGGCGTGGGGGCAGTTCTTCGGGACGAAGCCGAAGTCGCCGCCGGTCAGGAGCTTCTCGTACTGCTCGCCCGCGGTGTCCTCGACGAACAGCCGCACCGCGCCGTCCGTGACGAAGAAGACCTCGTAGGTGTCCGGGTGGAGGTGGGCCGGGATGGTGTCGCCCTTGGGACCCTCGCAGGTGAAGAAGTTGAACGTGTTCTCCGTCTGCTCGCCGCCCGCGTAGACGGTGAACAGGTCGGTGAACAGCAGGGC
Source organism: Streptomyces sp. Tue 6430 (assembly GCA_021568835.1). GTDB lineage: Bacteria > Actinomycetota > Actinomycetes > Streptomycetales > Streptomycetaceae > Streptomyces. Next base: position 219,889 of record JAKGSH010000004.1, read on the forward strand.
GCGGTCGCCCATGCCCCGTTCGATGAAGTACGGCTTGCCCGGGTCGGGCGGGATCTGCGAGGCACGGCGGTACTGGGTGGCGTACTCGATGGTCACGGCTCTCCTCGGTGGTGCGGCGGACGGCCGGACGGCCGGCGGGGGCCGGGCGGTGGCGGTCGGGCGGTGGCGGTCGGGCGGTGGCGGGCACGGCGGTGGCGGGCACGGCGGCGCTCGGCCGCGGACATGCACGGACGTGCGGCGATCGCACCGACGCCGAATGTCAGCCAGGCTGACATAATGGTTCGGGAGCGTGCAAGACTTCGTTGACCTTTTCTTCGTCCGACCCTGGAGAGCGTGCATGGACGCCGGACGCCGCAGCCTGCCGCAGCTGCTGGGCGAGGCCCGTCGGTGGTTCGACGACGCCCTGCTGGCGGCCCTCGAAGCGGACGGCGCCGAGCAGGTGTCGTCGACCCAGCTGCAGTTGTTCGCGGTCCTCGACGAACGGGGCACGACGGTGTCCGAGCTGGCCCGCCGGATGGGCGTCACCCGGCAGACCGCGCACAAGGCGGTGCACACCCTGGTCACCCTGGGCCTGCTGGAGCAGGTCCCCCACCCCGCCTCGGCCCGGCAGCTGCTCATCCGCCGCACCCCGGCGGGCCGGCGCGCGCACGACCGCGCGACGGGCGTCCTCGACGCTCTCGAACGCACGCTGGCCGAGCGCGTCGGCGCCCGGTCGGTGCGGGAGTTGCGGGCCGTGCTGGAGATGCCCTGGGGGCGCCGCCGGAACCGTCCGGCTCACGGGGCTGAGCCGGACGGCGCCGCCGGAGCGGCCGACGAGTCGGCGGCCCGGTCGCGCGCCGGCGTCCGGGCGGCGAGGCGGGCCGGGGCGGCCGTGCACCACGGCGGGGGCGTCCGACGTGCCGGACGCCCCCGCTTCGAGACCGGTTCGGGTATGCGGTCAGCCGGTGGCGCAGGAGACCGTGGGCCAGGTCCAGTTGCCGTTGGGCTGCACGGTGACGCCCCAGGCGTTGCCGCTGCCGTTGGGCTTCGCGGTCAGCACCTGGCTGCTCGGGTAGGCCGCACTGACGTTCCAGGTGGAGAGGATCTTCGCCGGCGACGGGACGTTCATCGTCACCGTCCAGTTGCTCGACCCGCTCACCGAGACGTTCAGGTTGTAGCGGTCACCCCACTGCTGACCCGCCGACAGGGTCGCCGTACAACCGGTACCACCACCACCGCCGCCTCCCCGCCGCCGCTGCCGTCGGGTGCCACCGCCCGGCCGGTCTGGGGGAGATCATGCCGGCGCACAGGCCGCGGCTCGCCAGGCCCTGCGCGATGCGGGGGACGGCGGCGAGGGTGTTGGCGGACCAGTCGTGCATGAGGATGGTCTGGCCGTCGGTGAGCCGCGCGGCGGCCTGGACGATCGCGTCGGTGCTCGCGCCGTTCCAGTCCTGGGAGTCGACGTCCCAGATGATCTCGGTGAGGCCGTACTTGGCCTCGACCGACTTCACCGTCGCGTTGGTCTCGCCGTACGGCGGCCGGAACAGCTTCGGGGTGCCTCCGCCCGCGGCCGCGATCGCCTGTTGGGTGCGGGAGATCTCCGAGTCGATCTGCGACGAGGAGAGCTGCGGCAGGTGCGGGTGGGTGTAGCTGTGGTTGCCCACCCACATGCCGGCGTCGACCTGGGCCCGCACCTGGGCGGGGTTGGCGGCGGCGTACTGGCCCTGGTTGAACATGGTGGCCCGGAGCCCGTTCTGCTTCAGGGCGTTGAGCAGGCCCGGGGTGCTCCCGGACGGGCCGTCGTCGAAGGTGAGGCCGACGTACCCGTTGCAGGCGGCGGCCTCCGCCGGGGCGGCCTGGACGGTGAGGGTGCCGGCGGCGGCCAGCGCGAGGACGGCCAGGGCCGCGCCCGGCCGGCGCGTCGCGAGACGCGGTCTGGTGCTCATGCGGATCGGTCCTCCGGTCGGGGACGGCGGGGTCGGCTCGGGGTGCAGGAGACCGTGGGCCGGGGTGACAGCCCGGGCGCTTCGGACGAGCATGCGGAACCGCCCGCGTCCGCGGCTCTTCGGATGGATGAACGCGGTCATGCACGCGCCTCTTCCTTCGGGGACGGGAATGGCGAAAGTGTTGAGCCGTCCCTGTCGACAGTCAACAGTTTCGGTCGTCATTTCGAAACGTTCGAAGGGGAGCTCGGATGTTCAAGGCCGGGATTTCAGCAGACCAGAGCTCTCACCAGGGCGATCGCCGCAGACGAGCACGACGAGAAGGGACGATGGAGATCCATTGGCGAGAGGTGTCGACTCCGAAACATTCGAACTGCTTCCGGACCGGCCTGCGGAGGACGCTTTTCGGCCGGTCACGAAGGGGAACCCGGCCTGCCCACCCCTCCCCGAGGACGAGGAGTTCCACGTGCCGGACGAGCACCGCAGGCAGCAGGACCCCACCACCCAGCACCCGCGGCCCGACTTCCCCTCCCAGGACCAGCCGCATCCCGGCTGGACCGGACCGATGGATCCGCCGCCCGACCACGGCGAGGAGTCCTACCGCGGTTCCGGCCGGCTGGAGGGCCGCAGGGCGGTCGTCACGGGCGGGGACTCCGGCATCGGGCGGGCGGTCGCCCTCGCCTACGCCCGCGAGGGCGCCGACGTGCTGTTCACCCACCTCGCCGAGGAGGGGGACGACGCGCGCGAGACGGCCCGGCTGGTCGAGGACGCCGGGCGCAAGGCCGTCGCCGTCCCGTGCGACATCCGCGAGGAGAGCCGGTGCAGGGCGCTGATCGACCGGGCGGTCGCGGAGTTCGGGGGGATCGACATCCTGGTCAACAACGCGGCGTACCAGATGTCCCAGCCGGACGGCATCGAGGCGATCACCACCGAGCAGTTCGACCGCGTCCTGCGCACCAACCTCTACGGCATGTTCTGGCTCACCAAGTTCGCGCTGCCGCACCTGCCGGAGGGCGCCTGCGTCATCAACTCCACGTCCGTGCAGGCGTACAAGCCCAGTCCGCACCTGCTCGACTACGCGATGACGAAGGGCGCGATCGTCACCTTCACGCAGGGGCTGGCGCAGATGGTCGCGGAGCGCGGCATCCGCGTCAACGCGGTCGCGCCGGGCCCGGTGTGGACGCCGCTGATCCCGGCGACGATGCCCGACACCGCGGAGTTCGGCAAGCAGAGCCCGATGGGGCGTCCGGCGCAGCCGGCCGAGCTGGCGCCAGCCTACGTCTACCTCGCCTCGCAGGAGGCCGGTTTCATCACCGCGGAGATCCTCAACGCGACCGGGGGCACTCCGCTGCCCTGACCGCGGCCGGCGAGAGGGCCCGGGCGGGCGGGACCCGGGCCGACCGGGGAGGCCCGGGTCGGCCGGGGAGGCCCGGGTCGGCCGGGGAGACCTGGGGCCGTCGGCCGTCCTCAGCCGCGCAGTGCGGTGTGCAGGCGGACGGTCGTCCCCTCCTCGGGGTGGACCGGATCTCGACGAGGTCGCAGAGATGGTGCGCCAGCCACAGTCCCCGGCCGCCGACCTGCGCGGCGTTCGGCCCGGTCCGCCCCACGAGGGGGTCGGCCAGGTAGCCGCGGTCGCGGAACTCGCAGATCATGCGGTCGTCCTCGACCCAGGTCCGGAGCACTCCGTGGCCGCCGCCGTGCTTGATGCTGTTGCCCGCGATCTCCGTGGCGGCGAGGGACAGCTCCCTCAGCCGCGAGCCGTCCAGGCCGTGCCGCCGGGCGCACTCGGCGATCTTCGCGCGCACCGCGGACAGCTCCCCGCCGGCGTAGCGCATCTCCTCGTACGGGTCGCACGGCCGGTCGAGGGGCTCGAACCGGTAGGCCGCCTCGGCGTCGTAGCCGTCGCTCGCCTGCGAGCGGCCGTCGCGGCGCACCTCGGGATGACAGCGCGCCATCGCCTTCAGGTCGGCGTGCCCGCCGTCGGCGTCGTACGGGCACAGCAGCCACCAGGCGGGGCTGTGGGCGAAGGCCTTGTTCAACAGCCACTCGTAGTACTGAAGTTCGCGCACCTCGGCGCGGCTGCGGACGGCGTCCCACGGCGACTCGCCGATGCCCCGCACCGGCCGGCCCTCGGCGGTGTGCTCCCCGATCCACCGCTGCCAGGCGGCGATGAGGCGGCCGGGATGGTGGGCGACGGCGCCGGTGTCGACGAAGCGGACCGCCGACAGCCGGGGAAGCTCCGCGCGCAGCAGCGTCACCTTGTCGTTCGGCACGGCCACGACGACGGCCTCGCCCCCGTCGAGCGCCTCGTGGATGAAGTCCAGGGTGCCGTCGAGGAACTCCTGACGGCCCCGGTAGGGATACAGCTCGTGCCGGTATCCCGCGGGGGCGGCCGCGGACTCACGCGAGGACGACATGGTCATGGCACCATCACCACGGGCACCTCCGGTACGGCGTATCCCGAGAGCCCCCAGCTCAGGCGCACGGTCTCGTTGGCCCCCTCGACGATCACCACTCGCTCCGGCAGGAATCTGGCGGCGTCGGCCAGGGCACGCATGCCGGCCGCGTCGAAGAACTCGAGGTCGTGACAGGTCAGGCGCAGGGTCGTCGCGTGCGCGACCAGGCTGCGCAGTACCGCGCCGAACGCCGCGGCACCCTCGGAATCGATTACTCCGCTCACCCTCCAACGGCCCTCTCCGGTTGTGTACACCCGGAACTCAGGCGCTGCCGGTCGGCTGCCCATATGGTGCGGATGCACACACCTGACTTGGTCGAGTGTCGGTGGGTCCCAGTCTGCGGGCCGGTAGGTGCACAGCACCATCGCACCGCTGTCCGCGGCGAACTCCTCGAGGTCCAGTTCGCTCTGCAGCATGGTGTCGCGCCGGGCGTCCCGGTGGTCGGCCGTCACGTGCCGCAGGATGCGCAGGGCCCGGAAACCCTCGCGTCCGGCGCTCGCGGCCTCCCTGCGCACCGCGGCCAGCAGGGCGGAACCGTCCAGCCGGGCCGGGTCCAGGACGACGCGGGCCGGCGCGTCGGCGATCTCCGGAGCGGGACGGTCGTCCGTGCCGACGATGACGAGCTTGTCGCCGAAGAGCGCGCCGTCGGCCACGAAGGCGCGGCTGCGCTCCACGCCGTTCTCGGCCGGGTCCAGGAACTGACAGACGTGGTCGCCGCTCTCCACGTCGTCCAGCGTCGCCAGGCTACGCGCCGCTCTCACCGGTCTCCCCTCGTTCACCCTTTCACCCTACTGGCCCAGGCCTCGACCCCGGTGGAACCCCGTGCGCATCCGGACGGCCGGCAGACCCGGAATGTCGGCGGCACCGCTCGTGGTGCCCCGCCCGGTCGCCGGCCCGGACGCGCCGGGTCCGTCCGGCGCGGCCCCCGTGCCGGCACCCGTGCCGACACCCGTACGGCGGTCTCCGGCCCGCGCCGCGGCCGAACCGGTGGTCCGATCGGTGGAGCGACGCGGTTCACAGGCCTGTCGCACCGGGTGCGGGGCACCAGGGCACCGAACACCCCATGATCTGAAGGAGCTTGCGCAGATGGCGAAGGACCTGACTCCCCAGTACACCGTTCCGGGCATCGAGCGGGAGGCCGCCGGCCGGCTCATCGGCGCGCTGCGCCTGCGGCTGCACGCCCTGAACGATCTGCACCTCACCCTCAAGCACGTCCACTGGAACGTGGTGGGGCCCCACTTCATCTCCGTGCACGAGATGATCGACCCCCAGGTCGACCGGGTGCGTGAGATGGCCGACGACGTGGCCGAGCGCATCGCGGCCCTGGGCGGGGTCGCGCAGGGCACGCCCGGCGCGCTGGTCGAGGAGCGGTCGTGGCAGGACTACTCCATCGGACGGGACGGCGCGATCGCGCACCTCGGCGCCCTCGACGTGGTCTACACCGGCCTGATCGGGGGCGTACGGAACTCGATCAAGGAGGTCGGCGACCTCGATCCCGCCACCGAGGACCTGCTGATCGAGCAGCTGCGGGATCTGGAGCAGTTCCAGTGGTTCGTCCGCGCCCACCTCGAGAGCGCGAACGGCACCCTGGTGACGGCCGACGCCGGCACCGAGCGCGAGGCCGCGGCGCGCGGCGCCACACTGGACTGATCGCACCGGACCGCTCGCGGGGACGACCGGGGCCGGCCCACCCGCCGACTGTCGTGCGGGCGGGCGGCCCGGGGCGGACGGCGGCGCGGGCGGTGGACAGCGCGGGCGGTGGGCGGACGGTCGGTCTCAGGGCGCGGGCGCGCTGTCCGGCTCCTCGGTGTGCCGCCCGGCGCCGGGCTGGGCTCGGTGAGGTACTCGGCGGTGCCGGTGAGCTGGAGCATGCGCTCCAGGTGGGCGGGCCGGTTGTCGAGGTGCAGGGTGATCCCGGCCGGGTAGGTCCGCCGGCGGAGCACGAGCAGCATGGCCAGCCCCGTCGAGTCGATCAGGGTGAGGCGGGCGCAGTCCAGGTGCAGGTCCCGCAGCGTCGCCCCGTGCTCCCGCTGGTGCTCCTCGATGGCGTACGTGAGCAGGGTCGGGAAGTGCCCGGCGTCGTGGTCGAGTTCACCCACGACCTCCATGGTGAGGGCGCTCGGGCCGGAGGCCGCGGTGGTCATCTGGAAAGGGACGTGCGTGCTCATGCGGGGGTTCCTGTGCCGGTGACGGAAAGGGCGGTGGCGAACGAGTCGGGGCCCGGCGTCGTCTCGTTCGGGAAGCGCCGTGCGCGGGGGAAGTCGTACGGGTGGGCGGCGAGGACCGTCAGGCCGGGGTGGAGCGACCCGACGGGGACGCCTCGCGCGGTGAGGATACCGGTGGTCCGGCCGACGGACCGGGTGAAGACGTCCGGGTCGTCGGAGCAGGGGGCCGTGGCCGGGGACTCGATGACGTGCTGGACGGCCTCGGCCGCGCGGTCCCGCTGTCGCGGGGTGTACGACCGCGGCACCGGGGACCGCTCCCACCGATCGGTCATGCGCCCTCCTCCTCCGTCCGGTCCTGCGCGGCCCGGCTCCGGGCGGTGTGTCCGTCCACGGGGTGGAGCCGTCCCCGGTCGGTCGTCGGACGGGTGGTGGCCAGGGCCGCCGTGTCGTCGTGCCTGCTCCCGCCCGGCCACTGTGCGGCGAGCGTCCGCACGCGTTCGACCACCGCTTCCGTCGGCATTCTCGCGCATTCGGCCGGGGACGCGCGCAACCGGTGTTCACCGTACATCCGGTCGCCCGGGGGATCGCCGCGGGCCTCGGTGATGCCGTCGGTGTGCAGCGGAGCGGCTTCGTCGATCCCGACGGCGTCGCCCCGCGTCCCCTGACGAGAACCGGGTGGGGGCGTCGTTCCAGGTGGGGGCGTCGTGGGGACGGGCGGAGAACCTGGTGGGGAGGTCACGAGCGGTGGGACGCGCGGTGCGCGCCCCACCGCCTTCCTACGAAGGGAGGATGTCGTCCTTCGACGACCGTCCCGCGGTCGGCACGGCGCGCGCGGCCTCCCGCCGCCGGTCCCGCCCGCCCGCGCGAGCCCGCGCAGCAGCGCACCGCGCCCGCGGTCGGGCACGGTCCACAGGGTCTGGCCCGCGACCCCCCAGCGTTCCAGGAGGGCGTTGGCGGCGAGGAAGCCGCTCGTGGCCGCCCGTTCCATGAGGGCCACCGGCAGGTCGGTGCGGACCAGGTCGCCGGCGACGACCAGTCCGGGGTCGGTGGTGCGCACGGTGGGCCGGTCGCCGTAGCCCCCGACGGGGAACAGCGGGCAGTCGGCCCGCCACTCGTGGCGGGCGTCGACGACCCTCGCCGCGCGCGTCTCCGGGTACACCCGGTGCAGCTGCTCCAGCAGACGGCTCTGTTCGACGTCGTGGGAGGCCCTCTCCGGCAGGGCGTACGCGTGCAGTTCCACGACGGAGCCCCCGGTACGGGCGGCCCAGCGCGCCGCCTCGCCCTCCCAGCGTTCCAGCACGCTGACGTTGTCGAGGGAGCCGTAGCCGCTGGTGCCGAGGAAGCCGGGACGGTCGGCGGCGACGGGACGGTCCAGCCACAGGCGCGAGACCAGGAAGGGCGGGGCGGTGCGGAGCCCGGCCACGCGTGCGCGCCACGTGGCGTCGGCCAGCCGCGGGGAACCGGCGACGACGGACCGCAGGCCGGCCGTGTCCAGGGCGAGGACCACGGTGTCGTACCGCCGCTCCTCGCCCGCGGCGGCCACGCGGAAGCCGCCGTCCCCGGTGGGTTCGACCGCCTCGACGGACGTGCCGGTCCGCAGTTCGGCGCCGTGGCCCTCCAGGTAGCCGGCCAGGGGGTCCCAGAGCGCGGCGGGGAAGGGCTCGTCGGGCACGTCGAAGAGCAGTCCCTCCGAGGAGCCGAGGAAGTAGATGTGGAACATCAGCACCATCTCCGCCGCCGACAGGCCTCGGGGATCGGCGAAGAAGCTCCGGGAGAACACCTCGAACGCGAGGTGGTGCGCGGCCTCGGGGAAGCGGACCGACTCCAGGAAGTCATGGGCGCTGATGTCGTCGAGGCGCGTGTAGACGTCCGGCACCCGCACGTCCAGCAGGGGCAGCGCGGCGACCGGGTTCATGCGGGCGAGGTCGCGCAGGCCGAAGGTGGGGCTCAGCGCGACGAAGCCCAGCGCGCTCCACGGCGGGGTGCGCGAACGTGCCGGAAGCTGTCGTGCGCGCCGCCGCTGTGGCGCAGCGGGTAGTCGGGCAGGCCCGTGAGGCGGCGGAGCCCCGGATCGGTGCGCCGCAACAGTCCGCGCAGGTTGTAGTACTGGCGGAAGAACGCGTGGAAGCCGCGGCTCATGGTGACGGTGCTGCCGTCGGCCAGTGCGGTCGGCCACCCGGCCAGGCGTCCGCCGAGGGCCGGTTCGCGTTCGTGGAGCGTGACGCGTACGCCTCGTTCGGCCAGGGCCGTCGCCGCCGCCAGGCCGGCGATGCCGCCGCCCACCACGGCGGTGGTCGGCCGGTGGTCGCCGGTGAGCGCGGGCACGCCGGACCGGGGGCGGATGGTGCGGGCCAGGCGGTCCCTGCCGCGGCGGGCCGTCCCGGACCCGTGGGCCGTCCCGGACCGGCGGGCCGCCGTCATCGGCCGGCCGCCGTGTCGGAGCCGGGACGGCGGGCGACGACGGTGTGCGTGATGCCGGTCTGCCATCCGGGCAGGGCAGCGCCCGCACCTCCTCGAAGCCGGCGGAGCGGACCCTCTCGGTGAAGACGTCCACCGTGTCGAAGCCGATGACGCTGTGCCGGAGGTGGCGGTACAGCTCGCCGTCGCCGAGGGCGGTGGCGACGGGCTGCACGAAGCCCCGGCACACCGCCGTCCACATCGCGCGGTGGGCGGCCCGGCCGCTGAGGAGGTACTCGTGGACGGCGAGCCGGCCCCGCGGCGCGAGCGCCTCGCGCACCGCGGCGAGCACCGCGTCGGGATCGGTGGCGTTGCGGAAGAGGTAGGCGGCGAAGACCGCGTCGAAGGGCCCCCGGCCCCTGCCTCCGCCAGGCGTTCCGCCGGGGTGTGCACGAATCTCACGTCCTGCCGCCACCGTTTGCGGGCCGCCCGTTCCAGCATGCCGGCGGAGGCGTCCACCGCGGTGATCCGCGCCCCGGGGAACACGGCGGCCAGGGCGGCCGTGGAGGCGCCGGTGCCGCAGCCCAGGTCCAGGACGCGCAGACCGGCCCCGCCGTGCGGCAGGCCGAGGCGGCGCGCGGAGCGCCGCAGATGGGCGTGGTAGCCGGGGTTGGCGGCCACCAGGGTGTCGTAGCTGCGGGCGGCACGGTCGAACGCGGCGGCCAGGTCCGCGTCGCGCAGCAGGGTCATCGGGTCTCCTCGGTGGGCATGGCTCGGGCTGTGGCGCGGGCGCCCCGCCGGGCGGGCGGTCAGGGGCGGGGGAAGGGTCTGCGGGGCAGGCGGGGCAGGTCCATGACGGAGCGGAGCATGGGCAGCACGGGGGTGCGCGCGCCGACGGAGAGGTCCTCGGTCAGGCGGGTGCGGCCGTCCAGGAAGCGCAGCAGCCGCTCCGCCGGGACCTGGGAGAAGAGTTTCGAGAAGACCTCGGCGCCGCCGACGCGTCCGCTGTCCAGAGCGCGCAGCAGCACCGCGTCCATGGCGCGGGAGCGGGCCGAGTGGGGGGCGGGGGCAGCGGGCTGCGGCCGGCGGCCAGCGCCGCCGCGACGGCCCGCGTCTGGCGCTGGACGGCGGCGAAGGTGTAACCGGTCGAGGGCCGGGTGGCACCGCCCGCCGCGCCGATCCGGAAGACCGAGGGCGCGGTCCGGCGCGCGAAGCGCGCGTCCGTCATGGGGATCACTCCGGTCTCCGTGGCGGTCACCTCGAACGGCCCGAGCCCCAGCACGCCGTGGGTGTACCGGTCGAGCGCGGCCTCGTAGGCCGTCCGGGACAGGGGGGCGCGGGAGAACTCCGTGTACTCGACGAGGGCCTCGCGCGCGCTGGTGGGCAGGACGTAGCCGAAGGCCAGTCCGTGCGCGGGCTGCGGGACCCTGAAGTCCATGAGGTCGACGCGGCGGGGGTCGAACACCGGCCGGGACGTGCGGACGAACCAGCCGTGGAAGTGCTGCAGCAGGGTGGTGCGGGCCGCCGGCAGGCTCTCGAGCGGCCGGGAGTCGAAGACCCAGCGGGCGCGCGCGGTGAACGGCCGGCCGTCGGCGGTGCGGGCCCGGATCTCCGCCCCGCCGGCGACCCCGTCCACCGTCTCGACCGTCGCCTCGACGCGGCGGACGTGGTCGCGGTGCGCCAGTTCACGCCCGACGAACGCCTCGAAGTCGTCGGAGCGGATCATCTTGTAGCGCAGCGGCGCGATGCCCTCCTCGATGCGGTGCCCTTCGGGGGTGTGGACCCGCAGGCGCTGCCACGCGGCGGTCAGGACGGCGTCGTAGGGTCCCGGACCCGGCTCCCAGAAGCACCAGGTGCGGCTCGGCGGGCGCAGCGGGCCGGGCGGGGGCTCGAACAGCAGCACCGACGGCCGGCGGGCCGGTTCGGCACGCGCCAGCCGGTACGCGAGGGACAGCCCGGCAGCTCCGGCGCCCACGATGGCGACGTCCGCGTCCCGCACGTGTCGCACCCTCCCCATCCCGTCAGCCTTGTTCGTCCGCTTGTCCGGCTCGGCCCGGCGTCCCGGTCCTGTGTTCCGGTCCTGTGTTCCGGTCCTGTGTTCCGGTCCTGTGTCCCGACACCGTGCCCAGCATTCCCTCCGGACGGTCCGTCGGATGCAGGCCGGGCCGGGCCGTCCGCCGTGCGGCGCACCGCGGACGGTTCGGCGGACCGGGGTGCGGAGCGCGGAGCGCGGAGCGGGGCACGGGGCGGGGCACGGACGGCCGCGGGCGGGCACCGGCGGCCGCGGAGTGCGTGCTCACACGGTCACGCGTCGTCTTCCGGAACGGGTTCGCGGGGTCGCATCGATCGTGCAGCGCATCGGCCGGCGGCGCGGCGCGTCAACCGGCGTGGGCGTGCGGGCCTCCGTCCCGTACGCGCGTGCCGAGCCGGTGCAGCCCGCGGCGCGCGTGGCTCTTGACGGTGCCCAGGGGCCAGCCCGTCAGCTCGGCGATCTGGGTCTGGGTGAGGTCGCAGTAGAAGGCGAGGGTGAGGACGCGGCGCTGCGGAGCGGGCAGCCTCGCCAGTTCGTGGGTGAGCACGACGCGGTCGAGCACGGCGTCGGGCTGGGCGTGCCGGTCGTCGGCGGTGACGGACAGCCGCGCTCCCGCCGCCGCGACGAGATCGGCCCGCCGGGTCCGCGCCGACAGGGCGTCGGCGATCTTGCGCCGGGTGATGCCGACCAGCCATGCCGACAGCGGGCCGCGCTCGGGCCGGAACCCGGAGCGGCCGCGCCAGGCGGCCAGGAACACCGTCTGCGTCACGTCCTCCGCCTCCTTGGCGTCGCCCAGACTGCGGCGCGCCAGCGTGTGGACCAGCAGTCCCCAGCGGTGGTAGGCGGCCGCCAGGCAGGCTTCGTCGCCCCTGACGAAGCCCGCGGCCAGTTCTTCGTCGGCGAGGGCCGTCTCGCCGGGACCCGCTGCCGCGGTCGGGAGGGTCCGCTCGGTGACCTGCTGTGCCGTCATGGTGGCTGCTCCTCGTGCGGGCGGTCGTCCGCTTCTCGTCCGGGCCGGCCGGTGGTGGCCGGCCGCGCCCGTCGAAGCCGGGGACTCGGGGTCGCTCGGCGCGACCTTGGTCTCCTCACCATGCGAAGCGACGCACCCCCGCGACAACTCGCAGCGTCTTTGCGTCGTTTTCCACGCTCCCTCGCCGGTGCGGTCTCCTCCGGTCCCCCGACGGAGCAGGAAACGGCCCGCAGTCGCTCGTCTGGCGCATCCGTGTCGGCCCCCGGCGCGGAATGACTTCAAGTCAGGCCCACTGCGATCACGACGGGAGGAGTCGGCATGTGCCCCAGCACGGCGAGACACGACCCGGGCGGACACCCGCCGGCCGCTTCCCACGCGCCCCGACCGGGTCCGATCGGGGCGCCGCCGTCGTCCGCCGATCGCGGCCCCTCCCCCGACAGCCGACCGGAAGGCGCCATGCCGCCCGTTTCCCCTGGACGTCAGCGACCTGTCCGCCCTCGACGACGATGTACCCGGAGCCGTCGGACGCCTCCTCGACGACCTCCTGGCAGAGCGCGCGGAGCAGGCCGCCGCGCTGGACCCGTGTTCGCACGGGACCTGGCCGAACGCGTCAGGCGCTTCACCCTGGACGGCGGCAAGCGGATGCGGCCCCGGTTCGTGTGGTGGGCCCTGCGCGCCTGCGGCGGGGGGCCGGCCGAGGCGGAGGGCGCGTTGCGCCTCGGCGCCGCGCTCGAGCTGATCCAGACGTGCGCGCTGATCCACGACGACGTGATGGACGGTTCGGCGCTGCGCCGCGGCCGGCCCGCCCTGCACGCGGACGTGACCGCCCAGTACGCCGGCGCCGTGTCCGCCGCCCACGGTCCCCGGTTCGGCGAGGCCGCCGCGATCCTCGCCGGGGACCTGGCCCTGGCGTGGGCGGACGACGTCGTCGCGGCGACCGAGGCGCCCGCGGCCACCTCCCGCACCGTGCGCGAGGTGTGGAGCGCGATGCGCACCGAGATGGTGGCCGGCCAGTACCTGGACGTGCAGGGGCAGGCGACGTCCTCGCGTTCCCTGGCGCGCGCCGTCCGCGCCGCGTGCCTCAAGAGCGCCCTGTACTCGGTGGAGCGTCCGCTGGCCCTGGGCGCCGCCCTGGCGGGCGCCGACTCCGCGCGGACCGGGGCGCTGTGCTCGGCGGGCCGCTGCGTGGGCATCGCCTTCCAGCTGCGCGACGACCTCCTCGACGCGTTCGGCGGCGACCGCCGGACCGGCAAGCCGGCCGGGGGCGACATCCGGACGGGCCGGCCCACCTACCTCATGGCCGTGGCCCGGGCCCGCGCGGAGGCCGACCGCGACCGCGGCGCCCTCGCGGTGCTGAACCGGTCCGTCGGCCGGGCGGACCTGCCCGACAGCGGCCTGGCCGAGGTGCGCGACGTGCTCGTCGGCGTCGGGGCGCGCGACATCGTCGAGGCGAAGATCGAGCGGCTGGTGGCCCAGGGCATGCGCCACCTGGACTCGGCCGTGCTCGACCCGGTGGCGCGGCGGCGGCTGGTGGGGCTGTTCCACGCCACCGCCGGCACGTCCCCGGCCGCGCCCCCCACGCCCGCTGCACCCACTGCACCCACTGCACCCGCTCCGACCGTTCCCTGGGGCGACCCGGCCGGCCCGTGGGACGGCCCGGCCGGCCCGGACGACGGCGTATCCCCTCCCTCCGACGGGGGCCTGTCCGTCCCGCTGCTGCTCACCGAAGGGGCCCCGCGATGAGGACCGTTCCCGGACGCACCGACCACGTCGTCGTGGTCGGCGCCGGACTCTCCGGCCTGTCGGCCGCGCTCCACCTGCTGGGCGCCGGCCGCCGCGTCACGGTCGTCGAGCGCGACGCGCTGCCCGGCGGACGCGCGGGGCTCCTGGAGCGCGGCGGCTACCGCATCGACACCGGTCCGACCGTGCTGACCATGCCGGACCTGGCCGACGAGGCCTTCGCCGCGGTCGGCGAGAACCTGCGCGACAACGTCGACCTGATCCCCTGCACCCCGCCTACCGGGCGCTGTTCGCCGACGGCAGCAGGATCGACGTGCACACCGAGGCGGACGCGATGGAAGCGGAGGTCGAGCGCTTCGCGGGGCCGGCGGAGGCCGCGGGGTACCGCAGGCTGCGCCACTGGCTGGAGCAGCTCTACCGGGCGCAGATGCGGCGGTTCATCGACACCAACTTCGACTCGCCCCTCCAGTTGCTGACGCCCGACCTGGCCCGGCTCGCCGCGCTGGGCGGCTTCGGGCGGCTCGACGCCCGCATCGGCCGCCACCTGCGCGACGAACGGCTGCGCCGGGTCTTCTCCTTCCAGTCGCTGTACGCGGGCGTCCCGCCGGCCCGCGCCCTCGCCGCGTACGCGGTCATCGCCTACATGGACACCGTCGCCGGTGTGTACTTCCCGCGCGGCGGCATGCACGCGCTGCCGCAGGCCATGGCGGACGCCGCCGCGCGCGCGGGCGCCGACCTGCGGTTCGGACGGGACGTCGTCCGGCTGGAGCGCTCCGGCAACCGGGTCACCGCCGTCGTCACCGCCGACGAGCGCATCGCCTGCGACGCCGTCGTCCTCACCCCGGACCTACCGGTCGTCCACCGCCTCCTCGGCCGCGCCCCGCGCCGTCCCCTGCGGATCAGGCACGCCCCGTCGGCCGTCGTGCTGCACGCCGGGACCGACCGGACGTGGCCCGAGCTCGCGCACCACACTCTCTCCTTCGGCGCCGCCTGGCACAGCACGTTCGACGAACTCACCCGTACGGGCGAGCTGATGAGCGACCCGTCGCTGCTGATCACCCGGCCCACCGCCACCGACCCGACGCTCGCCCCGCCCGGCCGCCACCTGCACTACGTCCTGGCCCCCTGCCCGAACACGGACATCGGACCGGACGCCGCCGCCTGGGGCGAGCTGGGCCCGCGCTACCGCGACGGCGTCCTGCGGGAACTGGAGCGGCGCGGGTTCGACGGGATCGCGACGGCCGTCGAGGACGAGACCCTCGTCACCCCGGCCGACTGGCACGGCCAGGGGCACGCGGCGGGCACGCCCTTCTCGGCCGCCCACACCTTCGCGCAGACCGGCCCGTTCCGGCCGCGCAACCTCGTCCGCGGCACCGACAACGCCGTGCTCGCGGGCTGCGGCACCACGCCGGGCGTCGGCGTGCCGACCGTCCTGCTGTCGGGCAAGCTCGCCGCGGCCCGCGTCACCGGCCGCACGGCCGCGGCCCCGGCCGCCCGGCGCGGGCACTCCGCGCTCGTCACCCCGGAAGGAACCTCCTCATGACCGCCCGCGAACTGGACGCGGCGGGCATCACCGAGCCGGCCCTGCGCGCCGCCTACACGCGCTGCCGCCTGCTCAACGCCCGGCACGGCAAGACGTACTTCCTGGCCACCCGGCTCCTGCCGGTGGAGCGGCGTCCGGCCGTGCACGCCCTGTACGGTTTCGCGCGCTGGGCCGACGACATCGTCGACTCGCTGGAGGGCGACGTCCCGCCGCACCGCCGCGCGGCCGCCCTCGCCGCCCTCCAGGAGGGGCTCGAGCAGGGGCTGCGCGGCGGTGGCGGCGGCGACCCGGTCGTCCTCGCCCTCGCCGACACGGCCCGCCGGTACGGCATCCCCCACGGGCACTTCCGCGACTTCATGGCCGCCATGCGCAGCGACCTCACGGTCACCGACTATCCGGCCTACGACGACCTGCGCGCGTACATGCACGGCTCGGCGGCGGTGATCGGGCTGCAGATGCTGCCGGTGCTGGGGACCGTCGTCCCGCGCGAGGAGGCGGCCCCGCACGCGGCCGCCCTCGGCGTCGCCTTCCAGCTGACCAACTTCCTGCGCGACGTGGGCGAGGACCTCGACCGGGGCCGCGTCTACCTGCCCGCCGACCTGCTGCGCGGCCACGGTGTCGACCGGGACCTGCTGCTGTGGTCCCGCCGCACCGGGAGCCGGGACCCCCGGATCACCGAGGCGCTCAGGGCGTTCGAGGACCTGACGCGGGGCGTGTACCGCGAGGCGGCACCGGGGCTCGCGATGCTCGACCCGGTGGCCCGTCCGTGCATCCGCACGGCGTTCGTGCTGTACGGCGGGATCCTGGACGCCGTCGCCGACGACGGGTACGCGGTCGTCCACCGTCGTGCCGTGGTGCCCCGCCGACGGCGTGCCGCGGTGGCGCTCGACGGCCTGGCCCGCGTGGCGGCCGCCCGTGCCGCCGCACGGTGGAGCGCTCCGTCCGGTGCGCCGCGGCCGCCCGCCGAACTGCCCGGCGCGCACGGCACGCCGCCCGCACGCGAGCGTGAGCACGAGGAGGTCGCATGAGTCCCGACCGTTCCGGCGGGCGCCGCCGGTATCCGCTGTCGCTGCGCAGGAACCCGGTGTCCTGGGAGCGGCAGCGCCCGACCTGGCGCGCGGCGCGGCCGGCCGTGATCGCCGGGGCGCTGAAACGGGCGCAGGCACGTCCGTCCGGCAACTGGTACGTCGTGGGCGCCACCCGGGACGTCCGTGACGACCGTCCCCTCGCGCGCACGGTCGCCGGACGGGAGCTGGTCGTCTGGCGCGACGCCGAGGGGCGGCTGGTCGCCGGGCCGGGCGTCTGCCCCCACCTGGGCGCACCGCTGCGGGACAGTCCGGTGCGCTGCGGCACCCTGGTGTGCCACTGGCACGGGCTCGCGCTGCGGGGCGGTCCGTTCGCGGGCTGGGAACCGCTGCCCGTGCACGACGACGGTGTGCTGGTGTGGGTGCGGCTGGACGACGTGGGCGGCGAGCCGCCGCTGGCGGCGCCGGTGGTGCCGGTCCGGCCGGCCCTGTCGGGCGCCGTGTCCGCGGTCTACGTGGGCGTCGGTACGTGCGAGCCGGAGGACGTCGTCGCCAACCGGCTGGACCCGTGGCACGGGGCCTGGTTCCACCCGTACTCGTTCGTCGACCTGACCGTGGCCGACGACGCCGGCGGCGCGGGCGCGGCGGCGGACGGGAAGGGGGACGGGAAGGGGACGGTTTCACCGTGGACGTCTCCTTCAAGCTCGCCGGACGGCTCGTCGTGCCGGTCCGGGCGGTGTTCACGGCGCCCGAGCCGCGCACGGTCGTCATGCACATCACGGGGGGCGAGGGCCGGGGTTCGGTCGTCGAGACGCACGCGACGCCGCTGGGCCCGGACGACCGGGGCCGGCCGCGCACCGCGGTCGTCGAGGCGATCGTGGCGGCCTCGGACCGCCCGGGATTCGCCGTGGCCCGTACGGTGACGCCGCTGCTGCGGCCCTTCATGCGGGCGGCCGCGGGACGCCTGTGGCGCGACGACCTGGCCTACGCGGAACGCCGCTGGCACCTGCGT
This sequence comes from Streptomyces sp. Tue 6430, assembly GCA_021568835.1. Classification (GTDB taxonomy): domain Bacteria; phylum Actinomycetota; class Actinomycetes; order Streptomycetales; family Streptomycetaceae; genus Streptomyces. The sequence goes on from JAKGSH010000004.1 coordinate 237,151, forward strand.
TCCACGGGCCGCTTCCCCGGCTGACACCGCCGGACCACGGCCGCCCCCGCAACGCGCCGCGGGGGCGGGCCCGGCCGTGCCGCCCCCGCGGTGCCTCCCCCGGCGCCTGCCGGCGCTTCCCACCGGACACGACGGCCGACACCACGGCGACGGACACCGGCCGGACCGGGCCGGCGCGCTCGTCCCGGCCACTTCCGGCGCGTTCGGGATCAGGAGGGACGGGCGCAGGGACCGTGCCCGGCGGCAACGCGGAGCCCGGAACCGGCACCCCCGGGACGGCCTCGCACAGGCGTCCCCGTCCGCTCGCGAAGAAGTGCGGCCTCCCGGCAGACCGGCCGGGACCGAACGCCGCCGCCGGCCACCGTCCGCCGCTCCCGTCCGGCGGACCGGACCGGGCGGCGCAGTGAGCGGAACCGGGCGGCGCAGTGAGCGGAACCGGGCGGGGCAGTGAGCGGAACCGGGCGGGGCAGTGAGCGGAACCGGGCGGGGCAGTGAGCGGAACCCGTCGGCATGGCGAGCGGGACCGGGCGGCGCGGTGAGCAGGTCCCGCCGACGCAGTGGGCGGGACCCGCCGGTGCGGCGAGCGGAACCGGGCGGCGCGGTGAGCAGAACCGGACGGAACGCCGGGCGGGACCCGCCGGCGCGGCGAGCGGAACCGGGGAGCGCGGTGAGCAGGACCGGACGGAACGGTGGGCGGGACCCGCCGGCGCAGTGGACGGAGCCGGGCCACGCGGTGGCCGGGTCCGGGCGAGTCGGGCGGGGCGATGCCGACCTCCCCAGGCGCACCGCCCCGCCTCGCACGGAGCACGTGTACCCACGAAACGGTTCCGCACACCCCGGTCGCGCCCGGTCCCGTGGCGGGTGCCCGCACCCTGCGCCGGGGAGGGCTGCGATCATGCCTGGGCGTTCCCGGTCCGGCCGGGAACGCGCCCCGGCCCCGTCCGCCCCTCGCCCCGCAGGAGTACGCATGCACCTCGACGTCGACGCGATCCGCGCGCTGGTCCCCGCCCTGACATCCGGCACGGCCCGCTTCGACGCGCCCGGCGGCACCCAGACCCCGCAACCGGTGATCGACGCCATGGCCGAGGCCCTGGCGCACCCGCTGGCCAACCGGGGGCACGTCACGCAGGGCGAGCGCAACGCCGAGGACATCGTGCTGGCGGCCCGCCGGGCGATGGGCGACCTGCTCGGCACCGACCCGGGCACCGTCGTGTTCGGCCGCAGCGCCACCCAGCTCACCTACGACCTCGCCCGCACCCTGGCCGGGACCTGGGGCCCCGGCGACGAGGTCGTGGTCACCCGGCTCGACCACGACGCCAACATACGGCCCTGGATCCAGGCCGCCGAGGCGGTGGGCGCGACCGTGCGCCGGGCGGACTTCGACCCGGCCACCGGTGAACTGGCCCCGGAGCGGATCGGGGAGGTCCTGTCCCCGCGCACCCGGCTGGTGGCGGTCACCGCGGCGTCCAACCTCCTGGGCACCCGCCCCGACATCCCGGCCGTCGCCGAGCTCGCCCACCGGGCGGGCGCGCTGCTGCACGTCGACGCCGTGCACTACGCCTCGCACGCCACGGTCGACCTCGCCGCGCTCGGCGCGGACACGCTGGTGTGCTCGCCGTACAAGTTCCTCGGTCCGCACCTCGGCGTCCTCACCGGCCGGGCGGCCCTGTTGGAGTCCCTGCGGCCGGACAAGCTGCTGCCGTCCGCCGACACCGTCCCCGAGCGCTTCGAGCTGGGCACGCTGCCGTACGAGCTGCTGGCCGGGGTGCGGGCCGCCGTGGACGTCCTCGCCGCGCTGGTGCCGGACACCGGGGACGGCGACCGCCGGGCGCGGCTGGCCGCCTCCTTCGCGGCGGTGGAGGTCCACGAGGAGGCGCTGCGGGAGCGCCTGGAGGCCGGGCTCTCGGAGATCGGCGGGGTGACGGTGTACTCGCGGGCCGCGCGGCGCACCCCGACGCTGCTGTTCACGGTGGCGGGCCGCCGCCCGGCGGACGTCTCCCGGCATCTCGCCGGGCACGGGGTGGACGCGCCGGCCGGTTCGTTCTACGCGCTGGAGGCGTCCCGCCACCTCGGGCTGGGGGCCGAGGGCGGCGTACGGGTGGGGCTGGCCCCGTACAGCTCCGCCGAGGACGTGGACCGGCTGCTGGAGGCGCTCGCCCTCCTCGGGTGAGACCCCGGGGGGCGTGCCGAGCGTCCCGGATCGGCGTAGCGTCCTCGGTGGGAGAGGTGCGGCGCGTCCTGCGGGGGTGTGCCGCGCCGGGCGTGGAGCCGGCAGCCGCCCGCGGCCGTGCGGGAGACTCCCCTGCCCTGCCGGAGGTGCCTCGTGACCGACCCGGGTGACCCGGCCGTCGACGGCCTGGACGCCGCGTTCGCCGAGACCGTACGTCGCACCGGCGCGTCGATCGGCGCCCTCTACCTGCTCTCCCCGACGAGCAGGTGCTCTCCCTCGACGCGCTGTACGGGGCACCCGTCGAGCTGGCCGAACCGTGGACGCACGTGTCGATGACAGCTCCGGCGCCGGTGGCCGACGCGGTCCGCGAGGAGCGCATGGTGTGGGTGGGCGGCCAGAGCGAGATGGCCCGGTCCTATCCGCGCACCGCGATGGCACTCCCCTACCCGCTGGCGCTGGCCGCCGCACCGGTCACCGGCGTGCGCCGCTGGGGAGCCCTGCTGCTGATGTGGCCGACCACCCGCCCCCGTACGTGACCGGGCGCGAGCGGGGGAACATCATGTCGAGCTGCCGACGGCTGGCGCGGCTGCTCGAGGAGGCCGCCGGGCGCGGCAGGCCGCGGGCCGCCGCCGGCCGGCCGCGGGTCCTGCCCGTGGGGACCGGGCGCCGGGACGCCGGACCCGCGATGGCGGCGGCCGACTTCGTGGAGCGGCTGCCCGGCGGCAGCTGTGCCCTGGACCTGGAGGGCCGCTTCACCTACCTCAGCTCCGGAGCGTGCGAACTGCTCGGGCACGACGCCGGCGAACTGCTGGGCACCCTGCCGTGGCAGTCGCTGCGCTGGCTCGACGACCCCACCTACGAGGACCGCTACCGCGCCGCGGTGCTCAGCCGTGCCCCCGTGTCCTTCACCGCCTGCCGGCCGCCGGGGCAGTGGCTGGAGTTCCACCTCTACCCGGACGACAGCGGCATCAGCGTCCGGATCACCACCGGCGGCGAGCAGGCTCCGGACACGTCGGCGCCCCGCCGGGCCGTGAGCGCCGCGCCGGCCCGGACGGGGCAGCTCTACCAGCTCACGCATCTGGCGGCCGCGCTCACCGAGGTCGTCGGCGTCCAGGACGTGGTCGACCTGGTCGCCCACCAGATCATGCCCGCCTTCGGCGCCCAGGGGATGGTGCTGTCCACCGCCGAGGCCGGCCGGCTGCGGATCATCGGGCACCGCGGCTACCCGCCGCAGACCGTCGAGCGCCTCGACGCGCTGCCGCTGGACACGGGCTCACCCCGGCGGGGCACGCCCTGGACAGCGGCATCCCGGCGTTCTTCCCGGACGCGGAGGACATGCGGCGCATCTACCCGGAGGCGCCGAGGATCAGCGGCAAACAGGCCTGGGCCTTCCTGCCGCTGACCCTCTCGGGCCGCGCGGTCGGCGTCTGCGTCCTGTCCTACGAACACCCGCACGACTTCCCGGCCGCGGAGCGCGCCGTGCTGACCTCGCTCGCCGGACTCGTCGCCCAGGCGCTGGACCGGGCCCGTCTGTACGACACCAAACAGGACGTCGCGCACGGCCTCCAGCAGGCGCTGCTCCCGCGCACGCTGCCCTCGATCGACGGTCTGCGGGTCGCCGCCCGCTATCTGCCCGCCACCCACGGCATGGACATCGGCGGGGACTTCTACGACCTGATCCGCCTGGACGGAGCCGCCGCGGCCGCCGTCATCGGCGACGTCCAGGGCCACAACGTCGCCGCCGCCGCGCTGATGGGGCAGGTCCGCATCGGCGTGCACGCCCACACGGCCCTCGGCGCTCCCCCGGACCGGGTCCTCGCCGGAGTCAACCGGCTCCTCACCGACCTCTCCCCCGACCTGTTCACCAGCTGCCTCTACGCCTGTCTCGACTTCAGCGGGGGGTGTGTCTCGCTGGCCAGCGCCGGGCACCCACCACCCCTGCTGCGGCTACCGGGCCGCGCCACCCGGCCCCTGGACGTACCGCCGGGCCCGCTCCTGGGGATCGACCCCGACGCCGAGTTCCCCGTCACGCGGATCCCGCTCGTGCCGGGGATGACGCTCGCCTTCTACACGGACGGTCTCATCGAAACCCCGGGCGTCGACTTCGAGGACTCCATGAACCAGCTCGCCGGGGAGCTGGACCGCGCCGACGACCGGGACCTGGACCTGGACAAGCTCGTCGACACCCTGCTGCGGACGTCCGGCACGGCCGGGCAGCGCACCGACGACGTGGCCCTCCTGGTCCTGCGGTTCACGGACCGCCACCAGGTGTACTGACCCGCGGCGCTGTTCACGCGGGTCAGGGGTGGCCGGCCGCCCGAAGCCCTCGTACCGGCCGGACGTACTCGGGTCGGGGTCCGGGCTGCCGGAGGGGGCTGCCGGAGGGAGCCCTCCCCTCCGGTGAGGCGCGCACGGCGTCGCGGGGCAAGCGGGAACGCGACGGCAGGACCGGGCGGCCGCCGGCCCGGAACGCACGGGCGACCAGCCGGAGAGGCCGTACGCCGACCGGTCAGAACAGGGGTTCCTGCTCATGGGTCGTGGCGTCGCGCCGCCGGGGCCGGGCCGGGGACCGCCGGGCGGGCGTCTCGTCGCCGAAGAGGGGCGCCGTCCCGCACTCGTCCGGCTCGGCGGGGACGGCGGCGCCGCCGGTGCGGACGTTCAGCCGCAGCGGCGCCTCCCGGTCGAAGTCCCCCGGTGTCATGGCCGTCCACGCGCGGCCCGGCTCCTCGCTCACGCACCGCTCCTTCCCCGGCTCCGCCGACCGGACGCCCCCGGTGCACATCCTGCCCGACCGGGGCGGCTTCCGGTCGGGCGGCGGGGTACGCGGCCTGCTGGACGACACCGGCGACACCGACCGGCCGGGCGGGCCGCCGGACCAGGGCGCGCGGCAGCCGCGGGTCGCCGCCGCGCGGCATCGCGACGGCGGCGGCCTTGCGCCGGCGACGCCGTCCCCACGGCGTCGACGGCGGCGCCGGGCACGGCGAACGGGACGGCGGGCACGGTCGTGCGGTCGTCGTGCCGCGACCGGCGGGCTCGGCGCGGGAGGCGGATATTGAAGGGAAGGGTGTTCCCGCCGCCGGTCCCGGGCGGGACGCCGAAGGCCGGGCACGGAGCGGGGGAGACGGTGAGCGCGTCGAGAGAACCGGGCGGGGCGTCGACGGCCGGCGGGGAGCTCCGTGGCGCGCCGCCGCTGCGGTGGTGGGTCGTGCTGTTCTGGCTCGTCGCGGTCACGGTGCTGCTGGCGGTCACCGGGGTCTTCCTGGACCGCGAGACCAGGCTCGCGCCCTTCCTCGTGGTGCTGCCCGCCCTGATCGCCGGGCGGGGCAGCGTGCGCCAGACCGCCGTCGCCTCCGCCTGGGTCACGGTGATGATCGCCGCGGCCCTGCTCGACACCGCGGACGACACGATCGGCGCGGTGGCGGCGACCGTCGTCTTCGCCCTCGTCTTCAACGGGCTGAGCGTCGCGCGGGCCGCCCAGCGGGTCCGCAGCGACCGGGAGATCGCCCGGCTGCGGTCCGCCGCGGCCGCGCTCCAGCGGCAGCTGCTGCGCCCGTTCCCGCTGATGACGGACCAGCTCATCGTGCACGGCGTCTACCAGCCGGTGGAGGAGGACAGCCGGGTGGGCGGCGACGTGTACGAGGTGGTGTCCTCGCCGTACGGCAGCCGGGTCTTCATCGCCGACGTCCAGGGCAAGGGGCTGCCCGCCATCAGCGCGGCCTTCTCGGTGCTCAGTGCCTTCCGGGAGGCGGCCGTCGCCGAGCCCACGCTGACCGCCGTCGTCGACGCCCTGGAGGACGCGGTGCTGCGGCACAACTCCTTCGCGGCGCAGGCCGGCGAGAACGAGCGGTTCGTGACGGCGCTGGTCCTCGGCATCGGCCCGGACCCGGAGGTCCAGGCGATCAACTGCGGCCACGTCGCGCCGCTGATGCTGCACAGCGACCGGAACGGTCCGGTGCTCAAGGGCGAGCCGTGCGTCCCGCTGGGTCTCGACGCCCTGTCCCCGCGGCCCCGCACGGTCGAGTGGTTCACCTTCCCGCAGGACGGCACGCTGTTGCTGTGCACGGACGGCGTCACCGAGGCGCGCGATCCGTCGGGGGTCTTCTATCCGCTGGAGGACCGGGCCGCGGCCTGGGACGGCGTCCGCCCCGGCGATCTGCCGGCGGCCGTCTACCACGACCTGCGCCGGCACGCGGCGGGCACGCCGGGCGACGACACCGCCCTGATGGTGCTGCGGAGGCGGTCGGGCGCCGGGGCGACCGACGAGCCCTGACGGTCCCCGCCCGCGCGGCGCCCGCTCCGGAGCGACCGCCCGCCCGGAATGCGTAAAGTGGTACGCCCGTGGACGTACGTCCCCCTTCGGAGCCCGCATGCCCGCCCCGCCGGTCGGCCCGGACGGCGATCCCGACACGCTGTTCGGACTCGACGCCCTCGAACCGCCCCCGTCCTCCGCCCGCGCCCGCTCGACGTTTCGCGACTCCGGAACGGCGCGCCGGCTGCTGCCCGTGCGGGAGATCCACGCCGAACCGGCCGCCGCGGCCTCCGCGCGCGGCCGCGAGATCATCGCCCGCTTCCCCGGCGCCCGTCTGGTCGAGGTCGACTCCCACTGGCGCGTTCCCGGGCTGCACGGCAACGAGGGGAACGTCGAGCGGTGGGTGCGCGTCAAGGGCGAGACCCTCGTGCTGGGCGAGCGCAAGACGTTCACCACCCGTCCCAACGGGCGCTCGGCGGACTGGATCGCCCCCGGCCCGTCCAACGGCTGCGCCCTGGCGTGCGCGTACTGCTACGTGCCGCGCCGCAAGGGCTACGCCAACCCCATCACCGTGTTCACCAACATCGACCGGACCATCGCCCACCTCGGCCGGCACATCGCGCGGCAGGGCCCCAAGCGGGAGCCCAACCAGTGCGACCCCGCGGCGTGGGTGTACGACATCGGGGAGAACGGCGACTGCTCGGTGGACGCCCTCGTCTGCGACAACACCGCCGACCTCGTGCGCGCCTTCCGCCGCTGGCCCACCGCCAAGGCGTCCTTCGCGACGAAGTTCGTGAACCCCGACCTGCTCGCCCTGGAGCCGCGGGGCCGGACCCGGATCCGGTTCTCCCTGATGCCCGAGGCCGACGCCCGTCTCCTGGACGTGCGCACCTCACCGGTCGCCGCCCGGATCGCCGCCGCGGCCGACTTCCTGGACGCCGGTTACGAGGTCCACTTCAACTTCTCCCCCGTCGTGCTGCGGCCGGGCTGGCAGGAGGACTGGGCCGAACTGCTCCGGCGGCTGGACGACGTACTGCCCGGGCGGGTCAAGCGGCAGGCGGCCGCCGAGGTCATCATGCTCACCCACAACCGTGAGCTGCACGAGGTGAACCTGGGCTGGCATCCCCGTGCCGAGCAGGTGCTGTGGCAGCCGGATCTCCAGCAGGCGAAGCGCTCCGAGAACGGCGCGCTGAACGTCCGCTACCGCAACCAGGTCAAGGCCGGGGCGCTGGACGTTCTGCGCGACCTGATCGGCGCCCGCGCACCGTGGCTGCGCGTCCGCTACGCCTTCTGAGCGGGGCCGGGTCTGTCCGGGCCGCGCCGCGCCGGACCGGCCCGGACCGGACCGAGCCGAGCCGAGCCGAGCCGGTCACACGATCGCGGAGGGGTGGCCGAGGAGGTCAGGGGAAGGGCCGGGCGTCCCGGTCGGCCCGGCCGCCGGCTCCCAGCAGCCCCGTGGGGCGGAAGGGCTCCTCGGCCTCGAGCCGGGGCAGTTCGCGCCGGGCGACGCGCAGCACCAGCGGCGGCAGCGCGGCCCTCGCGATCTGCGCGAGGCGCAGCCAGGCGGGCACGTAGACCGCGGTGCTGCGGCGTTCCACGGCGCGGGCGAGGATCTCGGCGACGGTCTCGGCGGGGTACACGCGCCGGGCGGGGCGGGCATGTGGGCGCGCAGTTCCCGCAGCACGGCGTGCCGGTCGGCGTCCCGGATCATGTCGGTGTCGGTCCAGTTCAGATAGGCGATGCCGACCGCCACGCCGTGGTGCGCCTCCTCGGCCCCCAACGCGTGCGCGAAGGCCTCCACGCCGGCCTTGGACGCGCAGTAGGCGCTCATCAGCGGGGCGGCGCCGAAGGAGGCCAGGGAGGCGATCTGGAGGTAGTAGCCCGCCGTCTCGCGCAGGTCGGGCAGGAACGCGTGGGCCGTGAGGGCGCTGCCGCCGAGGTTCACGTCGACGACGCGGCGCCAGGAGGCCATGCCGGTGCCGCCGAAGGGGCCGCCCTCGGCGATGCCCGCGTTCGCGACGACGGCCGACGGCGGGCCCAGCCGGGCGCGGACGGCCTCGGCGGCCTCCAGCAGGGCCGCCTCGTCGGTGACGTCCACCTCCACGGCGAGGGCCGGCACGGGCAGCGAGGCGGCGACCGCCTCCAGGGCCGGCCGCTCGTGGCCGAGCAGGGCCAGGCGTGCGCCGCGGCGGGCGAGGGCACGGGCGTGGGCCGCGCCCACGCCCCGCGCGGCGCCCGTGACGACGACGGTGCGGTTCTCCAGGGGGCTGTGCGCCACGGCGCGGTGCGCCCCGCTCCTGCGGGTCACGGTGTCGTGGGCCGCGGTCTTCCGGGGGCTGTGCGCCACGGCGCGCTCCGTTCGTCGGCTGCCTGTCGTCCTCAGTCGGGTCGTGCGTGCCCCGTGCGGTCCCGGTGGGAGAGGGCGCGCTGGAGACCGGACAGGCCCGGCGACCGGCGCCGCCGCAGCGCCGCGCGGGCGGCGTTGGCCCCCGGGGCGCCGTGCACGCCGCCGCCCGGATGGGCGCCGGCGGAGGCGAGGAACAGTCCGCGCACGGGTGTCTCCGGCCGTCCGGTGCCGGGCAGGGGGCGGAAGAAGAGCTGCTGGTGCATGCCCGCGGTGCCGCCGTTGATGGCGCCCGCGTGGAGATTGCCGTCGAGCGCCTGGAGCGTGGGCGGGGCGAGGACGCGGCGGGCGCGGATCAGCGCCCGGAAGCCCGGCGCGAACCGTTCGACCTGGCGCTCCACCCGGTCGGCCATCAGCTCCTGCTCCCCGGGGTCCCAGGCACCGGTGAGGCCCTCGTCCCCCGCGTCGGCGGCCACCTCGTGCGGCACGTGGGTGTAGGCCCAGGCCGACTCGGTGCCGCCGGGCGAACGCGACGGGTCGGCCGTCGTCATCTGGCCGAACAGGCAGAACGGGCGGTCGGGGACCTGCCGCATCGCGACCTGGGCGGCGAAGCGGGTGAGTTCGTCGATCCCGTCGGCCAGGTGGACGGTGCCGGCCCGCGCGGCCTGCTCGGCGCGCCAGGGCACGGGGCCGTCGAGGGCCCAGTCGACCTTGAAGGTGGCGGAGTCCCACTGGAACCGCTCCAGGTCGGCCAGCACCTGGCCCGGAAGGTGTTCGGGCTCGACCAGCTCGCCGTAGAGGGCGGGGACGGAGACGTCCGCGAGGACGGCGCTGCGGGCGGGACGGTGCCGCCGTCGGCGGTGCGCACGCCCACCGCCCGTCCGTCGCGGACGACGACCCGGTCCACCCGGAGTCCGCAGCGCAGGGTGCCGCCGCGGGCGCGCAGCCGGCGGACCAGCGCGTCGGTGAGGGCGCCGGCGCCACCGGCCGGGACGGGGAAGCCGTACGTCTGGCCCAGCATGGACATCAGCCAGCCGAAGCCGCCGCTGCCGGCGGCCTCCGGGGCGAGGTCGGCGTGCAGCGCGTTCCCGGCGAGGAGGAGCCCGCCGCCTTCGCCGCCGAACTCCTCGGCGCCCATGCGCCGCACCGGGAGCACCAGGGTGCGGGCCAGTCGCAGGCCGCCCGCCGCGCGCAGTCGCAGGGCGAGCCGCCCGGTGGCCTTGAGCGGCGGGAAGGGGGTGAACAGGGCGTCGAGGAGGTCGGGACGCAGCCGTTCCCAGATCTCGTGCAGTCGGCGCCAGGAGGTTCCGTCCCCGTCGTGGAAGGCGTCGAGGGAGGCGGCGGTGACGTCGATCCGCCGGTCGAGGACCGCGCACCTGCCGTCGCTCAGCGGATGCGCCAGGACCTGGGGGGCGTGGCTCCACCGCAGGCCGTGCTCCTCCAGGCGCAGACCCGACACCACCGGGGAGGCGGCGGCCAGCGGGTAGAAGGAGCTGAAGAGGTCGTTGACGAAGTCCGGGTCCACTCCCCTGTCGTGACGCACCGCTCCGCCGGGCCCGGGCTGCTCCTCGAGGACCGTCACGCTCCAGCCGGCGTCGGCCAGCAGGTTGGCGGCCACCAGACCGTTGGGTCCGGCCCCGATCACCACGGCGTCAGGCATCGGCGCCGCCGTGCGCCCGTACCGGCACCGGCCCCGGTCCGGCGTCCGGCACCTCGTTCTCGCAGACCTCGGCGAGCCGGGCGAGCATCGCGCGGTGCCGGAGCTGGATCAGCGCCTCCACGCCCGCGTTGTGCAGGAACCCGCCCACCCCTTGCAGGGGGTGTTCGTCCACGATCACCAGGCAGTGCTCGCCCCAGGGCCGCAGCTCGACGGCGATCCGCGCGGTGCCGAGCGCGCCCGCCCGGGCCTCGAGCTCCAGGGCGGTGCCCTCCTCGCAGCGCCGTACGACGGTCCGGTTGCTCAGGCGGACGGGTCCGATCCGGACCTCGTAGCCGATCTCCGCGCCCACCTGGGGCCACCGGCCCTGCACCGGGGTGGACTCCGCGGTGCCCACCACCCAGTCCGCGTACCGGTCACCGTCCGAGAGGACGGTCCACACCCGCCGCGGGGATGTCTTGATGAGCCGATGCCGGACCGCCACGACGACCTCCTGTTACTCGTCCTTCGCTCACCGCCAAGTGCCCACGCCGGGGACGGCGAACCGGGATGACGGGGAGGAATTTCCGATACGTCCGTGAAGTCGCCGGTGCCTGCACGTGGGCCCGGGTGCCTGCACGTGGGTCCCGGTGCCGGCCCTCGGGGCTCCGGTGTCGCGGCCCTCGGGGCTCCGGGCGTCAGCCCCGGCCGGCCGGTTCCCACGGGCGGGGTCCCGTGCCGGAGTGCCACGCGAGCAGTGCCTCGGCGTCCACGCACACGATGCCGCACTGGCGCGCGTACTCGACGGCGGGTGCCGTGAAGTCGTTGGTGGTGACGACGATGGCGACGTCGGCCTCGTGGACGGTGAAGCAGGTGCCGCCGAAGCGCTGCAGGTCCTGTGAACCGACCTTGTTGCCGTCGCCGTAGCGCTTGCACTGGAGGACGAGTCGGCGTCCGTCCGGTGCCACCGCCAGCACGTCGGCTCCCAAGTCGCCTGCGCCGCCGACGACTTCGACGTCCGTGCAGTGGTCGCGGGCGCACAGGCCGGCTATCGCCTGTTCGAACTCGTCGGGATCCAGGGCGTAGTAGTCCGTGACGCACGTGGCGTCCGCGACGGGGGCCGTCCCGATGACGAGGGTGCGCGCCGTGGCGTCGGCACCGGACGGCGGGGCCGGGTCGGCGATGCCCGCCGGTTCGACGACGCCCGCCGGGACGGCCGCGGCCGGCGGCTCGGCGAGCGCGTCGACGGCCGTCTCGGCCGCTTCCTCGAGGGCCTCGGTGGCGTGCCGTACGAGTCTGCGCGCCGACCAGCGGCGTCGGCCCCGGTAGCAGGCGACGGTCGCGGCGACGCCGAGGACGAGCAGGGTCACGGCCCACGCGGGCCGGCGTTCCGCCGCGGCGACGGCGGTGCGGGCGATCATGCCCCCGAGCGTCAGGAGGAGCGCGAGGAGGACGAAGAACAGGGCCGTCGTGCGCAGGTCGAAGCGACGGCGGCGACGCAGGGGGCGTATCGGGCGGGTGGGTACGGTCACGGCGGTGGTTCCTCCCAAGCGGCCTTCGGTGAAGATCACTCGGGGCTTGTGCCCCGGCTGGGGCGGTTCATCGTGACCGCTCCCCGGTCCGGTGCGCGGGTAGGGCGACCCGGTGCGCGGGCGACGACGCGACCGGTCACCCGGACCGCGCCCGAAGAGGACGCGACCGGCCACCGGGGTTCACGAGGACGGCGACACGACCGGCCGCCGAGGTCCACAAAAACGAACGGAACAACCGGCCGCCGAAGTCCACAGGGACGACGACACGACCGGCCGTCGGGGTTCGCCGGGGCGGGCCGGTGGCGTCGTCCCCGGCTCCGCGCGGTGGGCCCGGACGTACCGGGTGTGACCCACCGCGCGTGCGGGGCGTCAGATGCGGCCGCCGGTGAGCCGGGTGATCGGGCCGAAGGTCTGGCGGCCGGAGCGGCGGCCCACCGCGTACGACGCGGCCGTGAGCGCGGTCACACCCGCGCCCACCCCGGCCGCGATCAGCTTGCGGTGGGCGATCACCGTCCAGGCCGTCTTGGCGGTGGCGGCGACCTGCCCGGTGGCCGTCTTGGCCGTGGCCGCCACCTGACCGGTGGCGGACTTGGCCGTGGCCGCGACCTGACCGGTCTTCGCCACGAGCGCCTGGCGGCCCGCCTCGACGCCACGGGCCGCGCCCTGCGCCGCACCGGCCGCCTTCCCGGCGGCGCGCCCGGCCCCGGAGCCGGCGGCCGACGCGGCGTCATCCGCCTTGTCGGCGGCGCCCTTTGCGGCGCGCGTGGCGGGGGCGGTCGCCTTGTCCGCCGCGCGCTGGGCCTTGGTTGCGGTCGCGCGCTTGGTGGCGCGCTCTTCGTTCGTGTCGGTGTTCGCTTCAGTCATGGACTTCGCGTTGCCGCTCCCTCACACCGCAAACCCGCCACGGCGCCCGCGTGCCGCCCGCGGCGGCGCCGGGCGGGGCCGGGCGGGGCCGGCGCCTGGGTAGGGTCCCGGTCATGCGCCTCGCCCTCTTCGACCTGGACGGCACCCTGGTGGACCGTACGTCCGCCTTCGCCGACGCCATAGCCGACCTCTGCCACGACCACGCGTACGGGCCCGAGATCGAGCGGTGGCTGCTGACCGAACTCGCCGACCACGCCGAGCGGTCGGACTTCGCGCGGCTGCGCGCCGCGTTCGGGCTGGGCGAGTCGGCGGACCACCTGTGGCGGGTGTACGTCGACCGCATGGCGACCGCCGTCACCTGTCGTCCCGAGGTGCTGGACGGCCTGGCCCGGCTGCGCGAGCGCGGCTGGAGCGTCGGTGTCGCCACGAACGGGTCCTCCGACATCCAGCGCGCCAAGATCAGGGCCACAGGGCTCGCCGACCTCGTCGACGGGATCGCCGCCTCCGGGGACATCGCCGTACGCAAGCCCGACCCGCGTCTCTTCGAACTGGCGGCGGCGCGCTGCGGCACCCAGATCGGCGCGGGCGACTGGATGACGGGCGACAACCCGGAGACCGACGTCCGCGGCGGCCATCGGGCGGGCCTGCGGACGATCTGGGTGACGGGGCGGCCCTGGCCCGAGGGCCTCACCGTCCCCCACCACCGCGTCGCCGACGTCCCGCGGGCCGTGGACCACCTGCTCGCCACTCCCCGGCGTAGGGGGTGTTTCGGAAGTCCCTCCCCCAGAGGGGGTGCCCCGGCCCGGCGGCTCCGGCGGGCCGCGCGCGGCGGTTGTTCCCCTCGTCGGCGCCCGCCCTTCACCCCCGCGCCGCCCCGCCGTCCCCCGCACCACCAAGATCGTCACGTTTGCCCTGTCCCCCATCGAAGGAAGGCCGACGTGGCCGGATCGCTTCCGAGGGCTTTCGCCGTGTCCGTCCTCACGGCGTCACTCGCCCTGACCGCCGCACTTCCCGCCTCCGCCGAGGACGACGACGCCCTGCCGGCCGTCCTCCCGCGCGTCGAGACGCCCGCCCTGTACGACGACGAGGCGGGCGGCAACTCCGACGCGGACGACCCGGCGATCTGGCGCAACGCCGCCGACCCGGACGCCAGCCTGGTCGTCGCCACCGCCAAGGAGGGCGGTCTCCGGGTGTACGACCTCGGCGCCCGGCTCGTGCAGTCGCTCGCCGCGCCGGCCGGACCGGGTCCCGGGGACGCGCCCGGCCGCTACAACAACGTGGACGTGGTGCGGGGCCTGAAGCTGTCCACCGGGCGCGCCGACCTCGCGGTCACCACCGACCGGGGCAACGACCGGCTGCGGATCTACCGCATCGACCCCGCCTCGCCCGGCCGTCCCCTCTCGGACGTCACGGACCCGGCGGCCGCGCCGGTCTTCTCCGCCGACCAGGCGGAGATCAACGAGCAGCGCACCGCGTACGGCCTCGCCACCTGGACCGACAGGGCGAGCGGCCGTACCTACGCACTCGTCAGCCGGCGCGAACGCACCACCGTCGCCCTGCTCGAGCTGACGCCGGCGGCCGGCGGCCGGATCGGCTACCGCAAGGTCCGCACCCTGGACCTGCCGTCCTCCTTCCGCCTGCCGAACGGCACGTCCTGGTCGCCGTGCGCGGAGCCCGGCGAACTGCCCCAGGTCGAGGGCATGGTCGTCGACCCGGCGAACGGCACGCTGTACGCGGGCCAGGAGGACGTCGGCATCTGGCGGATGCCCGCCGCCCTCGACGGAACGCCCCGACTGGTCGACACCGTGCGGGAGTACGGCGTCCCCGGCACCTACGACGAGGCCACCGAGGAGTGCGTCAGCGGCGCCGACCCCGGGTACGGCGGCACGCGGATCACGGCGGACGTCGAGGGCCTGACCCTGGTCGCCGAGGCGGACGGCGACGGTTACCTGCTGGCCTCCAGCCAGGGCGACGACACCTTCGCCGCCTACGACCGCGAGCACGGCGACGACAACGAGTACGAGGGCGGCTTCCGGGTCGCCGCCACCGCCGCGGGCCCCGACGGGTCGGAGGAGTGCGACGGCGCCGCGGCGCTCGACGCCCCGCTGGGCCGCAGGTTCCCGGGCGGTCTGCTCGTCGTGCAGGACGGTCACGACGACGCCGGACGGGCCGGGGACCGCACGGCGACGAACTTCAAGTTCGTCGACCTGCGCGAGGTCCTGACGGCGCTCGACGACTGAGCCGACGCCCGGGTGCGGCGGGACGGGGCTCCCGTCCCGCCGCACCCGGGTCGCTCACGGCGCGCCGGGATCCGCGCACTGCTCGTCGGGCTCCGCGCGCCGCTCGGTTCGGCTCGGGCCGACCCGGCGCAGGTCGGCGATCAGCCGGGCGCCGGTCACCGTTCCGTCGTCCTTGTGCGCCTCCCAGCGCGCGAAGGTCTCCGCGGCGGCCTCGGCGAAGCCGGTCGGCAGGCCGACCTGGGCGCAGGCGCGCGCGATCTCGGCCATCTCCGGCTCCCAGCGCCAGGCCTTGCGGCCCGCGCCGGCCAGCCGCTCGGGACCGGCCAGCGGTGTGCCGGGCAGCGCCCCGGCCGCCAGTTCGGTCAGCTCGTCGAGGACGCCGTGGCCGTCGGCCAGCGCGCAGGCCTGCGCGGCGAGGGCGTAGGCGATCTTGTTGTAGGCGGCGAAGGACAGCTTGAGCGCCGAGGCGCGGCCGATCGGGCCCGCCAGCGGGTGGGGCGCGAGCGCGGTGCCGGCGAAGAGGGCGGTGACCCGGGCGACGGCCGGGACGTCGCCGGAGAGGTACAGGCGGCTCGTGCCGGTCTCGCGGGGCGGCGGGCCCGTGATCCCGCCGTCCACCACCGTGGCGCCGCCGTCCGCGAGGACCTCGGCGATCCGTGCCATCCGTTCCGGGCTGACCGCGTTGGCATCGACGTAGACACCGCGGAAACCGGCGCCCGCCACCTCTTCGGCCACGTCGAGCGCGGCGGCCGGCGGGCAGACGCTCAGGACGACCTCGCAGCTCCCGACCAGCTCCCTCAGATCGGCCGCGGCGCGCAGACCGGCGGCGGCCGCCCGCCGCCGCGTCGCCGCCGACCGTCCCGCGGGCAGCCACCGGACCTCGGCGCCTCCCGCCACGGCCTGTGCCGCCACGCTCGCGCCCATGTCACCGGGGTGCAGGATTCCCACGTCGTGCACGTCGTGATGGACCATGAGCGGACCCTACCGACCCGGCGGCACCGCCACAGCCGCACCCGGCGGGCCGTGGCTCGAACCCGCGGGACGGCGGCCGCCGGGCGGCCGGCCCCGCGGCGCGGGCACACGGCGCGGGCACACGGCCGACGTGCGGCCGGCGTGCGGCCGCGGCGCGGGGACCGTGCCTCATCCGCCGGGCGGCCCCGCTCCGTCGCCTTTGAGGCGTTCGAGGTCGGAGGGGCGGACCTGGATCACGACGAGGGCGATCAGGGCGGCGACCAGCGTGAAGACGGCCGCCGTCACGAAGGCCGCGGAGACGCCCGCGGTCAGGACCTCGTCGCCCCAGGGTGGCGGGAGTTCGCCGGTGCGCCGGAAGCGCAGGCGTTCCGCCGGGGTCGCCTGGGACAGGAACGCCGGGACCTGGGTGTCCGCCTCGTTGCCGCTGGCCGTGCCGAACATGGTGACCAGGATGGACAGACCGAGCGAACCGCCCACCTGCTGGGTGGCGTTGAGCAGCCCGGAGGCCGCGCCGGTCTCCCGGGCGGGCACGTTGGACAGTGCCATCAGGGTCAGGGAGACGAACTCCATGCCCATGCCCAGGCTGAAGACGAGCATCGGGCCGAGCACGCTGCCCGCGTAGGTGGAGTGGACGTCGGTCAGGGTCAGCCAGCCCAGTCCCGCCGCGGCCAGGACGGCGCCGGTCACCATGAACGGTTTGGGACCGTACGTCGGCAGGAACCGGGAGGCCAGCCCGGCGCCGACCGCGATGACCGCACTCACCGGGAGGAAGGCGAGGCCCGCCTCGAGGGGGCTGAAGTCCAGCACGTTCTGCACGAACAGGGTGAGGAAGAAGAACATGCCGAAGATGGCGGCGGCCAGGCAGAGCATGATGCCGTAGGTGCCCGCGCGGTTGCGGTCGGCGAACATGCGCAGCGGTGTGATCGGCTGCCGGGAGTGCTTCTCCACCATGATGAACACGGCGAGGAGGACGACGGCCCCGGCGAAGGAGGCCAGGGTGAGCGCGTCGCGCCAGCCGTCCTGGGCGGCCCGGATGAAGCCGTACACCAGCAGGACCATGCCCGCGGTGGAGGTCGCCGCGCCGGCGATGTCGAAGTGGCCCGGGTGGCGTGCGGATTCCCTGATCCAGCGGGGTGCCGCGAGGGCGATGAGCAGGCCGATCGGGACGTTGACGAAGAAGACCCAGCGCCAGTTCAGCCACTCGACGAGGATGCCGCCCGCGAGCAGTCCGATCGCGCCGCCGCCCGCCGAGACCGCGGCGAACACGCCGAACGCCCGGTTGCGTTCGGGTCCTTCGCGGAAGGTGGTGCTGATCAGGGCGAGGGCGGTCGGGGAGGCGATGGCCCCGCCGACACCCTGGAGGGCGCGGGCGGCCAGGAGTTGGCCGGGGCCCTGGGCGAGCCCGCCGAGGAGTGAGGCGAGGACGAACAGCAGCACGCCGAAGACGAAGACCCGCCGCCGTCCGAGGATGTCCCCGGCCCGGCCGCCGAGCAGCAGCAGTCCGCCGAAGGTGAGCGTGTAGGCGTTGACCACCCACGACAGGCTGGTGGTGGAGAAGTCCAGGGAGCGCTGGATGTCGGGGAGCGCGATGTTCACGATGGTGATGTCGAGGACCACCATCAGCTGGCACGAGGCGATGACGAACAGGGCCATCGCGTTTCCGTCACCGCCCGCGGGACGGGCGGACGTCTGGGACGCGGAAGCGGGTTGCGGAGATGTGCTCATGGTGTGTCGCCCGCACGGGGCGGGCCCCTGGGGGTCGGTGGACGATCGCGCCCACCGTCGTGTTCACCGTTCGACCGTACGCCGCCGCCCGGACCGTCACCACTCGATCACCGGGGGCCGCCCGTCGGGCCGTTGCCCGGCCCGCCGACGCGGGCCCGTCCGCCGGGCACCGGCGTGCCAGGACTCCCCCGTGGTCCTGGCACGCCTCCCCGGCTCCGGCGGCGGTCCGCCGCCGTGGGGTCACCAGGATGCGCCGGAGCCGGGGGCCGTGTCGTTGGCGAGGCGTCCCCACTCGCTTGGCGGAGCGTCTCCGGGCGGGCCGGACCGCGGGTGTTCGCGGGCGCGCAGTTCGCTGGGCGGGAGGCCGTAGGCGGTGCGGAAGGCGCGGGTGAACTCGGCGGCCCGCGGGAAGCCCCAGCGCGCGGCGACGGCGTGGATCGGCGTCGTGCTCCGGGCGGGGTCGAGGAGGTCGCGGCGGGCGTGTTCCAGCCGCTGGTCCCTGATGTACGAGGCGACGGTGAGGCCTTCGGCCCGGAAGAGGCGGTACAGGTGGCTGCGGGAGACGTGGTGGGCGGCGGCGATCGTCGCGGGGGTCAGCTCGGGGTCGCCGAGGTGGTGGCGGACGAACGCCTTGACGCGCAGGGTGAGGGTCCGGTCGCGGCTCTCCGGCGGCAGGTCCGGGTCGGCGTCGAGGGCGTGCGCGAAGGCCGCCGAGACCAGGTCGGTGACGACGGTGGCGAGGCGGGGTCCGTCGGCGGGCCGGTAGCAGGAGGTGTCCGCGGCGAGCCGGAGCAGGAACTGCGCCAGCAGCGCGCCGATGCCTTCCGTGGCCGAGATGCGGCGTCCCATCACCTGGTCGGCGTGCCGGCCGGGCAGCGGCACCTGGGCGCGGGGATCTCCACCCCGACGATGGTGACGGGGTCGGCGCCGGTGTGGATCTCGAAGGGGCGCGAGGAGGTGCTGATGTGGAAGTCGTTCATCGTGTAGACCGCCTGCCGGCTGCTGCCCCAGCTGGCCGCCCCCTCTCCCTTGAGGAGCAGCGAGAGGTGGTAGAGCTCGGGGTCGGAGGCGCGGATGAGCCGCGGGGTCCGGTGGAAGACCAGCGGGTCGAAGGTGGCGGGCCACACGGTGACGTCGCCGAGGAGGATCGCCCGCTGGGAACCGTCGTAGTCCGCGGCGCGCTCGCTGCTCAGCCGCATCGGCGCGTGGGTGCGGCCCATGCGCTGGATCCAGGCCTCGAACCGGTCGGCCGCCGGGAGGTCCTGGGTCCGGAAGACCGACTCGTGCACCACGCACGCAGTCAATCACACCGGTGACCGGGGAAGTTGGGGGCGGTCGGTGGGCCGCGGCGCGAGCGCGACGGGGCGTTCCTGTCCTCCGACGCCATATTACTGAACCGTAACCTCCCGACCGCTACCCCGGGTAACTCCCGCACCGTTACCGTCCTGACAACTCGTCTAAGAACGTTCCGGGAACGTTCCGAGCACGGCACGCGACGGCGGTGGACGACCGGCGCCGTGTGCCGGGCGGTCCGTCCCCACCGGACCGTGTGTCAACCCGAGCCGCAGAGTCAGGCTCGGCCTCCCCTCTCCCCACCGGAGGTCTGCCATGCCCACCCCCGCCCGTCTGCTCGCCGCGGCCGTCACGGCCGCAGCCTGCCTCGGCACGACAGCCGTTCCGGCCTCCGCCGCGACACCGGCCGAACCCGTGGTCTCCCGTGGCGTCACCCTTCCCGCCTTCTACACCCCGCCCGCCTCGCTGCCGGCCGCCGACGGCGCGCTGATCCGCACCGAACAGCTCCCCCTCGCCCTGAGCCTGCCCGGCATCGACGGCCCGCTGCCCGGACGGGCGACCCGCCTGATGTACCGGTCCACGGACTCGGCGGGCCGGCCGATGGCCGTCACCGGCGCCTACATCGAACCCACGGCCGCCTGGAAGGGCACGGGAGCACGGCCGCTGGTCGTCGTGGCGCCCGGCACCATGGGGCAGGGCGACCAGTGCGCCGCGTCCCTCGGCCTGGAACGCCCGCTCGTCCTCAACGGGCAGACGGTGTCGGTCGGTTACGAGGACCTGGCCATCTACCGGCTGCTCGCCCGCGGGGTCGCCGTCGTGGTCACCGACTACACCGGCCTCGGCACCACGGACCGGCTGCACACCTACGTCAACCGGGTCGACGAGGCCCACGCCGTGCTGGACGCCGTCCGCGCCGCCCGTTCCCTCGACGGGACGTCCCTCACCGAGGGCTCACGGGTGGCGCTGTTCGGCTACAGCCAGGGCGGCGGGGCCACCGCGGCCGCCGCCGAACTCCAGCCCGCGTACGCCCCCGACGTCCCGCTCGCCGGCACCTACTCCGGAGCGCCGCCCGCCGATCTGGTGGCCGTCACCGCGGCCATCGACGGCAGCGACCTCGCCGGGGCGCTCGGCTGGTCGGTCAACGGCTTCCTGGAGTCCGACCCGGAGCTGAAGCCGATCGCGGAGGCGCACCTGAGCGCCGCCGGCAAGGCGGCCCTGAAGGACCTGTCCACCATGTGCGTGGGGGACGCCCTCCTCGCCTACAACTCGGCGCGCAGCAGCGCCTGGACCACCGACGGGCGCCCCCTGGGCGCCATCATCGAGGAGGAGCCCGCGCTCAAGGCGTTCCTGGCCGACCAGCTCATCGGCAGGATCAGGCCCGCGTCCCCGGTGCGGGTGGCGACCGGCACCGCCGACAACCTCGTACCGCACGGACAGGCCCGCGAGCTGGCCGTGGCATGGTGCGCGAAGGGAGCGGACGTCACCTACAAGCCCGTCGTCCTGCTGCCGCTGGGCAACGCCCTGCTCAACCACTTCGCACCGCTGCTCACCGACCAGGGCGACGCGATCTCCTGGCTGACCGACCGTCTCGAGGGCCGGCCCGCGGGCTCCAACTGCGCGGTGCTTCCCTACAAGCCCTGAGGAACCGCCGGAAGAACCCCTGCGGTCATGTCCGTTCGGCCGCTCGCCGCCGGGGAAGCGTCCCGGCGGCGAGCGCCCCGGCGCCCCGGGGCGGGCCGGCGGACGTCAGGGGACGCGGCGGAACGGCGGGCACTGCCAGCGTGCGTCGACGACGTCCGGGCGCGGCAGGTACATGCGCAGCATGGAGAACCACTCGCCCCGCTCCGGTACGGGCAGCCAGTTGGCCGCCCGCTCCGGGCCCGGCGAGTCGGGCCGCAGGGAGAGGGTCAGGCCGCCGTCGGGGTCGGTGAGCAGTCCGGGGGTGCGGTCGCCGACGGAGTAGCGGTCGATCGGGTTGGCGACCAGGTTCCGGTCCGCGTCGTACACGGTCAGGGACCAGAACGCGTCGACGGGAGGCAGGCGCCCCGGCTCGAAGCGGATCTCGTAGCGCCCCGCGGACAGCTTCCGGCCTTCGTCGTCCTCGAAGGCGACGAGGTACACCGTCTCCTCGACGTCGTTGGCGGCGACACCGAACAGGGCCTGTTCCGCGGCCCGTTTGACGAAGTCGTCGCCGAAGCGGCCCAGCTCCGCGGGCGGATAACGCCACCCGTTGATCGTCCGGGCCCAGTCGCCGCTGCGGAACTGCTCCTCGAGCAGGGCCATGCCCGCGTCGGCGGCGCGGGCGAGTCCCTGCTTGACCGGCTCGGGCTGTGCCTCGACGTCGAGGCCGGGCCCCACGCCTATCTCCGCGAACTGCCGGAGCAGAATCTCGTGGTGTGCCGGCGGCGGGTTCTCGGCCAGCATCGCGTTGAGGGTCTTCCACGCCGCCAGCGGATCCCGCGCGGGGTCGGCGGGCACCAGCACGTCGCGGCGCTCCGGCAGGTCGGCGTCCGCACGGCCGAAGAGGTGGAGCGGAGTCAGCCGGTAGCGGTCCTGCAGCGCGTGCACGGCGGGCAGGTCGTGCTCGCCCTCGACGAGGGTGCGGCCGAGGACGATGATCCAGGGGCTGGGGGAGGTCGCCGTACGGCGCACTCCCTCGGGGAGGTCGCCCTGCCACCCCGGGCCGACGAGGGCGAAGGAACCGGCGTGCGGTCCGGTGACGCGCCGGCCGACGTAGTCGTAGTTGTCGGAGGTGACGGCGGCCAGTTCGAAGGTGAAATAGCGGTCGCCCATCTCCGGGTGCGAGAGGATGACCGGTTCCTCGCTCAGGTCGACCCAGGCGACCGAATAGAGCGTGTCGTTGTTGGGGGCCCGGCCTTCCCGGTCGGAGGCGTCGAAGAGTTGGCGCCCGTGCCAGAAGTGGTCGACCGCCGAGTGCGGCGTCATCTCCGTCGCCGGCTCCTGCGTCATCCAGCCGTGCCGGAGCCGGCCGTTGTAGAGGTAGGGGAAGCCGTAGACGAAGGCCTGTTCACCGAGGGTGTAGGCGTATTCCTGGCGCCAGTCGTGGCTCAGTGGCCGGGTGGGGCTGTCGGTGGTCGCGGTCGCCATCACCGCGCTCCTTCCCTCGAGAGGGGTGGTCGGGCGGCACGGCGCACGACCACCCGCCGGCCGGGAGAGCCGGCAACCGCTTCCGGCGCACCGCCGGCTCTCCCGAGGGCCGACGGACGGCTCCGCGCACCGCGCCTCGTCGGGTGACCCGACGGGCTGCTCCATTCGGGTGATCTGCCTCTTCGAGTAGATCACCGCGGTCGGGGCCCGGCAACCGCGCACCACGGTCACCCCGGACCTCCCCGGGCCTGCGCCCGACCGTCGCCTACAGGCCGTCGAGCAGCCCGAGCCGGGCGACGATCCGCTTGCCGACCGGCTCCGGTACGACGTCGACGCACTCGGCCACGGCCATCACGATCTCCAGGCCGTGCTGACCCACCCGCGTCGGATCCGCCTCGCGCGGCACCGGCAGCGCCGGGTCGCTGTCCCAGACGGCGATCTCCACGGAGGCCTCCACGATGCGCAGGTGCAGCAGGACCGGGCCGGGCGCGTACCGCAGGGCGTTGGTCACCAGTTCGCTCACCACGAGCTGCGAGAGATCCATGGTGCGGGCCGAGACCGGCACCCCGTGCTCACGCTGCGCACCGGCGAGGAAGTCACCCGTCAACTCCCGCGCGCCGGCGATGCAGCCGCTCTGCCCGTCGAGGGCCACCGTTGTCTCGACCCGGCTCCGCTCAGGACCCGGGAACCCCTCGTCGGGAGGGACAGGTTCCATGCGGACCGCCTTCATTACCCCGTTCATGACCGCGCGCATACCCCCGAATCCGACTCCCACGCCCCAGCCGCACCACTCTTTCGCGGTCTCGGTGCGCGGGGCGGACGGCCGTGGTCAGTCGAGGTGGTAGCTGTCGCCGTACACCTTCCAGTCGAGGGGCGGTCGGAGGTCGAGGTTGCCCTCGCGGAGGAAGACGCGCTGGGCGGTGTCGACGCGGCTGGTGTCGCTGTGCGCCTCCTCCTGTTCCATGGCCCACACGCGTGCGTCGAGGAAGGCGTCGAGGTACGCCGTCTCGTCGCCGCCCTGGCCGGGGTCCTCGCCTCGGCCAGGGCGCGCCGGCGGATGCCGCCGAAGCCGGTGGCGTCGTCGCCGTCGCCGTGCATGACGATGGCGTCGTAGTAGGCGAACTGGCCCAGGACGCGCAGGCCGTCGGCCTTGGCGCGGCGGACGGCCGGATCGAAGTAGACGCGGTCGCGTTCGTCGTCCTGCGCCTGCTGGAACGCCGGGTCCCGGGCCGCCGTGCGCCAGTCCCGCGGGTAGTCCGGGTCGAGGCCGGCGTGGGAGTCGGTGCCGTCGACCGCCCGCAGGGCGGGCAGGTACCCGGCGAGCACGTTGCCGGGGGCGCGGTCGGCGTACAGCTCGACGAGGTCGAGCATGTCGCCGGTGCCGGAGCAGAAACCGATGATGCCGGCGGTGTAGCCGCGGCCGTCGCCGATGTCCTCGATGTACCGGTAGTGGCCCTCCAGTCGAGCGAGGAGTTCTCCGCGCTCGACACCAGCTTCATGGCGATCTCCTTCTTCGCCGGGTCGTCGAGCCCGACGGCCGCGCGGAGCCGGGGGGCGGCGGACGCGGTGGCGGGACCAGGAGGGGCGCCGCCGGCACGGCGGCGAGGAGGGCGAGGACCGTGCGGCGGGAGGCGACGGGCGGGCCGGCGCTCGTGGGGGTGGTCGGGTCCTGCGCGCCGGGGGGCGTGTGCACCACAGTGACTCCCGTCGGGAAGTGGGGGGTGGACGGAGGTGGAGCCGCGTGCAACTGACAGGAAGGTTTCCTACCAAGTCCGGCCGCGGGAGGTAACCCTCACGGAGGAAGGTTCGTGCGATCGGACAAGCCCCGCCCCGCCGCCCCGCCGCCTGCCGGCCCCGCCCCTCGCCACCCGCCGCCCCACCGCTCCGGCGGCCTGTCGCCCTGCCACCCCATGAGCCTCAGGGGGCGGCCGGCGCGTCCCCCGCCAGTCGAAGCGGCGGGCGCCTCCGGGGCGTTCCTGGTACAGGGACCAGCCGCCGGGGCCGTAGCGGCCTATCTCGGTCGTCAGCGCCACCTCGTGCAGGTCGCCGTCCGGGCGGTCCGTGACGTCCAGGAGCAGCCCGTCCAGCGGGCCGCCCACCAGCTCCGCGTACTCGCGGTCCGGGCGGGGTGCCGCATCCTCGTGGTCGGCGCCGTAGACCCGGCCCCGCATGAAGTCAGCCTCGTCCATGACCAGCAGCTTCGCACCCGGCACTGACAACGGCCCGTCGAGCCGTCGCCGGCCGAACCGCCCTTCGGCCGAGGCGGTGGCCGAAAAGCGCCGGGCGCGGGCATGCCGTCACACCGCGGGATGCGTCCGGTCCTGGCGCATCGCGAAGAACGGGGTGAGGTGCCGGCTCCGGGGACACGCAGGGGACGGCGAGGGTCACCGGCCGTCCCTCGGCCGGCGACCGGGCGGACCGGGGCCGTCGCGGCCGAGGAGACGGCCGGGCCGTCGGTCAGGCGTTCGTCGTCGGCCGATGACGCTGCCGTTCCCCGGCCCTGTCATCGACGTCGCCAGCGGCAGCGGCAGCGGCAGCGGCGGGGTCCGCTCCGGGGCCGGGCGGCGTGACTCCCGGTTCCGGAACCGGGGCGGGTTTGAGGGGCACCGGCCGCAGGAGGAGGGAACGCGTCCGGCGGCGACCGGTCCGAGGACGGCCAGGACGAGGACGTATCCGGCGATGAAGGGGGCGAGGCGGTCGTCGAGGCCGGCGCCGGCGGCCATGGCGGCGAGGATCAGCGCGAACTCGCCGCGGGCCAGCAGGGTGGTGGCGATGTTCGCGGCGGGTTCGGGGCCGTGGCCGTACAGGCGGGCGGCGATGAGGCCGGCCGCCACGTTCATGACGACGGTCAGCGTGACGGCGACGGCCACCGGACGAGGACGACCGCGAAGTCGCCGGGGTCGATGGCCAGTCCGAAGGCGAAGAAGAAGATCGCCGCGAAGGCGTCCCTGAGGGGGTGCACCAGCCGGCGGATGCGGGGCGCGGAGGGGGTGCCGGCGAGGATGAGGCCGACCATGAAGGCGCCGATGGCGTCGGCGACGCCCAGGAGTTCGGAGACGCCCGCCACCAGGACCGCGGCGCCCAGGAAGCTGATGACGAGGAGTTCGTCGTCGCGGACGTGGATCAGGCGGCCCACCAGCCGGGTTCCGTAGCGGGCCGCGGCGGCCAGCGCCAGCAGGAACGCGAAGGCCCTGCCCACGTCCAGCAGTACCGCCACCGCCCCGTGCGCGCCGCCGATCACGGGCTGGAGGGCGGCGAGGTACAGCGCCAGGAAGATGTCCTCGACCACGATGACGCCGAGGATCAGCCGGGTCTCCGGGCGCCCCAACCGTCCCAGGTCGATGAGGATCTTGGTGACGATGGCGGAGG
>JAKGSH010000005.1 GCA_021568835.1 Streptomyces sp. Tue 6430
CGGCCGGTCCCACTCCCCGGACCCGCTCGTGAGCTTTGTCACGCGCCCGAACGGCGTGCGGCAGGGATAGCCGACGCCTGCGTCCGGCCTCTTACCGCAACGAAGAGACGTGTTCCGGCACGACGCAGACGGAGAGGGAGTGATGCGAGTGCCCAGGCAGCCGGTACCGGTCCGGGCCGCGGTGCCCGAGGCCCGGGAGCCTCGCCCGCGGCCGCGACGGCGGCGTCCGCGGGCCGGGAAGCCGCGCCGGCGGACCAGGACGAGCTGCTCGCGCGCTTCGACGCCCTCGTCGCCGACGGCGGGACGGTCGAACCGCGCGACTGGATGCCCGACGGGTACCGCCGCATGCTGATCCGCCAGATCGCCCAGCACGCCCACTCCGAGATCATCGGCATGCAGCCCGAGGGCGCCTGGCTCACCCGGGCCCCTCCCTGCACCGCAAGTCGGTCCTCGTCGCCAAGGTCCAGGACGAGGCCGGCCACGGCCTGTACCTGTACTCGGCCGCCGAGACGCTGGGCGTGGACCGCGCCGACCTGCTGGAGGCCCTGCACCGGGGACAGCAGCGGGCCTCCGCCACGTTCAACCACCCCGCGTTGACCTGGGCGGACACCGGGCCATCGCCTGGCTGACGGACGGCGCCGCCGTCATCAACCAGGCCCCCTGTGCCGCACGTCCTACGGGCCGTACGCCCGGGCGATGCGCCGCGTCTGCCAGGAGGAGGCCTTCCACGTGCGCAGGGCTACGACCTGATGCGCGCGCTGTGCGAGGGGACGCCGGAGCAGAAGGAGATGGCGCAGGACGCGGTGAACCGCTGGTGGCTGCCGGCCGTCGCGCTGATGTTCGGCCCGCCCGACACCGAGGCAGGCGGCGCCGACGCGCGGACGGCCGCACCCGGCGCCGCGGTCTCCCGCCGCGCGATGGCCTGGGGCATCAAACGCCACACCAACGACGAACTGCGACAGCGCTTCGTCGACACGTGCGTCCCGCAGGCCGAACGCCTCGGCCTGACGCTGCCCGACCCGGCGATCCGCTGGAACGACGAGCGCGGCCACTACGACTTCACCCCGATCGGCTGGGACACCTACCGCGAGGCGCTGGGCGACGACACCCACTGGGCGCGGCAGCGGATCGCGCACCGCAGGGCCGCGCACGACGGCGGCGCCTGGGTGCGGGAGGCGACCGCCGCGTACGCCGCCCGCGCGGAGGCGGAGGCGGAGGCGGAGGCGGAGGCGGAGGCGGAGGCGGAGAGGGAAGCCGAGGCCGCGGCGGACGCGGCACCGGCGAGGCGCGGTCCGGCGGCGCCACCCCGCAGCGGACGGAGGAGCACGCATGACCCGCGACCGGGAGGGCGCACCGGCGTCCTGGGAGGTCTTCCTGCGGACCCGCCGGGGACTGGCGCACCAGCACGCGGGATCGGTGCGCGCGGCCGACCCGGACGCGGCGCTGGCGCTGGCCCGCGACCTGTACGCCCGCCGCGGCGATCCGCTCTCGCTGTGGGTGGTCCGCTCGGACGCCGTGCACACGACCTCCCGGACGAGCGCGACCCGTACTTCGCCGCCGCCCGCCACAAGCCGTACCGCTGTCCCGAGCACTTCGCGCCCCTGACCGAGAAAGGACCGAGGGTGACCACGCCGAGTGACACGCGCGCGGACCCCGCGGCGCGGGCCGCCGCGACCGGTGCCGCTCCGGCGGCGGCCGACGGCACCTCCTCCGCTCCCGGAGCCCCCACGGACACCGATCTGGCCCTGTACCTGCTGCGCCTCGGTGACGACGCCCTCGTCCTCGGGCAGCGCCTGTGCCAGTGGATCACGCGCGCGCCGACCGTCGAGGAGGACCTGGCGCTGTCCAACATCGCCCTGGACCTGATCGGCCACGCCCGCACCCTGCTCACCCGCAGCGGACAGCTCGACGGGACCGGCCGCACCGAGGACGACCTCGCCTTCACCCGCTCGGCGCGCCAGTTCACCAACGCCCTGCTCACGGAGCTGCCCGACGACGACTTCGCGATGACCGTGGCCCGCCAGCTGGCCTACACGCACTACGCGGTCCTCCACCACGAGGCGCTGGCGGACTGCGCCGACGCCGAACTGGCCGCCTTCGGGGCGCGGGCCGCCAAGGAGGTCGCCTTCCACCGGTCGCACGCGGACCGCTGGATCCTGCGGCTGGGACGCGGCACCCCGGAGAGCGCCCGCCGCATGCGACGGGGTCTCGAGCGGGTGTGGCCGTACACCGCTGAACTCTTCGACGAGGACGACGTGGTCCGACGCCTGGCCGCCGCCGGCACGGTGCCCTCACCGGCGTCCCTGCGCGGCGAGTGGGAACGGCGCGTCACCGAGGTCGTCACCGACGCGGGGCTCACCGTGCCCACGGCCCCCTGGTCGGCCAGGGGCGGCCGCTCCGGCCTGCACACCGAGGAGTTCGACCCGCTGATCGCCGAACTCCAGTCGGTGCACCGGCAGTTCCCCGGAGGCACCTGGTGAACGATCCGGCACCGACCAGGATCCCCCTCCCGGTGGACGAGGTGCGCGAGCGGGTGGAGGCCGTCCCGGACCCGGAACTGCCGGTGATCGGCCTGGGCGACCTCGGTGTGGTGGCCTCGGTCGCCCCGGGCGCCGACGGAGTCCTCGAGGTGGAGATCACGCCCACCTACCTGGGCTGCCCCGCGCTTCCCGCGATCACCTCCGCGGTACGGGAGGTGCTGACCGCCTGCGGCCACCCCGACGGCCGCGTACGACAGGTCCTGTCCCCGCCCTGGACGACGGACCGCATCACCCCGAGGGACGGCGCAGGCTCGCCGCGAACGGCATCGCCCCGCCGGTGTCCCCGGCCCCCGCCGGACCGGTCCCGGTCGAGCTGGGCGGGGTGCCCTGCCCGCACTGCCGTTCGCGGGCCACCCGGCCGCACCTGCCCTTCGGACCGTCCCGGTGCCAGTCGGTGATGTGGTGCACGGCGTGCCGCGAACCCTTCCCCCACCTGACCGCGCTGTGAGGCAGACCGTGAACACCGCCACCCCGCCCACCGCCCGGCACGAGGCGCCCGACGACCAGGACCGGGGCCAGGACCAGGGCCAGGAGCAGGGCCAGAACCGGGGTCTGCGCCCGCGCACCGGCTGGCACCGCCTGGAGGTCACCGAGGTGCGCCGCCTCACCGCCGACGCCGTGGCCGTCGGCCTGGCCGTACCGGCCGCGCTGCGCGAGGTCTTCGCCCACCGGCCCGGCCAGCACGTCGTCGTCCGCCATCACCGCGCCGACGGCGAACTGCGCCGCAGCTATTCGGTGTGCCCGCCGCCGCACGACCCCCGGGCACTCCGCCTGGTCGTCAAACGGGGCGGCCCCGACGGCTTCGGCGCCCACGCCGTCAGCCGCCTCGCACCCGGTGACCGTCTCCAACTCTCCCCGCCCACAGGTGACTTCTCCCTGCCGGACCTGCCCGGTGCCCACCACTTCCTCCTCGCCGGCGGCTCGGGCATCACCCCGCTCGCCGCCATGGCCGCCCACGCGCTGCGCCACGACCCGGCCTGCCGCGTCTCCCTCGTCCATTCCGTCCCCACGTCCGCGGACGCCCTGCTGGCCGACGAACTCGCCGAACTCAAGGACGCGTTCCTCGACCGGCTCACCGTCCTGTACGTCCTCACCCGCGAGGACCGCGGCCACGGCGACGGCCCCTTCGGCAGACGGATCGACGCCGGGAGCCTGTCCCGGCTGTTCGCGGCGACGGACGCCCGGCCCGGCCCGGACACCGTGTTCGCCCTGTGCGGCCCGCCCGGTCTGGTCGACACCGCGCGGCAGGCCCTGACGGACCGGGGAGCCGACCCGGCCCTGATCCGCCGGGAGTTGTTCACGGCGCCCGGCACGTCCCCGAGGGAACCGGACACGGCCGCACCGGTGCGCACGGCCGCCGTGGTCCCGGGCGTGGGGGAGGCCCGCGTCACCGCCCTGCTCGGCGGGCGCCACCGCGCCGCCACCGTCCTGCCGCAGGACACGGCGATCCTCGACGCGCTGCTGCGGGCGGACCCCGACGTGCCGTACGCCTGCCGCGAAGGCGTGTGCGGCAGCTGCCGCGCGAAGGTCCTGTCCGGCCGGGTCGCGGCGGAGGGCCAGTACGCCCTCGACCAGGGCGACCGCGCCGCCGGCTACACGCTCGTCTGCCGGGCGCGGCCGAGCACCCCCGAGGTCACCCTCGACTTCGACGCATGACCCGCACCTGCGGGCAGGCCGCCGTGCCACCACGACGCACCACGACGCCGCACCGCCACTGCGCCGCACCGCCACTGCGCCGCACCGCCACTGCGCGCCACGGCGCCGCACCGCCACCGGGCGAAGACGCCGCACGACCACCGAGCGAAGGAGAACCGCCTTGACCACCACCGCCCGCACCGCCCGCCACGAGGGAAGACCGCCCTGGTCACCGGAGGCAGCCGGGGCATCGGCAGAGCCGTCAGCCGCCGCCTCGCCCGTGAGGCGCGCTGGTCGCGGTCCACTACGGACACGACCCGGACGCCGCCGAACGGACGGTCAAGGAGATCGAGGCCGACGGCGGCCGCGCCTTCCCCGTGCACGCCGAACTCGGGGTGCCCGGTGACGCCGACACCCTGTGGTCGGCCTTCGACCGGGCCCTGGCCGACCGGGCCCTGGCCGGGCAGGACGCGCCGACCGGCCTCGACATCCTCGTCAACAACGCGGGCATCACCGTCCCGCGCCCCCTCGCCGACGTCACCGAGGCCGACTTCGACCGGGTCTTCGCGATCAACACCAAGGCTCCGTTCTTCATCATCCAGCGCGCCCTGGAGCGGCTCCGCGACGGCGGCAGGATCGTGAACATCTCCTCCGTGGCGACCCGCGTCGCCTTCCCGCGATCGTCTCGTACACCATGACCAAGGCCGCCCTCGACCACCTCACTCTCTCCCTCGCCCAGGAGCTGGGCCCCGCGGCATCACGGTCAACGCCGTGGCGCCCGGCTACACCGAGACCGAGATCAATCCCACGCTCGCCGTCCCGGAGATCCGCCGCCGGTACTCCGAGGCCTCCGTGTTCGGCCGGCTCGGCGACCCGGCGGACATCGCCGACGTCGTCTCCTTCGTCGCGAGCGACGACGCCCGCTGGGTGACCGGTCAGTGGATCGACGCCTCCGGCGGTGCCCACCTCGGCGTGTGACACCGCGGCCCGGCGCCCCGCCCCACCGGGGCGCCCCTCCTGCCGACCGTTCGCCACCCCGGCCATCCGCCGGCCGCCCCTCCAGGAGTCGCGATGAACGACAGCACGTCCGTGCTCACCGAGCCGGTGACGGACGACTTCCCGACCCAGCCCTTCACGGGCGCGAGCCCCTACGACGCGTACGTCCACGCCTCCGTCCTCAACTCGCTGCAGCACCCGCTCACCGAAGCCCCGGACGAGATGGCCTTCCTCGTCACCACCCAGGTGATGGAGCTGTGGTTCACCCTGGTCGTGCACGAGTGGCGCACCGCACGCGTGGCCCTCGCCAAGGACGACCTGCGCGCGGCCACGGACGCCCTGGTGCGCAGCCGCCGGCGCTGACCGCCCTCAACGGCGCCTGGGCGCCCATCGCCGCGCTGACCCCCGCCCGGTTCAACGGCTTCCGGGCCGCGTTCGGCCGGGCTTCGGGCTTCCAGTCGGCGATGTACCGGCACCTGGAGTTCCTCCTCGGCGACAAGTCCGCCGGGATGCTGCGCGCCCACCGGGGCGACCCGGCCGTCCACGAGGCACTCGCGGACACCTACCGCGAACCGTCCCTGTACGACGAGGTGCTCGCCTTCCTGCACCGGCAGGGCCTGCCCGTGCCGCGGAGCGTCCGCGAGCGGGACGTCACCCGTCCGTACACCTCCGACCCCGCGGTGGTGGACGTGTGGCGGCGCGTCTACGCGGGACCGCAGGAGCACCCCCACCTCGCGCTGGGCGAACTGCTCACCGACATCGCCGAACTGGTCACCCGCTGGCGGTTCGAGCACGTCCTGGTGGTGCGCCGCGCCATGGGTTCGAAACCGGGCAGCGCGGGCTCCGCCGGCCTGGCCTGGCTGGAGAGGCGCGCGGCCCGCCCGGTCTTCCCCGAACTGTGGGAGGTGCGCGGTGACGTCTAGGATCTTTCGTCCGGATCAGGCCGGATCGGGGAGCGGGGTCCCGGGCCGTGCGTCGCAAGGCGCGGGAGGGCGACACGGCGGAGCCACGGCAGCCGACGACGACGCGGCGGGGCGCGGTGCCGGACCCCGCGAGCCCGGCACGACCCGGACCGGAGGCCCCAGGACCGTCTCCGCCTTCGCGGCCGAGGAGGAGAAGCGGGTCCTCGGCCTGAAGCCGGTGCTGGCACCGGTGCACGGCCGCTACGGCGACCACCCGCACCAGTCCTACGACGCCTGGCCGGCCGACGATCCCGACGCGCCGCTGGTCGTCCTGCTGCACGGCGGCTACTGGCGCTACGACCGGATGCACCTCACCCCCTTCGCGGCCCACCTCTCCCGGCAGGGCTTCGAGGTGCTGCTCCCCGGCTTCCGCCGCTCCGGCGGTGCGGGCGGCTGCCCGAGACCTTCGACGACGTCGCCCGGATCGTGGACACCCTGCCCCAGGGACGGCCCTACGTCCTGGCGGGCCACTGCTCCGGCGGTCACCTGGCCCTGTGGTGCGCCGCCCGCGGGCTGCTGCCCGCCGGCTCCCGCTGGCACACGCGCACCCTGCCCACGAGCGTGCTCGCCCTCGCGCCGATCACCGACCTCACCGCCACCCGGCGCGACGGCCTCAGCAACGACGCCGCCCTGCAACTCCTGGGCGGCGAGGAGGGGTTCGACCGCTGGCTGCCCGAGGTCGACCCGCTGACCCTGCTGCGCGGGGCCGGCACGACCGGGGTGCCCACCGTGCTGCTGCACGGCGCCGTCGACGAGGAGGTCCCGCTCACGCAGTTCAGCGACTACGCGACCGTCCACCGCGACCTGCGGACGGTCGTCCTGCCCGGCACCGGCCACTACACCCTCATCGAACCGGGCGCGCCCGGCGCCCGCGCGGTCGCCGACACCCTGCGGGAGCTGTCGGCCGGGTTCGGCCCGACGCCACCGCCCGCGGGACCGGTCACCTGAGGCCTCCGGCCGCACGCCACCATTGACGGCTGCGGAAGCGAGCCCGGCCAAGATGTTCTGGAAATCCCCGACCTGGCACGGGGGTATCGGCGCTATGATCCGAATCGCTGCGTCGATGCGGGGAATGCACGCGAACGTGCGTGCGACCGGGCGCGGTCGGGGGAGGACTTCATGACGCCACAACGGATCATCGAACGACTTGAGGAGATCGAGGACTGGCAGCTCACCCCACAGCAGTGGGACACCGTGGGCGATGTCCTGAAAAGCCTCGGGGCCGTGCTCGCCGAAGGGGACGACACCGGGACCGTCCACGTCCTCGCCCGGCTCGAACCGCTGGAGCGGGCGGGGCGGCCCGCCGCGCACGGGCCCGGTTGGGCGCGGACCGGACCCCGATCCCGCCGCAACAGCGGGAACAGCGGAATCACCTGATCGAACGGCTGACCGTCGACCTGCGCGGTCCGCAGGACCCGCCCCGGAACGAGGGTGCCGACGGGGAGACGGCCGGCTGACGGGCTGTTTCCGGCCATCCCGGTGCGGCGGCGGCCAGGCGGGAGAATCCCTCGGGAAAACCACTGTGCCGTCCGCACCCCTCCTTCGGAAATCCGGGAAGTGGGCTACGCGGCGTGAGCGGAATCACCAGGTCGGCTTTGATCGTGATGGCATTCGCGCCAGCCGATTCGGAAATCGACAACAATTCACGAGAATATCTCGCATCCTTGTGGCGAGCCTGTCGCTCGCTGGGCATGACCGAACCGATTCCGGGGTTTCGGTTCCCGCCGACCACATCGATTTCGGCTCGGCCGGCCCGGCCGCCGCCTCGGAATTCACCCTGCTGGCGGCCGCGGAGCGGACGGAGAGCGACGCCCTCTGTTCCGCCTTCGCCTTCGCCGAGCACGACGTCGTCGGTGTCGTCGCCCTGCTCGCGCCCAACGACACGACGAGGGCCTCACCCGGTGGAGCGACCTCGACGCCCGGTGGAACGCCGCGGTGGCCGCCGCGGGCGGCCCGTCACCGTCGTGGGGCGTGCTCGGTGAGTTCCGCGTGTTCGAGGCCCTCTACGACCGCGGACTCGGCCTGGGGGACCGCGACTTGTGCGACCTCGTGCGTCGGCACGCGCCCCGGCCGGGGAGCGAGTCCTGGTGGAACGGCTTCGACCGGACGGAGCACGGATTCGCCGTGTGGCGGTCCGACGCCGCCGGCGGACCGGAGGCCGTGACCGACCTCTACGTCCTCGCACCGGCCCGCCAGGAGGACGCCCTCGACGAGTGGGCCTGGGCCGTCGGGGACGGCACGGCCTGAGACCCCTCGCCCGCTATCTGCTCCAGCTCTCGAAGATCCGCTATCAGCACCTGAGGTACGCGGCGTCGGGGGCGTCGAACGCGCAGACCGTCGAGAGCGACGAGCGGACGACACGGCTCCTGCGGGAGCTGGAACACGCGACGCGGCATCCCGTCCCCCTGGAACGCGTCCTGAAGGCGTCGGCCCTCCTGGACGAGGCGCAGTTCGGCCCCCAGGGACTGCTGTGGACGATCACCCGGCAACGCCAGCTGAGCCGTGGCCTCTCCATCGCCGTCGCCAACATGCGCCTGCACACCCCCGACACACGACGGCGCGGCAAGGGAACCTCCTGGACCGTGACGGACCTCGCCGAGGCCGAATGGCTCATCCGGCAGGTGGAGGAGGACCGCCTCCACCTCGAGGCCGTACGCGAGCGGGCGGAAGGTGTGCGCACCGCGGTCTCGACGCTCGTCGAGCGCGAACTGGCCCGTCACCGAGGGTGGCTGACGCTCACTCAGACGTCCGTCCTGGGTGCCGTCCTCACCGCGCTGACGGCGGTGCAGGCGATGCAGTACGAGGTGCCGATGCGCAAGGTGCTCCAGTCCCCGGCCATCGCCGCCGTGTCCGCGCTCGCCCTCGCCCTGCCCCTGGCCGTGCTGCGCCTGGCGGGCGCCTCGCCGGCGACACGGCGGTACAGGTGGCTCGACTCGGGCGCCGCGGGACTGTTCGGCGCCGCCCTGGGATGGCTGGCCGCCACCGCCGGGGGATCAGCGGGGGAGGAGGGCCGCCCACCGCCGCGTGGACGATCTCCGCCGCCCTCGTGACCGGTCTGACCACGCTCCTCGG
The DNA here is from genome assembly GCA_021568835.1 of Streptomyces sp. Tue 6430. GTDB lineage: Bacteria > Actinomycetota > Actinomycetes > Streptomycetales > Streptomycetaceae > Streptomyces. The sequence goes on from JAKGSH010000005.1 coordinate 9,206, forward strand.
AACGTACGCCCTGACCCGGCCGAGGTAGGTCCCCGCCCTGCCCGCCAGCCCCCTCCGCCCGCCCGACGCCGTCCGACCGCACCCCGCGGCCGCGGAGCCACCGACCCCACGGAACCACCACCCCCACGGAACCACGAACCCTACGGAACCACCGAGGAGTCTCCGCATGCCGCAGGCCGACGGACATCACCCGCAGGACCCCGGCTCCACGATCAGGGCCTTCGTCGAGGCACTGGACGTCGAGGACCTGATCATGAGGTTCGACGTCGACTTCGATGCCCCGATGCGTCAGGCGGACGCCACCGGCATGCTGCGACTGGCACGAGCGCACACCAGGAACCCGGCGGCGGGCGCGCGCGGCGTCGCCCGCCGGGTCGGTGCCCACTGGTGCGAGATCGTCCAGGCCGACGTCGGCTACGAACTGCTCTCGGCACTGCAGCTGATCGAGGAATCGCAGCGGGACGCGGAACGGCTGATGGCCTGGCACACCGACGGCGCCCTCGACCCCGCTGACGTCTTCCCCCACTACGCCCTCGCCCGCTGGCACGACGGAGTCGGCCGGATCCGGTACCGCCTGGGCAGCTACACCGCCTCCCGCCGTGTCTTCGGACGGCGGTCGAGGTGGCCGAGAGGCCGGGCTGTGGTGGGCGCTGCCCGACCTGCTCAGCAACCACACCCGCGCGCAGTTCGAGGAACGCGCCCAGGCCGCGCGGGAGAAGGACGGCGGCACCGACGTCGAGGCCTTCGTCCCACCCATGCAGGAGACGCACGACAGGATCCTGCGGCAGGCGGACGAGCACGGCGTCGACACCGGGGCCGTCCCCGACGGGTCGACCCCCCTGAGGCACCGGGAGTTCCTGCGCGGCTACTCCAACGCCCTCCACAACCTCGCCACCGCGCTGCGGCAGGCCGGGAGGTCCAGGAGTCGCTGCGTGTCACCGCACGCTCCAAGGCCGTCTCCGAGGGCCTGGACGACACCTATCGGGTGTCGCAGTCGCTCATGAACCAGGCCTTCTGCGGCGACCGCCCCCAGGAGCGCTTCGCGAGCCTGCGCGACATCGGGCGCGGCGAGGGGGAACGCGCACGGCGGGGGTGGGAGCGCGGCCGGCGGATCGCCCGCCAGAACCTCGCGAAGCTCGGCGGCGGCCCCGCCGGTCTGGCCGAACTGGCACGGCTCCTGGACGAGCTGGAGGACGACGCGGCCGGTACGGGCCGCCGCGCCGGACTCGACGTCGACTTCTACGCGTACACCGTGCGCGCCTACCGGGAGGCGGCCGCGGCCCTTCCGGAGGCCGACCGGCCGGGCGACGTCCTGGACCGCCGGATCAAGATGGCGGAGTCGGTGCGCGAGGCGATCGCCCTGCCCGTGTACAAGCGCGCCTACGCCGAGCACGTGAGGCCCGCGTATCTGCGCGCCATCGGCAAGGAGGTGTCCCGGGGCGGCCACCAGCAGGAGCACCTGGAGCAGATCGTGTCCCTGGTGGAGAAGTCCTCGGGCCGCGAGCTCCTGGACCTGCTCGCCTCGTCCCGCCCACCGGTCCTGGACCGCCCCGCCCACCCGCTGCCCACCCGCGCCGAGACCGACGAGACCGAGGGGACCGGGGAGACCGGCGCGACCGAAGTGGCAGAGGGGCAGAGGGGGCCGGTGAGGCCGACGGGACCGGGAAGGACACGTGGGGGAGCCGCCTGCCGGCCCTGCGGGCCCAGGCCCCCGACCCGGAGACGATGAGGGAGATGAGGGAACTGCTCGTCGAGCGGGCGCAGCAGTACGAGGACCACTTCCTCCACCACCCGCTGACATCGGCGACACACGACGACGACATCGCTCACCAGCTCGTGCAGTACACCCTCAACCACGAAGGCTCCTGCGTCGTGCGGTACTTCCGTTTCGGCACGTCGGACGCGCCTCTGAACGGCGAGGAGGCGTCCGCGCCCGACTCCCTCGGCATCATGGTCTGCCGCAACGGACTGCTGACGCTGCTGCCCCCGATCCCCTACGCGGAGGTCACCGCCTCGCGCGACAGGTCTCCGCGGACCTCCTCGACGAGGATTCCCTGGCGCCGCGGGAGGAGACCTGCCGTCGCATCTGGAGCCTCCTCGTCGGACCGTTCTGGGAGAGCGCCGACCGCGGTGGCCCGCTGACCCACCTCACCCTGATCCCGACCGACGACATCTTCGCGATCCCCCTGCACGTCGCCACCGAGCCGGACGACGACCGGCCGCTCGCCGCCCGGGTCCCGCTCTCGCACTCGGTGAGCGTCGCCGCCTTCGTCACCCGCGGCCGGCACCTGCTCAAGAAGCAGCTCATGGAGGACGACGACGACCTCGCGGCGCTGCTGTCGACCGACAGGAGGGCGACGGGCAGGGAGATCGTGAAAGCCGGCTGGCGCGCCGCCCACGTCCACGTGGCCGGCAGGGTCCCCGCCGCCCTCGCGGGCAGGATCGCGGGCGAGTTCGGGGCGGACTGGGAGGGACTTGAGCAACTCGTGTCGGTGAAGCCGGAGTTCTTCGTGTACGCCGGCCACGGTGTGTACGTCGACGAGCCCGAGGCGTCGGGCCCGTTGATCCACCTGGGGAAGACGGACATGCTGTCCCAGTTCGACCTCGCCCTGCGCGTCAGCCTGCCGAGGAACAAGCTCACCGTGCTGGGCGCCTGCCTGGCCGGACAGGGCATGGGCTCCGAGGGCGGTGACGTTCTGGGGTTCATGCGGTCCCTGATCATCAGCGGTGCCGGTGCCATCGGCGTGCCCCTGTGGTCCGTGCAGGACTCGGCGATGGTCTCGACGGTGGGCGCCCTGCTGCGCGGGAGCCGGGAGGCTCTGGGACCGTCGTCCACCGGGGTCTTCGACGTGGTGCAGGCGTTGCACGATCATTACCGGAGAGCATGGAGACGGCCGTGTCGGTGGAGGCACGGGTCGACCGTCTTCCTCTCGCTCTGTACCTATGACCGGTTCGCGTCGGGCGCCGCCCCCGCGGTCCGGACACGACGCGCAGAAACAGGAGAGACCATGGGCGCTCACGAGCGGACCGTCAGGAGACGGACGGCACTCGCGGACTACGAGGCACTGCGCGAGCGCCGCCCGGAACTCTTCCTGAACCCGCCCGGCGCCGCCTTCACGATCCTCCTCGACCCCGCCGAGCAGGAGCGGGCGTCCGACGAGGCGTCACGGGCGGCGGTCGCGGCCGGCCTGCCCGAGAGCGCGGGGGACATCGGCGTCGTCTACCGCGACGCCTACTTCTGTCTGGTGCGTGACGCCGTCCGGTTCGTGGACGACAGGCTGGGCACGTACATCCGCATCGTGCCCGCGGCCGCGTCCGGGGAGCCGCGGTGCTCCCCGTCCTCGCCGACGGACGCGTCGTCCTGCTGCGCCACTTCCGCCACGCGGACCGCGCCTGGCACTGGGAGATCCCCGCGGATTCGGTGATCCGGGGAGGACGGGTCCGGTACGGCCACCCGGGAACTCCAGGAGGAACTGGGCGTCCACGTCGGGAGCCTCACGTATCTCGGCCCCATGTCCCCGACACCGGCCTGCGGGTGGGAACCGACCACTTGTACCTCGCGCACCTCGACGGGGCGCGGCCGGCGGACGACCCCGTGACGGGGCCAGGGCCGAGGGGATCGACGGCTACGAGGCCGTCTCGCAGGACGAGTTCCGCTCCATGGTCGCCGGTCGTCTGATCTCCGACGCCTACACCCTGTCCGCGTACGCGCTGGCCACGGCCCGAGGACTGCTGAAGACGGACGAGTCCTGAAGCACGGCACCGGGGCTTCGGCACGGCCACGTGACGTCCGGTTCGTGACGTCCGGTTCGTGACCGCGTCGGCAGGGGGCATGGCCGGCCTGGCCATGCCCCTTCTGCGGTGGGCTTCGTCGTCCGTGCCGTCCGGCCGGTTCCCGGTCGTGCGGTCGAGTCGCCGGGCTGCCGTGTCGTCCGGCCGCTGCCGCTGCCGCTGTCGCCGGCACGGCTCCGGCACCGGTCGGTGTGTGGGGGCCCCGGTGCACGGCGGATGCCGGCACGTCCGACGGTGCCCGCGGTCCGCACCGCGAACGGCTGACGGGCACCTTCCGGGGCAGGACGCCGCTTCCTAGCATGTCATGTACATGATTATCAGAGGAGGCTCCTTGTCAGGGCTGACACGCTCGGGAACGGCAATGATCATCGCCCTCGCCTCGCTCCACGGGGCCGCCCCCGCCGACGCCTCACCGGCTCCTCCCGCGGTGGCGTCGTTCTCCCCGCACACGGTCGACGCCTCCCTGCCGGGAGCGGCCTTCGCCGTTGCGGGTGACGTCGAGGGGGACGGCCGCCAGGAAGTCGTGGCCACGGGGTTCGGCCGCTTCGAGGCCGTGCCGGGAGGCCCACCGATCCCTCCGGCGGCGGGTGCCCTCGCCGTCTACCGGCAGAGCGGACGAGACCTCGGCGCCTGGTCGAAGCGGCTGGTGTTCGACACCGACGCCGCGATCCCCTTCCCCAACGAACCGGGAGTGGCCGACGTCGACCGCGACGGAGACCGTGACATCGTCGTCCCGGGCGGGTTCCTCGGCTGCACCACGCCGTGCGGATCCCTCACCTGGTGGGAACACCGTGCCGACGGGGTCTGGAAGCGCCACGACATCGTGACGCCGGGCAGCTCCCCCCTCTTCTACCACCGCGCCGTCCTCGTGGACTTCGACGGGGACGGCCGCAAGGATCTGGTGACCGTCGGCGAGTCCTTGCAGCCCGTCACCAGGATCGAGGGCCGGCCTCCGGCCAACGCCTGGATCCAGGTGTTCCGGGGCGTCGACGGGCCCGACCGCTTCAGCCGGGAGCCGGTCGACCTCGCGGCAGGTGGCGGTGCCCTCCCCGTCGTGGCGGACGTCGACTCCGACGGCGACCTCGACGTGGCCTCCGCGCAGTACTTCGAGCCGGGAGCCGCGTTCATGTGGCTGGAGCGCACCACGGCGCCGGACACGGACCACCCGTTCGGCAGCTTCACGCCGCACGTCATCGACACCACGCAGGGCAGGGCGATCCAGTTGCGGCCCGTGCGGAACCTTTACGGCGACGGCGGTACCGTCTGGGTCGGCTCCAATCACACCAACACCGTCTTCCCGCCGGGCTCGACCGACCCGACCTCCCAGGTGGTCTCGTTCTCGGTGCCGGCCGACCCGCGTTCCCCGTGGGGCACGACCCCCCTGTCGACGGGCATCGTCTCGCGCGGCCGGGCAGGTCAAGCCGCGCCCGGCGTGTTCGGCAGCGGTGACCTGGACGGGGACCGCGACATCGACCTGCTGGTCTCCGGTGACGGTGACGACCGGCTGTTCTGGCTGGAGCAGAAGGACGACCACACCTTCGACACCCGTGTTCTCGCCACCGCCGCCGGTCAGGCGGGAGGTGCCGTGGTCACCGATCTCGACCGCAGGTGGCCCCGCGCAACGAGGCCGTCTTCACCGTGTTCGAGTCCGACAGCGTCGTGGTCTGGTCCCGAAGCTGAGGTCCGTGCCCGCCGTGCCCGCGGGACCACGGGCGGGTCACCGCCGCCCGGTCACCGGCCCGACGGCGGTGACCGGGCGGGCGGCCACGGGGCTCTCCCGGGCCGCCCGCCCGGCGACGTACTCACACCGCCGGTGTGCTCTGAACGGCCACGGTCTCTCCGCGTTCAGCCGGCCTGGCCGTCACCGAACCGCCGCCGTCGTGCGTCGGAGTGTTCAGGGCTTGGCGGAGTACACGACACCGGCCAGGTTCTGGGCCGCGGAGCCCCACACCTGGTCGTACAGGGAGGAGTCGACGCCGAGCGTGTGGAGCAGCCAGGCGGTCGTGATGCCGTAGGTCAGCTTCAGCTGGGCGGCGCGGGTGATGGTTCCGCTGTCGCAGCCGATGCCGGAGCTGTCCTCGAACCCGCAGTGGAACCCACCGGTGATGACGCGCAACTGAGTGGTGGACGGCTTGGCGTCGTACATCTTCTGCTGGTTGCCCGCCACGCCGGCGATGCTGTCGGCGCTGCCGCCGACGTACTGGACGGGGATGCTCAGCGTGCCGGAGGCGCTGACGGCCGAGGGGTTGGTCTCCGCCGCCGCGAGGGTGGAGACGGACTTGACGGCCGGGTTCCGGCTCGCGGCGAGCAATGCCGATCCGCCGCCCATGGAGTGCCCCGAGAGGGCGAGCCGACCGGTGCTGACCGCGCCCGCGAACCGCGAGCCGGTGGTGCTGTTCTGGGTGGTGAGCCAGGTGAGCGCCGCGTTCAGATCGTCGGCGAACGCCGAGTGGCTGGGGAGGAGACCGCCCTGGGACTTGGGCACGACGGTGATGACGCCCCAGGAGGCGTAGTGCTTGAGCAGGCTCTCGTACTGGGTGATGGCCTGGAAGAAGCCGTGCCCGAAGGCGAGGCCGGGGTGGGAACCGGCGGCGACCGGCGCGTTCGCCCCGGCCGTCGTACCGGGGTACCAGACACGTGCGCTGAACGAGCGGCCCGAGGCGGAGACGGTGAGATCGGTGTAGGCGACGGGGAACGACCCCGTGGTGGAGGGGTCCGCCGCCCGGACCGGGGCCGCCGCCTTCGACGCGTGGGCGGCCGGTGCGAGGGAGAGGGCGGCTGCCGCGCACAGCAGCAGCGCGGTCAGGGACCGCAGGAGTGTACGGAACACGAGATCACCTTTTCTGTGGGGAGGAAGCAGTGATGTCCGGTGGTACGTCTCCGTGGTGTCCGGGTGTTCTGGGGCTCTGGGATTGTGGGCTCCGGGGCCGGAGACCCACTCCACCGCGGGCACACCCGTGAGTCCGAGCGGTGTACGGGAGAAAGCCCATCGAGCGGGGAACCGCGCCGGACCCGGAGCGAACCCGGCCGGACCGGGACCGGTCCGTGCGCACCGACGGGGCACGACGCGCACAGCCGGGCGGCTCTGGACCGGCTGGTCGCGAGGGGTCGGGAGGGGGCGCGGCGGGTCCCGCCCCCCGCGGCCACCGGTCGCCGGGACGCTCACGCCCGAAGCACGCGGGGAAGCCGCCGCGCGGCGTGCGGCCGACCGGAGGGTCGTGGCGGTCGAGCAGGCCGGGCCGGCAGCCGACCGGTGTCCTGCGCCCTGCATGGGGACGACGCCCTCGCAGGCGGATTTCGTCATCGGTCGTCTCGCGCTCGGAACTCGGCGAGCAGCGGGACGACGAGACGTTCGAGATTCTCGCGCCGGGCCCGGGGATCGACCCCGGTGAGCTGCACGGGGCTGTTCGGCGTCGGGACGTGCGCGACGAGCGCCAGGTGCGGCAGGAGCACCAGGAGGAACGACAGCAGCGCGTCCAGGTCGGCGTCCTCGCGCAGGTCCCCGGCGCCGACGGCACGTTCCAGGAGGGGGCGGAGACCGGCCAGGTACATGGCGTTCACGGGCTGCCTGACCGCGTCCCGGACCGCCGGATCCAGCTCCATGATGGTGGCGGCGGCCACCCCGCGCTCCAGCGGCTGCCCGGCGAAGTACTCGAGCCAGGCCTCCAGCGCGTCGACGAGGTGTGTGGTGAAGTCGTCGGTCCCGTCGTAGCCGTCGAGCCAGGGCTGCATGTGCGCGTAGACGCGCAGGGAGGTCTGCTCGGCCACGTAGGAGAAGAGGTCGAGCTTGCCGGAGAAGTACTGGAACAGGGAGCCCTTGGCGACGCCGGCCTCGCGGGCGATGACGTTCAGGCTGCCCGTGGAGTAGCCGTGGGCGCCGAACTCGTCCATCGCCGCGACCAGGACCCGCTCGCGGCGGGCGGGCGACAGCCGGGTCCAGGTGGGAGTGGGCATGGACACCCCTTCATGTGACCGGACGGTCATGTGACCGCCCGGTCATGGTGGAGGCGCCCCTCGCCGCAAGTCAACGGACCTGACGGGTATGGCTGTTAATGGCTCCACGGGGAATGTCCCTGGCCTCCCTCGGCGCCGGTTGCCTGCTCACCGCTCCCGTCCCGGACGGACGACGGGCGAACGGCCCGCCGGAAGCAAAGCCGTGCCCGCGGACCGGTCGTCGTGGCCACCGTGGCGCGCAGAGCCGTCGTGGCCACCGTGGCGCGCAGAGCCGTCGTGGCCACCGTGGCGCGGGGCCCGCAACAGCCTCTGCGCCGAGCGGTCCCGTTCCCCGCGTCAGCTGCTTCCCGCGTCAGCCGTTCCCCGCGTCAGCCGGTGCCGACGGCGGTCTCGTCGAGCGCGGCGAGGGCGGCGGCGGCTTCGACCTGCAGGGGGCTTCGCAGCGCGGCGAGGGCGTCGTGGGCGGTGCGCAGCGTCTCGCGGGCCTCCGGACGCCCCAGGGCGGCGAGCACCCGCCCCAGGTCGAGCCGGGCCTGCTCCGCCCAGGCCGCCATCTGCGCGGTGTCGAAGGCGGCGAGGGCCTGCCGCAGCGGTGCTTCGGCCTCGTCCCGGCGTCCCAGGGCCGCCAGGTCGTTGCCGATCTGCTGCCGGGCGACCGCGTGGTACACCGTGATCACCTGGTCCGTCCGGCCGGGGACCCCCGCGCGGCAGATTTGCTCGCTGCGGCGGTGGACGTCCAGCGCCTCGGCCGCCCGGCCGGTCAGGCGCAGCAGGGTGCCCAGGGTGTTGAGGATCGACAGTTCGGCCAGCCGGCTCTGCGGTGACTTCTGCGGGGCGAGGCAGCGGGCCCCCTCACGCAGGCGTTCCTGGGCCTCCTCCGTGCGGCCCAGCCGGTGCAGTGCGCCCGCGCCGTAGCCGAGTGCCCAGCCTTCCTGAAGCCCGTCCCCGCACGCGCGGGCCGCCGCGAGTGCGGCGTCGGCGCTCGTCAGGGCGGCGTGCGGGTCGTGGACACAGTGGCTGTGGGCCCAGGCGAGGTAGTTGAGGTGCACTGCCTCCTCCTGCCTGCTGCCCAGCAGACGGGCGGAGTCGGCCGAGAGCCGGAACACCTCCACCCACTGCTCCCAGTGCTGGTTGAGGTCGGAGAACCAGTGCATCGCCTCCGCCGTGTCCAGCACCTGCCGGTACCCGCCGGTGCCATGGGCCCTGCGCAGCGCGGCGAGCCACTGGCCCCGCTCGGTCTCCAGCCAGGCCCGTGCCTCCTCCCGGCCCGCGGGCGCCCCGTCCGGGTCCGGGTCGCCCTGCGGGGTGGCCCGTTCGTGGTCGACGTCGAAGTGCAGCGCGGCGACGGTGGCCCGGCGCAGCATCCAGGACGCGGTCCGGTCGAGGGCGGCGTCGCGGACCTCGGGGCCGTCCTCGGCCTCGACCTGCTCGACCGCGTACAACCTGAGCAGGTCGTGGAAGCGGTACCGCTCGGCGACGGCATCGCTCTGGAGCAGTCCGGCGTCGGTCAGTTCCTCGGCGCGGGCGACCGCCTCGTCGTAGGGCAGATCGGCCAGGAGCGCCGCGGCCCGGGGGCTGAAGTCCGCACCGGCGGCCAGCGCGGCGCGCCGCAGCAAGGTCCGCGAGGCCGGCGGAAGCTGCCGGTAGGAGAGCGCGAAGGCGGCCCGCACCCGCAGGCTGCCGGCCTGGAGGCCGTCCAGCCGCCGGCCCTCGGCGGCGAGACGGGCGACGAGCTTGCCGAGGCGTTCGTGCGGCCGGCTCAGGAGCCGCTGGCCGGCGATCCGGACGGCCAGCGGCAGGTGTCCGCACAGGTCGGCGAGATCGCGTGCGGCCTGGGCCTCCGCCCGCACCCGCTCCGGGCCGATGATGCGGGTCAGCAGTTCCACCGACTCCTCGCGTCGCAGCAGGGCCAGATCGGTGCGGTGCACGGACTCCAGACCCGCCAGGGTGTGGCGGCTGGTGACGAGGGTCAGGGACGGTCCGGCCCCCGGCAGCAGCGGGGCGACCTGGGATTCGTCGGCGGCGTTGTCCAGCAGCAGGAGCATGCGCCGCTCGCCGGCCAGGGAGCGCCACAGACCGGCACGGTCGTCGGTGCCGGCCGGTATCACCGCGTCGGCGACCCCCACCGCGCCGAGCAACCGGGCCAGCGCGTCCCGGGCGGTGACCGGTTCGGGGTCCATGCCGTGCAGGTCCAGGGCGAACCGCCCGTCGGGGAAGTGCGGGGCGAGGCAGTGCGCGGCACGCACCGCGAACGCGGTCTTGCCCAGACCCGGCTGCCCGGTGACCACGGTGGCCACCGGCCGGTCCGGACCGGCCTCCCGCACCAGGTCCAGCAGCCGGGCGAGGGCCGGTCCGCGGGCGGTGAAGTCCTGGATGTCGCGCGGCAGCGCCAAGGTGCCGGGGCCGGCCGGGCCGGTGGCCGGCCCGGGACGCGGCCTGCCGAGGGCGGCAGACTCCTCCAGCCCCGCCGCCTCGTCGCCGTCCAGTTCCAGCGCTTCGGCCAGCGCCTGCACCGTACGGCGCTGCGGCCCCCGGGTACGTCCGCGTTCCATGTCGGCCAGCGCCCTGACGCTCACCCCGGCCGCGTGGGAAAGCGCCTCCTGGCTCAGTCCGGCGCGGACCCGCAGAGCCCGCACCCGCTGCCCGAAGTCCCCTGGGGAAGGCGTGCCGTCGCGCACCGTCGCTGTCTCCCGTCGTCCGGCCCGTCCGCACGCGAGCCCCCGGCAGAAGTATCGCCGCCGGTACTTCTGCCGGGAGAACCGCCTGGGCCGTGGAGACCGGAAGTGATCGACTGAAGGCCGACGCGGAACGCCCCTCCCGGCCCCGCGCGGTCAGGGCGCCCCGGCGCACGGAACCGGCGGAGAACGAGTCCGCGCGGGCCGATCCGCGCGAGTCCGTCCGCACCCCGCCCTCCGGCCACCGGCCCGGCAAGGGCGACCGACCACCACGAAAAGCAAGCAGGACGACATCGGCCGACGGCACCGCGCCGCGGCCCCGAACCACCTCACGGGGGAACTCTCCATGAACACCCAGCGCCACCGCTCCACGCTGCTCGCCGTCGCGGGCACGGCTCTCGCCCTGTCCCTCACCGCGTGCCAGAGCGACACGGACTCCGGGTCGACGTCCGCGCCGACCACTTCGGCCACGGTGGCCTCCTCCCCGGCGACCGCCGGTAAGGACACCGGCACGTCCGACGCGGCGGGGGCGGCCGACTCCGCGGACTCGGCCGGATCGAAGGGCTCCACCGGCACCTCCGCGGGCTCCACCGGCGCCTCCGCCGGCACGACCGGCTCGACCGGCGAGCAGGTGACCGCCTCCGCTCCGGTCTGCACCGCGCGGGACGTCCGCGTCACCGCCGCCACGCAGGACGGTCCGCCCTACACCCACATCGTCCTGACGGCCCGGAACACCACCCGGCACTCCTGCCGGCTGGCGGGCTTCCCGCACATCCAGTTCCTGGAGAGCCACAAAAAGGACGTCCCGTCCGTCGCCAAGAGCAAGCCGGCCGCGCCGGTCGTGCTCACGGCGGGGGCCCCGGCCTACGCCCTGGTGAAGCTGTCGGACGGCGGGGTCGACGAGGACAACGAACCCGTGTCGGCGTTCTCCGTCATGCTGGAGGGCGACTCCACGGTCATCGCCGTCACCGCGCCCGGCAGCGACGGCATCGCCGTCGATCCGGTGAAGGCCCTCACCGGCTACTGGACCCCCGAACTCCGCAACGGCGCCGACGACTTCTGAGTCCTGTACCAGGTGACGACGGCCGCCTCGGGTGAGACGGTCGCACCGGCCTCGGCGCCACGTCCGGGCCCACGCCGGTGCGACCGCGACACCTGCGGCGGCCCGGCACCGTCACCGACCTCGAGCACCGGACCGTGGACACTGCCCGCGACCGGTTCCCGGGGATGCCCCGGCGAACGCTCCGGCCGTTCGCCGGGGCATCCACGACGGAGGGACCGCGGCCGGTGCTCCTGGCCTGTGCGCCGCTCGCGCGACCGGCCCCGCGCCGCCTCGTGCGGCCGTGACCCGGCCCGACGGCAGTTCCTGCGTGTCCGGTCGCCCCCACCGCCGCGTACACCGTGCTCGAGCCGGCCGGAGCCGCCCACCCCTCTTCAGCCACGCTGCCCGGCGACGTCCGCAGAGCGGACATCGCCGTTGGCGGGCGCGGGAACGGAGGCACGGACGAGGAGTTCTTCGTCCCGAAGCGACCCGGGCGGTCGGCCAGGGGCCGGTGCGCCCCTCACCCCGTGCGACGGTCCGCAGGCTTCCGCCCTTCTTCCCCGCACCTGCCGCTCACGACCGTGTGGCAGTGCCGCACCCCGCGTCGCCGGCCTCCCGCATGCGCGTTTCCATCGACGTGCTCCGGTCGTACGGGTCGACCTCGGGGCCGTCTCCCGGGCGCGAGACCGCCCGCTCCGCGCCGAACTCCGGGGTGAGGTAGCCGGTGAAGGTGTCGCAGCCGCCGTCGGTGGTGTCCACCTTGTAGGAGACGAGGGAGGGGGTGCTGCTCAGCGCCTCGTCTCGTACCTGGTCAGGACCACGCCGCCGGGAAACGTCCGCGTCTCCACCAGGTTCAGGTTCACCCAGCTGTCCAGCGCGGTGAAGAACGGCGTGCCGCCGCCCACCAGGACCGGATGGGCGGCGATCGCGTACTCGTCGATCAGCCCGGCGCGCATGGCCGCCCCGGCGAGCGTCGCGCCGCCGATGTTCATCGGGCCGCCGTCCTCGGCCTTGAGCCGGCTGATCTCGGCGATCGCGTCACCGGTGACCAGGCGGGTGTTCCAGTCGACCTTGTCGATGGTCGAGGAGAACACCACCTTCGGCGTGTCCCGCCAGTTCCGCGCGAACTCGATCTCCGCCGGGGTGGCGTCGGGCTGCCGGTCGCCGGTCGGCCAGTAGGAGCTCATCGTCTGCCACAGCTTGCGCCCGTACAGCGACAGGCCACTCGCCCGCTCGTGGTCGAGCCACCACTGGAACAGCTCGTGGCTCGGCGGTCCGCTCCAGCCGATGTCGTCGCCGGCCGCGGCGATGTAGCCGTCCAGAGTCAGGTTCATGCCGTAGATCAGTTTCCGCATGGCCCGGCCTTCCGTCCGTGGGTGTCCGGCGTATGGACCGGAGCGGCGCGGGAAACTCATCGGTGCGCGGTCCGGGCTCGCCGGTAGTCCTCGTGCTCGGGGCTCAGCGTGGTGCACTCGGCCGACACGGGCAAGCCGCCTGATCTCGACCTCGCTCTCGCCCTCACCCTCGCCCTCGCCCTCGCGAGGAAATGCCACGGGTCCGAGACTGATCACGGGTGACGAGGCCGTGGGACGGCCGAGAACGCCCAGGTCACGCAGGATCGGCAGGTCACGAGCGGCGATCCCCCACCCTGCTGCCGCTACTCCGTCAAAGGGACCCAGGCACGCTCACCCGCGTCGTTCGTGCCGTACCAGTAGTGCGGCATTCCCTCGATGCCGCTGGTGTGGAACGGGCGGCCGTGGTCGTCGATGCGGATGGTGCCGGTGCGGCCCTCGGAGGACCAGTCGAGTTCGAGGTACCAGCGGGCGTCGTAGGCCTGTGTCGTCGCCTCGACCAGCAGCACCTCCGGGTCCTCGGCGGAGACGCGGTAGGGGAAGTGCACGGCGGGGACGGTCTGTCCGATGCCGGCGCCGTCCTTCGGGCGGGCGAGGGGGCGGTCGGCGTCGAGGTCCACGGTGAAACGGCGGGGCGTGAGGTCGCTGCCGCAGCCCTGGCCCATGGCGTACGCCCTCCCGGCGGCCGGGTTGCCGCGACCGGCGACGCGCACGTGGAGCGCTTCGAGGACCACGGCCGTGGAGGACCGCCCCTGCACCGAGATCTGCACCATCGTGTGCCGCCCGTGCACCGCGCCCTGCGTCGCCGCCCATGCCCCGGCGTCCTGTTCCACCGGCGGCGGAGGCACCTGTGCGGGCGGCTTGTCGATGACGTAGTCGTGGTCGCAGCCCTTGTCCCAGACCAGAGAGTCCGTGGTCCAGGCGAGGGGCACGCCGGTGGCCGGCTTCGCAGCGGAGGCGGGACCGCTGCCGGCGGTGGACGGGGTGGGGGTTTCCTGCCGAGGGCCGGAGGACGTGAAGCTTCGGGAAGAGGAGGGGGAGGGAGGAGTGGCGGCCGACGGGCCCGCCGAGCGGTGGGGTGTGCCGGAAGCGGTCGGCCGCGGGCCCGCTGTGCGGGAGGCATCCGCCTCGGAGGAGCGGCCGTCCGGCAGGGCGGACGTGCTCAGCACCGTGACGAGCAGCGCGCAGGCGACGGCGGTGGACGCCAGGACCCGTCGGCGGCGGTACCAGGGGCGGGGAGCGCGGGAGGGGATGGGGTGGGGGTGAGGGAGGGAACGAGGGAGGAGGAGTGAGGGGGCTGGTCCGGTCGGAACCGTTCCCGGGTGGCTCCGCGGAGCGGCTCTCCCCGACGGATGCCCCGTCCGCGTTCGGCTCCGGCCCCGGCTTCGTGTCCGGCTCCGTGTTCGGTTCCGGCCCTGGCTCCGTGTCCGGTTCCGATGCCGAAGCCGGCGTCGGAACCGCCGTCTCCGCCAAGTCGGCCGTACGCACCCCCTGTCGAGCCGCCACCGCCGACAACCACAGTCGGTGCAGCTCGAGCCGCTCCTCCCGCGTCGCCTCGCAGAAGGCCGCGAGCCGTTCCACCGGCGCGAAGTCCTGCGGCACCGCCTCGCCCGTGCAGTACCGGTGCAGCGTGGAGGTGTTCATGCTGACGCGGCGGGCCAGCGAGCCGTAACTCCGGTCCGTGCGGTCCTTCAGCCTGCGCAGCAGCGCCGCGAACTCCTCGACGTCGTCCCGCATCGGCACCGTCCCTCCGTCGTCCACCTGCGATCCCGTATCCCAGGCACTCGTATCCCTGCACGTCAGATGGGCTGGGACGGTTCCACCCTCACCGAAGGGCGACAGTCGTTGTGCCGGGCTCCGGTGACCGCCGATGCTCTTGGTGTCGCACCGAGCACGGTTGCGGGACCAACCCGTGTTGCCCCTGCCGGCCGGCGGCGTCCGCAGCGGATCACGATGCGACGCCGCAGGCTCAGCCGATCCACTCGATTCTTGGAGGTTTTGATGGAGTCCGTCGTCCGGAAGGCGGCAGGCCTAGCGGGCGTGGGCATGATCGTCGCAGCCATGTCCGTGGCAGGCGCGTCGGCAGCCCACGCGGAGTCCCCCACCCAGGGGTGCCCGTATCCCTACGTCTGCTTCTACGTGGACGAGCACGCCTATGAGGCGGGCACGCCGATCGCGAAGTACCGCGATGTCACCAGTTCCTACCAAACGGTCAGGGCTCGTCCGCACTACTACGTCGTGAACACCCGGAACGACGACGTGGCGTATCTACGGCTCCAGGACGGAACCTCGATCTGCCTGCGGCCGAACAGCCAAACCGTGTTCGCGAACGCCTACAGCGTCACCGGAATAAAGATCTCCAGCAGTTCCACCTGCTGAATCCACTCGAACGGTCGGCGCCCCTGCACAGTTCAGCAGGGAGGGACCGCCCACTGTTGCCGGTGTGGCGGCAACGGTCGTCGTGGACGCCCGGCGTCCACGACGACCCGGGTGTCGCACAGGCCGGGGCACAACGACCGCCCGACGGCAGTACGGCGACGACACCCTCCCGCACCTGCGTACCGGGACGCCTCTGTGCCCGAACGCCCGAGGTACGGCGTCCGGTACCTCACAGCACCCGCGCGGCGTCCCACAGCACCCGCTGCGCCCGCCGTCACACGACGGCCCCGGGGTGAAGACACCGGCCGGCTCCTGTCCGGTCGGGCACGCCGGCCGCCTTGTCCTCGAATCGGACGTGGACGAGGTGGCGGCACCTCGGCAGGTGCCTTCGGCACGAAAGCCGGGACCGGCCGAGAGCACCCGCACACGGACCAGAACCAGAACCAGAACCAGAACCAGAACCAGAACCAGAAAAGGAAGACACACATGAACAGGAAGTTCCCCGCACACCGCCGTCCGGGCCGCCGCGCGGCCTTCGCCGCCGGCCTCGTCCTGGCTGTCGGACTCGGTGCGTCGACACAGGTGTCGGCGCAGGCGTCCGTCCCGCCCCCGCGAAGACGTCCACCGCCGCACCGCAGTCGGTCAGCGGCACGCCCGGTCAAGCGGTGACCCGGGTCGGCGACTTCTACGGCGCGTACGTCGACGCGAAGGGCGACTACACGGACCCCGACGTCACGCTGGCCACGGCGCTCCGCCGGCACTACCTGACGCCCGACTTCGCCGAGCGGCTGGCGGCCTGGGAGAACGAGAACCAGGTGGACGGCGTCCTGCGTGCCCAGAACGTCCCGGCGCGGTGGACGGTGACCGACAACGGCACCGTGGGCAACGGCCATGAGGTCGTCGTCACCCTGACCTTCGGCAGCGGGGAGACGACGCGGAGGACCAAGCTCTTCGTGCTGGTGGAGCGGTACGACCACATCGTCGACATCGCCACCACGAGCGCCCGCTGACGGCGCGGCCGCTCCGCCCGCCCTCTCCCGGCCGGGGCGGGCAGGGCGGGCGGAGCGGCACGGGGGCGGCGGCCCCACCCTCCACGGTCGATTGGGCTGTTTGCAGCAACAGGAGGCGGCGTCTGCATCCGCGGCCGGTGAGGCTTGACCCGCACCGCCGTCGCCCACCTCCAGGAGCCCCGATGCCTCTGCGTCCCGCACGGCCTCTTCGTGCCGTCCTACGACCACGTCCGGGGGCCCGGCCGGGATCCCGCCCGGGATCCGTGTTCGTCATCGCGGCCGCCTCTTTGGCGGTACTGGTGCCGGCCGCCGCGGGCGCCGCTGCCGGGACGGCGGGCGACCGCACCCCGCAGCGGCCGGTGGACGACCGCGCGCTGCAACGCCAGATCGACCGGTTCGTGGACGAGCCGGGTGGTCCGCCCGCGATCGTCGCCGTGCTGCGCGACGGCCGGCAGACCCGCGTCCTGCGGGCCGGCGTCGCCGACCTGGCAACGGGCCGCCCGCCGCGGGCGAGCGACCACATGCGGATCGCGAGCACGGCCAAGGCCTTCAGCGGAGCGGTGGCACTGTCCCTCGTCGACCGCGGCGCACTGGACCTGGACGACACCTTGCGCGAGCGCCTTCCGCAACTCCCGGACGCGTGGGGCCCGGTGACGCTGCGGCAACTGCTGAACCACACCAGCGGCCTGCCGGACTACTCGCGCGACCCCGAGTTCATCGCGGTGGTCGCGGCCGACCCGCGCCACCGCTTCGACCCCGCCACCTGCTCGACCACGTGGCCGACGAGCCCCTGCGGTTCAGCCCGGGCAGCCGCTACGAGTACTCCAACTCCGACAACATCGCCGTCGCGCTGATGGCGGAAGCGGTCACCGGCACCCGTACGAACAACTCCTGCGGCGACTCGTGTACGGGCCGCTGGAACTGCGCGACACCAGCCTTCCGCAGGGCTACCGCATGCCCGAGCCCTACCTGCACGGGTACGACGTGAGTGACCCCGCGTCTCCGGAGGACGTCAGCGAGCTCGTCAGCGCCTCCGGGGCGTGGGCGTCCGGGGGCATCGTCTCCACTCCGCTCGACATGACCCGCTTCGTCCGCGGCTACGTCTCGGGCGCGCTCTACGGCAAGGGCGTCGTACGGGAGCAGCGCCGGTGGATCGCGGGTGCGTCCGAACCCGCCGGTCCGGGGCGCAACGCCGCGGGACCGGGCGTCTTCCGCTACACGACACGGTGTGGCGTCGTGCTGGGCCACACCGGCAACTTCCCGGGCTACACACAGCTGGTGGCCGCCACGTCCGACGGCCGGCGCTCACTGACGTTCTCGGTCACGAGCCAGATCAACAGGGCCGGCGATCCCGCGCGGCTCGAGCGGCTGCGCGCCGTCCAGGAGGACTTCGTCTGCGCGCTGCTGCGCGACGGGCGGTGAGCGCGCGGTCGTCACCCCCGGACCCCCGGCCGGGTCCCCGCCGGGCGGAAGCCCGAAAGGGAGCCGGCACACCGCCCACCGGACACGACCCGGTGTGCCGGGTCAGGAGTTCTGTCCAGATGCGCAGGACTGTGGAGCGACGCGTGCCGGGCGGCCGGAGGCCGGGTTGATCCGCAGTGGGAGCGGCGTCGAGCGTCACGCCGAATTCGGGTGGCTGCTCGTCGAGCCGGCGGCGCCCTCGGCGTGTCTTTCGCGGACGGTCCCGTGACGGCGGGGACCGGGACGCGTGAGCGTCAGTCCTCGGTGTCGAGTCGGACGTCCTCGATCCCTTCGTCCAGGAAGGCGGCCAGGTCCTGGGCTTCGGCGCGGACGGCTTCTTGTTCCGCGACGCTGAGGGGGCGGAAGGGGCTGACGCGGAGCCGGTGGTCGCGCACGGTCCAGGTGGCGGTGACGCGCCCGTCGACGAGGACCGTACGGTGGCCTGCCACGGACAGACCGAGGTGGGGGGCGTCGATGATGCGGCTGCGGTCGTGGTATCCGAGGACGGCGTTGTCGAAGGCCGGGAGGAACCGGACGGGGGCCGGGGTGTCGGGTGGGGCGGGGTGCGTCGGGCAGATCGAGCAGTTCGCGGCCGCGTTCGTCGCGGAAGACGACGAGTTCCTCCCGGCAGGCCTTGACGGCGGCGGGAAGACCGGCGAGGCCGCACCAGGCACGGAGGTCCGCGCCGGCGGCGGGCCCGTAGGCGGCGAGGTAGCGGCGCAGCAGCCGCTGCCCGACGGGATCGCCGTCCCCGGCGGGCAGGGGGTCGATGTCCCGTTCCAGCCAGGTGGCCAACGGCAGGTTGCGCACGCCTGCCCGTTGCCGCCACAGGCCGCGGGGCGGGAGTTGGGCCATGGGGATGAGGGCTGCGACGAGCAGTTCGCCCAGGACGCGGCGTGGTGGACCGGGCCAGCGGTCTTCCAGGGCCCGCACGAGTTCGGTCATGGTGCGGGGCCGCTCGTCGGCCATGACCGCGCGGCCGGCGGCGGCGACCTCGTCCACGTCGATGCCGGCCAGTTCGCGCCGGTAGGTGCCCAGTACTCGCTGCCGGAGCATGGTGTCGTGGCGGGCCCGCCAGGCGAGCGCGTCGTCGGCGGTGACGAGGTGGACGGTGCGGCGCATCAGGTGGGTGCGCACCACCGCGCGGCCGGTCAGCGCGTCGTCCAGCCGGCTGGGTTCGAAGCCGGACAGGCGGGACCACAGGCCGACGAAGGGTTCCTGGGGTTCCTGCGCCTGCAGGCCGCACAGGTGGGCCACCGCCTCGGGCGCGGAGGTGTCGGCGCGCGCGAGCAGGTGCTGGCGGGCGAGGGTGGCGCGGTTGAGGGCGCGGCTGTCGAGGACGGTCCGTCCTGGCTCCCGTGTCCGCACGGTGACCCCTTTCCTTCCGTTGCCGTAGGTGTTCGGTGCCTGCGCCGTCCGGGCCGCGCGTGTCGCTGCGGCGGCCCGGACGGCGCGCTCCATGTCGGGCCGGCCGGTTCAGCCGTGGTACGGGGCGGTGACGTCCAGGACCCAGGTGACGCCGAAGCGGTCGGTGAGCATGCCGTACAGCGGCGCCCACGGCGCGGGCTCCAGCGGACGCACGACGGCCGAGCCCTCGGCGAGCTTGCCCCACAGGGCACTGATCTCCTCGGCGTCGTCACCGCGCACGGAGACGAAGAACGGGTTCTCGCCCTGGTTCCAGGGCAGCTGCGCGGGCACGTCGTAGGCCATGACGTGGAAGCCGTTGTCACCGGTCACCTCGCCCCACATCACCCAGTCCGCCTCGCTCTCGTTCTGTACGGCGCCCGCGTCCCTGTAGGTGACCGCGACGGTGCGTCCGCCGAAGACGGACCGGTAGAAGTCCAGCGCCTCGCGCGCGGTGCCCCGGAAGTTCAGGTGAGTGGTGGTCGTGACGGACATGGCCTGCTCCTTGCCTCGATGTGACGAATGCGCCGCCGACCCGGCCGGTCCGGATGGCGACTGCCGTGACCAGGGCGATGCCTCCTGAGCGGCTTGTACGCCACATTGGCAGGAGTACCGGACAGGGTGTGTCCGCTACTGCGGGGACCATGGATCCCATGCAGAAGACCTCCTCCCGGCTCCTCGCGCTGCTCTCGCTGCTCCAGACCCCCCGTGACTGGTCCGGAGAGGACCTCGCCGGGCGTCTGGACGTCACCTCGCGCACCGTGCGCCGCGACATCGACCGGCTGCGCGACCTCGGCTACCCGATCACCACCGTCAAAGGACCGGCCGGCGGTTACCGGCTGGAGGCCGGCACCCGCATGCCGCCCTCCTGTTCGACGACGGCCAGGTCGTCGCCCTGGCCGTCGCGCTCCAGACCGCGGCCACCGGCACCGCCGTCGCCGAAGACGCCGCCCGGCCCTGGCCACCCTCCGCCAGGTCATGCCACCCCACCTGCGCCACCGCATCGACCTGCTGCGCGTCACCGCCGTCCGGCCGCCCGCGGCCGGCGACACCCCGAGGTGGACCCCCAGGTCCTGATGGAACTCAGCCGCGTCATCCACGCCCGCCAGGAACTGCGCCTCGACCACACCCCGGGCCCGAACACCGCGGCCGGCGCCCCCCGCCGCGTACAACCCCACCACCTGGTCACCTGGCGCCACCGCTGGTACCTCGTGGCCTGGGACCTCGACCGCGGGACTGGCGCACCTTCCGCGTCGACCGCAT
This sequence comes from Streptomyces sp. Tue 6430, assembly GCA_021568835.1. GTDB lineage: Bacteria > Actinomycetota > Actinomycetes > Streptomycetales > Streptomycetaceae > Streptomyces. Next base: position 29,538 of record JAKGSH010000005.1, read on the forward strand.
CCGGCCCCGCACGCCCCCGGCCCCCGCTTCACCCGCGCGAACTCCCCGGCGGTGACGTCTCCACTTTCCTCACCAGCCGGTTCCGCGGCAACGACGGCACCAGCACCGACTGGCCCTGCCGGGGCGAGGTCATCCTCCACCTCCCGGCCGCCGACGTCGCCCCCTTCGCCCGGGACGGAACCGTCGAGGAACTCGGCCCCCACCACTGCCGGCTCACCCTCGGCTCCTGGTCCTGGACCGGACTCGCCGCCGTCCTCGGCCACTTCGACACCGACGTCGAAGTCGTCGGCCCACCACAACTGGCCACGGCGTTCGCGGACCTCGCCGCCCGCTACGCCCGCGCCGCAGGACCGGGGACCGGTCCGCCGCCGTGAGGACGAACCTCACCACGCGGGGGTGGCGGCCGAGGGGCCTCGACGTTCTTACGGATCACGCAAGAGCCGGGCGGCATGAGCGTCGTCCCGCCTTCGACGTCGTGGGGCGGTACCCGCGGGGCGGGCCGTGGAAGTCGCGCCGGTGGGTCAGCTCGTCGTCTCGTGGTCGGACGGCTGGGCGCCGCGAGGGCCGGGAACCGGGTCGACCGCGGGCGCGAGCCCGTACTGGGCGGCCTGCGCGGTGAACATGCCCTGGTACAGGCCGCCCTCGCGGGCCATCAGGTCCTCGTGAGTGCCGTCTTCGACGACGCGCCCCTGGTCGAGGACGTAGATGCGGTCGGCCTTCATGGTCGCGGCGAGCCGGTGGGTGACGAGCACGACCGCGTGCCCCTGCTCGGCCAGGGACCACAGCCCTTGGAACGAGGCGATTTCCGCATGCGGATCGAGGGCGCTGGTCGGCTCGTCCACCAGCAGGAACGGCGCCTGCCGGTACCGCGTCCGAGCGGTCCCCAGTTTCTGCCACTGCCCACCCGAGAGCTGGACACCGCGCTCGTAGCCCTTGAACACGATCGAGTCCCAGCCGTGCGGCAGGCCCTCGATCAGGTCGAGCACGCCCGCATCTCCGGCGGCCTCGCGGACGCGGTCCATGTCCCGGGGACGATCGCCGGCGCCGATGGCCACGTTCGCGGCCGCCGTCATCTCCCAGCGCGGGAAGTCCTGCGCCAGCAAACCGACCGAGGCGAACACCTGGGCACGGTCCGCTTCGCGCAGCTCAACCGGCCGGCCCGAGTCCGCCTCCCACCACACGCCTCCTTCCGTGGGAAGGAGCAGGCCGGCCAGCACCTTCGTCAAGGTGGTCTTCCCCGAGCCGTTCGCACCCACCAGGGCCGTCACCTTCCCCCGGGGGATCCGCACGCTCACGCCCTCCAGGGCGGGGGAGTGCGCCCCCGGGTAGGTGAACGACACCGCCTCCGTCCGCACCTCCCGCACCGGCGTGGGCAGCGGTGTTCCGGTGAGCGGGATGGCGTTCTCACCCGCCACCTTGATGGCGTCCTCCGTGTCGGTGAGGTACAGCAGTTCCTCGTACAGCCGGTTGACCTGCTGCACCAGCGACGTGAGCCGCGCCGTCGAGGTGCGGATGGCGATCACCGCGGTCCCGCCGACGGCGAGCGGCAGACCACCGGTCGCCAGGAGCCACCACAGCACGCCGTAGCAAGCCAGTGACGCCACGCCGGCGAACGCTCCCGCGACCAGGTCCGTGGACGCCTGCGCCCGGGCCAGGCGTCGCTGCTCCGCCTCCGTCTGCCTCGACATCTCCTCGTAGCCGGACAGCAGTTTCGTGCCGGCGGCGTGCACCCGGATCTCCCCGGCGGCGTGCGGGCGCGTCAGGTAGGCCAGCAGCGAGGCGATCGCCCTGCGGTGGTCGACCCAGTTCAGGCGGGAGAGGTACTCGCGGCGCGCGGAGCGGACCGCACCCCATCCCTTGGGCAGGGCGATCGCCAGCAGCATCGGCAACAGCGCCCAGTGCAGCGCCGCGAGCACGACCGCGGCCGCCGCCATGCCGATGACCACGTTCCCCACGCCCACCGACAGCCGGAGCATGCTGCGGGCGGAGTCGGTGCCGAACTTCCCCGCCTCCAGGACCCGTTGGACCTCCGGCCGCTCGGTCGCCTCCACCTCCACACCGGTGACGGCCGTGTAGTACCGGGCGGAGACCGCCCGCTCCACCTGCGGTTCCAGCCTGCCGGACATGGCCGTCGACCACGCCGACAGCACCGCTGTCGCCACCGCCGCGATCGCGAGCACCGCCAGCGACGGCAGAGTCTCGCGGAGTTTGTCCGCGGTCGGACCGTCGGCGAACAACTGTGTGAGAACACCGTTGACCGCCACCAGCCCCCAGCCGGCCGTCACACCCTGCCCGAGCTGGGCCACCACGACCGCGGCGAGCGCCCGCCGGTCCGTCTGCCAGCCGGTGCGCAGCACCATGCCCACCATGCGGGGCAGCTCGGCTGCCATGTGACCGAAGCCCAGCCGGGTCAGCGGGCCTTCGTGGCGGACGTAAGCCTGGTCGTAGCGCAATCGGCCCCCGTACAGCTCGCGCTCCGCGTCCGAGATGTTGTCCGTGGCCGTGACCTTCGGCGGGTTCTGGGTCTCTTCACTGCCTGGTTCGACGGGCATCGACGTGTTCCCCCTCGTGGACGTGATGGCGGTGTCGGCGTGTCCAACGACGCCGCCACGATTTCGAACACCTGTCTTTCGGTCGGGTTGTGCGCCCTGGTATCGAGCGGTTTTCTGAAGGTGGGCAGTGCACCGACCCTTGCCGCGCAAGAGCGCGCGGCTGAGGGCGGGTTGGCCGAAACGCCGACGTTCGGGCGGACCGCCGTACATGCTCAACGGGTGTTCGAAGCTGGTGTCCCGCCCTGCTTGCCCGAGTCCGCGGTCGTGCCCCTCGTCGCCGGGACGCTGGAGTCGACGCCGAAGAACGCCACGCACCGGTCGACCCGGACGATGGCCGAAGAGAGGTGCCTGTCGCAGTCGACCGTGTCGCGGAGCCGGCGCGCCTTCGGCCCGCAGCCGCACCGCACCGGGACGGTCGAGCTGTCCACGGACCCGTACGTCGTCGACGAGGTGTGCGACGTGGTGGGCCTGCCTCGGGATGGGCGATCCGTCGGGGCACCGAAGCGCAGTCGCGCACGGTGTGGTCGTCCCGTCGGCGAGCGACGTCCGGGTCGGTGTGCCGCAGGTCGTGCGCGGCGGCGACGAGCCGCCGGCTGTCCGGTCGCCCGTCGACCTCCCTGCGTGTCACGGCGACCGAACGAGCCCTGAAATCAGCCCGGTTGACGGTGCGTCGATAAGCCAGGGGAGCGTGGAACCGGAACGCTGGGACAGCGGACTCAGTCTGTGGAGTGCTGGGCGTCCTTCAGGGCGACCGACGGGAGCGCGGCCTCGTGGGCGGCGAGTTCTTCGGGGGTCCCGACGAACGCGGGGCCGCAGCCGGGGGAAGGCGGTCGACGACCATGGTGACGGCCTGTTCCGGCGTCGCTGCGAAACCCACGGACTCGGTCCGCAGGGGACCGGCGACCAGGTACTCGCCCCCTGCCGCGGGCATGATGTAGGGGACGTCCCACGTCCACCCCCTCTCCGTGCAGCGGCTGAAGTGCAGCTCTCCCATTCCCGTCCAGGGGAACAGCTGACGCAGGCGGGGCTCGGCGTAGGCGACTTCAAGCAGTTCAGGGCGGACGCGTCCGTCGGCACGGACCTTCTGCCACCCTGCTTCGACGAGGGGGCGGCTCGGGGGCGTCGTGTCCATGAACGACACTCTGCCCGACGGGCACTCAACCGGCCGGCCGAAGTGCTCAGTTGCACCGCCGATCCAGGACCTGATCGCGTCCTGTTCGCATCGAGAGCCCCGAAGCGTGGTGGCCGTGCCGCCCCGATGCCGGAACGGACGAGGGCGCGAAGCGGCCGACACGATGGGGTGTACCGGTCCTCTCCGCCGCCGGCCCCGGCGCGCACTCGTCTCCCGCCCGGCTCGGCCTGGCTCAGCCTGGCCGGGCCAGCCCGGCTCAGCCCTGTACCTAGGCCGTGTCCACTGCACTGCCCCGCACGTTCCCGGCCTGCGCCAGAAGCAGCGCCGACGCCCGCCCAGCGGTGCCGGCGGAACAGCGCGGACCCGGCCTCCACGGCGCCGGCCTGACGAGCGAACCCGGAGCCCTCACCGCGGCACGTCGGCGCCCCTGACGGCCCCGGCGCGTCACCGCCCGGGCGCTCCGACGCGGAGCGCGTCCATGACGAGGTCCAGCAGGAGGGTCGCCCGGGGCTGCCAGTCGCCGTGCGGATCGAGTGTCCACAGGCCCCCGATGGCGAGGAACAGGTCGTCCACCGTGATCCCGGGGCGGATGGCGCCGGCCTGCTCGGCGGCGCGGAGCAGGCGCTCGGCCGCCTCCGTCACCGGGGCGTGGCCCGGCTTCTGCGTGCCCGGCGCGCCGGTCGCCTGCCGGATCGCATCGGCCAGCCCCGCCTTGGTCATGGCGAACCGGGCGAGCCCGTCCATCCACTCGCGCAGCGCCCGGTCGGGTTCCCGGCCGCACAGCAGCGGGGCCGCGGTGTCGGCGACCTGCTGCATCTCGTGGCGGTAGATCTCCAGGACCAGGGCCTCACGGGTGGGGAAGTGGCGGTAGAAGGTCCCCTGCCCGACACCCGCCTTCTTGGCGATCGTGCTCAGCGGGGTGTCCGCCGAGCGGGTCAGTTCGGCCAGCGCCACCTCCAGGATGCGCGCGCGGTTGCGCTGTGCGTCCGAGCGCAGAGGCGCTTCCTTGTGCTGGCCCACTGGCCCTCCTCGCGGTGGTGGCCGAAACCCGGTCCTTGTTAAGCGGACAGTTGTCCGTTACGTTTTCCGGGTAACGGACAACTGTCCGCTTGTTCCCATCGTATCGGCGTGCCGTCCGTGCGGGACAGCCCGGGGCGGCCGGACACGGCCCACCTGCCCCGCATCCTGCACGGTCGTGCACCGGCGCCGCCAGCCGCAGCGCCCCCGCCCCGCCCGACCCGCCTGACCACGTGAGAGAGAAGGCTTCCATGGCCTCATCGACGTCCAGCGCCCTCACCCTGTCCGTCAACGGCGAGAAGTATCCGCTGACCGTCGACCACCGCACCACCCTGCTCGACGCCCTGCGGGAACGGCTCGACCTGACCGGCACCAAGAAGGGCTGCGACCAGGGGCAGTGCGGTGCCTGCACCGTCCTGGTCGACGGCCGCCGCAGCGTGGCCTGCCTGCAACTGGCGGTCGCGGCCGAAGGACGCGAGATCACCACCGTCGAGGGCGTGGCCGACGGCGACGAACTGCACCCGGTGCAGCAGGCGTTCCTCGACCTCGACGGCTTCCAGTGCGGCTACTGCACACCCGGTCAGATCTGCTCGGCCATCGCCGTGATCGCCGAACACGCCGCGGGCTGGCCGAGCGCCGCCACCCACGACCTGCGGCCCGAGGCGGGACCGCCGCCCCTGACCCCCGAGGAGATCCGCGAGCGGATGAGCGGCAACCTGTGCCGCTGCGGCGCGTACGTCTCCATCGTCCAGGCCGTGGCCCGCGCCGCCGAGACGAACGGAGCGTCCGCATGAGGGAGTTCGGCTACCGGCGCGCCCACGACGTCCCCGGCGCCGTGGCGCTGCTCGACGGTGACACGGACGCCCGCTTCCTGGGCGGCGGCACCAATCTGATCGACCTGATGAAGACCGGCGTCGAGCGGCCCGCCCGGCTCGTCGACGTACGCGAACTACCCCTGAACCGGATCGAGTCGACACAGGACGGCGGACTGCGTATCGGTGCGACCGTCACCAACAGCGATCTGGCCGCCCACCCCGAGGTCCGGCGCCGCTACCCGGCCCTGGCCCAGGCGGTACTGGCCGGCGCCTCCGGGCAACTGCGCAACATGGCCACCGTCGGCGGCAACCTGCTCCAGCGCACCCGCTGCGGCTACTTCACCGACGTCAACTCGCCCTGCAACAAGCGTGATCCGGGCAGCGGTTGCCCCGCCCTCACCGGTGAGCACCACAACCACGCCGTCCTCGGCGCCTCCGGTCACTGCGTCGCCACCCACCCTCCGACATGGGCGTGGCCCTGACCGCCTTCGACGCCCGCGTCTCCTACGAGACCGCCGACGGACCGGGCGAGCTGCCGCTCACCGACCTCTATCTGCCCGTGGGGGAGACACCGCACCGGGAGACCGCCCTGCCGCGGGGCGCCCTGATCACCGCCGTCACCCTGCCGCCCGGCGCCACGGCGGCCAACTCCCGCTACCGCAAGGTGCGCGAGCGGGCCTCGTACGCCTTCGCCATCGGCTCGGTCGCCGCCGCCCTCGACCTCAGGGACGGTGTCGTGCACGACGTGCGCCTGGCCTTCGGGGCCGTCGCCTCCCGCCCCTGGCGGGCCCGTACGGCCGAACGCGCCCTGACCGGCGCCCCGGCCGACGCCGAGACCTTCGCGGCCGCCGCGGACGCCGAACTGGCGGCCGCGAGGCCCCTGCCCCGCAACGGATACAAGGTGACCCTGATGCGCAACCTCGTCGTGGCCGTCCTCAGCGAACTCGCCGAGGAGGCCGCCCGATGACCACCGCCATCACCGGCCGGTCCGCCGCCGGGCGCGCGACCGGCACCGCCCACACCCGCGTGGAAGGCCGCGACAAGGTCACCGGCGCGGCCCGTTACGCCGGCGAGATCCCCTTCGCCGAACTCGCCCACGGCTGGCTGGTGCTGTCCACCGTCGCCCGCGGCCGCGTCCGCGCCCTGGACACCGACACCGTCCTGGCGATGCCCGGCGTCCTCACCGTGCTCCACCACCACAACGCCCCGCGCCTCGAGACCGGCTTCGTCGGCATGATGGGCGCCCCGCCGGACCCGAGCACCGGCCTCTTCCAGCACGACCGGGTGCCCCACCTGGGCTGGCCCGTGGCCCTGGTCGTCGCCGAGACGTCCGAACAGGCCAGGGAGGCCGCCGAGACCCTCGCCGTGACGTACGACGAGGAGCCGCACGACGTCGCGTTCTCGGCCGCACGCGAGGCCGAGGCGTACCCGGTCGACGGACACCTGCCGGCCGTGGCGCGGAAGGGCGACCTGGACCGGGAACTCGCGGCGTCCGCCGTCGTGGTGGACGCGCGGTACACCACCCCGGAGGAGCACCACAACCCGATGGAGCCGCACGCGGCGACCGCCCGCTGGGAGGGCGGCCGGCTGGAGGTCGTCGACTCCAACCAGGGCACCACCTGGGTCGCGGGAGAGCTCGCGAACCTGTTCTCCCTCGATCCCGGCGCCGTGCGCGTGCGCTCCGAACACGTCGGCGGCGGCTTCGGCAGCAAGGGCGGGCGCGCCCACCAGGTGGCCGCCGTGATGGCCGCGACCGTGCTGCAGCGGCCCGTCCGGGTCGTCATGACCCGCCGGCAGATGTTCTCGCTCGCCGGCTACCGCAGTCCCACCGCGCAGCGCGTCCGCCTCGGCGCCGATCCGGACGGGCGGCTGCGTGCCCTGGAGCACCGCTCCCTGAACCAGACCTCCACCGTGCACGAGTTCGTCGAGCCGAGCGCCGCGGTCGGCCGGTCGATGTACGCCGCCGACGCCCACCACACGGTCAACCAACTGGTGCGGCTCGACGTCCCCACCCCGACCTGGATGCGCGCCCCGGGCGAGGCGCCGGGCTCGTTCGCGCTGGAGTCGGCGCTCGACGAACTCGCCGAGAAGTGCGGTGTCGACCCGATCGCACTGCGCCTGCGCAACGAACCCGAGGTGGGGCCGGTCTCCGGACTGCCGTTCGCCGGGCGGAACCTGGTCGCCTGCTTCCGGGAAGGGGCCCGCAGGTTCGGCTGGGCGGAGCGGGACCCGCGCCCGGGCGTGCGCAGAGAGGGGCGCTGGCTGCTCGGCACGGGCACCGCGGCCGCCTCCTTCCCGGTGATGGCCATGCCCTCCACGGCGTCCGTGACAGCAGAGGCGGACGGCACCTTCACGGTCCGGATCAACGCCGCCGACATCGGCACCGGCGCCCGGACCGCGCTCACCCTGGTCGCCGCCGACGCCCTGGAGGTGCCCACCGACCGCGTACGGGTGCGGATCGGCGACAGCGACCTCGGCCCCGCGATGATCGCCGGCGGCTCCGCGGGCACCCGCTCCTGGAGCTGGGCCGTCACGGCCGCGGCCGAGGAACTGCGCCGCACCCTCGCGCCGGGCGGGGACGTCCCGCCGCAGGGCATCACCGTGCGGTCGGACACGACCGAGGCCGTCGGCGCGCTCGCCCAGAAGGAACGGCACTCCTTCGGGGCCCAGTTCGCCGAGGTCGCCGTCGACCCGGCCACCGGCGAGGTCCGGGTGCGCCGCATGCTGGGCGTCTTCGCGGCCGGCCGGATCGTCAACCCGCTCACCGCCCGCAACCAGCTCGTCGGCGGAATGATCTGGGGCCTGTCCATGGCCCTGCACGAAGAGGCCGTCCGGGACCCGGCGAGCGGCGGTGCCTACGGCGCCGACCTGGCCGGCTACCACGTCGCCGCGCACGCCGACGTCCCGCACGTCGAGGCCGACTGGGTCGACGACCCCGACCCCGACGACCCGATCGGCATCAAGGGCATCGGCGAGGTCGGCATCGTGGGCGCGGCCGCCGCGATCGCCAACGCCGTCTGGCACGCGACCGGCGTACGCCACCGCGACCTGCCGATCCGGCCCGACCGCGTCCTGTCGGCGGGCGACGATGCTTGATCTGGCCGGGGCCCTGCACGCCTGGGCCGAGGAGGGCCGTGACTTCGCCGTCGCCACGGTCGTCGCCGTCGGCGGCAGCGCACCGCGTCCGCCCGGGGCGGCCCTGGCCGTCGACGCCGACGGCACGGCGATCGGCTCGGTCTCCGGGGGCTGCGTCGAGGGCGCCGTGTACGACCTGTGCCGCCAGGCCCTGCGCGACGGCGAGCCGCTGACCGAGCGGTTCGGCTACAGCGACGAGGACGCCTTCGCGGTGGGACTGACCTGCGGCGGGACGATCGACGTGCTGGTCGTTCCGTTCTCCGCCGGGCGGGCGGTGCACGACGCCGCGCTGTCCGCCGCGGCGGACGGTGAGCCGGTGGCCCTGGCCCGGGTGGCGCGGGGCCCTGTCGGGCTGCTCGGCCGGGCCCTGCTCGTGCGCCCCGACGGCTCGTACGGGGGCGGGCTCGGCGGCGGCCCGGAGCTGGACCGCACCGCGCGCTCCGAGGCCCGCGCCCTGCTGGACGCCGGCCGGACCGGCACGGTGGAACTCTCCGAGGACGGCACGCACTGCCCGGGCGGTGTCACCCTGCTCGTGGAGTCGGCCGTGCCGCCGCCCCGCATGATCGTCTTCGGCGCGATCGACTTCGCGGCGGCGCTCGTGCGGGCGGGACGGTTCCTCGGCTACCACGTCACGGTGTGCGACGCCCGGCCCGTCTTCGCCACCCGAGCCCGTTTCCCGGACGCCGACGAGATCGTCGTCGACTGGCCCGACCGGTATCTGCGGGGCACGGCCACCGACGGGCGGACGGTGCTGTGCGTCCTGACCCACGACGCGAAGTTCGACGTGCCCCTGCTGCGGGAGGCGCTGCGCCGGCCGGCCGCCTACATCGGCGCGATGGGCTCGCGCCGCACCCACGAGGACCGGGAGCGGCGGTTGCGGGAGGCGGGCGTCGTCGAACGCGAGCTGGCCCGGCTGAGGTCCCCGATCGGGCTGGATCTGGGGGCCCGTACCCCGAGGAGACCGCCGTGTCCATCGCGGCGGAGATCATCGCGGAGCGGCGCGGCGGGACGGGGGTCCCACTCACCGGCGTGGCCAGCCCGATCCACCGTCCGGACAAGGAGCCACAGCCGGCCTGAGCGGTGACACCGGCAGTCTGCCTGAGTGGTGACACCGGCCGGGCCGACTCCCGGCACCGTCCGCCCCGGCTCCCCGCCGCACCGACACCGGATCCGGGGCCCGCCGACGGGGAGCCGGGGCGGCAGGGGGAGGTACGGAAGGGCGGCCGCGGCGAAGGGGCGCGGCCGATGGAGTGCGTGTGGTGAATGAGTGACGGCTAAGTCATGCCCCGACAAGCCGAGCGGCGGAAGCCCCTTCCGCTGCTGTCGTGTTCCTGGGTGAGAAGATCCGTCAGCCCTTCGGAGGCGGCTCTGCGCCAAGCGAATTCGCTGGTCCGGAAAAGGGCCCGTACGAGATGCTGCACGCGTGATCCAGCGAGAAGCCGCCGTTCGGGCTGTCGAAGAACAGCTGGAGCGCGACTACCAGCAGTGGCGGGCTGTGGGCCCGGACGCGGTGAAGATGGCTGTGGTTCATGTCGAGGAGCACGAACTGGTGTGGATCGTCTCCTGGCAGTCCGAGGAGTTCGCACGCACCCGGAACTGGAAGTCCATGCTGATCGGCAATGGGCCGTACCTGGTCGACCGCGTCGACGGGGGACTGCATCGGATCGGCGTCCTCTCCTCGGCAACCGGAGCATGGGAGGACGACTACCGGGCCCGGATACGCGGGCTGCCGGTGCGCACCCCGGTAGACGATCTGCACGATGCGCTGCGCGAGGTCGCCGCTGCCCACGGGCGCATGCACGCGGTGCGCACACTGCGCCAGAGGCTGCCCGTGCTCTCGCCCGCGGAGGCCATCGAGTACGTGAGCGCGTTGCCGGCCGGTGACCCACCCGCGCGCCTCGTCGCCGTCGCCACCAGGGAACTCGTGGAGCCTCTCGACCCGGTGTTCGCGGTGCAGACCGTGGTGAGCGGTGCGGTGGTCCAAGGCGGTCAGGGACCCGACGCATGACGGGAAGGCCGGTCGGGGAAGTGGTGGACGCGTTGCGTCCGGTGTCGGTGATGAGGACTCCCGCCCTCCTGCCCCGGCGATGTCCCGGCGGGGGCCGGCTCGCATCGTCAGGGGGTTCGCAGGCAGCCGGGTGCTTTCCGCGGACCCTCGAATTCAGGCTGGGGGCCGGGCCCGTCCTCAGGCTGCTGAGGCCCCGAGCCGTGGCCGGACACCAACTGCAGAGCATCCGCGCCCCCAGGGGCTCACCGGCACCACGACGCATTTGTCGAGAACATCACCTGTTCGAAGGGTCTGCGGGTTCGTACGCTCCACTGAGCGCCGGAGCTGCCGGCGCGGCAGGGGGGAAGCATGCGTATGCGTTCGCACACCGTCCGGATTCTGGCTGTCGCCGCTCTGGCCGCCGGCGGACTGACGGCCGCGACCACTTCGACGGCCACGGCGGGGACCACCACGGCCCTGTCCTGCTACGGCAGCGCGAAGTCCTACTCCAAACCGGCGGGGAACCGGTGGTACCCGAACAACGGGTCCACCACCCTCACCGCCACCAGCAACTGCAACGACATCAACATCAAGCCCAACACGACGACCCTGATCGCGGTCTGCTTCTACGCGTCTTCCGGCAGCAGGTACTGCCAGAGCTCCTTCAAGACCGCCTACGCGGGCCAGTGGACCGTGGTCGCCACCGACGTCCTGGACGGCACCCGCTTCATCTTCGACTTCGGCTCCACCACGGCGAACTCCGGCGTCTGGGCCGCCTGACCCCCACAAGGCCCGGACCCGGGCGCCTGAGCCCGGGGCAGGGGAGCCCGGTGAGGGCCGGGGCGCTGCTGTGGGGTCCGGGGTGGAGGGCGAGCAGGCACAAGAGGCGTGCGGCGGGCTCGTCCGGGGAGTGGCAGGACCAGGGGACACCGCCCGCACGTCGGTCGCGGAGGGTGATCCCGGACCTTCCCGGAGCGGAGGCGCTCAGGTGGCTCGGAGTCGGAAGTGCAGCAGGTCGGCGGCATCAGCAGGGGCTGGCTTGCCGTCCGGATCGGTGACCGCGGTCACGGCCAGGCCGACGCTCGTCGCCAGCTTTTCGAACTGGTGCCGGGTGTACCAATGCATGATCCACGGGCGGTCTTCGATGGTGCTGTCTGAGCCGCGGTGGCGTTCGTAGCGTAAAAGTGTCGTCTGTGTCCGGGCTGTCTCGTCGCGTTGCTCGGCGACGACGGACACCCGGAGTTCGGCGCCGTCGGGCGCGGTGGCCGTGCGCACCCGGCCGATGTGTTCGGCGGGGGTCGGTGCGGGGGTGAACAGGGGCACCAGGGCGGTGCCGCCCTCAGCCAGGTGAGCGCGGATGCCGCGCAGGGCGGCGAGCCCTGTGGCGTCGTCGGGGAGCAGGGTGAAGGTCGGCCCGGCGAGGAAGATCGCCCGGTAGCGACGGGGCAGGTGCAAAGCCTCCATGCGCTGGTGGAACACGGTGGCACGGATGTCTTGTGCGTCTGCCCGTCGTCGGAGCCGCTCCAGCATGTCGGCGGAGGAGTCGACGCCGTCGACGTCCAGGCCGCGTCGGCACAGTTCGAGCAGGGGCTCACCGTCTCCACACCCCAGCTCCAGCGCCGGCATGCCGGCTTGCTGAATGAAGGCTGCGTAGGGTTCGGGATCCTGGGAGAAGGACTTCAGCGGTCCGTAGAGTTCCGCGACGATGCCGGTGTAGAAGTCAGCTGGGTCCACGCTGGTCACCCTACGCAGTCCTGTCCGTACGTTCACGTGGATAATGCGAGGGCATCACTGCAGCACGAGCATCTTGCGGAGCAGTTCGAATCCGGCTCGTCCGTAGAGTTGCCTCTTGATTTTTTTGATGCGGTTCACTACGGCTTCGGCGCCGCCGGAGCCGTAGTGCAGGGTAAGTCCGGCCATCACGGCGTCGAGGTCCCGGAGCAGGTGGAGTGCGAAGCCGGTGAGGCCCGGCGGCTGACTGCTGTCGACGGCGTCGATCCAGGCGGGGAGCGGGGGACCGAGGCGGTGGGCCATCATCTCGCCGAAGTCGGTCCGGGTGGCACCGGCCCTGGCGTGATCATGGCGATCTGCCTGGCCGCCGAGCGGGGGCCGCCCATGTGGTTCAGCCGGCGGCCAGTGCGGCGTTCCACGCGGGGCTGTCGACGTAGTGGTTGTCGAAGCGCTCCGAGGACGCCTTGATCTCCTCGAAGCCGGCTTCGCCGCGCATCACCCGGCCCAGGAGCCGCAGATAGTCGAAGCGCGCCATTCCCGGAGTGAAGGTGAACAGCACGTCCGCCGTGCACCCCGGGGCGGCGGCGAAGGCATGCGGGGTGTGCGGCGGTACGAGCAGGAAGTCACCGGCGCTCAGTACGGTGATCGCCTCCCCCAGCAGGACGCGCAGGGATCCGTCGATGACGTAGAACATCTCCGCAGCCCGCGTGTGGAAATGCGCCGGCGCTCCACCGCGCCCTCCGCGAAGGTCGAGCGGTAGCTGGTCAGCAGCCCGCCTGTCGCCTCGGAGTCCGCCAGCAGCGTCATCGTGCTGCTCGGGTCGCTCGTCGTCTCCGCCTCTGCGGCCCGGGTCACGATCGGCGCGAAGTCGGTACGGATGCTGCTCATCGAGTGCGCTCCCTTGGTAGCCGGCGTTTTCGTCGCCCTTGTGATCACTATTCTGGACGGCGGGTTGACCGAGTGCTTGGGGCAATCCGTCCGCAGATTCCCGGGTCAATTTCACGACACGAGTCCTGGACCTCCGGCGCCACCGGCCTTGGTCGGAGCACTGCCTCGCCGAACACGTCGCCTACGACGAGAGCACAGCCCTCCCGCCCGCTCCGGTCGTCCCCCGTGCGGCTGCTGCTCGACACACCCCCCGCCATCGAACCGGAGCGGCCCAGCCACACGAGGAGTCACTCCGGCAAAGGAATCAACCGGCCGCTCATACGCGGGTCGTCCACCTCGCCCGGGTGCGTCAGCCGGATACCGAAAGCGTTCTCGACGAGCGACAGGACGCCATGGAGAGGGGACCGCCCGCCAGGGACGAGTCCCAACGGCCGCATGTGCTCATCGAGCCGTGTCGGGTCCTGCCCGGTCGGTTCGATCTCCTGGAGCGTGTGAAAGTCGACGATGACGTCGCCGTCGACCGCGTACTTGAACCAGTGCATCGGCTTTTCGTTGTAGTGCAGGGCAACGGCCTCGGTGCCGACGGACACGGCGCTCAGGATCTTCTCCTCGAGCCCGTGCACACCGCCCTGCTCCCAAGCCCAGGTCCATGGGCCGTCGATGCCCGTGGTGACGACCGGTTCCTCATAGTCGAGGAGATCGTCGCCGAAGTCGTCCGACAGATCCATGCCGTCGCGAAGCGCCAGGGTCGCCTGGTCGACCCCCATGCGGGTGAGCAGCTCGACAGGGCTCAAGCCCCGTACGAAGGTCAACGTGTAGAGGGGGAAGTCACCTGCCCGGAACAGTTCCAGGCCGCGCCCTGGGTGTGCACTCGTCATTCGGCGGATGCTGTCGCACGCCACTGACACCCCAGCCGACCGGCGCCGCTTGTCAGATCAACTGCATCGGATGTCTTTCTCGTGGCTCCGCGACGGGGCCTTCGGCCTTCGGGTCCGGCATGACTTCCCCCCCTTGCTGTCCATGATCCGGGAGTGTCACCGGGTCCGGAGGTGTCGACGGACCGCTGATGAGGGGCGTGAGCTCCGGCTTCGCCGCCCGGTGCAAGCGCCACACCCGGGCTCTGCTCTGCCTCGCCGGGTACGGGGCCGGCCCTCTCTCCGCGATGCCCCGCGACAGGGCCTCTCCGCGCGTCCCGACCCGCCGCGGCCAGGCGAGGGGGCCAGACCGCTGAATCGGCCCTCCGGCCGAAGCCGCCGACGAGCGGCATCCCCTTCACACGCCGGACACCGAAAGGGTTGCGGGCGAAGCCAGTGACATCCCTCACGTCCCCGGTCCCCGTCAACGTGCCGGGATAGTACGTCACGCGTGGGTGACATAGGCGGATCTGGTGTACATAAACAGGCATGCACGGCTCCTCGGCCGGGTGTGCCGACCGGGGTCACCGGTCTCGGGCCGCTGGACCGCCTCTGCCGTCCTTCTGACGGAGCGTGAGGCGCCGCCGACGTCCGGCACGACGGCTCGGCACAATCCCGGGCCGGATTCAAGGCGCTCTCGCCTACTAGGCGAGGTAGTGGGAGCGCCCGTTGCCGTGCCCTCACGCGGTTTTTAACAATGACGGCCCCACAAGGCGTCCCGCAGGTCAAGCGCACTGCCTGTGCGAAACCGAGCCTGCCGGAGGCGCAAGGAGAGTCGACCGAACGAGGTCCGTATGAGGAACCAACGGAAGCACCGCAGGAAGATGCGCCGCCGACCCATAGCCGTCGCCGTCCTGGCGATGGGCGCGGTGGCGGTGCCGTCGGCCGCCATGGCATGCATGGACGGCGCGGGATCCGAGGCCGTCACCGTCACGTCCGGCGACTTCTGGACGGACGGGAGGAAGACGTCCTGGGACGGACACCGGGGGCGGGACGTCTGGACCGCGAAGCCCACGGCGACGTCTTCGCCCCCGGCCTCGCCCACCACCTCTCCCGGGACGGCGGCGCCCGCCCCGGCGAAGCCCGAGGCGCCCGCCTCGAAGACGCCCACCCCACCCGCCCCGACGAGGACCACCACCGCGTCGAAGACGGCCACCGCGCCCCCCTCGACGACGACCGCCGCACCGAAGCCGCCCGCCCCCACGGCCCCCGCAGCCG
This sequence comes from Streptomyces sp. Tue 6430, assembly GCA_021568835.1. Lineage (GTDB taxonomy): Bacteria > Actinomycetota > Actinomycetes > Streptomycetales > Streptomycetaceae > Streptomyces. The sequence goes on from JAKGSH010000005.1 coordinate 44,927, forward strand.
GCACGTCCCCTGCAGCCGGCACGCCCCCTGTTGCCGGCACGGCGACCTCCGCGTCCGCCGCCGTCGCCCGCGTGGTCGCCTTGGTCAACGGCGAGCGCGCCAAGGCCGGTTGCTCCCCGGTCACCCTGAACGCGAAGCTCTCGCAGGCCGCCCAGAACCACAGCGCGGACATGGCGAGCCACACCACCATGTCGCACACCGGTTCCGACGGGTCCGACCCGGGACAGCGGATCACGCGCGCGGGCTACCTCTGGAGCACCTACGGCGAGAACGTCGCCTACGGGTACTCCACGCCCGAGCAGGTCATGGCGGGCTGGATGGCCAGCGCCGGCCACAAGCGCAACATCCTGGACTGCGGCTTCAAGGAGATCGGTGTGGGGCTGGCGCAGCCCGGCAACTACTGGACGCAGGACTTCGGCACGGCCCGCTGACGCCCCCGGGGCCTACAGACCATCCCGCCGCCCGCCACCGGGTGGGGTTCAGAGCCTGTCGGCCGCCCGGACCCGGTTGAGGTGGACAAGGACGTCGTAGGCCCGGCCGATCGCGAGAGTGGGCAGGGGGTCGGAGGTGAAGGTCGAACCGGCGTCGTAGACCGGCCGGGGCCGGTCGAGCCAGGCCCGCGCCTCGGCGGGTACCGCCCGCAGGTCTACGTAGAAGTCTCGGTACCCGACCCGGTCCAGGGTGTGCTCGTGCATGCCGGGACGTGCCGCCGGAACGGTGACGGGCTTCCAGTCGCCGTCGAGGGAGGCGTCTTTGGTGAGTAAGGAGCCGCCGGCGAAGGCGAAGCCGATCGCCGCGTAGCCGCGGCCCAGGCGGTCGCGCAGCACGGCGCCCTGGGTGCGCGGGTACATGTCGGGATGGGTGGACAGGTAGCCGACGTGGCCGTTGTGGGCGGACAGCAGCATCCTGTGGCCGGTCTGGCGCTGCCACCACAGCACGTTGTCGGCCATGGCCTGGTCGCGCAGGCGCTCCGCGGCTGTGACCGAGACCGGGTCCGCGAGGTCGACGGTGGCGAAGGCGAAGGTCTGCGCGATGTTCCGGGCGTGCTGCACGGTCCACGCGTAGTCCTCGCCGCCGGCCTCCTGGTGCCCGGCAACCAGGTCGAGGGCCTCCTGCGCCCGCGCGGCGTTCTCCTTGCGCTCCGGGAGCGGCTTGCGCAGGTGGGCGAAGATGTCGTCGAAGGGGCGCAGCCCCGCGTACAACTCCTTGAGCCGGGGCAGTGCCTCCGGCCTGGCCGTGCCGACGGACGACAGGACCCGTTCGAAGATGTGATCGCCGAGTTTCGGTGCCCCGAGGTCGTCGCCCATGAAGTGGACCCGGCGGTCGGGACGGCGACCGTTGTGGTCGCGCATCCAGCCGATCAGACGGACGAACTCCTCGCGCTCCCAGGGGGATCCGGCCAGCGTCTCCCGTGCGATCCGTCGCGGATCGCCGGGGCCGCCCTGGAGGTACTCGTCGATCCTGAGCCCGGCCGACCAGCTCATCTCCAGGGCGAAGGTGGTGAAGCCGCGTTCCTCGACGAGGTACTGGAAGACGCGGTGCTTCATGGCGAAGAACTCGTGCGAACCGTGCGTGGCCTCGCCGAGGCCCACCGCTTCCGCGCCTCCGACCATGGCGTCCAGCGCCCGCAGGTCCGCCGTCGAACCGCCGGGATCCGTGGAGCGCAGCGGGTGCGTGGCCCGCTCCAGGGAGCGTACGACGCCCGCGGGGGACGCGGGGGGCGCCGGGTACGAAGGGTGGGGACGGGGCCGCGGAAGCCGCCGGGGCGGCCACCGTCGTGGCGGCGAGCGCCGCCGTGAGGGCGAACAGCCCTCGTCGGCCGATCGACTTCCTGTACTCGTGCATGGTGATCACTCTTCGTGTGCGGCGGCTCCCCGAGCCGATGCAGTGATCTTCGTGCGCTGCGGCGCGGAGCGCGCTGAGGCCTCCCACCGTCTTGGTCCGGGGGACATTCCCCCGCAGCCGGCGGGGGAATGTCCCCACCGCTTCCGGGTGCCGGCCGGATGGTCCGGCCGGCACCGGAACGAACAGGGTTGAACCACCAAGGTGTACGAAGGAAGGGAACCCTGGATGTTCAGCATGAAGTCGGTCCGCCGCAGGGCGGCCCGCACGGTCGCGGTCGGCGCACTCGCGGTGGCGACGTGCGCCACGCTGATGGCCGGCAGTGCCGGGGCCATCGTCAACGGGACCGAGCCGACGGAGCACTACCCGTTCATGGCGGTGATCCCGGAGTCGGCACCCGAGCAGGGGCTGTACGACGGCAACTGCGGAGCCTCGCTGATCGATCCGCAGTGGGTGCTGACGGCGGCCCACTGCCTGCAGGACGACGGACTCCAGCTGGACGGCCTCGTCCGGATCGGCAGCACGGACCGCAAGTCCGGGGGGACCGTCCGGGCCATCGAGCGGACCTTCGTCCACCCCGGCTACCTGAACGGTGACGGGAAGGCCGCCAACAAGGACGACATCGCCCTGGTCCGCCTGGACCGCCCCGTCTCCGAGAAGCCCGTCCGGATCGCGGAACGGGCCGGACGACCCGGCACCCTGACCCGGATCCTCGGATTCGGCACGACCTCTGACACCGAACTGAACTTCCCGGAGCGACTGCGGGAACTCCGGACCCGCCGGGGCGCCGAGACCGAATGCGCCCCCGGATACGCCGACCGGACCCGGCTGTGCACGATCAGCCGCGTGCCCGCGGCCATGGCCTGCTTCGGGGACTCCGGCGGGCCGCAGCTCCAGAAGGACCGACACGGGCGGTGGGAGCTCATCGGAGTGACCTCGGGCCCGGGCGCCCCTGGCGTCCCGTGCTCAGCCGGGCCGGGCCTCTACACCAGCGTGCCCGCCTACGCGGGCTGGACCCGGCGGACCATCAGGCACAACTCCTGATCCCAGCGGCAACCGAGGACCTGCGGCCGACGCTCACCCGCTGGAAGAAATTTCGGCGGCGCCGGAAGTGAGGCGCAGGGTGAAGGCGTCGGCGTTGCCGGCCCTGAAACCGTCATGGACGGTCCGTAGTGGGGAGTGGCGCGGTATTCCCGCCTACGACTTCGGCGCCGTCCGATCCCCGGGCGTTATGGAAGGCACCGGTTTCGACACAAAGAGCCGCAGCCGGCCTGGGCAGCGACGGCCGGGCCGGAAACCGCGCCCGGTCCACCCGGGAAGGAACAGATACGCCGAAGAGGCCGGCCTCGGCCCCTCCGCGGTGCGGGAGTGCGGGAGTGCGGGCGGGGGCAGTCCGCGTCCGGCTCCGCGACGAAGCCGTGCAGGTGGCTGCTGACCTCCGTCGGCCACCCGGCGTCGTCGGCCGGTACGCCTCGGCGAAGCGGGTCACGGAGCCGGCGACGGACAGCCCGACGTCCCCAGCGCCTTGCCTCGACGACGCCCACGCCCTTGCGGGCCTCGACCTGCGCCAGGACACCGCCGTACCGGCCGAGAGCGGTACGGCGGTACGGCGGTACCGCAGTGCCGATGACGAGGACCGATCCGGTGCCGCAGCCCCGAAAACCTTCGCGCGTCGGGGCATCGTGCCGGGAGCGGCGGGGCCACACCGTGCGGGCACGGGGCGTATGTTCCGTGACGGTCGTCAGTACGCCCCGAATGACCAGAAGACGCCTACCTCTTCGTCGTTGACCGCGACCACGCCCAGGTCCTCGAATATGTCGAGGCCGGCGATGTACTCGCGGGTGTGGAAGCAGTGGGACGCGGTGCCCTGGAGGCCGGATGTGAGGAAGTCCGGTGCCGGACCGGAGGCGGCGGCCGTCGCGTTGGTCCAGTAGCGGGCACCGGGCCCGTACCGGTCGAGCAGCAACCGGGCATCCGCCAGCAGGGCGTCCCGGTCGGGGCGGGAGCGGACGGGAGCCGGCTCGCTCTGCCATTCCTCCGCCATGACGGCCAGCGCGGCGACTGCCGCCTCCGCCTCCAGGGAGTACAGACGGGCGGGCGACTCCGCCGGGTCCGGTGGGTCGAAGGGGTAGGCGGGCACGGTCCGGCGGGCGGAGTTGGTGCGGTCCCGGTCCAGCCGGACCCAGCCGCGGGATCGGCCACTCTCCGGTGCAGCACGGCATGGACGTCGTGCGCCCAGTCCTCGTGCCGTCGGGGACCGGTGGCCACGAAGGTGTACGTGTCGTCCAGCAGCCGCAGCGCCGCCGCGTTCCAGGGGCTGCGGCGGGAGCGGAACTCCACCAGCAAGCTGCCGACTTCCCGGCCGAAGGCGTCCTTCGGCTCGCGTGGGACGCTCCGGAGCCGGTCGAGGACCCAACGGACGAGCTCGTCCCCTCCTTCCGCCGCGAGGCCGAGCGGCTCCAGCGGGAGCGCGGCGCCCGACGCGTCCCACAGCGCCTCCAGATGGGCGTCCAGCAGGTCCAGGGCCGACCGGTCGGCAGGTGCAGGCATCTCGCCACTTTAGGCTGCCGCCGTCAGGCGGCGCCGGCCCGGGGCGAACGGTGGGAGGTTCACTGCGCCGGTCCGTCACCGCCGTGATCTCCTCGGAGTGGGCTCCGCGGGCACGGCCGTTGTCCTTCCTGGGATATGCCGGGTCGGTGTCGGTGGGCGGGCCCGGCCGGAGGTGTCTGAGCAGGTGTGTGCGGGTGCCCCAGTCACCTCCGAGCTTCGGTACGGGACCGTCGCGTAACACCGAACGTTTTACGGTCCCCGGGCATGGCCGTCACTTCCCGGTCTGGTCGGCGGACGGTGGTTGAGGGGGGACGGGCGGGGTGAACAGTGCCCGGACGGTTTTCGTGGCCAGTTCTCGCAGCCAGGCGTGGGCGAGGTCGTTGTCGTAGCGCTGGTGCCACAGCAGGTACAGGGAGACGTCGGGCAGCGGGAGGGGCGGTGGCATTGCGACCAGGCCGAGTTGTTCGCGGACCGTGCGGGTGACCGCGTCGGGGAGGGTGACGACCAGGTCGGTGTCGAGGGCGAGTTGCAGGGCGAAGGCGGCGGTGGGCCCCGCGGCGACGACGCGTCGTGCGAGACCGCGTGTGGTCAGGACGTCGTCGATCGGGTCGTGGAGGTTTCCGCGCCGAGAAACGGTGAGGTGTTCGGCGGCTGCGTAACGCTTGAGGCTCAGCGCGCCTGTGGTGAGCGGGTGGCCCGGCGGGTGACGACGACCAGCCGGTCCCTGCCGACGAGGCGGTGGCGGATGTCGGGAGCGTCGGAGTGCCGGAGCTCGATCCGAGGTCGATCTCGCCCCGGCGCAGCTCGGCGTCGTCGGTCCCGGGTTCGGCGGACAGGCGCAGCCGGACGCCGGGAGCCTGTCGGCGCACGGCCGTGGTCAACGCGGTGCCGCACGCGGCGGTCAGGGTGTCGTGCCAGCGCACGGTGAACACCCGGTCCAGAGCCGCCAGGTCGAGTTCCCGCTGCGCGGAGAGAAGCCGGTGGGCCTGCTGCACCAGGGCGTGGACCTCGGCGCGCATGGCCAGCGCGCGGGTGGTGGGAACCATGCTGCGGCCGGTGCGGACCAGGATCTGGTCACCGGTGGCCTTGCGGATGCGCCCCAGGGAGCGGCTCATCGCCGGTGCGGTGACATGCAGGCGTGCTGCCGCGCCGGCGACGCTGCCCTCCTCCAGCAGGGCGTCCAGTGCCGTGAGCAGGTTCAGATCCAATTGCATGAAAGTAACTCTACAAGTGAAAAGCATGCACTTGTTGTTAATGATCGGGCGGCCTACCTTCGAAGTGCGGGGGCGAGATCATCACCCCGTCCCACCGATCCCCAGGAGCCCACCATGAGCACAGCCATGCCCTTCGACACCGCTGCGACGCTCCTGTCCGACGTGACAGCCGCGGTGAAGGCCGCCGGCCTCACCCTGCGCGACCGTCACACCCCGCACGCCCGGGGCGCGAGCCTGGCGGAGGTCGTGGGCGAGATCCACGCCAACGACGACGCGGTGCTGGACGTGCTGCGGGAACCGCTGCTGCGGGCCTGGCGAGGGTCGCAGTGGGCCGAGGACGAGCTGGCCGGCGGCGCGCTCCCGCCCGGGCACTGGTGGGTCGTCGACCCCGCCGAGGGCAACATCAACCACGTCCACGGCATGGAGGACTGGGCCGTCACCGCCACCCTGGTCCACGACAACCAGCCGGTACTCACCGTCGTCCACCTGCCGCTGACCGGCGACACCTACACCGCGGTCGCCGGCGGCGGCACCCGCCTCAACGGCCGGCCCTTGAGGGTGTCCGCCAAGACCGACCTGAACGCCGCACTCACCGGCACCGGCCAGGCCAAGCCGGGCGAGGACGAGCGCACCTTCCGGCGGATCGGTGACTCAGTCACCGCGATGCTCGTCAACGGCCTGGTCGTGCGGGTCTCCGTTCCCGCCACGATGCAGCTCATCCACGTCGCCGCCGGCCGCACGGACGCGTTCTGGCAGTTCTCCGACGTCCGCTCCGGCCTGGTCGCCGGCGCCCTGCTGGTCTCCGAGGCCGGAGGCACCGTCACCGACCTGACGGGCGAACCCTGGCACACCGGCAGCCGCGACTTCCTGGCCGCCGCCCCCGGCATCCACGGCGCCGCCCTCAAGGTCCTCTCGCCGATCGCCTGACCGCGATCCCCTGCTCTTCTCCACCCCGACACCGCAAGGAGCGTCACCGCATGACCAGCATCGGCATCCTGGGCGACGGCCGCGTCGGCACCCGCCTCGCCGGCAAGCTCTCCGCAGCCGGACACCACGTCACCCTCGGTGTCCGGAAGCCCGAGAACACCGCCGCCCGCCCCACCGGGCTCCCGCCGCGAAGCACCTTCGCCGACCACCGCACCACCGCCCGCACCGCGGACATCGTGATCAACGCGACACCCGGCGACAGCTCCCTGGACCGCCTCACCGGCCTGCGCACCGAACTCGCGGGCAAGATCCTCATCGACGTCTCCAACGCCACCCGCGACGACGGCGACGGCCTGCCCGGCGACCTGTGCTACCCCGGCAGCAGCCTCGCCGAGAAGCTCCAGACCGCGCTCCCCGACACCCACGTGGTCAAGACCCTCAACACCATGCTTTTCATGGTCATGACCGCTCCCGGCATCCTGGCCACCCCACCCACCGCCTATCTCTCGGCGATGACGAACAAGCGAAGAGGACCGTCGCCGCCCTGCTCGGTGACCTGGGCTGGCCGCCCGAACGGATCGAAGACCTCGGCGACATCACCACGGCCCGCGCCACCGAGGCCATGATCCTGGTCGTCCCCCACATCCTGCGCCGACACGGCTTCAAGCCCTTCGCCGTCTCTCTCGCCCGCTGACCCGCCAAGACCGGATTCAGACGAGAACCGGGCAGCGGGCTCGCGCGAGGGGGCCGACCGCCGACAGGGATCACGGCTGCCGGGCTTCCCGTCGTCCCCTGTCCCGGCGTGCGCACCGCCTCGGTGACCTGCCGGACCGCCGCATCGGGGATCGCCACGGCAGCCGTCTCGAGGACGAGCGGCAGTGCGGGAGAGCCTTCGGAGGGCGGAAGTGGGGGGTGGGTGCATGGCAGAACATCTCCAGTCCCGAGCTGGCTGCCGGGCCTGTCCGGCCCACCCCCATAGCGCGAGTCCCTCACGATCTCCGGCCGGCCAGTCGCACCGCACCGTATCCCGAGCCACTGACAACACGGCTGGCCCGTAGGCGAGTACTACGGAGCGCGGCCACGGCGGTCAGCTGCATGAGTGGGGTGACGTCGTCGCGGTTTCCGCCGGTCAGCGATACCGCCAGCGGGATGCCGTGCCCTTCGGTGACCAGATGGTGCCTGGAGCCTGTCCGGGCACGGTCGACCGGGCGCGGTCCTGTTTTGGTCCGCCTTTGAGTGCCCTGACGTGCGAGCTGTCGATCACCGCCCTCGACCAGTCCAGCGCGTCGGTGGCGTTCGGCTCGGCCAGGAGCGATTCGTGCAGACGCTGCCAGACTCCCGCGTCGTTCCGGTCACGCAGGCGCCGTCGGCAGGTCATGCCGGAGCCGAAGCCCAGCTCCTGGGGCAGGAACTCCCACAAAACGCCGGTGTACAGCACGAACAGGATGCCCGGCAGAGCACCGCAGGTCCGACCCGCCAGTCCGCCCAGCCCGCGCGAGAGCGTCGGGTGCACGCATCAGCGGATGTCAGTGCCGTTTGGCACGATGGCGATCATGAGTCACAACATCGCGTACTCCACTGCGGACAAGGCCGACGTCCTGGCCTATCTGGGCAGCAACGGCGATCTGAGCGCAGACCGACGACGCCGCCTCGAGTCGATGCGCAAGGCCGCGCAGGCCACCCAGGACGACCTCGACCGCCAAGGCGTCGACTGGGGCCTGTCCGTCCCCGACGCCCTCGATCACCTCGTCGCCGGGCGCGCCGACTCGGATGCGCAGTGCGCGGGCAACGCCTACCACTGCGCTGTGCAGCACATCATCGACCACAACGCGTCCGACCCGATGCACCTGGGCACCTACTCGAAGCCCTCGACGTTCTTCGGCCTGGTCGACGACGAGATGCGACGCCTCGGCGTACCCGCCGACCTGCTGCCCCACGGCTACCTCTACGGCGGGCTGCCCGCCGACTTCCCGTTCGTCCCGCACTCGATCGACGGCTACCCCGCCATCGGCCATCTGCCGCTCGCCAAGACCAAGCCCGCCGCCGAGGCCTACCGCGCCGTCCTGGACCGGATGGCCCCTGACTTCCGGTACGACGTGCAAGAGCTGATCGAAAAGCTTGAGGAGGAGCACACCGAGTGGGAGTACGCCACGAAGAACATCGACTGGTACACCCAGGACACCCTCTTCTTCAAACTCACCTGATCCACCGCCCTGCAGGGCGGTCGGCACCGTTTCACGTCACGCTCGGCTCGCACTGCTGTCCCGCCTCGTGAACATCGAGCCGGCCGAGGATCGGCGAGCAGTCGCAGGACCTGGTCGGCGTAACCGTCGCATCGGACCGCGGCGCCGGCTACGTGCCGCGCGCCGTCGAGCCGGAACCGCGCCCGGTGTTCGCCGAGTTCGCGGTGGCCCGTCTCGCCCGGCCGCGTCCGGTCGTCCTGTATCCCGGCGTCTTCGTCACCATCCGGGCGACCGCGAACGACCGGCGGCATCTGGCTGCCGTTGCCCGTGCGTGTACGCGATGTCCCGCGGGTTCGTCCGGGCCCTGTCTCCCGGTTGCCGCAGGCCAGACAGGCAGACGGCGGCAATGGATCCGTACAGATCATGATGGGCCTCGGGATTCCTGAAGAACCGTCATGGTTCCTCCACAGACGCACAGACGCACAGACGCACAGACGCGCAGACGCGCAGACGCGCAGACGCACAGGCCGAGGGCGGCGAGGTGCAGGGGCAGGTCCCATGCCGGAGAACCTGAGGCGCGGCGAACCCGCGGAGTGGTGCACAGCCCGCCGGCCGTGGTCCGGGTGGGCATCCGCCGGGGATGGAGCAGCCTGGCATGGACCGGGACGTGTACGGGGCCGCGCTCGACCGGATCCCGGAAAAGACTCACGGGTACCCCAGGGAGAACGCCCTGGGCAGGGCAGTGGGAACCGTTGATAGATTCACCCGTCGTGCGATCAAGTGAGTACGACCTCGACTTCCGTGACCGGGCCGGCCGGACCCGATCCTGGGGCGTCGGCCTGCTGGTCGTGGCCGGGCTGCTGTGGACCTGGTGCACCCTGCTGCTCCTTGCCCCGTACGAGGTGGACCGCAAGCCCGACGACCGGTACCCCGTTGCATGCGAGTCGCGGCTGCTGACGGAGCACGGCACGGCCAACGAGGGTCTGGGCCACGGCGACCACTGCCAGAACGAGCGCGACTGGCCGGAGGCCGTGGCCGTGCTGGGACTGTCCGTGCCGGTGTCCGTGGCCGGAGCGGTCCTGTTCACCAGCGGCAGCGTCAGTCGGCGGATGAGCGCCCACGCCGAGGCGATGCGCGAACTGGACCGGATCGCCGACGAGCGCGAGGCGCGGGCCGCCCGCGCGCGGTGACGCCCGGGGGAGTCGAGACCGCACCCGCGCACGAGGGCGCTCGCCCCTGGAGCCGATCCGGCATGGGACTGGCAGGTCCGCACGTTCAGGAGTCGTGTATTCGCCGTAGCCGTCGGTCGATCGTCACCCGGTGTCCGTGCTCTGCGGCATGATGACCGGTGTGAACACCGAGAAACTGATAGATGTCTGGCAGCGGCTTCTCGCCGATCCTCGCAAGTCGTGGGTGCTGTTCGAGCATGGCACTTGTGTCGTGCTGGCCGCCCCGGAAGGGGAGCTTGCCGAACAGGCCACCGACCTCCTGAAGAGGTTCGGCCCGGCGCATGCCGGATCTTCGGCAGGAGACTTCGGGGTGATCGACCTCAAGGACGTAGAGGGATGGGTCGTCACCGGGCATCACAACGACGTTCTTACCTACGTCAGCCCTGATGAGCCTCAGGATCGGTCGGAGATCGCTGTCGGGCTGTTCGGACGCTCCAAGCGCCACCGGGACGGCACCGAGCTTCACGTCGTCCACGTCGAGGACAAACGAGGCTCAGCGGACCCAGCCTGAGTTCCGCGCTTCATCGCTGGTGGACTCGGAGGGCGACCGGATTCATTGCCTGTCCGGGCTGACGGGCCTGAGGTCCCCCGCTGCTCGGGAGGGTCCGATCAACTGGTCAGAGGCGATCTCCGTCCAGAACGCCGCCTCGACATGACGCTGATGCCCCGGATGCCCCGGAGACCTCGGCTTCGGAGGTAGCGCCCGGTCCGCTGCCTGCTGACGGCGCGTCATCCAACACCTCGACGCGTACGAGGTGTTGCGACGACCAGTTGAACCCACCGTGGAAGCACAGCGCCACGGACGCATCAGTAACCGGCGGTGGCCCATGCCTCAGGCGTAGTTCCGGTCGGATACCTCTTGACCGGATCGACCGAGCCGATCGTCGCCTTCGCCGAGACCGGGCAGTGGAGCCGATCGAACGGTGGCAAGATCCGAGGCGTTCGCAGCATGAGGCTAAGCTCCCTCCTCATGCCCACAACCGCGCGCAGGTCTGTCTTCGGTGCCACCGTTCTGGCCCTCTTCCTTGCCGCCGGGACCGGCTGCTCGTCCGGCTCCGGCCGGGCCGACAGCGATTCCGAAGTGCTGGAGGCATTGGGCGCTCTGGCCGAGGACAGCAGTGCGAGCGCGATTGCCTACCTCGATGCGGCGAAGGCACGTGAGCTGGGAAAGGGCTACGAGAGAGGGCTGGGTTCCGTCGGCCTGCCGGGCGGCCCACTCTCGGGTACGCGCCCGGGCCTTGGGGCGACGCCTTGAACGTGACTCAGGTGGACGCCTCCGTCGACAGCGGGAGCGCGGGCCGCTGGTCGGGCTCGTTCGACGTGAAGGCCATCACCGCCGAGCTGAAATCGAACGGATACAAACAGACCGGAGACGACGAGACCTGGACGAACTCCGGTGAGAAGGGCCTGTCGTTGAGGTTCTCGAAGCAGGAGATCTCCTACACCGTCGAGGAGACATCTCCATGGCGGCCGTCAACCCGAAGAACGGCGCCTCACTGGGCGACAAGAAGGAGTACCAGGGCGTCGCCGAGTGCCTGGGCGATGTCTACCGCGCCGACTTCTCTGCCCTCACCTCCGACAAACCCGTACACCTGTCCGCACTCGGCCAGCACGCTGCGACTGGCGTGACTGCCACCACTGCCGCCAAGAACACCGAGATCCTCTGTCTCATGGCCAAGGACGCTGCAACCGCCGACCGGGCTGCGGCGAACCTGCGCGCGGTGGTCACCGAGGAGTCACCGACCTTCGACGGCACCGAAGTGACCGTTGTGCAGGGCGACCGACCTGTGGTCCGGGCGGTTGTCCCGGACACCGGCGCCCAGCGGCCGGGCCGGTTGCTCCTCTTGGACACAGACCTGTGGGGGGCCATCGCAAGCTCCGAGTTCTGACCGAACCGAGAACCTCGTGGACGCTGTCATGACCGGGGCCGGAGTCGCTGCCGGCTGACGTCGCACGGTCTGCGGTCCCGGGCGCGGAGGGTCGGCCTACGTCCACGACCGGCTGATGCCCGGTGACCGGGTGGGCGTCGGCGGCGTGCGCAACCACTTCCTCTCGTGCCGGCCGACCGCTACCTGTTCATCGCAGGCGGTATCGGGATCACCCCGCTGCTGCCGATGATGCAGTAGGCCGACATGACGGGCGTTGAACGGGAGTTGCTGTACGGCGGCCGCACCCGCGCCTCGATGGCGTTCCGCTCGGACCTCACGCACGCCCATGGTGAGCGCGTGCACATCAGCCCCCGGGACGAGTGCGGCCGGCCGGACCTGGCCGCGTGGCTGAGAGAGCCGCTGCCCGGAACCAAGGTGTACTGCTGCGGTCCGGCCCCGCTCCTGGCCGCCGTCCAGTAGGCGTGTGCCCGCTGGCCCGGCCACAGCCTCCGCACCGAACGGTTCACCGCCGCGGACCGGTCCGAGCCCGTGCGCCGGACGCCCTGCCCGTCCCATGCCCTGACGGCACAGCGGACCCTGACCATCAGCTGATCTCGGCGTGCCGGCCGGGGCCGCCGCGCCGGCCTCGGCCCGGTTGTCAGTGGTCTGCAGCATGATGCGGGGCAGGTGACGGCCTGCCCGACAGGGGGCTTTCGAGGCCGTCCTGGACGAGGGGGTGCTGTGCGCAGACCGGTCACGGGCGAGGTGCACGTTCACTACGGTCAGATCTACGTCGAGAGCGATCCGGCCGGCACGACCCCGGGTCTCCCGGAGGCGTTCGCGGGCCAGAACGGCGGGTTGTGCGGGGCCGCGGTCCCGGGCGCGCTCTGGCTGAACACCGGACTGCACACGGGCGACGTCGGCTTCGTCGTGGAGGTCCACGACACACCCCGGCGCTGGACCCGGCTTGGGAGGACGTGGTGGAGGTGTCCTTCCGGCCGGTGTCGGAACGCACCAGCCTGGTGCAGTGGGCGGGTGAGGCCGTGTGGGACCTGGACCTTCCCCGGACCGACTACCGGGTGCGGTACTGCGCCCGGGGGATGGACCGGGGACGCGAACGCGACACCAGAGTGAGCGGGGAGCCGCAGGCCGACAGCTACCTCCTGCAGTTCTGGCCCGCGCCGCCCCGCCCGGACCGGGTGATCCGCCAGACCTCACAAAACGCCGCGTACTGGCACCGCTACGCGCGTGAACTTCCGCCCCCGCCCACCCCCGAGCAGCGCGCCGAGACCGAGCGCCTGGCCCGCCAGGCGCAGGAACGGGCCGCCGAGGAACGGCGAGTGCACCACGAGCGCCGGCAGTGGGGCGGACGGCTGCCGAGCCAGGCACTACGCGACGTCCGCGAGAGCAACGTCCTCGGTCTGCTCCTCTTCGACAGCGACCTGGTGCACGCCCTCGACGCGGCGGGTCCCAGCGTTCAGCGTGCGGTGGCGTCGCTGGCCGCGCGGCGGGCCTGCGAGGCGGCGGGCCTGACCGACGTGCGTGGGTCGCCGAGGCGCTCACCGCGTTGGCGCACAAGCGTCCGCTGCCGCCGCCGTTCGACGACACGGCCCGGATGTGGGAGACCCTGCGCTGCGATCCGCGCGTACCGGAGCGTTCGGTGCTCGAGGCGATACCTCCGGAGCGACCGCCCTACCGGCCGCCGATCCCTGCGGACCGGGTGCTGCACCAGCAGCAGGCCCCTCCGGCGGCGGCGGCCGGAAGAAAGAGAAAGTGGGTCTCGGCCACGAAGTCGAGGGAGGACACACCGAGCCGGCCGGGCCTCGGCCGGAGACTGGGCGCGCTCGAACCGGCGGCGCCCGCCGACCGGAGCACGACACCGGCCGCAGGCACGGGACACGATGCCGCCGTGGTGGTCCACACCTGCGGCAGCCCGCGCGAACCCTCGCAGATCGCACAGCCCTACTTCGCCCTCCCCGCGGTGCTGGCGGCAGCCGAGCCCGTCCCGCTCAAGGCGGCACTGGACGCGGTGTGGCACGCCCTGAACACCTATGGCGAGCACTACCCGGAACTGCTGGAAGAGGCCCGGTCGGCGTGCGCCGAGGGGGCGGGGGAGTAGACCGTCACCGGAGGAGGCGCTGTAGAGCGATTTTCGTCAATGGTGGCTTTCTGCTGCCCTGTCAAGCGGGCGGGACGTCAACGCGCTGATCAGCACACTGTCGTGCCTGCGCTGTTCTGGTTGATTCCTCCTGGGCTGCTGCAGACCACCGCCCGCCCGTCACGTATCTGGAGTTCGCATGGCCCATGTTCCGCAGCCCCGCCTGGATGCGCGGGCCATCGACCGGGCCGCCGGTGTACTGCTCGGCGCGGCCGTGGGCGACGCGTCGGGTGTGCCCTACGAGTTCAGGACGACGCTGCGCGACGACCAGCAGCCGCGCATGATCGGCGGTGGCCTGGGGCCGTACGGGCCCGGCGATTACTCCGACGACACCCAGATGCAGGTCTGCATCGCCAAGGTCGCGGCCGGCGGCGTAGACCTGCGCACCCCGGAGGCACTTGACGCGATCGCCACCCGCTTCCAGGGCCGGCTGAGCGGTGGCGCCAGTGACGTCGGCTCCCAGACCCGCGCCGTTCTGGGTGCCGCCCGCAGCGCTCACGGCTCCAGCGCCGTCGACAATGCGCGGGACGCTCACCGTTGCAGTCATGGTTGTTCCTCTTCCTGGTGTCCTGATCAGCAGATCCGCCCTAAGCGGATTGCCTGTCCATTTAACGTAGCGGATAGGCTATCCGTTTACAAGGGGAAGTGAGAAGGGTGTCCGGTACGCTGAGGTTCTGGCCGCCGAAGGAAGGAAGCATCCGCCGTGAGTGCTGAGCCCGCCCCTGCCCGACGTGCCGACGCCGAGCGCAACCGGTCGAAGATCATCGCGGTCGCCCGCGAGGCCTTCACCGAACCCGGTGCCGCACCGTCGATGGCCGAGATCGCCCGACGTGCCGGCGTCGGCATGGCCACGCTCTACCGCAACTTCCCCGGCAGGCTCGAACTGGTGGAGGAACTCTTCCGTCACACCGTCGACGACATGTGCCAAGCCGCCGAATCCGTCAGTGGCGACACGCCTGGCGAGGCCTTCTTCGCCTGGCTCATGCGCTTCCACGCCATCGGCGCCCGCAAAGGACCTCTCGCCTCCGTCCTCCTCTCCGAATCCGCCAACGGCACCCCATCCTCCGCGCCAGCCGCTCCCGCACCATCGCGGCCGGCGAACCCCTCTTCCGCGCCGCGCAACGCAGCGGAGAAGTACGCGACGACGTCTCTCTCGGGCAGATCCTCGACGGCCTCGTCGCGCTCGCCGGCATCGACAACGGCCCGGACTTCCCCGGCGCCCTGATCCGCATCCTGCTCGACGGTCTGCATCCGAATCCGCACACGACGAGCGGATCGCCGACTGCCGGTGAAGGCATGGACATCCCCACGACCACAAGAGGGAGCGAGTGATCGGCGTCCGTCTCCCCGTAAGACCCCGTTCCTACCTGCGCCGCCGCAGGATCCGCTGCACCATTCGGGACAAGGCCGACCACTGCCTACTGCGCGTGGCAGAGGTTCTGGAACGGAACGAGGCCTGGCATGGATGAAGCGCTTTCAGACGGCGACCGCTGGTGGGCCCGTGCCCAGGGCGTGAGACGCCCGCACCCGGCAGCACCGACCACCGCCGGCCCGCGCGATGCTCGTAAGATGCCTGGATGTCAAAGCCGTTACGGATGAGTCGCCGCACGTGGGGCGCCGCGTGGGCGGTGCTGTGCGCGGCCGCCATAGCCGCCACCGCCGCACTCAACGCCTCCCCGGCGCCTGACCCGCAGCCCGAGAAGTCCGTCAGCGCCGAGTGCGCCGAGTACATCGCGGACATCGAGAAGCAACTGGCCAAAGCCAAGCAGGAAGGCAAGGACGACGGCATGTTGTCCTTCACGCGAAGCCCGGTCGGCGCGTACGACTGCAGCGGTGAAATCCTCGACCACTTCAGCGCCGACCGGTGAGCCGAGCCAAAGGACTCGCCGCGGTATCGGGGCTGATCTGCGCCGGTGCCGTGACGGTCATCGCCCTGAGCGCTGGACCGGGACCGGAGCCGCAGCCCGCACCGCCGCGGGTGTACTCCTCCTGCCTGGCAGCCGACACCAAGCCGATGCCTGCGGGCGCCGACCCGTGCGACGGCCGTTGAGGAGCCACTGAGCCAACCGGTCGCCGACCGACCCGCAAACCGCTGAGGACGGCGCAGCAGGACGCTGGGGTCCCGGTCGGCAGACGGATGGGCCGGGACCTTCCCGCCCTCGGTCTCACGCTTGGACAGAAGGTGACCGAGGCGCAGTTGCGCTCCCTGTCCGGCAAAGACCGGCACCCTGACGCGCACCCCGTCCAGGACGACGTCCATCGCCGGCAGAGGGATTCCGGCCTGGGGCAGGGGTGTTGGGCCCGTGCGCGGGATCATGACGAACCTCGTCCGCCCCTGGCCCCGTCGGCACCCGCGTGAACCTCGCCGGCGGCCCCTGCGTGGCCGGTCGGGTGGCGATGACCGTGCTGGGCGGGTTCGGGGCGGCCGAGGAGGTGGCGGCGGCGGTCGCGCACCCGGCGGGGCGGCCCGGGTGACGGGCGGCGAGTTCGCCGGGGACGGCGGGCACGCGGGGTGTACGTCAGGCGAGCGTCTCCCGGACGCGGTGGAGGTAGCTGAAGTACCGGCAGGAGAGCGCCGAGCTCCGCCTGGTAGGCGGGCAGCCGGCGCTCGGAGAGTTTTGTTGGTGCGGTTGTCGTACGGATGATCTAGGGTCGCGCTGTTCTCAGGGGAGGGGATGACGCATGGTGCGTAGGGGGCGGTGGGCTGTGGTGTGCGCGGCCGCGGTACTGGTGATGGCGGGGTGCGGGCAGCGAGCCGCGCAGTACGGGCCTGACTTCGCGAGCGCAGAGGAACTACCGGAGAAACTCGGTGCGGACGGCACCACCATCACGGTCGGCGATCCCGACGCGCCGGTGACAGTGCACCTGTACGAGGATCCCCGCTGTCCGTACTGCGAGGAGTTCGAGACCACCGGCGGCGGTCCGCACCTGCGGGAAGCGATGCTCGACCGTTGGGCCAGAGCCGAGTACACCCTCGCCTCCTTCCTGGACGACCGGGTCGGCGGCACCGGGTCGAAGAAGGCGGTCAACGCGCTGCGCGCCGCGCTGGAGGAAGGCAAGTTCGTGGAGTACCACGAGGTGCTCTACGCCGACCAGCCCGAGGAGAGCATCGACGGCTACACGGACACCTACCTGCTTCAACTGGCCGACAAGGTGGAGGGGCTGCGCGGCCCCGAGTTCGACGCGGCGGTGAGAACCATGAAGTATCGCGGCTTCGTCACCGCCTCCCAGAACGCCTACGAGAAGGCCGGGGGAGCCAAGGAACCCGAAGGTCCAGGTACACCCACCGCCGAGATCAACGACAAGCGGATCCCGCTGCAGTACAACGCCCTCCTCCTGGAGAGCGACACCTTCGCCGAACTGCTGCAGAAGATCCACGACCAGCCCGGAGAGTGGGACGACACCACTCTGTGAACCACCGGGCCCTGCGCCGCCGGCTCAAGCGGCTCGCAAGGAAGAACAGCGCTGCCGCGGCCTGCCGGTGCCGTACGACGGCGCGGGCCGCCGCAGGGGCCGTGGGCTTCGAGCCGCGCCGCGACATCGAGTTCACCGTCCTCCTCGTCGTGCCTGGTCACTGGCCCCGCTCCGTGCTGCTGCTCCCGGCTGGCCCGGTGTCCGTCGGCGCCCCTGTGGACGGCCGCGCCCCGTCGGTGTCCTCGGCGGTGCCGGTGCGGCGGGCGCGTGCCCGGTCGGCGAGCTGATGGAGGTGGTCGATCCATGCCTGCATGAACGCCTCCCGTCCCTCCTCCCCGGCCCCGAGCAGCCGCAGCAACTCCTGTCCGGTGCCGACCTGTTCGGCCAGCGCCGACGCCAGCCAGGCAGCGAACGCGACGATTTCGGGGGCGTTCGCCGCACTCACGGCATGAACGACCGGCCTGCGGGCCTGAGGTGAGCCCCGGCCGTGTGGAACCGGGCGTTCGGAGCCGCGCGTCCCCCCGTACATGCTGATCGTCCTGGGGATGTTCTTCGCCGTCGCGCCCGCCGCCGTCTGGATGACGATCGCCCGCACCCGTGCCGTCGGCTTCGCGATCGGCGGCACGCTGCTCGCCGGAGCCGGTCTGCTGATCAGTGTCCAGCAGGGCTGGATCGATGCCCCAAACCCGACGCCCATCTCGTGTTCACGGCTCTCGCGCCCTTGCTCATCGCCTGCGGCGCGGGACTGGAAGGACGGCACGAGAACTCTCCTCCCCGGAATGGACATCCCGCCGCAACGGAGCGATCGGCTTCCTGGGGACGCAGTTCGCCCTCACCCTCGTGGTCGGCCTCCTGTACGCGTTGATGATCAGCGAAGGCTCAGACGCCCCGCCGTCCAAGGCCCTCCCCTCATTGCCGCCGGGCATCAGCATGGTCAACGAAGGCACCAGCTGCGGTTCCGGAGGCTGCTGGCGCGCTGCGACGGTCACCAGCGAGGACGGCCTGTCCCGCCCGGAGATCATCCGCGAACTGGGCCTTCAGCAGGAGAGCTGCCGCTCCAGCGGCTGGCTGCTCGACTGGCGTGACGTGTGCGTCGGAGCCAGGGACAATGGTGAGAACGTCACGATCTACGCCAGCTGGGGATACTGAGAGGTCGTTTTCTCTCGTTGTCTCATCCAGGATCTGTGGTTGGTGCGGTTTTGCCCGGTCGCGCCAGGAGATGGTGTTCACGTTGGTGAGGCGGCGGGCCATGAGGTCGGTCATGGCGAGGTGGATCATGGCTTCGGAGCGGGCGGGCAGGGTTTCGTGGTCGCGGGCCAGTCGGCGGTGGAGCATCAGCCAGCCGTAGGTCCGCTCGACCGCCCAGCGTTTCGGGATCAGGGGGAATCCTCTGGTGCCGGGGTGCGTGGGACGATCTCCATGTCGATGCCGAGGGTGGCTGCGTGTTCGACGAGGTGTCGGCGGTAGCCGCCGTCGGCCCAGGTCTTGCGGACGGTGGGATGCTCCGCGGCGATGTGTTCGACGAGGGCCTGTCCGGCGTCGGAGTCCTGCACGCTCGCCGCGGTGACCAGCACCGTCAGCAGCAGACCGAGGGTGTCGGTGACGATGCTCCGCTTCCTGCCCACGATCTTCTTCCCGACGTCGATGCCCTGCCCGGCGGCCGGGACGCTGGTGGAGGTCTTCACGCTCTGCGCGTCGATGACACACGCCGAAGGCTGGGCGGTGCGGCCCTCCTTCTGGCGCACCGACTCCCGCAGCAGGCCGTTGAGCTGAGCGAACACACCCTCCTTCTGCCACTTGGCGAAGTAGCCGTAGACGGTCTCCCAGTTGCCCGGCGTGCGGGGTCTGGTCGAACCGCGTTCATGGTTCCTGCCTGCGGTTTCCCGCTGATGTGCCCAGCGCCGGACGAAGCGTTGTTCTCCAGCTGAGGGTCCGCCGGTTCACCTGCGGGAACTCGGGGTGCACCCGCCGCACCTTCGTCGAGCAGATACCCGGCCTGACCCGTCGGCACGGTCAGCGGACCGAGTGGCTGCGCGCGACGTTGGCCGCGGTCGGTTTCGCCCTGGCGGGCCGTGCCGGCGCCCGCCTGAACTCCGCGCTCGGGGTCTGCGTCAGCCGGAGCACCGTCCTGCGCCTGGTCGACGCCCTTCCCTAGCCGGAAGTGCCCGCCCCGCGTGTGGTCGGCGTTGACGAGTACGCCACCCGCAAGGGCCGCCACTACGGCACCGTTCTCGTCGACGTCGAAACCCGCCGCCCTGTCGACCTGCTGCCCGACCGGGAGGCATCGAGCCTGGCGGCCTGGCTCGCCGAGCGTCAGGGCGAGCGCTGCCCGACTGGCTCGACGCCGTCCGGCAGGACGACCTGCCCAGCCTCCACACCCTCGCCGCGGGCATCGACCGCGACCGCGACGCCGTCATCGCCGGCCTCACTTTGCCGTGGAGTTCTGGCTTCGTCGAAGGGCACGTCAACCGGATCAAGATGCTCTAGCGCCAGATGTTCGGCTGGGCCGGCTTCCAGATGCTGAGGAAGCGAGTCCTGCTCGCAGGATGAGCTCTGGTGCCGTGCGATAGATTGCGGGCGACACGAGAGAAGAGCTCGCATGGACTCCCGCATCCCGCGGTTGCGACGCAAGCTGGCACGCATCCCCTACGCGCCCAACCGAAGCCACTCCTTTGGGGAGGAGCGGCACGAATTTCGTCTCGGCCCCCGCCTCACCAAAGGTCAGGCAGATGCCTTTCAGGCCGAGCATGACGTGGAACTCCCGCAGCCCTACCGAGACTTCCTCACCGACATGGGCGGCGGTGGTGCGTCTCCGTACTACGGACTGATCCCGTTGGAGGACTGCACGCTCTTCACGATGAACTCCAGAGACGCCAGCACGGGCTCAAGAGGATTCAGCCGGGCCTGTCGCCCCACCCGCCGTGGTGACCTGTTCCTGCACGTCATCGAACGCGGCTGCAGCGATCTCGTCCTCATAGGCGTAACCGGCCCTCTCACCGGGCGCATGCTCATCGGCAACGCAGACGGCTTCTGGGGCCCGAACGTCTCCTCAGCCCCGGACTTTCTCGCCTGGTATGAACGATGGCTCGACCACATGGCTGCCGGACAGGACAACCGGGCTCTGGAGCTCACCTCACCCCGGCTCCGAGCGCATCCGATTCGGCAGCGGCTCGCTCACTCGTCGTGACCGCTCCACAAAACCTGAGCCAGTACCCGAGAACGGACAGCAGAGGTTCACCGCTTCGGGAGGCACCGCTGCCCGTCGCTGTTCGATAGCGGCAGTTTCGGAGAGTGAGTACGGGGCCCCTGCCAGCCGACTAGGAGCTGTCCGGGCGATCAAGGATCTCGTTAGGGTGACTCGGTGGAGGGACCTGATGAGTGCTGGGGAGATGAGTCGCGCGGAGGCGGTCGCGCTCGTGCAGCGGATCATGGACGCGGACTACGCCTCGGACGACGAGGTGGACGGCTGGCTGAACAGGCTGGACAGAGCCCTGGCATGCCCGTCCGGACATGTCAGGGACTTGATCTTCTGGCCGCCGGAGCGGGAGCTTTCGGCCGATGAGGTGGTCGATCAGACCCTGGCGTATCGGCCGGTCGCTTTGTGAGGTCGGGACTCGACTCCGAAGCCAGATGAGCAGAGCTGCGGTAGTTGCGGTGCCGAGGAAGACGTGGCCGCGCTTGTCATGGCGAGTGGCCACGGCCCGGGACTGTGTGAGCCTGTTGATCGCTCGTTCGACGGTGTTGCGCTTCTTGTACCGCTCCTCGTCGACGCCGGGTGACCGTCCGCCACGTGAGCCTTTGCGTAGGCGGGCGGCCTGGCTGTCGGTCTTCTCCGGGAGCGAGTGCCGGATGCCACGGTGTCGAAGGTACTCACGGCAGGGGCCGTTGCTGTAGCCCTTGTCGGCCGTGAGGCTGTCGGGCTTCGTGCGCGGCCGGTCCGGACCGATCCGCGGAACACGGATCCTCGCCGGCACCGCCTGGAACTGGGTGCAGTCCGCCCGCTGTCCGCCGGTGACGATCAGGGAGAACGGGCGGCAGCGGCCGTCCGCACTCAGGTGGAGTTTGCTGGTGAACCCGCCCCGCGAGCGGCCCAGGCCCTCGCCTCCTGCACCACCTCCGCCAGCCGGGCGAGCAGGCTCTGCCACGGTGTTTCGCCCTGCTGTTCTGCCACTTCGCCCCCCTTTGGCGCTGGCGCCGGCGGTGGTTCCGTCCGGGCACCGGCCGCGTGCTGATGGGCCCGCACGATGGGGGAGTCCACCGAGACGTCCCAGTCGATCTCGCCCGCGGCGTCGGTGGCGGCCTGGACCTGCTGCAGCAGACGCTCCCGGGTCCCGTCGGCCGACCACAGCCGGTGGCGTTCATACACGGCCTTCCACGGGCCGAAGCGCTCGGGAAGATCGCGCCACTGCACCCCGGTCCGCACCCGATGCAGGATTCCGTCGATCACCTGCCGACGGTCCCGCCACCGGCCACAACGTCCATTGCTCACCGGCAGGAACGGCCGCGGCCGTTCCCACTCGGCATCTGTCGGATCGCCCCGCCCCATGCCCACAACAACGACCCGGGCACGGGGTGGTCACATGATCGCCCGGACAGCTCCTAAGCGTCTCCACTCGCATGACAGAGGGATCCCCTGGTGGAACGATCCTGCAGTCCGAGCGCTACCGGCCCGGGCTCTGGCCGGCCGTCCCTCGGTACTGTCCTGGCCCGTCGGTGTGGGCGGTTGTCAATCGAGGGAGGCCATGAAGTTCAGCATCCTGCGGTTGATCTCCTCCGCGTGGTCGATCTGCGGCCCGTGGCCCGTGCTGGAGATGATCTCGGCTCGGGCACCGGGGACCATGCGCGGCACACGCTCCGCCTGCCGCTGCGGGTGCACGAGGAGGCTTCGCTTGCCGAGCACCAGATAGAGCGGAGTCCGGATGGTGGACAGCTCCTCCTCGGACAGGGGAAGCGGTGCCGGGCGGCGTATGCGGTAGGCGCGAACCGCCGTTCTGATCATCGCACGCAGCTCCGGCACGACGAGGACCGGCTGTTCGAGCCAGGCCGCCAGTCGCGGGCGGAGCACCTTGGGCGCGAAGGTCGCGAAGAGGCTGGCGAACTTCTGGCGGAGAGATTCGGGGAACGGGTCTCCGCCCGGATGCCGGCCGCCGGGAACGGTCCAGGCCCGCGCGCAATCGTCGAGGCGCTGCTGATGGCGGCGCTGCCGACGGACGACGAGAGCCGCACCTTCCACCACCTCTACACCTCATACGCGGTTCTGGCCGTGAACGACCCGGCGCTCGCGGCCCAGCCCTTCATCAAGAACCCTGATGCCGCCGAAGACGCCCTGACCGAACTCCTCGGGCAGGCGCAAGAAGCGACGCTGCTCGAGCCCGGGGTGGACCCACGGTTGGAGGCAGCCGGCCTGCTTGCCATGTCTGCGGGACTCGGCACGAGCGTCCTCGTCGGCCAGCGCAGCCCGGAGTCCGCGACCGCGGTCCTGGACCACCACTTGAGCCGAATCTTCCGCACCGGCAAGGCGGTCTTGACATGAGTGACCGGAGCCCAGCGGCCGTCGAGCTGCAGACCGCCCGGCTGTTGCTGAGACGTCCAACCGCAGCCGATGTCGACGCGATCTTCGCCGTCCACCGCGATCCCGAGACCTGTATCCACAACCCGTCCGATGCGCTCGCCCGGTTCGAGGAAGCGGAGGCGCTCTACCAGCGTTGGGACAACCAGTGGCAGCAGTACGGATATGGCTACTGGGTTGTCCGGCGCCACGGCTCCGCCCAGCAGCT
Source organism: Streptomyces sp. Tue 6430 (assembly GCA_021568835.1). Taxonomy (GTDB): domain Bacteria; phylum Actinomycetota; class Actinomycetes; order Streptomycetales; family Streptomycetaceae; genus Streptomyces. Next base: position 68,089 of record JAKGSH010000005.1, read on the forward strand.
CGGATTCTGCGGAATCAAGCCCATGGAACTGCACGGCGCGCCGGTCCTGAATCTTTTCTACCGTTTCGCCACCTCGGCCTGGGGTCAAGGCTTCGCCGGTGAAGCCGCAGCCGCGGTTGCCGCCTGGGCATCCCGTCACCTGCCCGACCTCCCGCTGATCGCCCGCGTCCGACCGGCCAACGTTGCTTCTCAGCGTGTGGCGATACGCGCGGGGCTCAGCCGAGCACAGCATCTCGACACCGGGGGATACGACGGGTTCGACTGGATCTACATTGCTCAAGACGCGAACGGGGCCACAAGCGGGCGCGGTCACACACCAGGACTCCGAGAGCCAAACGAAGCTCCCTAATTGTTGGCCGCCACATACCCCTGTCGCACCGATCTCACTGCCAGGGCGTAGCCGTCACGGAAGCGCGGTCACAACCGACTACGGCGCTCAGTATCCACGCCGCGCATGCGAGGCGGATGATGGCCACGCCCTGGCCGCCCCGGCGCACTGCGCGCCGTCTGCTTGCCCCGCGGGTCGCCCCTGCGGGTTCGTGATCACGCGTATGAGTATCGACAGACGGTCGTTTGCCGACGCTTTCAGGCCCGGCCTCTACTGCTGATCCGGGGCATCCCGCGTCGCGCTCCCGTCGGACCCGCGTATCCGTCAGTGGCAGACGTCCAGCGGTGAGCAGTCGGCGCCGGCCCGCCAAGATCATCGCTTGGCGGGCCGGCGCATCTGTGCCATGCCCCGCTTCAGATGCGGATCGCGATCTTTCCGCGTGTGCGTCCGCGCTCGGCGTGCGCGTGGGCGTCGACGATCCGCTCCAGGGGGTAGGTCTGTTCGATGCGGGGTGTGTAGCGGCCTTGCCGGCCCAGTTTCGCGGCCGCGGACAGGAGGGCGGAGTCGTTCTCCGCGTTGACCACATGCGTGCCCAGGCGCTGCCCGCCTGCGTGGTCGGCGACCGTCGCGACGCGCGTCGGGTCGCCCGTGATCGCGACGAGGTCGTCCAGGGATCCGGAGGCCGCAGTGTCGAGCACGATGTCGACGCCGTGCGGAGCGAGAGCGGAGAGACGCTGCGCGAGGCCGGGGCCGTAGGTGAGGGGAACGGCGCCGAGAGAGGTGAGGAACTCGTGGTTGCGTTCGCTGGCTGTCCCGATCACGGTGGCACCTTGTGCCACGGCAATCTCGACTGCCGCGCTGCCCACCCCTCCGGCGGCGCCCTCAACGAGAAGGACGCGCCCCGCGAGGGAGCCGAGCGCGTTCAGACCACGCATCGCGGTCACGGACGCGAGACCGGCGCCCGCAGCCTGCTCATCGTTCCACGTGTCGGGGGCGTGGGCCCAGGCCGAGAGGATGACCAGCTCTGCGGTTGCGCCGGTGACACCGCCGAGCCCGAAGACGCGGTCGCCGATGCTCACACCCTCTACTCCGTCACCGACTTCGTCGACCACGCCGGCGGCGTCGCGCCCGGGAACGGCGGGCAGCTCCAGGGGAAGCAGCCGGCGCAGGGCGCCGGCCCGCAGCTTCCAATCGATGGGATTGACGCTGGCCGCCGCGACGCGGACACGTATCTCACCAAGTCCGGGGTGGGGCTCGGGAGCCTGCTCGATCACCAGGCTCTCCGCTCCGCCGTACTCATGGAAGCGGGCTGCACGCATAATGTCCTGCCTTACCTTCATAGGTCGAAATGATGGTGTTCATTCGACGCCCGTTGCTCTGAGGAGGTGCAAATCGGCACGCCGGCTGCCTTCCGGCCAGAGGAGGACCGGTGCGGATCGGTGAGGTTGTCGAGCAGGCAGGCGGTCACCCGCCCCGAAAACCACGATCCTGCCCGTCGTCGGAATACCTGCCGTCGAGCCGATGCTCCGGAAGATATCCAGAAGGTCGGTCACCATCTGGATACCAAGACCGGAGACGGGAGACCCTCGATGACGCAACGGCCGCCGCTGCCAGCCGACTTGTTCGACGAGCTGTGCCCGTCCTCGCTGCTGCCTTTCCGCTTCGGTGACAAATGGGCACCCCTGGTCCTCCGCTGCCTGGAAGACGGCCCCCGCAGATACTCCGAACTCCGCGTGCCACTGGGCCGCGTCACCCCGAAGGCGCTCACCCAGTCGCTCCGCGGCTTGGAGCGGAACGGGTTCGTGTCACGCACGGTGCACGCCGACCCGAAACTGCGGGTGGAGTACGCGCTGACACCGCTGGGCCGCAGCACGCTGGAGCCGCTGGCCGCCGCGTGCCGATGGGCGTCCGAGCACTGGGACGAGCTGCTCGACGCCCGCGAGGGCGGCATCTCCTCCATCGGCTGACTCGAACCTGCGTTGGCACGTGCCGCACCGGACGAGCCGCACCTTTGTGGTGACTCGGGGAATCGCCGACAGCGGCGTCCGCGGCCCAGCCGTAGCCGCCGGTCGGCGGTGGCCTTCCTGGAGTACGACGACCCGCCCCGGACGACGGATGCGGCGCTCACTCCTCCTGGCCGTCGTCGTCATCGTCGAGGTCGACGACGGCCGGGTCGCGCAAGGGCCGCAGCCCCTTGACCGGCTGGGAGGCCGTGAAGCTGTAGCGGCCCAGGCGGTTGAGGTTCTTGTGTTTGAGCGGGGAGAGCCGGGCGACGTCCTCGTCACTGATCTCGTGGCCCTCGGCGCGGAGCTGGGCGACTGCGGCGTCGATGGAGTGCGTCGTCCACAGGACCACGGCGTTCAGTACGAGGCCCAACGAGCCCTACTGATCTTCCATCCCGTCCCGGTACGCCTGGTGGATGGTGCCTTCCTGCCGTGACAGATGCCGTGGGCGAGCTTGTGGCGGGACTCCTGGACGGTGAGCTGCCTGTGCATCTGGCGCCGGTAGGTGTCATCGACCGGGTCGACGACGGCGAGCAGGTGCAGGGTCTTGGCGATCCGCCCACACTCGGCGATGGATCTTTCGCTGAAAGACCGCACGGGGAAGTCGCCTGCGCTGAGCGATCATGACCGCGCGACCACGATCGTTCTCACCGATGCCGACTGTTCCGTTGGTCCCCGAGGCCGTATGCGGCCGCCCTTTTGGGATCGGGACGCGGGTCGGCTACGTGGTGGGCCGCAGAAAGCCGACGACGGACTCCTTCTCCCTGTCGACACCCTGCTCGATCCGGGGCGGGACAGATTCGAACGCATCCACCTGGAGGGAGCGCGAGCCGGGGCCACGGGCCCAGGTGGCGACGGCCAGGCCGTCGGCGATGACGGTGGGGCGGATGAGGCCGCCTCCTGGCCAGACGCGGGCCTGGTGGGGAGCGGGGACGGACGTCTCGCGGGTGCGATAGCCGATCAGGTAGTTGTCGTAGGCGGGCAGCATGCGAACGTCCGGGGTGTCGGACGAGCGGGGGAGTTCTTTCACCCGCCCGGCGAGCATGGTCAACGCGCCGTACTTGGTGATCGCGCCCGATTCCGCCAGCATTTTCCAGGCCCTGCGGGCCCAGGTGACCGGCAGCCCGGACCAGGCGGTGAAGTCCTCCAAGGTGGCGGGGGCGTGCGCGGCAAGGTAGCGGCGGGCCAGCTCGGTGAGGGCAGAGTCTCCCTCCCACCGGAAGCGCCCGGGGGAGGGCAGCCAGTCGTCGAGCAGTACGTACGTGGCCCCACCGGCGCGCTGCGGGCCGTGACAGAGGGTGCCGGTGAGTGCCGCGTGGCGGATCAGGTGGAACGGCGCCTGCCCGTCCGGCGCAATACCGAGGGTGGTAAGGCGCTCGGTCAGCTCGGCCCGGGTGAGTGGGCCGTGCGCGGCAAGAGCGCGCCGGATGAGATGGTCGGCGCGCCGGCGCAGTTCATCGCCCAAGCCCAGCTGCTGGTAGCGGCGGTTTGTTGCGGCAAGGATCCGCGGGACAGCAACTGCAACACCCAGCGGGCGTCGTCGCTGGGGATGGTGTGCAGGGTGCCGCGCATGTACCAGTTGCGGACGATGCTCCGCTCTTTCTCGTATGCCGTGCGGATGGCCTGGGTGGTGATGTCCCGGCCGCGTACCCGGATGCCCAGGTCGGCGGCCGTGGCGTCCTGGGCCTGGATGGCGAAGACCCGTTGGACGACCGTCTCGGCAGAGGCCTCGCGTGCTCCGCCGGCCAGGGCCTGAGCACAGGCCCGCAGCCTGCGGATGCTCTCGTGGTCAAGCGTCGGGCTGTGCCTCTCGGCCGGCGCGGTCAGGAGACGGCCTCGTCGAGGACGCGGGCGAGTTCGGCGGGTGCGGACAGCATCGGCCAGTGCCCGGTGGGCAGGTCGAAGCGCCGCCACGGCGGCTGGTTCAGGTAGGCCAGCATCGGCACCCCGGCATCCAGCAGTCCCGTGAAGTCACGGCAGGCGATCAGGACACGGTCCACACCGGGACCGGGCTCGACCGGGTCGGCGAGACGCTGGGTGTAGGTGCCGAAAGGCTGAGGGGTGGCACGCGTGCGCAGAGTGGTCCGCTGGCCCTCATCGAGCCCGTCGAGGCTGCTGGACATGCCCAGGACCTCGAAGGGCGGCATCGGTAGCCGCCACCCGTCGCCGGAAGCGTCGACCCGCTGGCGCAGCTGGTCCGCTGCTTGCGGTGGCATGAGGTCGAGCATGCACATGCCTGCGGCGAATGGGGCGCTGTCCACGTAGATCACGCGTTCCAGCCGGTCGCCGAGACGTCCGGCTGCCCCGGTGGCCGGTGCGGCCGCGTAGCTGTGGGCGACCAGCGTGACGTCGCGCAGATCGTGCTTTTCGACGAATGCCGTGATGTCCGCGATGTGTGTGTCCAGGTCCGTCTGGGGGCCGCCCTGGTCGGCGTGTTCGGACAGGCCGGTCAGTGTCAGCGGCAGCGCCGTGTGGCCGCGCTGCCGCAAAGCTCGGGCGGTTCCTTCCCAGGCCCATGCCCCGAGCCAGGCGCCGGGAACGAGCACGAAGGTGGCCATGTGATCTCCCTGAAGTGAGGTGCTGCAGGGAGCGTAAAGTCGATACAGGACAGAATCCGCCCTGAAATGCCGAGTGATCCATGTCGTATCCCCTGACCCGTGTGCTGACCCTGCTGGAACTCCTCCAGTCCAACGCCCGGCTCACCGGGACGGAGCTGGCCGACCAGCTGGACACCGACGTGCGCACGGTGCGCCGGTACATCGCGCACCTGCGGGAACTGGGCATCCCCGTGGAGGCCGAACGCGGCCGCTACGGCGGCTACCGGCTGGCCCGCGGCTACCGGATGCCCCCTCTGGTCCTCACCAATGACGAGGCTCTCGCCGTCGTTCTTGGCCTGCTCGCGGCAGAACGTCTGGGCATGGGCACCGCCGCGCCGGCCAGTGCCGGTGCCCTGGCCAAGATCGAGCGGGTGCTTCCGCACGCCCTGCGCGAACCGCTCGCCGCCATGCGGGAGACCCTGTCGTTCACCGCCGGCGCCGTGATCGGTCAGGCACCCGGAACCGGCGTCCTGCTGGCCCTGGCCCAGGCCTCCCGCGCCCGCACGACCGTCGCCGTCAGCCACCGGTCCTGGCGCCAGGAACACACCGAACGCGACATCGACCCCTACGGCGTGGTCTTCCACACCGGCCGCTGGTACGTCGTAGGCCATGACCACCTCCGCGACAGCCTGCGGACCTTCCGCATCGACCGCATCGCCTCCGTCACCCCCCGCGCCGACAGTTTCACCGCACCCGACGGCTTCGACCCCGTCGCCCACCTGACCTCGACCCTCGCCCAGGGGCCCTACCGTTGGCAGGTCGAGGTGACGATCCATGGCCCCCTCGACGAGATCGCCCGCCGACTGCCTGGTTCAGCGGTGACCCTCACCGCCCAGCCCACCGGCGTTCTCATGCACGTACGGGCAGAACGGCTGGACGGCATGGCCCACATGCTCGCCTCCCTGGAATGGCCCTTCACCGTCCACCAGCCCGACGAACTACGGCAGGCGCTCAAGGATCTGGCCGCCCGGCTCACCGCAGCCGCCGAGCGGGGACCGGAAGAACTACCACGGTGAATAACGGATTTACCGCGACAGGACCGGAAGGGTGGGACGGCGTGACGATCGAACCGGTGACCGAACTTCGGAGCGGGCGCGCGCTCCGGCTGCCGCGCGCCAGGGTGATGCCCCTGTCCGCTCCTCCGGCCGCGTACACCGCGAAGGTCGAGCGTTGTCTCACCAGCGCGGACATCAGAGCCGGGCAAGGGGATGACGCCCATGGCGTTGTCCCCCTGCCTTTGATCAGGTACCGGGACGGCGAGCGTACTCAGCTCGTGCCGGAGGCGCTGAAGCTCGTCGTCTTCGGCTGCCCGTACGGACAGCAGCAGATGATGCCCCTCCTTGAGCTGCTTGAACTCAGTGCGCGTGCGGGTGAGTTTGCTGGTGAGCCGCTGGTTGAGGTCCCGCGGCCGCGCGATCCGGGCCTCGCGGAGATCGGGCTGATGTCCAGCAGCCCAGGCGGCGGCTCGGCGTTGCCCGAACTCGTCCTTGGATGTCCCCAGGTCCGGTACAGGGACGTGCGCGAGCTGCCCGCCTCGCAGGCGAGCGACTTGACATCGCATGACCCGCCCGGCGGGATCTGCCGGTCAGCAGAGAGTCGATGGCCGCGCGGATCCGGCGCTCGGAACGGGATCGCACCCCGAGCTGGCAGGAGGCCCTGCTTTCACGCGCGGAAACCGCCGCAGTCACCTGATCGGGACGCCCGTTCGATCGACAGCCTTCGAGATCGGTACGGGCAACAACCCCTTACGTGCCGGGATGCTCCGGCAGGGCGAGCCAGTCCGGCCAGGAGATCTCGCGGCCGAGGAAGCGCGGCTGCTCGAACGGCCAGTCGGCGGCGATCCACTGCGGCACCAGCGCGTCGAGGGTCTGCTCGACCTTGCCGCCCACCAGCTCGTCCACCACCCACCAGGAGATCTCGCCGTCCGCGCCGGCCCGCTCCGGTGGGTCGATGTAGACGCAGCCGAGCAGAGCCGTCTCCGCCGCGTCGAACAGCGCGTAGTTGAAGGACTGGTGTGCGGCGATCTCCTTCTCGTGCCGCAACAGGTCGGCCCGGTCGGCCTCGTAGGTCATGGTGGCCGCGGGCCAGCCCCAGGCCGGGCCGAAGATGGTCCACAGCCGCTCGCGCGAACCCATCACAGCCGGATGGTCGAGCGGGGTGTCCGCCTCCCGGATCGGCCGCAGATGATGACCACCGCCCGGCAGCGGTACCACAACGGGGTGGACGAAGTCGTCGGGAAGCCAGCTCATGGCGCCCGACCGTAGCAGCGCGCGGCCGTCCGCTCGCCTGGATTTTCCCCGCATGCCGCCAGGCCCTGCTCTCCTGCCGGGCAGGGCCCGCGATCCCCCGATCGAGACTCCCGTTCGATCGACAGACTCCATGATCGGTATGGCAACGGCTTCTGATATCGGTGGCCACGACGCGGTTGATTCCGCGGCGGGCCAGGACCGCGGCGAGGACGCCGGTTCCCGTGCCGAGATCGAACGCTGTACCGGTGGCGGGACTGTGCCGGGTCTCCGTCGGCAGGGGCGTATGGGCGACCAGGTCGACGTACTCGCCTCTGACCGGCGCGAACACGCCGCAGTGGGGGTGGACGCGGGTGCCGAACGTCGGCACGTCGACCCCTTCAGGTGCCGCGAAGCCAAGGGAGGTCTTCCCCGTGGGGTGCCTGCGATCGGCGGTCCGCGCCCATGCGACGAGCCCGTTCTCGCGAGCCGACCGGAGCCGAATGCGGGCGGCGGATTCCGGGAGCCGCGCGCACGTGGGAACCGTGCGCAGTGGGCAGAGCGCAGGGGCGGGCCCGATCAGTTGGCCGACGTGTTCCGTGTCATCTCGGCTGCCTCGGCGATGGCGCGTTGTCTGAGATCGCCGAACAACTGCATCGTGACGGCGGCCAGGACGTCGTCCCCGCCGACAGTCCGCCCGTCCCCGCGGCGGGTGGACAGGGCGAGGAGGGGGTCCTTGAGCAGCGGGGCCGGGGCCGGCTCGCCCGGCACCACCGGACTGACCGTCCCGAACCGCTTGACCCCGCCCTCGCGGACGACCTTGGCCGCGTCCCGGGCCAGGGCCGTCAGGAAAACGCTCGCGATTCCGTCCAGGTCGCGGACCATCGCCGGGACCGCCCTCACCCCCCGGCTCCCCAGCAGCCTTCTCACCCCGGCCTCGAACCGGTGGGCGCCGGCCACACCACTCGGTGTACGCGCCCCGCGGCGCTCACGAAGAGACACGAGCGCACCATCGGCGTTGCGCACCTCGCCCATCAGGCCGTGGAAGGTCGGGCTGTGCAGGTACCACGCCGATCCCACCTCCACCTCGACGTTCCGGTCGATCGCCGAGATGAGGTCCTTGGGAATCAGCCTCTTCCTGGCCTCCTCGGCCGCCGCGCTTCTCGCGCCGTCGATGATCTCCGTCAGCACGGTCCGCGTCACCGACGCGGCGGCCCACGCGGCGGGCCGGGAGACGTGCAACGAGGTCACGTCCCTGAACACCGCTTTGACGAGCTGAGGCTTGAACGGCAGGTCGGGCACGACGGAAGCGGTCTGCGGACCGCTGTGCTCGGCGCGTAGGGGTTGTGTGGTCATCGAAGAATGTGCTTTCTGCTGTCGGAGGTGTCGGTGGCCCATGCCGCACCGGGCGGCGGGACCACAGAGTTCTGCGGAGGGCGCCGAGCCGGCACGGGGCCTGTCGGGCGGGGCCGTCGGCACACAGAGGCGCAGGCGGCCCCGCCCGGACTCTCGGCGTTCCGGCGACAGGGCGGGCGGCAGGGGGTGCCACCCGGGCGACGCGCCGTGGTGCGGCGCCGTGCCGGTCAGGCGACCTGGTATCTGCCGACTTCCAGGAAGTGGCGCAGTGCTTCGGGTGTGTTGTCGTCGAGGGCGGCGTTGGCTGCCGCGCGCAGGGCCGGGCTGATGGACGGGTCGGCGAGGATGCGGGCGATGGCGACGCGGTCGTCCTCGGCCTGGGCGATCCGGTAGCCGGTCTCCAGCCAGGCGCGCATCGCCTCGGGGTCGTTGGCGTCCAGGAGGGCGTTGGCTTCTCGTGTCACACGCCGGCCGCTGTCCGGGTCGGCGAGGATGCGGACCATGGCCACCCTCAGGTCATCGGCGTCCGGCTCGTCCGCGGACGAGGACGCCGCGGGCACCGTCACCGCGGTCGGTGCCGCCGTGGCGGCGAAGGACGGGGCGGCGAGCAGGAGGGCCGGGGCGAGGATGCCCGCGGCGATGCCGGGCGCTACGCGATGCAGCCGCAAGGGGAATGCTCCTCTTCGTTTGCTACGGAGGCGAGTTGAGGACGCCTCAGGGCGTTCACCTCGATGATGCTGCCACCTGGGTCTGACAGTGGCGGTCGCCCCGCTGCGGTCGCAGGGCACCGTCGCCGCGGACGTGGCCGGTGTTTCATGGCGGCGCCTGGCGGCCTGGAACGAGGCCGGCGTGGAAGAACCAGCTGGACCGGTCGAGGGCGCTGATCGACTCCTCCCACGTCCGGGCCGCCCGCCGGGGCCCGAAAGCGGACCCAGCCCGGTCGACCGAGCACCAAGCATCACGTCCTCACCGACGGACAGGGCATCTCGCTCGCCGTGTCCCTGACCGGCGGAAACCGCAATGACGTCGCTCAACTCCTGCCGCTGCTCGACAAGGTTCCCGCCGTTGCCGGGTCCGTCGGCAGGCCGCGTCGGCGGCCCGACGTGCTGTTCACGGACCGCGGCTACGACCACGATTAATACCGTCCGGCTCCCGCACGCGCGAGGCATCCGGCCCGCGATCGCCGAACGCGGCCGGCCCTCACGGCTCCGGCCTGGGTGTCTTCCGCTGGGTCGTCGAACCCACCGTCTCCCGGCTCCGAGGCTTCCGCCGCCTACGCATCCGCTGGGAACGACGCGACGACATCCACGAAGCCCTCCTCGGCCTCATCACCGACACGTCCAACGTCTTTGGCAGGGCCTCTTACGGGGTTACACACCCGTTCGGCCCCGCTCGCCTGTGGCGCCCCACACGCAGGATGGGAGCCCTGGACTGCTGAAGGTCCTGGAGCGCGACGCCCGCCACTCGCGCTTCCGCGGCGCCCAGGCTGCTCGGGGGGCGACGCTCCACCATGGCGGCCGCGGTACGAGCCAGGAACGTGAGGGCGCGCAGCAGGATCGTGAGCAGGAGGAAGAACATCGCGGTGCTGCGCAGATCGAAGCATCGGCGGCGCTCCGCCCGACGGGCCTGGCTGGTCATGCCGGCTTCCTTCCTCCCGGGCGCGGCCAGCGGCAGCAGCGGCGACGGTCGGCCGGCGGCCGGTTGCGAGCAACGAGGGAGTGAGCTGATGGCGGGGAAGCGGAACCCGAAGCGCGCGATTGACCGCATGCGCGACGGCGGCGGCGCCCCGGCCAGCGCTGCCGCCCCCGGGCGAGGCGCTGCTGAAACCGCTCGAACGCCAGCCGGCTGACGACGCCTGGCGTCACCTCTTGCCGCTGTCCACGATCACCGGTGTGCCGTTGGCGTCCGTGCCGCAGGGGACCGCGTAGACCGGGTTGGCCTTGGCGGCCTCCTTGTAGGCCTCCAGGCACTGGTTGTACAGCACCTTGTCGCTGAGCGAGCGTTCGATGATCTTGTTGGCGGCGGCGATGCCCTCCGCCTCGATCCGCTTGCGTTCCGCCTCCGCCTTCGCCGTACGGGCCGCCTCCGTGGCCCGCTCGGTGGCCTGCTCCTGCTGGATCTTCTTGTCGATCTGGTCCTGCAGCTTGTCCGACGGCCGCACATTGCGCAGGTTGACGTTGGTGACGTCGATCCCGCGTGGCGCCAGACGCTCCTTGACGAGACCGGCGATCTCGGAACCGATCTGCTCGCGCGCGGAGGCGTACCCCTCTTCGCTGGTGTGCTTGGCGAAGACGTTGCGGATGATCTCACGGCTGTCGGGCAGCACCAGTCGCTGCTCGACGGCCTCCTCGCTGCCCGCCAGCCGGTACAGCTCGACCGCCTTCGCCGGCACCACGGCCCACTTGATGGTGACGTCGGCGTACAGCACACCGCCCTGCGAGGAGCGGACCTCGACGACGTCCTTGCCGTTGAGATCGAGATCGACGGGGCGGGTCGAGAAGGACGTGACGTCGGTGAACGGCGACTTGAAGTGCACGCCGGACGTCAGCGGCGTACCGATCTTCCCGAAGGTCACCGGGACACCGACTTCATAAGCACTCACGACATGCACACAGGCGAACGTCGCCGCCAGCAGCCCCGCCACGCCGCTGAGCTTCGTCATCGTCAGAGCGCAGCCTGTGGCGCTGGGTTTCCAGCGTGTGGCCGAAGAGCGACGGGGCAAGAACCGTGTACACGTCGACTTCGCTACTACGCCGCCGGGCGAAGGCCCAAGGTGGATCCGGGGATGCGATCCCTTCAGCAAGACCGCGCCCCGCCCGGCGGTAGTCAGCCGGGTTTCATGTCCTCAGCCCGCCGACAGGGGCCGACCTCTCAGAAGTTCGCGAGCCCTGAGCTCTTCAGCAGGCCGAGGGCCCTGCCGGTCGCTGGAGACACGAACGGCTCATGGGACGGCGTGCCCCGAGCACTTCTGTTGGAGCGCCGCGTGCTCCACACGGAGCCGACCAGTACTGGCGCAACGCGCAAGGAGAACGAGGCTGAGCAGGATCTTCTGCGGCATCGACTGGGCCGAGAACCACCACGACATCGCACAGGTGGACCAGGACGGCGCCCAGCCGGCCAAGCCGAGGATCTGACGGCGGCGCAGTCCGTTCGCGTACGCCCGCCCGGACCTGGCGCGCCGGCGGCGGACGTCCCGCAGGAGACGCGACGCCGCGCTCGAGCCTCAGCTCCTCGACCCCACGGAACGACAGCGGGAAGCGGAAGCACAGCCACACACAGGGGGAGATCACTTCCACCGGGTGCCGATGCCCCGACACGACGGGGACGTGCTCTTCGCAGACGATCTCCTCCACCGTCTTCAACCCGAAGATCACCCCACCCGGACAGCCGACGTGACGGTGCCCTTGAGGGAAACTCCGATGCCGCCGTGCGCACCGTGGCCGCCCTTGCCTGACGGCGGGTCAGACCGCGATCGGGGCGCCGATGCCGGCCGCCCGGGCGCGGACCGCGTCGAGATGGTGCAGCCCGCGCAGCACTTCGTCCTGGCCCACGCCGAAGTCGACCAGGCAGGCGATCTCGTCCACCCCCATCGCCGCTAGCCTGCGCACCGCCTCGACGCCGTCCTCGACGGTGCCGAAGAGGCCCGCGCGGGTGAAGAGTCGATCGAACTGGCGGGCGAGCATGAATTTCCTGTCCTGGTCGGAGATCCGGTTGAGATCGAAGCCGTCGGCGCCCGGCGCGGCGGGAGATGCCGCGATCAGCTCCATCGAGCTGCGCAGATAACCGGTGAGCGGCTCGCGCACCTGCTCGCGGATCCGCTCGCGGTCCTCACCGACCAGAGTGTGCAACATCACGACGACGTGGCCACGCGCCGCGCTGCCGTGCTCATCGGCCAACGCGCTCCGGTAGGTGGCGATGTTGCGTTCCAGCGCGTCGTCGGCCTGCCCGAGCTGATGGGTGAGGACGCCCGCTCCGAGAGTGCCCGCGATCCGGAAGCTCTGAGGGGAGGCGGCGGCGGTGATCCACACGGGCAACTCCCGTTGCACCGGGCGGGGGAAGAGCCTGATCCTGCGCCGCTCGCCCTCAGGGCCGTCGAACTCGGCCTCCTCGCCGCGCCAGAGCCGCTGCACCGTGCCGACCGTCTCCACCATGATGTTCTTGCGGTCCTGGTAATTCTGCGGCTGGAGCAGGAAGTCGCCGGCGTGCCAGCCGGAGGCGAAGGAGACGCCCGCCCGGCCGCCGGACAGATTGTCGACGACGGACCACTCCTCCGCGATGCGGACCGGGTGGTGCAGCGGGGCGACCACGCTCCCCGCCCGGATCGCCACCCGTTCGGTCACGGTGGCCAGCGCCGCCCCGGTGAGGGAGGGGTTCGGGTACTGGCCGCCGAAGGTGTGGAAGTGCCGCTCCGGGGTCCACACGGCGCGGAATCCGTGCGTGTCCGCGAAGCGGGCGCTCTCCAGCAGCAGGCGGTATCGGTCCCCGTCGTCGGCGGCCGCGGTGTCGGCGAAGAAGAAGAGGCTGAGGTCCATCGGTCCATCCTCGGATTCAAGTGGCAATGGCCACGCAGACCACCAGGCCGGCGTGATGGCTGAGCGACACATCGATCCGCCCGATCCCGGCCTGCTCGGCGACGGCGAGGGCCCCGCCGCCGAGCAGGACGCGCGGCGCTCCGTGAGCATCGCTGAGCACCTCGATCTCGTGCCAGACCAGGCCCTGACCGAGACCCCGGCCCAGCACCTTCGCGCTGGCCTCCTTGGCGCAGAAGCGGCCCGCCAGGAATTCCGTACGGCGCCCGACACCCAGGCTGTCGGCCCGGGCCAGCTCCGCCGCGGAGAACACGATCCGCCGCCCGCCCGGGTGGACGGCGATCCTCGCGAACCGGTCGATCTCCAGGAGGTCGACGCCGATCCTCATGACGGCCCGCCCCCCGTCGGCATCGGCTTCCTGGCCCGCGCTCGCGAGACGTGCAGCCGCTGGATGTCGCTGGTGCCCTCCATGAACTCGAAGGCGCACACGTCGCGGTTCCACTTCTCCAGCAGCGGGTGCTCCACCAGTGCTGCCGGGCCGAGCGAGCGCACCGCCCAGCGACCGGCCTCGCGCGCCGCGGACACCGCGGCGATCTTGGCCACGCTGGAGAGCACGGCGTCGTCGCGGTCGTGGTCCAGGGCTGCGCCGGCCCGGTAAACCAGCCGACGGCATCCTTCCAGCCGAGCCGCGACAGCCTCCAGCCCCGGCGCGTGCGGACGTTCGGTGCGCACCAGGTCCACGCAGGCGAGGCCGGTGCCGACCGCGAGCGCCGCCACCTGCGGCCGTACGGCGTTGAACACCCGCATCGCGCCCCACAGCCCGCGCCTGGTGGGTTTGAGGTGCCGGCCCAGGAGCAGCTCGTCCGGCACGACGACCCCGTCGAGCCGGATCTCGCCCAGGGCCGCGCCACGCAGTCCCACCATGTCCAGCTCCCGCCGCCACAGCCCGGGAGCGCCGGCCTCGACGAGCGCGGCCCGGATCGACACAGGGCCGCCACCGGTCCGGGCGAAGACCACGCCGATGCCGCCGCGGGCCCCGTTGCCGACGTACTTCTTCGTGCCGTGCAGCCGGTACGGGCCGGTCGGCGTCGCGCGACGCAGGGCGCACTCCAGGCCGCCGGCGTCGCTGCCCCGGTCCGGTTCGGTCACGGCGAAGAAGGCGTAGGCATCCTCGGCGGCCACAGCACGGTAGAAGTAGTCCTGCTGCCGCTCGTCGCCCAACTGCTCGACCAGGAGCCCGGCCAGCGTCGGACCGGGGGCAGCCAGCACCATTCCCGCGTCGCCATAGGCCAGTTCGAGCATCCACACCAGCGTGTCGAGGGACGAGCCCGCGGAATAGGCGAAGCGTCCGACACGGAGCGGCTCGCCGAAGCGCCGCGGAGTCGTGCAGCGGCGGATCAGGTCGAAGGCCGCGACACCCTGATGTGGTTTCACCTCGTGCGGGGCCGTGTCGAGTGCCACCGCGTGATCGCGCAGCTCGGCTGCGGTGTCGGCGGCGGCGCCGCGCAGCGCCGAGAGACGTTCGTCGAGTTCGGTCACCGTCCCCCTCCTCCTTCTGGCGGGCCCGGCCGTGCGAGCCACAGATCGGCGGTGAGCACCGACAGGTACAGGCAGCGCGCCGGATGATCGGTGATGTAGCCTTCCGCGCCGAACAGCCGGGTCGCCGCCCAGCACGCCTCGGTCAACCGCTCGTGCCGGTCCCAGGCCGCCTCGGCGGAAGGACTGTCGGGCATGACCGCGTCCGTCTCCATCTCGGTGACCAGATCGGCCAGGGCGCCGCCGACGAGCTGGTGCTCGATCAGCGGGACTCCGCCGAACCGACGCGACGACAGGCGCCGCACGGCCGTGTCCACCATTCGGGAGAGCACACCGACCCGCACCGCGGCCAGGAGGGCGGCGTGCCGGCCGGTCAGTCCGGACCCGGGGCCCGCGCCGCTCCGGGTGAAGCGGACGAGGGCCAGCCCGTCGAGCGCCGCGAACGGATGGGGGCGGACGTCGGCGTCCGCGCCCACCGCGGACAGGGGCAGCACCGCGGCGTTGCCGGGGGCTTCGGAGGCTGGGTCGAGGCCTTCGAGCACCGCGGTCAGGCCGACGGCCAGGCCTCCTTCGCGTCCGAGGTCCCGGAACCGCTGCCGCTCGTCCCTGCCGATCGCGTTCACGAGGCCGCTCCCGGACGGAGCCCGGCCCGAAACAGTCGGCCGGAGTGCGGATCGTAGTCGGCGACGACGGTGTACCGGTCCGGTGACCAGTGTTCGGCGAGCGCCGCCCACGCACTGGTGCAGAGCCGGTCCGGCGCCCCTACGACCAGGTCGTGGCCGGCGAGCGGCTCTGGATCGAGCAGTTCCGCGAGTGTCCGGCCGACCACGATCCTCGTCCGCGGTTCCTGCCCCTGCTCGTGTCCGTCTCCGAGCAGCAGCGTCAGCGCCGCGCCGGGACCGGCCACCCGCTCGTCCAGGAGGACGAGTTCCATGGCGGCCCCGGGGTCGTCTCCTTCGGCGTTGTCGGTGCGCAGCAGGACCGCGCCGTCACTGTGCGGCTTCGCGTGGGCGTCGGGGTCGAAGTAGGGGAGGGTCGACTGGTCGAGCACGAACACGGCTCCTTCGCGCAGGCCGCCCGCGGTGTGCGTGCGGTCCAGGATGCGCAGCGCCGTGAACGGGGCACCGACGCCCTGCCCCGACACCGAGAACACCTCCGGGCTCCCCGGGTAGTACTCGGCCAGATAGCAGCCCGCCACCTCGACGACGCTCATGTCGGGCAGGTGGTAGGCCAGTAGGACCCGGTCGGCCGCGGTCGGCGGCCGGTCGAGGGAGTCGAGCAGCTCCCGGGTCATGGCGGTGAAGCTGTTGCCGCCGCCGCGCGCGTACTGCTCGTGGTCGGGCTCCTCGCCGAAGGCGGCGAGGAACTGGGTCATGAACTTCAGTTCGACGCCGGTCAGCGGGGCCGGCCGGTCGGGGAAGCTCCGCGCGGCCGGCCGCGCGAGCCGCAGTGTCCTGGCGCCGTCCGGCGGCCGCATGGCCGCGCACGGTGGCGCGTGTGTCGTCAGCCGCATCGGTCAGGACGCCTTCTCTTCCCCGGTCAGGCACGCGTCGATGTACGCGTTGAGGCTGCCGATCGTCTCGAAGACGTCCGGGGTCAGCTCGTCGGGGTCGATCTGCAGCCCGAGGGTGTCCTCCAGCTCCATCAGCAGCTCGATCACGCTGGTGGAGTCCAGGGCCAGATCGCTGAACAGCCGCGTGCCGGGGGCCAGTTCCGGTAGTTCCTTGTGCAGGACCTCGGCGAGCGCGTTCCGGAGCGCGTCGGCCGTCGTGGCGTTGTCGGTGTTCACCATGGTCACAGCTCCCTTACGGGGTTCGAATGGGCGGGGATCAGCCGTGGCGGTCGGTTCGGCCCAGCTCGGGGTGGGTCGACTGCCTGCCGAGGATGTCGTCGAGCGTGTCGCGGCGACGGACCAGGTACGTCCGGCCATGGCGCAGGACGACCTCGGCCGGGTAGCCGTGGCTGAGGAAGTACACGGGGAGGCCGAGGGGCCGTAGGCGCCGGAGCGCAGTACGCCGATGAGGTCCCCCGGGCGCAGCTCGGGCAGCGCCACGCTCTTGGCGACCGTGTCGTTGGGGGTGCACAGAGGACCGGCGATGTTCCAGGTGCCGTGTTCCTCGGCGGGCTCCGGCAACCGGGAGAGCAGTGCGATCGGGAAGTTGCGCTTGACGAAGGAGCCGATGCCGACTGCGGCCATGTGATGGTGCGTGCCGCCGTCCGCCACGGCGAAGTTCTCGCCCATGGACTGCTTGGTGTAGCGCACCCGCATCAGATAGGTGCCGCCCAGCGCCGTCAGATATCGGCCGGACTCCATGATCAGCCGGGTGCCCGGGTGCGCCGAGGCGAACCGGTCGAGCAGCGGATTGAGGTCCTTCGCCAGCTCGATCGCGTCGAGTTCCCGCTCGCCCTCGAAGTAGGCCGCCCCCAGGCCGCCGCCGATGTCCACCGCCGTCAGCGGGATCCCGGTGGCCTGCGCGATCCGGTCGGCGAGATCCAGGATGTACGCGGTGTTCTTGACGACCACCTCGGTGTCGAGGATGCGAGTGCCCAGGTACACCTGGATACCCGCCACTTCGGCGTGCCCGAAGTCGGTCAGTGCCCTTCCGGCCGCGAGGACCTGGGCCTCGTCGATGCCGAACTGGCGGGGCTTGCCGCCCATGGTCAGCCGCGAACCGGCGATGGACAGTGCCGGATTGACCCGTAGCAGCACCCGCTGGCGCACGTCGCGGGCCCGCGCCGCCTCGTCGATCCGCTCCAGCTCGTCGAACGACTCGCAGACGACGGCGTAGATCCCCGCGTCGACACAGGCCTCGATCTCCTGCGCGCTCTTGCCCGGTCCGAGGAAGACGATGTTCTCCGGGTCGGTCCCCGCGTCGAGGACCAGCCGCAGTTCCGCGAGGGAGGAGACCTCGGCGCGGGCGCCGGCCGCGTGCAGGACGTCGTAGACGCCCCTGTTGGGGTTCGACTTGAGCGAGTAGAAGATCTCCAGCGAAGGGTGCAGCGTCGAGCGAAGGGCGTGCAGGTTGTCGGCGAGCCAGTCGCCGTCGTACACGTACGTCGGGGTGCCGTACGTGTCGGCGATACCGTTCCAGTCGACTTCGGCACTCATGGTTTGGCCACCATTTCGTTGAGCAGGGTCTCGGCCTGTTGCCTTGTCCGCCGTACGTCGTGCTCGTCGTCGCCGACGCAGATCGCGTAGACGCGGCCGTAGGGCTTTCCCTCGGCCTGGAACATGGCGTTCAGGGTGGCGAAGTTGTTGATCAGCACGCCGCGCGCACTGCGGGCCGAGGACGGCGGGCCGTCCAGGAGCAGTTCGCCGAGCGCGGCTCGCACCTCCTCGAAACCGTGCACGCGGGTGGGCCGGAGGTCGAAGGTCGTGGCCAGCGCGTGCCGGCCGTCGGTGATCAGACGTTCAGCGATCCGGTTTTGATACGTCGCCATGTTGAAACGGGCATTGATCTCCAGGCAGGGGTAGAGCGTGCCGTCCGCGGCGAGCAGCGCGTCGACCCCGACCAGCCCGAAGTAGCCGGCCACCGCCAGCTGCTTGCCGATCACCTCGGCCGCCGCCCGCAGTTCGTCGATCCGGTCCGGCCGCAGCGCGGGCGGGAACAGGTGTCCGCGGTGCACGCCGTTCTCCGTGAGCGCGGTCTTCACGGTCTCGAACCGGACCTCGCCGCCGCGGCCGACGATGAACTGGTAGTTGAGGTCGGCCTGTTTGTCGATCCAGCGCTCGACGACGACGGACGCGCGCCGGTCCGCGCCGGCCCGGCGTTCGATCATCCGCAGCAGCCGCTCGCCGCGTCTGCGGTCCTCCACGACGACCATGCCGCGGCCCGAAACGCCCAGCGACTCCTTGACCACCACGGTGGAGCCGGCTCGGACCAGATGGACGTCGAGCGCCGCCGCCAGTTCCTCCACCGTCCGGCAGACCGCTCCCGGGACGGGGGGCAGACCGGTGGCGTCCACCAGCTCCCGGCTGAACATCTTCCCGTTCACCTCTTTGCAGACGGCGGCGCTCGGGCCGGCCAGGGGCAGCCCCGCGGCCTCGGCCAGCCGTTCCTCGTCCGGCGAGATACCGAGCGGCATCAGGTAGGTGCGACCGTCGGCGAGCGCGCGCAAGGCCGCCAGCAGCCGGGGGGAGTCCAGCGCGTCTTCGGTGACCGACCGGGAGGGCACATTGCGGTCCACCGTCAGACGGACCCCGTCGGCCGCTCCCAGCGCGGTCAGATAGCCGGCGTATCCGGGGTCGACCGCATCCTTGAGCACCACGACGTCGTGCTCGTCGGCGAGCAGGACGCCGACCTCCTCGATGCGGTTCACGGTGGCCGACGAGAAGGACAGCCCGGCACCGGGCAGGCTGGGCTCGTCACGGCCCCAGACCCGCTCGACCTCGAAGTTGTTCACATAGACGAATCGGGCGGTCGGGTCTCCGACCAGGGCGGATTTCAGCCGTGCGGTGAATCCGCCGGCTGCCGCGGTGCCTTGCGGTGCAGACATGTCACTCCTGTCCGGTCGAGGTTCTGGCCACCGCGGCGGCGAAGGTCCCGCCCTGGCCCGCTGACACCAGCAGCACATGCGTTCCCGGGCGCACCGCGCCCTCGGCCCGTGCCGTCGAGAGGTTCATGAACGGGTCCGCGCAGAAGCAGTGGCCGGTCTTCGGGACGTTCTCCAGATAGATCCGGTCGAGCGGGAGCCCCAGTTTCCTGGCGGTGGTACTCCACGAGTAGCGGTTCACGTTGTGCGGCAGGACGAGGTCGATGTCGTCGAGTTCGAGATCCGCGCGGCGCACCGCGTCGAGCATCACCGCGGCCAGCTCCGGCGTGTACGCGCGCCGGTATCGGCGCTGTGCCTCCTCGGGCATCTTCATGGCTTGGTGGAATTCGCCGAGGGTGCGGTGGGCCGTGCTCAGCACCGCGTCCCCCGGCCCGTCGAGGCCGACCACGACACCGGCGGTCGCGTCTCCGAGGACCGAGGTCGCCGGGAGGTGCTGCGTCACCGAGGACAGCGCCTTCTCCCCGACGAGCACCAGAGCCGTGCTCCCGGCGGGCTCTCCCGTGAGCAGGCTCTCGGCCACCTTCAGCACCGACAGCCCGACCGCGCAGCCCTGATGGGACACGGCGAACGATGTGGCCCCGTCCACATCGAGCCTGGTGCGCAGCACATCCATCCAGCGCAGGCTCGGTGGGGCGACGTGCTGCACCGTATGGGCGTGGATCAGGAAGCGCACCTGGGAGCGGTCCGTCTCGGCGAGCACCTCCTGGCCGATGGTCAGCAGCATGTCGAGCGTGGACAGGCCTGCGGCGACGACGATCCGGTCCAGCCCCAGGAACCGGGTCAGCAGCTTGACCTCGGAGCGCGAGATCTCCAGCGGCTCGCGCAGCTCCGTGACGGCGGCGGTGTGCTCCGGTATGAAGGACACGGCCCTACGCAGGTACAGCACGGCACCACTCCAGGACGGCCATCGCGCTGTAGAGCTTGTTCTCGGCCTGTTCGAAGGCGATGCTCGCGGGGCCGTCGAGAACCCCGGCGGTGACCTCCTCGCCGCGATGGGCCGGTAGGTCGTGCATGAACACGGCCTTGGGCGAGCCCTCCATCAGCCGCTCCGTCACCTGGAAGGGGGCGAAGACGGTGCGCCAGTCCGGGTCCGGCTTGCTGGTGCCGGTGGTCTGCCAGCGCGTGGTGTAGGCGACGTCGAAGTCTACGGGCAGGTCGTCGAGATCGTGCCGTTCCTCCACCGCGGAGCCGTATGCCGCCGCGTGCTGCCGGGCACGGCCGAGCACATCGCCGGTCAGGCCGTAGCCGGGCGGTGTGCGCAGCTCCAGCCGGACCCCGCGGTAGCGGCTCAGCCCCAGCGCGAGGGCGGCGGCGGAGTTGTTGCCCTCGCCGACGTAGACGACGGTCAGCCCGTCCACCGCCCCGAAGCGCCTGGTGAGGGTGGTCAGGTCGGTGAGCGCCTGGGTCGGGTGCTCGTCGGCGCTCATCGCGTTGATCACGGACATCCGCCGCTGCGCGGCCCAGGCGCGCAACTCCCGCGGACTCCCGGCCGTCCGCGCGACCAGGACGTCGAGCATCCGGGACATCACCTGGCCGGTGTCCTCCGTGGTCTCCCCGGTGTTGAGCTGCAGGTCACCGGGACCGAAGGTGACCAGACCCGCCCCGAGCCGCAGCGCGCCGGAGGAGAACGCCGTACGGGTGCGTGTCGAGGTCCTGCGGAAGTAGACGCCGACGACGTCGCGGGCCAGCGCCGTGCCGTCGACGCGTTCTCCCCTCGCCGCCCGGCCCGACAGCTCCGCGCCCCGCTCCACGATTCCCCGTAGCTGGGAGTCGGCGAGATCGTCGAGAGAGATGAGGTGACCACTGGTGCGTTTCGTCATGGGGCCGACCTCTGTTCCGCCGGACGGGCGCCGGGCGTCACCGTCGTTCGACCTCGGCGAGAAAGTCCGGTACGTCCTGCACCCGGCCGCTGTCCCGGCCGATCCGCAGGATCTCCCTGCCGGCCGGGAGGTCCAGCACACCGGGTCCGAACGGTGAGAAGATCCGCGGCCGGTCCCGGCCGAGGTCCAGCTCGCCGAGGACGAGCCGTGCGACCGTGCCGTCGACGAAGCCCCGGTGCCCGGACTTCTGCACCGCCGGATGGGGGGCAGGTGCCGGCGTCGAGGCGATGCTCGACGTCGTCGAGGACATCGCGGGAGGCGACGATCAGCTCAGGGCCGAGGTCGCACGGCGAGACGTCGAGCACGGTCCGGCCGGGCGCGAAGGCGTCGAGCGCGAGAATGTACGGCTCCCCGGCGGTTGTCACCGGCACCACGAGGTCGGCGCGGTCCGCCGCCCCGGCCGGACGCTCGTGGGCGGTGCCCCGGTGACCGGGCACTTCGGTGTACTCGGCCGACTTCTTCGCATAGCCCCCGACCGCGTCGTGGATCGCGACCTCGGTGAAGGACCAGCCGAGCGGGCGGAAGAATCCCAGGATGTTGAGGGAGACGACCCTCGCGTCGGGCTCGTCCGGGAAGCGCAGGAAGCAGCTGTCGGGGTCGACCGCCGCGCCACGGCGGTGGGCCGGGTGAGTCTCCCTTACCCGCGCGAAGATCTCCGGTCGGGAGGTCTCGATGACGGCGCGGACGCTCTTTCCGCCCCTCACCTGGAAGGAGAACATACGATCAGTTCCTCGCCCTCGTCAGCTCGAACAGCAGGTCGTCGGAGTCGTTGAGGCATTCGGGCCGAAGGTCTCGGCCACCCAGTCGTCGTTGTAGATCGTTTGGACGTAGCGATCGCCGAGGTCGGGTGAGACAGCCACCACGCGGGAGCCCGGGGGGAGTTCGGGGGCGCGTCGCAGAACCGCCTGCACCACCGAGCCGGTGGACCCGCCGGCGAAGAAGCCGTATCTGCGGGCGAGCCAGCGGCAGGTCCTGACGGTGTCGGTCTCGGCGACCAGCTCCATGTCGTCCACCAGCTCGCTGCGCAGGATCTCCGGGCGCCGGCTGGTGCCGATCCCGGGGATGAAGCGGCGCGCGGCCGCGCCGCCGAAGTTCACCGATCCGACCGCGTCCACCGCGATGATCCGGGTGCCCGGCGACTCGCGGCGGAAGTGGCGGATGCAGCCCATCAGCGTCCCGAGGTGCCGGTGCCGACGAACAGGTAGTCCAGGTCCGGGATCGTGGCGCTGATCGCTGCGGCCGTACACCGGTCGTGCACGGCGGAGTTGGCCGGATTGACGTACTGGTTCAGCCAGACGAGGTCCGGGTCCCCGGCCAACTGCTCGCGGATGTAGGCGATGCGGGTGCCCAGGTAACCGCCCCCCTCGTCCGGGCGGTTCACGGTGACCACTTCCGCGCCGAGAGCACGCATGGTCTCCACGCTCAGCACCGAGGTACTGGGATCGGTGACGCACAGGAAGCGGTACCCCTTGGCGGCGGAGACCACGGCCAGGGCGATGCCCAGACTGCCGGAGGAGGACTCGATGAGACGCGAGCCCCGGCTCAGGAAACCCCGGCGCTCGGCGTCCTCCACCATGCTCCGGGCGGTCTTCAGCTTGATCGACCCGGCGGGATTGAGGCCCTCTATCTTCAGATAGAGGTCGATATTCGCGGCCGCGCCGTCGAGATGAAGGAAGACATCGTCCTGAATCATCTCGTACGCGTTTTCATACATCAATTCTCGTCAACCCCGCATCGGAGAATTCAGGCACGATTGTCATGAGCCGAGCGTAGGAGCCGATCCGGTCGGGGGACAGGCAAGTGCCCGGCAGTTTCCGGTGGGAGGGAAGTTGCCGTCCTGATTCCTTGCCCGGTCGTGCGGCCTTGTGCCGTACTTGCTCCATGATGCAGAGCAATTCCACGCCCGCGGTCGGCGGCGAGCTGACTCTTGGTCAGGAAGCTCTCTGGCTGATCCAGAATCTCGACCCGGAATGCGTGGCCTACAACGTGACCGCGGCGCTCAGCCTGCATTTCCCGGTGGACGCCGAGCTCGTGGAGTCGGCCGTCCGAGCCGCGGTCCTGGACCACACGCTGCTCGGTTCGCTGTTCGGCTGTGACGACTCCGGACGCGTCCGTCGCCGTCCGGCCGGAGCCACGGCCGCGCTGATGGAACGGTACGAACCGGACCTCGACGAGGACGAACTGCGGGCATTCGCAATGGGTCTGACCCGGCGCCCCTTCGACCTCGACCGGGAGCCGCCGATCAGGACCGCACTGCTGCGGCGCCGGAACGCGCCGGACATCCTGCTGATCACGGCCCACCACATCGTGGCGGACAACGTCTCGCAGTTGCTGCTGTGCCGGGAGATCCTCTCCCGGTACGTGGCGCTGCGCGAGGGACGGGCCTACGCCGCCCGGGACACCGGTGCGGCCTTCGACCGGTTCGCACAGCAGCAGCACGCGTATCTGGCCTCGCCGCGGGCCGACCGGGCGCGGCGGCACTGGCAGGAGGAACTGCGAGGCGTGTCACGGCATACCGCCGTGCCCGCCGACCTTCCCCGACCCGATGTCTACCGCACCGAAGGCGCGGAGGTCGTCCTGGACCTGCCACCGGACCTGGTGGAAGGACTGGGCGAGGCGGTCGCCGCGCACAATGTGACCACCTTCGCCTACCTCCTGACCGTCCTCGAACTGCTGTTGCACCGGTCCACCGGGCAGACGGACTTCCTGGTTGGCTACCCGGTGACGCAGCGCCGAGGCGCGCAGCTGCGGGGTGCCATCGGCTACTTCGTGAACACCTTGCCGCTGCGCGTGCGTGTCGACCCCGACGACGGCTTCGACGCCCTGCTGCGCAGGACCACGGCCGGGCTGTGGCGCGGCCTGCTGCACCGCGACTACCCGTTCGCACTGCTGCCCCGCCTGGTCGATCTGCCGCGCGACCCCGGCCGTCCCGGACTCATCACCGTCCTGTTCGTGTTCAACGAACTCGACAAGGACGACCCCATCGCCGCGGCGCTCGAACCCGGCCGCGAGGTGGAGCACGCCGGCCTGCGCACCGCCGAGTACTACCTGCCGCAGCAGCAGGGCCAGTTCGAGCTCACTTTCCAGGTGACCCGGCACGCCCGGACCCTGCGGGCGACGCTGAAGTACAACACCTCCCTGTTCACCGAGCGCGCGGCCCTTCGGCTGGCAGAGCAGTACCGGAGTCTGCTGCGTTCCGCGGTGACCGGCACCCTTCCCGCCGCTCTACGCGAGCTGATCTCAAGAAGTGAGAGTGAATCGATGGACAGTACACGAACCGACGCCGGCCGGGCGGCCCGCCTCACGCGGATCCGCGACGTCGCCGCCGCGATTTTCACCGCGGAACCCGGCGCCGTGGAGGCGGCCGAGGACTTCGCGCAGGACCTGGACACCGATTCCCTGCTCGCCGTCGATTTCCTCGTCGAACTGGAGCGGGTGTTCGAAATCTCGCTCGACGTGGACCAGATCCCCAGGCTGATGGCCGGCTTGGACAGCGCCTACGAGACGGTCGCCGAGAGCGCCGGCTGGTAGCCCACCCTTCACCCGCTTTCCCGAGGAGCGTGACCGTTCCGATGACAACGACCCATGCCGACTGGGTACTGCCCACCGGCGTCCCCGGACTGCTGAGCTTCACCTCGAAGTTCGAGGCGGTCCTGGCCGACCTCCAGCGGGCGCTGACCGCGACGGACCCGTCGGCCTCCACCGGACCGGCCTGGTACGCGCCGGTCGTACCGCGCGCCGACATCGACCGCGCCCAGTACGCCGAGTCCTTTCCGCAATTGCTCGGATCCGTGCACGCGTTGCGGACCGGCGCGAGCCCCGACGCACCGCAACTCGCCGCCGCCCGGTCGGAGACCGACGTGGTGCTCGCCCCCGCCGTCTGCTACAGCGTCTATCCGCAGATCGCCGACCGTACGATCGACGAGGCCCGCTTTTTCGACGCGGTCGGCCATTGCTACCGCCACGAGGCGACCAGTGAGTACGGCCGTTTCCGCTCCTTCCGGATGCGCGAGTTCGTGGTGGTCGCCGGGAAGGACGAGGCCTGGCAATGGCGGGACGGCTGGATCTCCCGTACAGAGGCGCTGTTCACCAGGCTCGGCCTGAAGTTCTCCGTCCAGCAGGCCAGCGATCCCTTCTTCGGCCCCGGAGACCGGTTCATGCGCAGCAGCCAGCTCCAGCAGGACCTCAAGTACGAGTTCCACACCGAGGTGTACGAGGGCGATCCGGGGACCGCCATCGCCTCGGCCAACAGCCACAAGGACCACCTCGGCGAGCGGTTCGCGATCGGCTTCGCGGACCAGGGGCCGGCGCACAGCTCCTGCATGGCCTTCGGACTCGAACGGACCGTCTCCGCCCTCATCCACGCACACGGCGACAACCTCGACGACTGGCCCGACATCGCCTGAGCCCGACAGACCGGGCCCGGTGGTTCAGCCGCGTGCTGGACCACCGGGCTCCGGCGTCGGGCGCCCCGTGCGCAGCAGCACCTCGGCGACGAAGGGGGCCAGCTGGTAGTGGTAGGGGTGAAGGGGGCGGGCAGCAGGAGCGAGGTGTCCAGCAGGTCCGAGACGAGCGTGAGCGGATTCGTCGTGGAACCGTGCCCCGGCCGGTCGTACCGCGTGCTGATCTCGTCCAGCGCGAAACGCTGCGTGGGCAGCGCCGCGATGCGTTCGAGCAGCAGCCGGTGGTCGTCGCTGAGCAGGTCCACGCTCCACAGGATGCTGTCGGACACCGACCGCTGATGGCGCAGCAGCGCGTGGTCGTTGGACCAGAGCATCTCCGGCGTGGGTCCGTACGAGATCATCAACCGGATCGGTATGGCGCGCAGGCACTCCGCGGCGAATTCGATGTAGCGGGGCAGGCCACCCAGCCGCCGGCACAGCTCGGCCACCAGCGGCAGGTCCTTCTCCAGCTCGGCGATGGCCGGGGACCCGCTGCCGACGTGTCTCAGGAAGAGCTCCACGGCGGGCGCGGCGGACAGCGGTTCCCCGGACGGGTGGTCCAGCGTCAGCGGCTGGATCTCCCTGTTGGCGCCCATCCGCTCGGTGAGTCGGCGGCGCGTGGTGATGAGGATGTGCACGGCGGGGAACCCGGCCTGGAGCTCCCGGACGGCCGCCATCACACCGGCCGGCACGTGCTCGGCGTTGTCCAGCACCAGCAGCATGTCGGTGTCGGGACCGGGCTCGCCCCGTCCGGCGCCCGGCTGCTCCGGCGAACGGCCCGGGACATCTGCCGCCGGACCCGGTTCAGCACCACGGCGGCCTGCTCGCCGTGCCCGGCGTCCTCTGCCTCCAGGTCGCCGAGCTCCACCGCCTCCACACCGTCCCGGAACAGATGGCCGATCCGGGCGGCCACGTCCAGGGCCATCCGGGTCTTGCCGACCCCGCCCGGGCCCAGGAACGTGGTCAGCCGGTGCGTACGGACGGTGTGCGCGAGCTGCTGGTGCGCGGAACCGCTGCCGACCAGCGCCGAGGAGGGCACATCGAGCCCACCCCACCGGGCCGACTCCGGCCGCTCCGCGCCCTGCTGCTGCTCGTCGGCCACGCCGAGCGCGTTCACCAGAAGATCCACCGAGGAGCGGCGCGGGTTGCGCACCCGGCCCAGCTCCAGGTTCCTGATGGTGCGTACGCTCAGTCCCGAGTGTTCGGCCAGTTCCTCCTGCGTCCAGCCACGCTGGATGCGCAGCGCCGCGAGCCGCCGGGAGTTCCAGGTGGGCCGGTGCGCACCGAGCAGGGTGAATCCTTCGGTGTAGTCGACGGTCATCGATACCCCTGAGATTGAAGTTCGAACAGCTCGGCGTAGAGGCCGCCTTGCTCCATCAGCTCCCGATGGCTGCCCTGCTCCCTGATTTTCCCGCCGTCCAGGACGACGATCAGATCGGCCATGCTCACCGTCGAGAAGCGGTGGGAGACCAGAAGCGTGACGGTGTTGCGGCTGCGGCCGGCTCGCCCCGCTGCCGCGAAGCGCTCGAACAGCGCGTTCTCGGTGTGCGCGTCCAGTGCGGCCGTCGGCTCGTCGAACACGGTGATCAGCGGATCGGTGCGCATCAGGCCGCGGGCCAGCGCGAGGCGCTGCCACTGGCCCCCGGACAGCTCCACCCGTCGTCCCAGCGCGTGCCGAGCCAGGTGTCCAGTCCCTGCGGCAGGCGCTCCACGACGCCCGAGGCGTCAGCCCGCTCCAGGGCCGCGCTCACCGCGGCCCGGTCCTCGATCCGCGGCAGGTCGCCGACGCCCACCGTCTCCACGACCGGGAACTCCAGTCGCGCGTGGTCCTGGAACGCCGCGGAACAGCGGGCCCGCCACTGCGCCATGTCGCAGGTGGCCAGGTCGACCCCATCCACCAGGATCGCACCGGAGTCCGGCCGGTAGAAGCCGCACAGCAGCTTGATCAGCGTGCTCTTGCCCGCACCGTTGTCCCCGACCAGGGCGACCACGGCGCCGGGCGGCAGCAGCAGGTTCACCCCGTCGAGTACGGCCCGACCGCCTTCCGTCTCCGGATAGCCGAAGCCGAGATCCCGCAGCTCGATGCCCCGGCTCAGCGTGTCGGGCAGGGTGGCGGAGGTGGTCCGGCCACGCCGCTCGTCGGCCACGTAGTCCTCCAGCCACACCAGGCGCCCGCCCACTCGCAGGACCACCAGGAAGTAGGTGCCGTAGCGCACCGCCGTCCCCACGGTCATGGTGAGCTGGGCGGCCAGGCCCAGGACCAGGACGACATCGCCGGCCGTGGCCCGGCCGCGCACCGCGAGCACCATGACGAGCGTGACGGCGGCGATGTACCCGAGCGTGGTGATCAGCGCGTCTGTCGCCTGCAGGCCCGCTCCGCGCCAACTCGCGCGGTTGCGCTGCCCGATCACCGTGTCGGAGACCTGCCGGTGGCGGGAGCCGAGCAGGTGCGTCAGACCGTAGACCCGCAGTTCACCCGCCGCGTCGGTGGAGGTGCCGAGCTCGAACAGGTGCCGGCGCAGCCGCTCCTGCTCGCTGGTCGCCTCCTGCGCCCGCACCGTCAGATCCCGGCTGACCTTGCCGAGCCAGAAGGACACCACCGCGAGCACGGGCAGGCACAGCAGCAGGGGTCCACCCCGGCCAGCAGGACGGCGGTGACGATCAGTGTCGCACCGACCCGCAGCACACCCGCGGTCGCGTTGACCATGCCCGAGAGTTGGAACTGCTGCTCGCGGATGCGTTGCACCTGGTCCAGGTACTCGGGGTGCTCGTGGTGGGCCAGTCCCTCGGCGCCGCCGATCAGCCGCATCAGCCGCCGGCTGGCCGCCGCCGTGGCGCGTTCCTGGACGGTGAACAGGCAGTGCACGTAGTAGAAGACCGAAGCCAGGGCGACGCCGACGGTGACCGCCAGCATCACCGCGGAGCCCAGGCCGAGTCCGGTGTCCCCGGAGACGGCGGCGTCCACGATCATCTTCGCGCCGAGACCGCCGACGGGCACCGAGACCTCGAAGACGATGCCGGTGAGGAACTGCATCGCCGCGTGCCAGGGGGCGGCCCCCACGCCGATCCGCATCAGCTCCCGATAGCCGCGCAGCGTCCTAAGCATGGTTCGCCTCCGCGGCCGCCGTGCGTCCCGCGGCCGCGTTCCGTCCCCGTCGCGGCGCCACGAAGCGCGCTGCCTGCAGGTCGAACATCGCCGCGTACCGTCCCCGCCGGGCCAGCAGTTCCTCGTGCGAACCGTCTTCCACGACCGCACCTCCTTCGAGTACGACGATCCGCTCGGCGCGCCGGACGGTGGAGAAGCGGTGCGAGATCAGGATCGTGGTGAGTCCGGCGGTCAACTCCAGGAACCGGTCGTAGATCTCCGCCTCGGCCCGTACGTCGAGGGCCGCGGTCGGCTCGTCGAGGATCAGGACCCGGGCGCCTGCGTCCACCGCGAACAGGGCCCGCGCCAACGCCACCCGCTGCCACTGTCCGCCGGACAGATCGGTCCCCCTCGTGTACTGCGGTGAGAGCACCGTGTCCCAGCCGTGGGGGAGCCCCTCGATCATGGTCAGCGCGCCGGCCCGGTGCGCAGCCTCGCGCAGCCGGTCACGGTCGGCGGCCCAGCGCGGGGCGCCCATCGAGATGTTCTCGGCCGCGGTCAGTTCGTACCGCGCGAAGTCCTGGAACAGGACGCCGATCTTCTCGCGCCAGGCCGCCGGGTCGAGGTCCGCCAGTTCGTGTCCGTCGACGCGGATGCTGCCGCCGGTCGGTCGGTGCAATCCGCAGATCAGCTTCACCAGCGAACTCTTGCCCGCTCCGTTCTCCCCGACGACGGCGATCGAGCGGCCCGCGGCGATCCGCAGATCGACGCCGGTCAGGGCCTCCCGGTCGGTCCCGGGGTAGCGGAAACGGACCCCGCTGAAGTCGATGCTGCTGGTCGGGAAACCGACGGGCAGCTTGTCGATCCGCTGCTGCTGCTGCGGCACGGACAGCCGCGCGTCCAGGCCCAGGGCACGGGGGACGGCGGCGCCGGCGTAGGAGAGATAGGCGTTGTTGTCGTCGAAGGCCGTGTAGTTGTTGGCCAGGGCCAGCGCCTGTGCGTACACGGCCACGGCGCCGATCCCGATGTCGTGGTGCACGGCGGCCCAGGCGAGCATGCCGTACGACACCAGGTTGACCAGCGCGACCGCCCCGGTGGAGCACAGGACGACCCGGGCGCGCGGCCTGCGCTCCCGCCACACCGGCTCGGTCGCCTCCCGCCAGGAGCGGTCGAACCGCTCGATCAGCCAGTCCAGCAGGCCCCAGATCCGCACCTCCTTGGCAGCGGGCCGGGAAAGCACCAGATCGCGCAGGTACTCCGCCCGGCGCA
This sequence comes from Streptomyces sp. Tue 6430, assembly GCA_021568835.1. GTDB lineage: Bacteria > Actinomycetota > Actinomycetes > Streptomycetales > Streptomycetaceae > Streptomyces. Next base: position 97,893 of record JAKGSH010000005.1, read on the forward strand.
GCGCGGTGCTGCGCCCGCCGCCCACCTGCCCGACCCGGAAGTACTCGCGCTGCATGAAGTGCACGACCACCGGCCAGGCCACCAGCCACAGCAACCCGATCCACCAGTGGAAGAACAGCAGCAGGGCCGCTGCCGCCAGCGCGCGCAACCAGGCCGGCAGGACCACCGCGAGGGCGGTCACGGCGTGACTGGGCCGGTCGGTCTCCGCCATCCCCAGCCCGCGCACCACCCGCAGCGCGTCGAGCACTTCGGGGTCGGTCAGATGCGCTGTCCCCTCCGGGCGCCCCACTGCCGCCATGACCCGCTGCTGGAGATCCCGATCGACCTCGCGGCCGAGGGTCTCGCCGAACGCGGTCAGCAGCGGCGCCAGGGTCTGCTGCACCAGCACCAGCGCGCCGGCCGTGGCCAGCAGTACGAAGGTGTGGCGGCCGGCGGGTGAGGACAGGCCCGCGTCGAGCGTGGCGTGGATCGAGCCGATGAGCAGACCGGTCACCACCGCGCCGGCCATCGGCAGCACCGCCGCGGTCAGCACGCCGAGCAGGCCCAGTACGGCCTTGCTCCGGTTGACCCGGGGGAGCAGCCGCAGGAGGGCGAGGATGCCGTGGACGGTGGGGGGGATCCTGGGCCTTCGGCTCAGGGGGATGCGCACAGGGGACATGGGATGGGCACTCTTCCTGTCCGGTCCGGGTGATGCCGCGGTCAGTGGGGCGCAGGGGTGCAGGGGTGCAGGGGTGCAGGGGTGCAGAGGCGCGGGCCACCTCAAGGTAGAAAAGCCAGGGTTCGACGACGGTATGGCGGAGGTATGGATCGGCTGTGCTCCGCACCGCCCACGCCCGAGGCGGCCGCCCTGACCGGGTCAGATCAGGACGGCCCCGTTGCCGGGCCGACAGCCGCGGCTGCGGCGGTGGTCCAGGTGTACGAAGACGCGGTGCAGCCAGCGGTCCGCACCGTCGTAGCGGGGTGAGAACGCGACCCGGCCGTGCACCACGACGCGGTTGTCGACGAAGATCATGTCGCCGGGGCGCAGGACGACGTCGGTGCGCACCGCCCACAACGCCTCCCGCAGCTGCGCCAGGGACTTCTCGGCGTTCTCGTCGATCCCGCTGGTGGCGTGGAAGTCGACGCAGATGTCGGGATCCTCGGGAGCGCCGTCGAGCACCGGCCTCGGACCGGACGGACCGGTCGAACGGAAGGACGGCGGCGCCTCGGTGAGGAAGCGCGGTTCGTGCAGGACGGTACGGGTTTCCTCGTCGATCAACGCGAGCGCCCGCCGGATGGAGGCGACCTGGGTGCCGACCAGGTCTTCGTGCGCGGGCCGCAGGCACAGCAGTCCGACGTAGTCGGGGCGGTGCGGGTGGAAGGCGTTCTCGGTGTGGAACTCCAGGCGGACCGAGCCACCGTTGCTCTGCGAGTCGGCCAGCGCCGGGACCGGGACGACGTTCTGCACCATCGCGCCCTGCTTCTCGTTGCGGTAGGCGACGACCGTCCCGAGCGCACTGCCCAGCAGCATCGCCAGTGCCGCCGGGGCCGTGGCCACGTGTTCCACCGAGTCCCGCACGGTGGGGGTGGGCGGCAGGGGACCGGGAGACAGCGGGAGGTTGCTGAAGGTCAGGGTTCCGTCGGGTCCGGCGTCGTGGCTGAAGTCCCGCATCGCCCCGCTCAGCCGCTCGGGCAGGCCGCAGCTCGCCCGGCGGGCGTGGATCCGCCAGCCTGGATCGTCCACCAGCGCCGGTTCGGCGCGGGTCAGCCGCCGGACCAGCACGGCGAGGTCGGCCCGTTCCTCACCGGTGAGTTCGAGGAGCGCGGTTTCATTTCCGTGATCGGTGTTCGCGCTCGCCATGGTTGAGGTCACGCTCGTCTCTCTTCTTCCGAATTCCGCGTTATCTCTGGGGCGATTGCATAAATCGCCGTTCTGGCGACCCTCGGCGAGTCTTTACGGCTGCTTGCCGCCATCTCCAGGCAGTGGACCGGCAATTGGCGGAGCGGAACTTGCCTGCCGGATGCCTGTACCGCGACCGCGCGGGAAATGAAGCTTTCCGGGAAGCTCGACACAAGAGACGGAGTAGTGCCGTGCACCCGACCTTGCGGAATGGAATACCGCTCAGCTGCCAGGCAGTGGAGCGCCTGCTGTGCGAGATCTGCAGTGAGCATTTCGGGCACGCGGTCTCGCCGTACGACGACTTGTTCGAGCTGGGCGGTGACTCGTTGTCGATCATCGAGATCGCGACCGCGGCGCGGGCGCTGGGGCTGCCGATGCGCAGTTCGGACGCCCTGCGGCACCCGGTGCCGGCCCGACTCGCGGAGTATCTGACGCTACCTCGTGCTCCGGCGCCGGGCCCGCGGCCGGCCGCCTCGACCCGCACGCCGGTTCGGCAACGGCAGCGGATCCGGCCGGGACGGAAGTCCGGGCGATCCCCATCACCGGCGGCGACGCGGCGGAAGCGCTCCATGTGGTGCACTCGGAAAGCCATGTACGTGCCGAACGGGACGCGGTCGCGGCCTGGGTGGGCGCACGCGCGGCCGTCGGCTACCTGCTGCCGGACACGGGCGCCCCGACCGCTCCCGGTGGGACTCTCGCCGAACTGACGGACCGTTGTCTGCCCGCCCTGCTCGACCACCGGCCTGCGGACGGCTACCGGCTGGCAGGATTCGGCCATGGCGCGGTGGTCGCCCTCGAACTGGCCCGCAGCCTGCGCGAGCGCGGCCACCCCGTCGCCCTGCTGGCGCTGATCGCCCCACCGGCCGGACGCACCGCCAAGGAGCCGGCCGCGACCCTGGACGATCTACTGGCCAGGAGGCTGGCGGCGCTGGCCGGACGGTTCGCACTCACCGGCGCCGAGAGCCTCGAGGACATCCACCTCAGGCTCCGTGAAGCCGGCTGGTACGAGCACGTGGCACGGCCGCAGGACCTGCCGCGACTCCAGCTCGCCTGGGCCCGCACCGCCCTCGCCGTCCAGGAATACGACTACCCGGCCTACGCGGGCCGGGCCGTACTGGTCGCCGACACCTGTTCCGCCCATCCGGCCGAGCGGGCGTGGGACGACAACGCCGAGCGGCTCACGGTCCACCGGCTCGACCTCGGACTCGACTGCTCGCTGCCGGTCATCGGCGACCGGCAGGTGGCCGACCTGATGAGGAAGGCGCTGGACACATGAACGCCGTCCCCAGGACGGCGGCCGCGGCCGCCCCCCGGACCACGACGACCCCCTCCCGGCCGGTCGCCGACCGGTCGATCGCCCGGCTGCGACCCGCCGAGGACCCCGGGCTGCGGCTCATCTGCTTCCCCCATGTCGGTGCGGGCGCGACCGCCTTCAGACCCTGGCTCGAGCACCTGCCGCCCGAGGTCGACCTCTGCGCGATCCGGCCCCCTGGCCGGGAGAGCCGGATACGCGAGGCCCTGCTCACCGACGGGCGCTCCCTGCTGGACGAGGTCGAACCGCACCTGGCACCCCTGCTCGACGTGCCGTTCGCCGTGGTCGGGCACTGCTCGGGAGCGTGCTGGCCCACGAGTTCACACGGCGGCTGCACGCAGCCGGCGGTCCCCTGCCGGTCGAGCTGGTGGTCTCCTCATCCGAGGGGCCGCGCGAGCGCGTCGTCGAGGACCCGCCGCTGCACCGACTGTCCGACCGCGAGTTGCTCACGAGGGTCGTCTCCTACGGCGGCATGGCGAAACAGGTCTTGGAGGACCCCGACCTGATGGCCATGTTCGAACGCATTCTGAGGGCGGACTACCAGGTCGTCGAGACACTCGAACACTCCCCGGGTCCTGCGCTGGACCTGCCGGTCACCGTCATCGGCGGGCGCCGCGACGGATTCGTGAGCGCCCGGGCGATGTCGGCGTGGAGCGCCGAGACCACCAAGGAGTTCGCCCTGCACCTGCTGGACGCGGACCACTACATCCTCAACGAGGCGGGAGCACTGATGGGACGGATCGCACGACGGCTGCTGGTACGAGGGGCGGCGGGTGAGCACCGGAGACTTCCGGCTGCCGAGCGCATGGCGGTGCGCGGCCGCCGACGGGCCGGTCCCGCGCACGGCCGAGGTGGGATACGCGGACCTCGTGCCCGCGCTGGACGCACTGGCAGCCGCCGCTCGCGTCGACACGCTCGCCGTCGTGGTTGCCGCGCACGCCAAGGTGCTGAACTCCCTGGTCGAGGAGGCGGTCTTCCGTACCGACGTCCTGCCGCCCGGTGACAGTGCGGGTGCGCGCTCCCTGGAGATACGACCGGGCGGCGCGCGCACCTGGCGCGAGCTGGCCGAACAGACCGGAACCGCCTTGCACGCGCTGCAGCCGGTGCCGACGACGGCGCCCGCCGCGGACGACGACCGCTCGCCGCGAGCCGACCGCGTCCTCTTGGCCGTCGACGGCGCCGCGCCCGACACGGTCCCCGGCGGCGCCTCCGGGACGCCCCCCGGCAGCGGGCGGTACGGACTGTGTGTCGGCGTGCGCGAGAGCACGCTGATCCTGCGCGCCGCGGGCCACCTCGACGCCGCCGGCCTCGACCGGCTGGCGGTGATGTACCGGCGCGTCCTCGAAGCGATGGCGGCGGCGCCCGAGGCGGACGCGGCGACCGCCGTGCTGCCGGACGGCGAGCGTGAGGCCGTGCTGCGGCGATGGGCCGTGGGACGCACCGTCACCTGGGAGCCCGCCGGGGTGCTCGAACTCTTCAGGCAGCAGGCCGCGCGGACACCCGACGCGCCGGCCGTTCGCGCGAGCGGCCGCACCCTCAGCTACCGCGAACTGGACGAGTGCTCCACCCGCCTCGCACACCACCTGCTCGCCCGCGGCGCCCGCCCCGAAGCACTCGTCGGAGTCAGCCTGCGCCGCGGCCCGGATCTGCTGCCGGCCCTGCTGGCGGTCTGGAAGACCGGCGCGGCGTATCTGCCGCTCGATGTGGACCTGCCCGTACAGCGGCTGCGCCACATGGTCGCCGCCGCGGGCTGCGCCCTCATGGTCACCCGCTCCGAACACCTCGACGCACTCGGTCCGTTCGACCAGGGCGAGTGCGTTCTGCTGGACCGGGAGCGCGCGGCGATCGACGCGGTCGAACCGACCCCCCTCGACGTCCCCGTCGGTCCGGCGCACCTGGCCTATGTCATCTACACCTCCGGATCCACCGGCGAACCCAAGGGCGTCATGGTGCACCACGGAGGCCTGGCGAACTACGTGCTCTGGACCGCCCTGGAGTACGCCGCCCGCGGCACCGGCGGCTCGCCGCACTTCAGCTCGATCGGCTTCGACCTCGGCGTCCCGAGCCTGTTCACCCCGCTGGTGGTCGGCCAGCGCGTGGACCTGCTGCCCGACCCGCTCGACACCGCCGACCTCGGCGTGCACCTGCTCGCAGGCGCGCCGTACAGCTTCATCAAGATGACCCCGGGCCACCTGCACCTGCTGAGCACGGACCTCGAACCGGAGGAGACGCACGGCCTCGCCGGACTGGTCATCGCCGCCGGAGACGCGTTTCCGGCGGACCTGGCCAGGCGGTGGGGCGAACTGGTCGGCCCCGGCGGCACACCGGTCGCCACGGAGTACGGCCCGACGGAGATCACCGTCGGCAACTCCGGCCAGATGGTCACACAGCTGCCGGCCGACGGGCTCGTCCCGCTCGGCCTGCCCATCCCAATACCACGATGTACGTCCTCGACGACTGCCTCGAACCGGTCCCCGAGGGCGTCCCCGGCGAGGTGTACGTGGGCGGCGCGGGCGTGGCCCGTGGGTATTTCGGCGCCCCCGCCCTCACCGCGGCACGCTTCATGCCCGACCCCTACGGAGAGCCGGGCGGCCGCCTGTACCGCACGGGTGACCGCGGCCGGTGGCGGCAGGGCCGGTTGGAGTTCTTGGGCCGCACCGACCACCAGGTGAAGATCCGCGGCCATCGTGTCGAGCCGGGTGAGGTCCGGGCCGCGCTGCTGCGCCGCCCGGACGTCGGCGAGGCCGTGGTGACCGCGTGTGTGACGCGGTCCGGCTCGCAGCGGCTGGCCGCGTTCGTCGTCCCCGCCGCGGGGTGCGGCCTCGACCCCTCCCGGATCCGCTCCGAACTGGCCGGTGACCTGCCCGAGTACATGGTCCCCGCGGAGATCCTCGGCGTCGAGGAGATCCCGCTGACCGCCAACGGCAAGGTCGACACCCGGTCGCTGCAGACCCGGCTGTGACGTTCCCACCCACGAGATCGAAGATGACAGAAAGCGGGACCCGGTGAGTGATACGGCCGCGGACAAGATGTACCGAGTAGTCGTCAACCGCGAGGAGCAGTACTCGATCTGGGACGCCCACCGCCGGCCGCCGGCGGGCTGGCGGCCCAGCGGGTTCACCGGCGGCAGGCAGCAGTGCCTGGACCACATCGCGGAGATCTGGACGGACATGCGCCCGCTCAGCATCCGCGGTGAACAGCCTCCCGCGCCGACCGGGACGAGGTAGCCGATGACCCCCCTGCTGCCCGACCTCTTCCTCGACCGGGCCCGCGCACATCCCGAGGCGCCCGCGGTCGTGCACGGCACCGACGAGGTCTCCTACCGGGAGCTGGCACGCTCGGCCCGCCGTGTCAGCGGCGCGCTCACCGGACTCGGCGTCCGGAACGAATCGGTGGTCGCCGTGATGATGGCACCGGGCCCCGACCTGGTCGCGACCCTGCTCGGCATCTGGCTGGCCGGCGGCTGCTACCTGCCGCTCGATCCCTTCGCCCCGCCGCCCGGCTGCGGCAGACGGTGGAAGCCGCCGGCGCCCTCTTGGCCGTGATGGACGAGCCGTGGCCCGCGCGAGGAGCGGATCTCTCACCGCCGACCGTCGTGCACCAGGTCGATCGGCTCATGGCGGCGGGGGACCCGGACACCCCGGTGCGCGCCTGCGACGCGCGTCGGGCCGCCTATATGATTTTCACCTCCGGTTCCACGGGAGCCCCCAAGGGCGTCGTCATCGAGCACGCGGGCATCGCCAACCGGGTGCTGTGGGGGGTGCGGGCCCTGGGCCTGACCCCGGACGACAGGGTGCTGCAGAAGACCCCCTCACCTTCGACGCGGCCGGCTGGGAGATCTTCGGCCCGCTGGTCTGCGGGGCGCCGGTCGTCTTCGGGCGGCCCGACGCCGGACGCGACCCGGCGGAGCTTCTCGCCTCGGTCCGCGAGCAGGAGGCCACCGTGGTACAGGTCGTCCCCACGATGCTGCGGCTGCTGGCCGCGGTACCCGACCTGGCCTCCTGCAAGACCCTGCGCACGATCTGCTCCGCGGGGGAGCCGCTCAACGCCGAACTGTGCCGCCGGGTGCTCGACCGGGTCGATGTGGAGATCTGGAACACCTACGGCCCCACCGAGTGCTCCATCGACGTGCTGGCGCACCACTTCGACCCCGCCCAGCTCACCGGCCCCGTACCGATCGGCCGGCCCATCGACAACACCCGGGTGACGCTGCTGCCCGCCGACGGGCCGACCGGCGACGACGCACCGTTCGAGCTGTTCCTGTGCGGTCCGGGAGTCGCCCGTGGATACCACGGGGACGCGGCACGCACCGCGGAACGCTTCCTGCCCGACACCGACGGCCCGCCCGGCGCCCGGATGTTCCGTACCGGCGACCTCGTACGCCGCCGTCCGGACGGGGCTCTGGAGTTCCTCGGCCGGGTCGACGACCAGGTGAAGATCAACGGTGTACGCGTCGAACCCGGCGAGGTCGAGGCGGCGCTCGAGGCCCATCCCGAGGTCGTCGAGGCGGTCGTACGGGCGGTCGACGGGCCCGACGGCCCCGACGGTCCCCGGCGGCTCGCCGCCTGGGCGGTCACCGGACGGCCCGGCGCGGCCGAGCGGCTGACGGACTATCTGCGCGACCGGCTGCCGCCCGCCCTCGTCCCCGTCGTCGTCGAGATCGACACCCTGCCCAGGACCGGCAGCGGCAAGACCGACCGCACACGGCTGCCGCAACCCGACTGGTCCGGCGTGCCCGGCGGCACCCGCACGCCGCGGACCGCCGAGGAACGCATCGTGCTCGCGGCCTGGCGGCAACTGCTGGACACCGACGAGATCGGTCCTGACGACGACTTCTTCCGGCTCGGCGGCCACTCACTGCAGCTCACCCGGCTGACCGCCCTGCTCGGCCGGGCCTCGGGGCTCGCCGTCACCCTGCGCGACCTGCACTCCGCGCCGACCGTGCGGCAGCAGGCCGCCCTCCTGGGCAGGGCCTCGAAGGCGCAGCCGATCGCACCGCTGCCGCCCGGGGCACGACTCCCGCTGTCCCACGCGCAGGAGCGGTTCTGGGTGCTCGACCGGATCAATCCGGGCAGCCGCGAATACCTGCTGCCGATCCTCGTCTGGCTCCCCTCCGACATCCCCGCGCCCGTGGTGGAGGACGCGCTGACGCAGTTGGTGCGACGGCACGAGGTGCTGCGCACCCGCTACGAGATGGACGCTCAGGGTCTGGCTGCGGTGGTCGAACCCCCCGGCGCCGTCTCCGTCGCGCTGCGGACGGTCGACACCACGCCCGAACGGACGGCCGGCGCACTCGCCGAAGACCTGGGCAGGGGCTTCGACCTGGCGGCCGCGCCGATGCTCCGGGCCGCCCTGATCAGGGACGGCGGCCCCGAGCAGCTGCTGCTCCTGGTGTGCCACCACATCATCGGTGACGGCTGGTCGTCCCGGCTGCTCGAACAGGAGTTGCGCGAAAGGGTCATGGCGATCCGGGAGGGTCGCGCACCGGCCGTCCCCGAGGCGGCGCTGCGCTACGTCGACGCCGTCGCCTGGATGAGGGCGCAACTGACCGAGGAACAACTGGCCGAGCAGACGGCCTACTGGCGCGAACAACTGGCCGACCTGCCCGTCCTGGAACTCCCCGCGTGCCGCGAACGCGCTGCCCACCGCAGCATCGACGGCGCCGCCGTCCTGGTGGACCTGCCCGCGCAGTCGGTCGCGCCGCTGCTCGACCTGGGCCGCCGCTGCGGGGCGACGCCGTTCGTGGTGCTGCTGACGCTCTGGACGGTCGCGCTCGCGCGGGCCGCGGACCAGTGGGACTTCGGGGTCGGCTCTCCGCACGCGGGACGCACCCGCCCGAACTGCACGACCTGGTCGGACTCTTCCTCAACACCGTCGTCCTGCGGTCCGCGCTCGCACCGGAGCTGACCTTCACCGAGGCGGTGTCCGTCGTGGAACGCACCTGCCGGGAGGCGTTCGCCCGGCACGCCATGCCCTTCGAGGCCGTCGCCGACGCCGTCGCCCCGGCACGCGAGCTCTCCCGAACGGCGCTGTTCCAGAACCTGTTCGCGCTGACCGGCGACGAGACCGTCGGGCAGGTCCCGCGGGACCGCGATCTCGAATTGCTCGGCCAGGCGTGGAACGTCTCACGCACCGACCTGGCGCTCACCTTGTGGCCCTACGCCGACGGACGCTACGGCGGGGTGCTGGAGTACGCCTCGGCGCTCTACGGGGAAGAGGACGCTGCGGGCCTCGCCGGGTCCCTGCGCGCCCTGGCCGAACGCTTCGCAGCCGACCCGGAGACGGCGATCGGCGCGCCGGATCCGCTCGCGGACGTGCGGCAGGCCGTGCCCGGAGCCGTGTCCCCGGAGCCGGACGACGAGGCGGCGCCGCGGCCGGACGACGACACGGCCGCGCACCTCGACAGCGTCCTCGGCTACGTCCGCGACCTGCTCGCCCAGCCGGACGTGGGCCCGGATGACGACTTCATGGCTCGCGGCGGCACCTCGCTGCTCGCCGCACGCCTGCTGTGGAACATCCAGACAGCCTTCGGCGCGGAGGTCTCCATGCGGGTGTTCTTCGACCTGCCGACGGCGAGGGCACTCGCCCGGGAGATCGGCGAACAGCTCCAGCCGAGGCCGGTCGGCCCGGCCCCGCACGACGAATCGACAGAGAGGGACGCCTGATGTCGGCCGCCAGGGCACAGCAACCGCGGACGATCGAGTGGGGGGACCGGGCCGGGCCGCTGCCCCTGTCCTCCGGACAGCGGCAGATGTGGCTGCTGCACCAACTGGCCCCAGCCAGCCGCGCCTACCTGATGACCTGGACGCTGCGGGTCACCGGTCCGCTGCATGCGGAAGGGCTGCGTCGGTCCTGGGAGCGGCTGGCCGACCGACACGAGATCTTGCGGACGCGCTATGAGCGGTTCGGTGACACACCCTGCCAGGTCATCGACCCACCGGGCCCCTTCGCCCTGCGCTTCGTCGACCTGGCGGAGGAGCCGGCCGCGCGGCGCGAGGAGCGCGCCGGGCAGATCGCCGACTGGGAGCGGAGCCGGCCGTTCGACCTGACCGTGCAGCAACCGCTGCGCGTCACGCTGATCAGAGTCGGTGCGGAACTGCACCTCATGGTGGTCAACATCCACCACATCGCCTGCGACGAGGACTCCTACCGGATCATCGCCGCCGAACTGGAGGCGCTCTACGCGGCGGAGACGTCGGGAACGCCGTCGGCCCTCGGCGAACCGCAGGTCCAGTACGCCGACTTCGCCGCATGGGAGGCATCCCGCGACGCCGACGCCGCGCTCGGCCGCCACCTCGACCACTGGCGCAAGGCCCTCAGCGGTGTGCGGGACCTTCCCCTGCCGCTGGACCGGCCCCGTCCGGTGCGCCCCGACCGCCGGGGCGGCCTGGTCGAGATGGCGATCGCCCCCGGGACGGCCGCAGATGTCCTCGGCTTGGCGTCGGCGCACCGCGCGACCCCCTTCATGGTGCTGCTGGCGGCCTATCACGTCATGCTCGCCCGGCTCACCGGCGTCGAGGACGTGACGGTGGGAATCCCCGTCTCGACCCGGACCCCCGACTTCGACGGACTGCTGGGCTACACCGTGAACACCGTCGCCGTCCGTTCGCGGCGCACCGTGGGCCTGACCTTCACCGATGTGGTCGCCCGGGTCAGGGAAGGCGTGTTGGACGCGTTCGACCACCGTTTCGTCCCTTTTGAACGCGTGGTCGACATGGTCAACCCGGCCCGCGGGCTCGACGGAAACCCTCTGTTCCAGGCGGCCTTCGACATGGAGGAAGCAGCCGGGGGCGGCGGCTTCCGGCTCCCAGGCCTGCTGGTCGAGCGGCTCGAGGGGGAGGCCGCACCGGACGCGAAATTCGACCTGACGCTGCACACGGCCGTTGACGCGGACGGGCGGCTCCACGCCCGGCTGGAATACGCCGCTGCGGTGCTCGACGAGAAGACGGTCCGGGTGTGGGCGGAGGAGTGGGAGGCGTTGCTGGCCACTTTGGTGAGCCGCCCCGACGAGCCGATCCCGCCCGGCCCGGCCCGGTCCGAGGGCCCCACCCCGGACGGCACGCCGGCGCGGGTCGCACCGACCGCGCCGGCGCCGGCGCTCGTGGAGATGATGCACCACCTCTGGACCGAGATCCTGGAGGTGGACCACCTCGGCCTCCAGGACAACTTCTTCGACGTCGGAGGCGATTCACTCCGAGCCGTCGCCCTGGCCGGCCGACTGCGCGCGAAGGGCCTGGACGTGTCGGCCACCGACGTCTTCGCACACCAGACCGTCGAGGAACTGACCGCCTGGTGCGTGGAGCAGTCGCCGTACGCGTCCGGCGGCGCCGTGCTGCCCGCCGCGGTGGCCCCCTTCGCGCTGCTGAGCCCGCAGGACCGCGCCCTCCTGCCGCCGGACGTGACGGACGCCTATCCGCTGACCGCGACCCAGCTCGGCATGATCATCGAGCTGCGGGCGCGACCCGACGTCAACACCTACCAGGACACCACGTCCTACCTGATCCACGACGAACGCGCCCTCGACGCCGCAGCTCTGCAACGCGCGGCCCAACTGGTCGTGGACCGGCACGAGGTCCTGCGCACCAGCTTCGACCTCAACCGCTGTTCCGAACCGCTCCAACTGGTGCACCGCACCGCGCGCATCGACGTCGGCGTGACCGAGCACGGAGTCCTCGGCGCCGGCGGATGGCGCCCGGCGCTGGAGGCGTACGCGGCCGACGAGCGCAGTTCCCCGATGGCCATCACGAGCACACCGCTGATCCGCGTCCACGCCCACACCGCCCAGGACTCCCGGGAGTGGTGGATCACCATCACCGAGTGCCACCCGATTCTCGAAGGCTTCAGCTTCCACACGATGCTGATGGAGATCCTCGACGGCTACCGCGTGATGCGTGACGGCGGCACCCCCGCCGAGCCCGAGGCGGTGCCCTTCCGCTACGCGGACTACGTCGCCGCCGAGGCGGCGGCGCGCGAGTCCCGGGAAGACCGGGAATTCTGGCGCGCCCAGATCGAGGGCCGCATCGGCGCCGCACTGCCCACCGCCTGGCAGGGCGACCGGTCACTCGCTCGCGAGCGCTACCAGCACACGCTGGACTTTCGCGACATCGAGGACGACCTGCGCAGGCTCGCCTCGGCGACCGGCACGTCGATGAAGGCGGTGCTGCTGGCCGCGCACCTGAAGGTGATGAGCATGGTCGTGGCGACCGAGGACTACTACACCGGCCTGGTGTGCGACGCGCGGCCCGAGGTCCCGGGCGCCGACCGTGTGCTCGGCATGTACCTGAACACCCTCCCGTTCGTCATGCCCACCGGGGCGGGGACCTGGGGCGACCTGGTCCGGTCCGTCTACGAGGGCCTGACGGCGATCTGGCCGCACCGCGTCTTCCCGATGCAGACCATCCAGCAGGAGCTCGGGCCGGGAGGCCGACTGCTCGACGTGTTCTTCAACTATCTCGACTTCCGCCAGGTCGACACCTCGCTCGTGGACGAGGACGCGACGTACAACGACAACGACAACGAATTCGCACTGCACGTCTTCACGATCTCGGGAGTCCTCAAGCTCAACACGACCAGTCACCGGCTCAGCCGGGAAGCCGCGGTGCGCCTCACCGCGCTCTACCGGACCGTGCTCGAACGCATGGCGCTCGGCCCGGACGGCGACGCCCGCGCCGACTGCCTCCCGGCGGCGGAGCGGGCAGGGCTGATCCGCCTGGACCGCCGCGCGGAGCCGGCCCCCACGCCGGTCTCCGTCACCGGAGCCTTCGCCCTGGCCGTGGCGCGGCACCCCGACGAGATCGCGGTACGCCGCGGCGACGCCGGGTTGACCTACCGCCAACTCGACGCGCGCACCGGGGAGATCGCGCAGGGGCTGCGGGAACGCGGCGTCGGCCCCGGTGCCCTGGTCGCGCTGACGTCCGGGGACGCCCTCGACTCGGTCGCCGCGCTGCTCGCCGTCGTACGGACCGGCGCCGCCTTCACCTTCCGGCCGGATCGCGGGGACCCCGTCCCTCCTGCCGGAGCCGTGGCAGTGGGAGAGGCCGTACGAGCCGCGGGCGCCGTCGACGTCGTCGAACGGCCGGGACCGCTGCCCGTGGACATGGCGTGCGTTCTTCCCGGCGACCCGCGGACCGCGGTGTCGCACGACGAGCTGGCCCGTGCGCTCGCCGATCTGCGCGATGAGCTGGAGGCGCGCGGCGCCGGCCCGGCCACGGGATCGGTCTGGCTGTGCCCTGGGCCGTCGGTCACCGCCGCGACCCTGCTCGACGTGCTGACGGCCCTGACCGGCGGCGGTACCGTCGTCATGACCTCCGCGCCGGTGCCCGAGGCCCTCCCCGAGATGGGTCGGCTGATCGCCACCGGGCAGGTGACGCACCTCAGGACGACGCCGCTGGTGGCACAGCGGGTCCTCGGCCGGTCCCCGCGACCGCTGACGGTCGTCCTCGGCGGCGACGTCGAGGCCGGTCCCACCCTGTCGGCCGAGCTGCGGGCCCGTGCCCGGACGATCGAGACCGTCATGGCTGACGGCTTGATCGGACCGGTGGCGTACGACGGTGTACCGCCGCGCGGCATGGTGGTGGAAGTGGTGGACCGCCAGGACCGCCCCGTACCGGTCGGTGTGGTCGGCCGGGCACGCGTCGGCGGCACACCTGGCACCGGGGCGCCCGGCGGCGGACGGACGCGGGCGACCGGCCTCACGGCCCGGATCGGCCGCTCCGGCAGGCTGGAGCCCATGGCACCGGCCGGCCTCCACCTCACCCAGGAACTGCTGGGACTCCACCCTTCGGTGCTGGACTGCCGGGTGGTCGAGCGACTCGGCCGCCTGACGGGGTACGTACGGACGGTACCGGGGAGGATTTCTCGGCCGACCGGATCCGCCGTGCCCTGGCCGGCCGCAGGCTGCCGCGCCATCTCATTCCCGACGTACTGATCATCGTGGACGAGTGGCCGCTGACCGGTGCCGGGACGGTCGACCTCGACCGCCTGCCGGAGCCGCCCGCCGCGGACGAGGTGACAGCCGAGCAGCCCGCCGCCCCCTGGGACGAGGGGTTCGAGGAACTGCTGCGCAGAGTGCTGCCCGACTCGGCGCACGGCGGCGGGCTCGATCCGGATGCGCCGCTGGCCGACGCGGGCCTCGACTCGATGGCCACGGTGGGCCTCATGGTGGCCATCGAGGAGCTCTACGACCTGGTCATCCCGGACGACTTCCAGATCGTCGACATGTTCCGCACCCCCGGATGCTGTGGGAGCAGGTCCAGGAATTCCGCGCCGAGCAGGCGTGACAACGCCGAGGGCCGGTACCGACGTCATCTCCGGTACCGGCCCTCGGCGTTGTCAGCCGGCGGGCAGGAGCGGCGGGATCGGGCCGCGCGCGTCGCGCTCCGGGCGAAGGGGGGCCGGCACCACACCGGGGACGGGCACGGAGAGCCGGTCCGCGTGCCGCGGCGTATGTCTGCCGGGAGCGAGCGGAGTACGGGTAGGTCGCGTGTCGGCCTCGTGCCAGCGGTCCCTACGCAGATTCCGCACGTCGTGCCAGACGGAGAGCCGGCCGTGGGAAAGGGGGGCGTGTTCCTTCGCGGACGGCTTCGTTCGTTCGCACCCCGCGCGCGTCAGTGGTGGTGATGTCGTGTGAGCCCAGGGGCGCCCGCGGGAGCGGGGCCGGGCAAGCGGGAGGCAGCTTCGACCCGTGGGCGGACAGGCAGCGAAGTTGCCTGTGCACTACCTGGACGCACCCCGCCCGCTCCAGCCACCGTGGGTGGCCCGGTCCCCGCCGAGTTTCTGGGCGACGCAGACGACAAGAGGTGCTCCCATGGCCGACAAAGCGCCGGACCTCCGGCTGTTCGCGACGATTCCACCCTCCTCGGGTCCTGGCCACTGTCCGGAGGCCGTGCGGGGGGCCGCGACACGCACGGCGGCGGTGGACTTCTCCGGCGCGCTCGTCCGCTCCGACAACGACACCGTCGATCCACGGGAAGCGGCGCAGGAGGTGTCGTCGGTCGCGGAGGGCTTCCCTCCGCTGGTGGCGGGCAATGCCTCCGGCTCGACGCGGGTCGCGCGCCTGTCGGCCGCGCAGGAGTTCCCCGGCGGCCCCGAAAGCCCCTGCTGGAGGGGTCCCTTCCTCAACCACGCGACCCACTGCCCCTACCTGGCCGGCAGTCACGAGAAGGGCGCCGGCGAGATCAGGAGGTGTCTCGATGCCGGATGCGGAACGGTTGTCCCGGACGCGGCGTGCGAGGACGACGACCACGCCATGGACTCCGCGGTCTTCGACCGCGCGCTGAGCCGGTGAACCCCGAAGCGGGCCTGGCCGTCGACGCACTCACTCCGATCGTGCTGCGCCGGGTCTTCGGTGCCTTCCCGACCGGGGTGACGGTGCTCTCGGCCCTGGTCGACGGCGAACCGGTCGGCATGACCGCCTCCTCCTTCGTACCGGTGTCGCTGGATCCGCCGCTCGTCTCCCTGTGCGCCGCGCTCACGTCGACGACATGGCCGCGGCTGCGCAGGGCCGCCCGCGTCGGGATCAGCGTGCTGGGCAGCACCCAGGAAAGAGCCGGCAGGCAGTTCGCGGCCCCCGGCGCCGACCGCTTCGCGGGTCTCGACTGGTACTGCACAGCCGAGGGCGCCGTCCTGCTCAGCGGCGCCGGCGCCTGGTTCGACTGCTCCGCCGAGCGGGAGATCGGTGCGGGGACCACCGGATCGCGCTGCTGCGCGTGCACGCCGTGGGCAGCGATCCGCTCGTCCCGCCGCTGGTGTTCCACGGCAGCAGATACCGCACCCTCGCCGGGCAGTGACGCGGAGCGGTACGCGCACCGGGCAGCGGTCGTACACGACGGCGGCTCACGGCGAACGGTACGCACACGCAAAGCCGTCATATCAAGACGCACGCACGCAGAACAGTCGGCTGTCGAGCGGCAGGCGCACCCAACGGCAGGCACACCCAACGGAAGGCGCACTGATGTCGCAGTACGCACACGCGGCGGAACGGCCGCGGCAGGCGAGGATCGCGGGGGTCGGCGGCTACCGGCCGCGACGCGTCGTCGGCAACGAGGAGATCTGCCGCCGCCTCGACTCCACCGACCAGTGGATCCGGCGCAGGACCGGGATCGAGAGCAGGCGCTTCGCCGAACCGGACGAGACGCTGGAGGCGATGGCGTCGGCCGCTGTCGACAAGGCGTTGGCCGAGGCCGGGGTCGAGCCGTCGCGGATCGGTGCGGTCATCGCGGCCACCATGACCTACCTCTATCAGGCGCCACCGCTGGCCGCCCGGATCGGCGCCCTCCTCGACGGCTTCCACGGCGCCGCGTTCGATGTGTCGGGGGCCTGCGCCGGATTCTGCCAGGCGCTGGAGGTGGCCAGGACCCTGGTCTCCACCGGCAGCGTCGAGTACGTGGCCGTGGTCGGCGCCGAGCGGATGTCCGACATCGTCGACCCGGCCGACCGCTCCACCGCCTTCCTGTTCGGTGACGGCGCCGGAGCCGTGGTGGTCGGACCGTCGCAGGAGATCGGTATCTTCCCGCCGAGCTGGGGCAGCGAGCCTGCCGAAGCGGACGCCATCGCCCAGCCCGACGCCTGGCTCTGCGGTCCGGAGCGGCCCGAAGCCGCGGACCGCTTTCTCCGCATGGAGGGGCAGGAGGTGTTCAAATGGGTCACCTCCTCCGTTCCCCGCGGCGCCGCCGGCGCGCTGGAACGGGCCGGACTGACCGTGCGAGACCTCGCGGCGTTCGTGCCGCACCAGGCCAATCTGCGCATCATCGACTCCCTGGCCGCCTCTCTCGCCCTGCCCGACCACGTCCGCGTGGCGCGTGACGTCGTCGAATCCGGCAACACCTCGGCCGCGTCCATACCACTGGCGATGGAGTCGGTATTGGCTCAGGGGGACGTGTCGGGTCGCCCGGCGCTGCTGCTCGGCTTCGGCTCCGGGCTGGGACACTGCGCTCAGGCGGTGGTCCTCCCCTGATCGAGCCGATATGCGGTGCCTTCCCGCGCGTAGAGATGGATGAGCCGGGGCAGTGCGTACACCGCGTGGTGCACGGTGACCTCACCGGCCGGTGAGGTCACCACCCCGGCGCCGATCAAAGCCTCCAGCTCTCGCAGGGCCGCGGCTTCGTCGCGGCCGAGTGCGACGGCCGCCCGGGCGAGGGTGAACGGCCGGCCTGGCGCGAGCCGTCCGAGGCGCAGCAGCGCCGCGCGGCCCGACGGGGACAGATCCCGCCAACCGTGGGCCAGACGGGGCCGTACGGCGATGTCACCGGCGGCGAGTTCGTCGAGCACGGCCTCCTCGTCGGCCAGCCGGGAGGCGTACTCCCGCAGCGGCAGATGGCGCAGTACGGCCAGCTTCAGCCCGCTGGCCCGTACCGCGAGCGGCAGCATCCCGCCCGCCGTGACGATCTCCCGCGCGGCGTCGAGGTCGCTGTGCAGACGGCGGCGGCCGATGATCCTGCCGAGCAGTTCCAGCGCCTCGGACATGGTGTACGGCGGCAGCTCCACCCGGCGGACCGGTGCCAGGCCGGCGAGCTGGGCGCGTGAGGTCAGCAACGTTGCGCTCTCACCCTCGGCGGGCAGCAGCACACGGGCGACCTTCTCGTCCGGTACGTCGTCGAGGACCAGCAGGACCTTACGGCCGGCGAGCCAGGCGTGCCAGCGCGCGAGGGTCCGCGCCGGGTCGTCGCCCGGCTGGTCGGACAGGCGCACCAGCCGGGCGAGTTCGGCCAGGGTGGCCTGCCACGACCGTGGCGCTCCGCCCGCCGTGCGCGGTGCCACCAGTATTCGGCCGTCGGGGAACCGCCCCGGAGCAGATGGGCGGTACGCACCGCCAGGGCCGTCTTGCCGATCCCCGTCGGGCCGACGAGGAGGGCCACCCGCCCCCCGGGGCCGAGCGTCTCGGTCAGCTCGCTGACCTGTTTGCCGCGGCCGGTGAAGTCCGCCGCGTCAGCGGGCAGTACCGTGCGCGCGGGCCCGGCGGAGGGGCGGCCGGGCCGCCGGCGAGCAGGGCGTAGTACTGCGCTTCGAGGGCCGGACTGGGAGTCAGCCCCAGTTCCCGGGCGAGCAGTTGGCGGTATCGGTCGTAGCCTGCGAGTCCCTCGGCTTGGCGCCCGAGCAGACAGAAGGCCTTCATCCGGGCGGCCTGCAGGCGCTCGCGCAGCGGGTGCCGCTCGACCAGCTCGCCGATCGTGGCCGCGACGGTGGAGGCGCCGCCTCGTTCCAGCTCGGCTTCCGACCAGTCCTCGTAGCCGCTGAGGAAGTGCTCCTCCAGCCGTTCCGCCTGTGCCCGCAGAAGGGGAGCGTCGTGCAGGTCGGCGAAGGCTCTTCCCCGCCATAAGTCCAGTGCCTGGCGCAGCAGCGCCGCGGCCGCGTCGAGTTTTCCGGCCGCCGCCGCCTCCCGGCCCTGCCGGGTGAGGTCCTCGAAGACCAGCGCGTCCAGCTCGGTGCGCTCCACCCGCAGCAGGTAGCCGCCGCGTTCGTGCATGAGCCGGACGGGGCCGGTCTCCATGTCGCCCACGGCGTCGTCGCCCTCCTCGCCGCCGCTCTTCCGGACGCCGGTGGCCGGAGCGCCGGGTGCGTCCGCCGTGAGGACCCTGCGCAGGGCCGAGACGTAGACGTGGAGGTTCTTCCGGGCCGTCCGCGGTGGTTCCCCGTGCCACACCGTCTCGGTCAGCACATCGAGCGAGACCGGGCGGTTGGGCTGCGAGAGCAGTACCGCGAGCACCAGCCGCTGTTTGAGCGGGCCCAAGCGCAAGGGCTTTCCGCAGACCTCGGCCTGCACGGGCCCCAGGACGCGGAATCGCAGGGCACTTCGCTGTCGCTCATCCATGGACGCCTCCCACTCGGCCCCGACGTCGTTCGCGCCAATCCTGCACGTCCGCGGCGGACCGGACATGGGGAGACACACCTATGTTCCGGCCCGCCACACCCACCATCCCGTACCGAGCGGCCCGTCCCGGGTCCCACCGCCCGCCCGGTCGAACGACCGGCGCCGTACGCTCCGCCGCCCACCGTCACCGGCCGCCCCGCCGTCGGTGCGGCACTCCGGAGACAGGCCGCCGGTTTCTGCCGGACAGTTGCAGGTCTCCTACCTGGAGTGCCGGGGCGGGCGCTGCGATCCTTCACGGATGTCTGACAACGAGCCGGCATTACCGGTGAAACAGCAGCCGCCGCCCGAGCGGACCGGACCGCTCACCCATGTGCAGCGCCTGTGGTTGCCCGAGGAACCCGACCGCCAGGTCGGTTCGCACGAGGACAACCAGTTCCGGGAGCTTCGTCTCGCCACCGCTGTGGGCCTCGAAGACGTACGTCGCGCGGTGCGTGATGTCCTCGGCCGCCACGAGGTCCTGCGCAGCCGCATCGTCGGCCGGGGCGACACGGCGTACCAGGCGGTCGACGCGGTCGATCCGGGCTGGGAGAAAGTGCTGGTGGCCTCCGTGCTCGACGGCTGGGACGACGCTGTGGCGGCGGCGCGGCGCACGACCTTCCGCCTCTCCTCGCAGTGGCCGCTCACGCTGCTGATGGGCGTCGAGGAGGGGAAGGTCTCCCGGATCGCCGTCGTCGTCGACCACTGGGCCGCCGACGGTCTGGGCGTCGTCGTGCTCTTGGACGACCTGACCGCGGCGCTCCAGGCACAGGCGGAGGACGGCTGCTGGACTCCCGCGGGAGCGGTCGAGCAGCCGGTCGACCTCGCCCTGTGGGAGTCGGCCACGCCCGCCGGCGCGTTGCAGTCGGAGCGGGCCCTGGCCTATTGGAGGCAGCAGTACGAGCGTCTGGCGCGCGGTCTGTGCGGCCACGGCGCGGTGCCGCCGGTCGCGCCTTCCTCCGGTGCGGCTCCGCGGCTCTTTCCCGGTTGCACACTGACCTCCGTGCGGGTCGCCGAGGCCGCCGCCGTGGTCGCCGACCGGATGCGCGTGCAGCCCGCGGTGGTCTACCTCGCCGCCTTCAGCGACGCCATCGGCGCCGCTGAGGGGTCGACCTCGTGGGCACCTTGATGCTCTCGGCGAACCGCCTCACCTCGGCCGCGATGCGCTCGGTCCGTAACGCGGTCATGAGCGCGCCGGTCGTCCTGAACGTGACACGGCCCGGGCACTTCGCCGAGACCGTGGAGAGAGCCGCAGTCCAGCAGGTGCGGGCCTTCCGCCACGCCAACGCGGACCACCGGCTGACCGGGGGATCGCGGAAGAAGTTCTCGGGACCTGCGCGACAGCGCCGTCACCAGCGCGATCTTCAACTTCATGCCCGAGTCGGCGTTGCGGGGTGACCGGCTGCCGGCGATCGTCCGGGACGCCGCTTGCGACGTCGTGGAGCCGATGCCGCCCCGGACGACCGCCGCCCGGCACATGTTCATGGCCAGCACGCGGCAGGACCGGGTGACGATGACGCTTCGGTGGCGGGAGGACACCAGCTGGCAGCGGTACGGCGCGCCGATGATGCGCTACATCGCGGACCTCATCGTGAACGAGGCCGCGCGGGAACCGGTGCCTGCCGTTTTCGGCCACTCGCAGGGACTGAGGTGATCGCGCCGCGAGGTGTCGGGCTACGGGCTACGGGCTACGGGCTACGGGTTGCGGTGGCGGAGGCGCGTTCGCGGCCTGATGATCCGGTCCGACACGGTGATCTTGCTGCGGGCCCTGCGGGGAGACGGGTACGGCCACCGCGTGATCATCGGTGGCTGCGGGCCCGCGGTGCGTAGGCCGAGGGGCTTGCGCCGTCGGGGCGAGCCCCGCAGCCGGCGGCGAGGGTGGTGGCCGAGCACCGCGGGTGAGGAACGGGCGGTAAGGCGGTGCCCGACCGGCGTCGTCGTGACTGATCGGCGGGGACGGACCGGTACCCGGTTGACGGTCACGCCCGAGGTGTGGCACCCGTTCGCGCTGTGGAGGGGAAGGCGGCCGAGGTCGGCCGCGTACCCACCGCGCGGGCTGCCCTGCAGTTCCCGCCCGTGCATGTCCCCTCGCTGCCCCCTGGAGGGGGCCTTCCATCGGGGTGGGCGGGGCGCGGGGACGTACGGCGGGGAGCGGGCGGTGCGTGAGCGCGATGTGGTCGTGACCCGGCTGCGGGGGCGACGCGACCAGGTGGGGAGACCGACCACGTGCCGGTGCCGGTGCTCGTCGACGTCGAGGGGGTCCGAGCGGCGGCCGGTGACCGCGTTCGCCGACTGTGCGACGAACGCGGTCACCGGCTTGGTGGTGATACCCGGACGCCCGTCGCGGGGGCCGGTGCGGACCGCTACGCGCTCCGGGTCCTGCGCGAGGACCCCTGCGGTCCTGCCCGAGCCGGTGGTGACGGCAGATCGTGACCCGCGTACGTGTCCGGCCGAGTTGCGCGGCGGGCTCCTCGGTCGGCACGCGGCGCTCAGGGAAGTGGGCGGAGACCGTGGCGAGCAGCTGTCACCGTCGAGCCTGCGCGGGCCCGTCCGGCACACCCCCGGGCGGGCGTCCGTCCGCGTCCGGCGCCGCCCTGGCGCGCTCGGCGTCGCCGTCCGCAGCGGCCTGTGCGGCCATCCGCGCGGTCGTCCCGGTGGTCTGTGCGACCGTCTCCTGGAACGCCGCCTCGATTGCGGCCGCCTCCATGGCATAGGCGAACGCCTCGGCCTGCGCGGGCGAGACATAGTGCGTGTCGATGCGGATCTCGAAGCGCAGCCCGCCCTCCGGGTGTCGTCGACGTGGACGAACAGCCGCTCCGTCTGGACCTCCTCCCGCGCGAACCAGCGGAAGACGGTGTCCCGGCGGGCCGCCCGCAGCTCCCGCGCCAGCTCCCGAGGATCCACCTCCCGGCCGGTGTCCGCCGGCAGGGCGTAGGTGCTGCGGTCATTGAAGTAGGTCCTGATGCTCGCGTCCTCGCCGCGCTCGATCGAGATCCGCTCGACCAGGTCGTCCAGGCCCTCGGGGTCGAAGTAGGCGTGCCTGTACGCGGTCGTGCTGCCCCGCCCGGCCCGCTCAACGGCCTCCACGGCGCTCGCCCCGCGACGTCGACCGCGCACACGCCCGCCTGCGCGACCATGCAGACCACGTCGGCGAAGACCGCCCGGAAGCGGTTGTTGACCACCGGCCGCACCACCACCGGGCTGATGCCCGTGACCCGGTACAGCCCGACCGCGAACAGGCCCAGCAGGACCCCCGGTACCGTGGTGCCCGTCCGCGCGGCGATCGTCGGCAACGCCGCCGTCAGCGCCGGCGAGTGGAACTGCGCGGCCCAGTGCCGTGGCTCGCGCGGGTCGGTGGGGCCGGGCAGCTGCTGCGCGGGCATCGCCCGCAGGACGCCCTCGAAGTGCCGCAGCGCCCGCTCGTTCTGCCGCTGCCCCGCGGCGGACCGCTGCCAGCGCGCCTGCTCCAGCTGCTGCATCCGCTGACCGGCGTGGTGTCCCGGGCCCGTAACTGGTCCAGCATGATCGCACCGCCGAGGCCGTCGGTGACCAGGTGGTGCATGACGGTGACCTGTTGGACAGGACGGCCGTGCCGGCGTACGGCCGCCATCCGCACCGGCCACTGCCCGGCGAAGTCGAACGGCTCGCTGCGATAGCGCTCCTCGACCGCGGCGGCGACCTCCTGCGGGTCGGTGTCCGGAGCTGCGTCGTACACCTCCAGCGTGGCGCGCCCAGTGGAGAAGAGCTGCTGGAGCGCCCGGCCTCCCGGGGCGAAGCGCAGCCGGGTACGCATCGAGGGGAAGCGCTCCATCATGTAGCGCAGTTCGGCGGCGAGGTCGTCCAGCGTCGTGCCGGGCTCCACCGCGACCCGGCCGCCGATCGGCAGCTGGTTGCGCTGCCGGCCCATCGCCTGCCAGATCTCCCACATTCCCCAGGACATCTCCTCCAGGCCTTCGCCCTCGCCGGCGAATTCCACCGCCACGCGCTCGACGGCGGCCGGCGCGGCGGGGGGTGCCGGCCCGGTGCCCTTGTCCCGGCGCCCATCTCGGCGGCGTCCGCCGCCTCCTCCTCGATCCCCATCTCACACCCTCGCCATCTGCGCCCGGTGGCGCGACCACATCAGGAACTTCCGTGCCTTGCCGTCGGCCCCACGACCGGGTCCGCTTCCACGACCACGAGCCCGCTGTGGGCGTGGCCGCCGCGGCACCCGTCAGGGCGCCCCGTACCGCGGCCGTACGGTCGGGTCCGGGCAGTGTGCAGCGCG
>JAKGSH010000006.1 GCA_021568835.1 Streptomyces sp. Tue 6430
TGCGTGATGTGGGGCTTGGGGGGGCGGCCGGGGAGCCGCCGGGTCACTCCTTGACGCTGCCCGCGGCGAGACCCGACTGCCAGTACTTCTGGAGCAGCAGGAACGCGGCGATGAGCGGCAGGATGGTGAGCAGCGAACCGGTGATCACCAGGTTGAAGATGACCTCGCCGCCGACGGTCTCGGCCTGGGAGTTCCAGGCGCTCAGACCGAGCGTCAGCGGGTACCAGTCCGCGTCCTTGAGCATGATCAGCGGCAGGAAGTAGTTGTTCCAGGTGGCGACCGTGGTGAACAGCAGCACGGTCACGATGCCGGGGCGAGCAGCGGCAGGGCGACGGTGAAGAAGGTGCGCGCCTCGCCGGCCCCGTCGATGCGGGCGGCCTCGAGGAGTTCGACGGGGATGGCCTCGGTGGCGAACACCCACATCAGGTACAGGCCGAACGGCGAGACCAGCGAGGGGATGATCACCGCCCACGGGGTGTCGGTCAGGCCCATCTTGCTGAACATCAGGAAGGTGGGCACCGCGAGGGCCGTGCCGGGGACCGCCACCGCGCCGATGACCGTGGCGAAGATGCCGCGCTTGCCGGGGAAGTCGAACTTCGCCAGCGCGTACCCGCCGAGGACCGCGAGGAGGGTGGCCCCGCCGGCGCCCAGCACCACGTACATCAGGGTGTTCAGCAGCCAGCGCGTGAACACGCCGTCGTGGTAGGTGAACGTGTCGCGGATGTTGTCCCACAGCGCGAAGTCGTCGGCGAACCACATCCCGGACGAGTCGGCCAGGCCCGCCTGCGTCTTGGTGGCGTTGATGGCCAGCCAGATCAGCGGCACGACGGTGTAGACGACGATCAGCGAGGTCAGCACCGTCAGCAGCACGCTGCGCTTGGGCTTGTCGGGGGAGTGCCTGCGCGTCCTGCGCAGCCGTGGCGCGCTCCGGCCGGGGCCGGAGGTCTTGACGGGTGCGGCGGAGGAGGCGGTGGTGAGAGGGCTGCTCATCGGGTCACGCTCCCTTGCGCATGCCGCGCAGCTGCACGACGTAGGCGATCACCATCGTGATCAGGCCCATGATGATGGCCACCGTCGCGGAGTAGTTGTGCTGCTGGCCGTTGAAGGACAGCGAGTACGTGTAGAAGTTCGGCGTGTAGTCGGTGGTGATGGCGTTGCGGGCCAGCGGCCGCAGGATGTTCGGCTCGTTGAACAGCTGGAAGCTGCCGATGATGGAGAAGATCGTCGCGATGACCAGGGCGCCCCGGATCGCGGGCAGCTTGATCGCGGTGATCACGCGGATCTGTCCGGCGCCGTCGATCTCCGCCGCCTCGTACAGCGAGTTCGGGATGACGCGCAGCGCCGAGTAGAAGATCAGCATGTTGTAGCCGACGAACTCCCAGGTGACGATGTTGCCGATGGACGCCAGCACCAGGTCGGGGGAGAGCGGGTCGGGCAGCGAGACGTCGAACGCCCCGTTGATGTCACCGACCAGGCCGTACTTCGTGCCGTACATGAAGCCCCACATGAGGGTGGCGACCACGGCGGGCACCGCGTACGGCAGGAAGATCGTGATGCGGAAGAAGCTCTTGCCGTAGAGCCGGCCGCTGTCCAGGGCCAGGGCCACCAGCAGGGCGATGCCCAGCATGATCGGCACCTGGATGACCAGGAACAGCGACACCCGCACGAGCGAGTCCCAGAACTGGTCGTCCTGCAGCGCCTGCGTGTAGTTGTCGAAGCCGACGAACTGGTTGCCGCCGATGAGCTGGTCCCGGAAGAGGCTGAGGTAGATCGAATACACGATCGGCGCCAGGAAGACCAGGGCGAACACGGCCACGAAGGGACCGATGAAACCCCAGCCCGTCCACGAGCGGCGGTCCCGTTTCGCCGGAGGGGCGCCGGCCGCGGCTCGGCGGCCACCGGCGGTTGCAGCGTCGTCATGTCGTTCCTCGCTCATCCAGTCCTGGAACAGGCGGTGTCGTACGGACGTACCGTGCGCACCGCCACGATGTTTACGCAAACATCAAGCCATCCGGAAAACCGGTGGGCTGTTATGTTTACGTAAACATCTGATGGCGGCATGTCTACACTGCCCCGATAACCATGGTCAAGGGTCCTCTGCGGAGACCCCGGAAGCTGCGGCGAGAGAAAGAGGGGCAACGCGTGGAGATGGCTGAAAGAGCCCCGGCGGACGAAGCCGGGACGGCCATGGGCGCGGTCGGGGGCGTTCAGGAGCCGGGTGCCGTGGTGCGGCGTGCTCGTGGCCGCGGCCGGACCACCGCCTCGATGGCGGACGTGGCACGCCTCGCGGGTGTGTCCTCGCAGACGGTCTCCCGGGTGTCCAACGGTTACGCCGGTGTGAACGAGGAGACCCGGCAGCAGGTCCTCGCCGCGATGAGGGAGCTGGGCTACAGGCCGAACAGCGCGGCCCGCGCCCTCAAACGCGGCGAGTTCCGCACCATAGGCGTGATCACCTTCACGCTGTCCACGACCGGCAACATGCGCACCCTGGACGCCATCGCCACCTCCGCCGCCGCCGAGGGCTACGCGGTGACGCTGCTGCCGGTCGCCGTGCCCACCCAGGACGAGGTGCGCGGCGCGTTCTCCCGCCTGGAGGAGCTCGCCGTCGACGCGGTCATCGTCATCATGGAGGTCCACCTGCTGGACGCGGCCGTCGTCACGCTGCCGCCGCACGTCCAGGTCGTGGTCGTCGACTCCGACGCCGGCAGCCACTACACCGTCGTCGACACCGACCAGTGGGGCGGCACCCGTACCGCCGTCCAACACCTCCTGGACCTCGGCCATCTGACGGTGTGGCACCTGGCGGGGCCCGCGGACTCCTTCGCCGCCCAGCGCCGGGCCGACGCCTGGCGCGGAGCCCTCACCGCCGCGTCCCGCCCCGTCCCGCCCCTCGTCCGCGGCGACTGGTCGGCGGAGTCCGGATACCACGCGGGCCTCGAACTCGCCGCCCGCGAGGAGTGCACCGCCGTCTTCGCCGCCAACGACCAGATGGCCCTCGGTCTGCTGCGTGCCCTGCACGAGCGCGGCCGGCGCGTCCCCGAGGACGTCAGCGTGATCGGCTTCGACGACATCCCCGAGGCCGCCTCCTTCCTGCCCCCGCTGACCACCCTCCACCAGGACTTCGCCGAGGTCGGCCGGCTCTGCGTCCAGGCCGTCCTGCGCAAGATGCGCCGCGACGGTCCCCAGCGCGGCACGACCCTCGTGCCGACCCGGCTGGTCCTGCGCGAGAGCACGGCACCGCCGCCGGGCGCCGGCCCGGCAGCGCTGCCGGGCCGGCGCCCTGGGGAGGGCTGAGACCGACCGCCCGGAGCGTGCCGCCCGCTGCCGGGCGGGCCCGTCCGCGGCTCTGCCGCCTGTCTGCCCGGCTGCTCCCTGTCCGGCTGCCCTGCTGCTCCCTGTCCGGCTGCCCTGCTGCTCCCGGTCCGGCTGTCCTGCGACTGCCTGCCCGGCAGTCTCGCTGCCCCCTGCTCGGCAGCCCCGCTGCCGCCTGTCCCGCAGGTCCCGCCCGTCGGGCCCGGCCGCCCCCTACACCAGGTCCAGCTCCAGGTCCCGTTCGCCCACCGCCCGGGCCGCTGTGCGCCAGGCGACCGTGACGGCGCTGCGGGCGGCCGCCGTGCCGGTGCGGGACTCCGCGGGGAGCCGCATCGGGGCGCCGACGTGGACGTGGCAGTGGGGGCGGCGAAGCGGTGCCGTGAGGGCGCCCGCCATCTGCTTGGCCGTCGAACCCGAGGAGATCCGCCGGGCGCCGACGTGGCCCACCGGCACCACCAGGGCGCCGGAGACCTGCGCGAGGCGGGCGAGTCCGGTGCGGAAGGCCTCCGGCGGCCCGGGCGCCGCGTCCCTGCGGTCCGGGAGCCCGCCCTCGCCGTAGAGCAGGACGTGCCGGCCGCCGGCGAGCGCCTCGGCGGCCGCGTCGAGGGTGTGCGCGGCGCGTGCGGAGCGGCGGTGGACGGGGATGTGCCCCTCGCGGGCCAGCGCCCGGCCGAGCACCGGCACCCGCCAGAGTCCCGCGGTCGCCATCACCACGGGCTCCACACCGAGCCCGCGCAGCGCGGCCAGCACGACCGCGGGATCGGCCAGGGAGTCGTGGTTGGCGGCGAAGATGGTCCCCGCGGACAGGCGCATCCGCAGTTCACTGGTCACGGTGAGGCGTCCGAACAAGGGCACCAGGACGGAGGCGGCACGGGTCAGCACGGCGGGCCCTTTCCGGTCGGGGGCGGGTGAGTGAGCCCAGTCTCGTGGCGGCGCGGCGACCGCGCCTGAGTACGGCTACTCAGACACCCGTACGACTTCCGCGAGTTGGGCCGTGTCCACGGCCCGGTCCGGGGCATCCGCACAACGACGGACCCGACCGGGCCGCCACCGGCTCCCACCACCCGAAGGGACGGACCTCGTGCTCGCCATCATCGCGGCCGTGGCTTTCTTCATCGCCTTTCTGATCAACGCGGCGGAGATCTCCACCAACGACACCTTCACCTCCACCAACATCATGCTGCTCGGCCTGACCCTGCTCGCCCTCCACGTCGGCGGCATCGGCGCCGGCTGGTCGGCGCGCGGCCGCAGACACTGACGGCATCCGTGGCCGGGCCCGCCCCCGTGACCCGGGGGGCGGGCCCGCCGACGTGTGCGGCAGGGGAGGGGGGAAGAGGAGGTCCGGCGGCCGTGCCGCGCCGCGGAGCCCGCAGGGCGGACCGGCCGCGACGCGGAGGGGCGGCCCCGTGCCTCTCAGCGCCGCCCCCGCCTCCGTTCCCGGAACGCTCCGCCGACAGGGGCAGGTGCGGCGGCGTTCCGATGGCCGGGCGGAACTCGGGGTAGGCGGGGAGGAAACCCAGGAAAGGATCGCCATGACGACCTACGTGATCAGTGTCCCCGGCACCTTCACCACCGGCATCGACGCGGACACCCGGGCCCGGATCGGCCGTTCCCTCAGGCCCACCGACCCGCACCGCACGCAGATGGGGAACAGCGAGGACCTCGACGCCCTCTCCCTGAACGACGACGACACGTTCACCATCCGGCTGACCGTGGAGGCGGACAGCGCGCCGCACGCCGAGGAGAGCGCGCGGCGGCTCGCGCAGTCGGCGCTGCGCGAGTCCGGCCTGGACGAGAGCGACGCCCCGCTGGGCCCGGCGGCGGTCACGGGCATCGACTCCGACATCTGATCCGGCCTCCGGGCCGTGCCCCGCGCGAACGGCGGCCGGGAGGAACCCTCTTGGAGGGCCTGCCGCGCGCGGGGACGCCGGAACCGGTTTCCCGGACGTCTGCCGCGAGCCGTACCGGGCACACGCAGGAACCAGGACACGACGACAGGGAGGACACCGTGAGCGAGTACCGAGGGCACAGCGTCCCGACCGCCGGACACACGCCCGACGACGACCTGACCGGCTACCAGGTGGACGCCACGGACGGCCACGTGGGCAAGGTCAGCAAGTACTCGGCCGATCTCGGCGCGCAGTTCCTGGTCGTGCGCACCGGGGTCTGGTTCCTCGGCAAGGACGTGGTGCTCCCGGCGGACGCCGTCATGGGCGTCGACCACAGGGCGCGCATCGTGCAGGTCTCCCGGACCAGGGACGAGGTGCGGTCGGCGTCCGTCTTCGACGTGGACACCCACCTGGGCGACCCCCGCCACCGTGACCAGCTCGGCGGCCGGCACGGTTCGGGACACTGACCGCCCCGCGGCCCGCCGCCGCGCGCCGGGCCCCCTCGCGGACCGGCCCCCCGACGAGGAAAGATGGGGCGGGAGTGACGGATCGACCCCTGCGGAGGAACGGACCATGCAGCACGAACGAGCGGGCCGGCCGGCCGGCCCGAGGACCTCGTCGACGTGGCCCGGCTGGTCACCGCGTACTACGCGCTGCACCCCGACCCCGCCGACCCGGCGCAGCGGGTGGCCTTCGGCACGTCCGGGCACCGCGGCTCCTCCCTGAACACGGCGTTCAACGAGGACCACATCGCCGCGACGAGCCAGGCCATCTGCGAGTACCGCACCGCGCAGGGCACCGACGGCCCCCTCTTCCTGGGCGCCGACAGCCACGCCCTGTCCGAGCCCGCCCGGGTCACCGCCCTCGAGGTGTTCGCCGCCAACGACGTGACGGTGCTCATCGACGCCGCCGACGGCTACACGCCCACCCCGGCCGTCTCGCACGCCGTCCTCACCCACAACCGGGGCCGCACGAGCGGCCTCGCGGACGGCGTGGTCGTCACCCCTCGCACAACCCGCCGGGTGACGGCGGCTTCAAGTACAACCCGCCCAGCGGCGGCCCGGCCGGCTCGGGGGCGACCTCCTGGATCCAGGACCGCGCCAACGAGATCATCACGGCCGGTCTGAAGGACGTACGCCGCGTCCCCTATCGCAGGGCGCTCGCCGCTTCCGGCACCGGCCGCCACGACTTCCTCGGCGCGTACGTCGCCGACCTGCCGGCCGTGCTGGACCTGGACGCGATCCGCGCCGCGGGCGTCCGCATCGGCGCCGACCCGCTCGGCGGGGCCTCCGTCGCCTACTGGGGCCGCATCGCCGAGGAGCACCGGCTCGACCTGACCGTGGTCAACCCGCTCACCGACCCCACCTGGCGGTTCATGACGCTGGACTGGGACGGCAAGATCCGCATGGACTGCTCGTCGCCGTACGCGATGGCCTCGCTCATCGACCAGCGGGACCGTTTCCACATCGCCACCGGCAACGACGCCGACGCCGACCGGCACGGCATCGTCACCCCGGACGCGGGCCTGATGAACCCCAACCACTACCTGGCCGCCGCCATCGCCTACCTCTACACCCACCGCGAGCAGTGGCCCGAGCACACCGGGATCGGCAAGACCCTGGTGTCGTCCTCCATGATCGACCGGGTGGCAGCCGACCTCGGACGCCGTCTCGTCGAGGTGCCCGTCGGCTTCAAGTGGTTCGTGGACGGCCTGGTCGACGGATCGCTCGGCTTCGGCGGGGAGGAGTCGGCCGGTGCCTCCTTCCTGCGCCGCGACGGCTCGGTGTGGACCACCGACAAGGACGGCATCATCCTGGCGCTGCTCGCCTCCGAGATCACCGCCGTCACCGGGAAGACCCCCTCGGAGCACTACGCGGCCCTGACGGCCCGCTTCGGCGAGCCCGCCTACGCCCGGATCGACGCCCCCGCGACCCGCGAGGAGAAGGCACTGCTCGCCAAGCTCTCGCCCGCGCAGGTCAGCGCGGACACGCTCGCCGGAGAGCCGGTCACCGGCGTCCTCACCGAGGCGCCCGGCAACGGCGCGGCCATCGGCGGCATCAAGGTGACCACCGAGAACGCCTGGTTCGCCGCCCGCCCCTCCGGCACGGAGGACGTGTACAAGATCTACGGCGAGTCGTTCCTGGGCCCCGACCACCTCCGCCGGGTGCAGGAGGAGGCCAAGGACGTGGTGATGACGGCCCTCGGCGGCTGACACACGCACCGAGCCGCGACGGCTCATGCGGCGGGACGGCGACAGCGACGGCGACGGCGACGGTGACGGTGACGGCGAAGCGGAATGAGCCGCGTCGCCTCGCCCCGCGTGGCCCCGCCCCGCACCGCGCCGCCCCGCCCCCGCCAGGCCCCACGTCGCAGCCCGAGGCAGGGCGGGGGCGGAAGCCGGGTGCCGCCGCGGCGCCCGGCACCCTCCCCGGTGCATCAGGGGGCTGCGGCTGTGTGCTCCCGGGCCGCACCCGGCTCACCGCTCCGGATGACCGACCTGTCGGTATCATCCAATAAACGTAAAAGGCGAGTTTCGCCCCGAAGGGGCTACCGTCCTCTCCGGAGGGAGCCATGGCCCGCAAGCGCCCGACGGACGACGGCGACGAGCTGCTGGCCAGGCTCGGTTCGCTCACCGCCCAGGCGCGCGAACGCGCGGAGCTGCAGCGCTCCCGCGTCGAACTCGCCATCGCCCTCCAGCGCGGCATGCTCCCCAGGGACCTGCCCACCGCACGCGGCTACCGGCTCGCCGTCCGGTACGCACCCGCCTACCACGGCCTCAACGTGGGCGGTGACTGGTACGACGCCTTCCCGATGGCCGACGGCCGTATCGGCCTGTCCATCGGCGACGTCCAGGGCCACAACATCGAGGCGACCGCCTTCATGGGCCAGGTCCGCGTCTGCCTGCGCGCCCTCGCCTCCGTCACCGGCGAGCCCGGCGAACTCCTCGCCGCCACCAACGACCTGCTGCTCTCCCTCGGCGGCGACCTCTTCGCCACCTGCACCTTCCTGCGCCTCGACCCGGCCACCGGCGTGCTGGAGAGCGCCCGGGCCGGTCACATCCCGTGCGTGTGGGCCACCGCGGACGGCAGGTCCGGCATCGCCGAGGACGAGGGCGGCCCGCCCCTCGGCGTCCTGGCGGGCATGACCTACCCGGTCACCCGCCACCGGCTCACCCGGGGCGGGGTGTTCGTCCTGCTCACCGACGGCGTCGTGGAGGGGCCCTCGATGAGCGTCGACGAGGGCCTGGACCAGGTCGTACGGCTCGCCGGTGTCGCCGCCGTCGCCGGCCTGGACGCCCCAGCCCTCGCCACCGCCGTGATGAAGGGCGCCGAACGCGTCGGACACGAGGACGACGCCGCCGTCCTGGTCGTCGGACACGACGGCGCGGACGACAGGACTGACGACAGGGCTGCCGACAGGGCTGACGACAGGGCTGCCGACGGCTCGGGCGGCGGCGAACGGGACCGGCGCGTTCAGCCATAGGGCCGGTCCCCGCGCCCCCCGCCTCGCCGTGGGCACGGGCCCGGTGTCTGATGGCTGCTGTGGTGGGTACCAGCGATCTGCGCCGGCCGGCCGTCCTCGCCGCCGAGACGGCCGCGGTCGCGGCCTGCTACTACGCGGCCGGAAAGCTGGGACTGCTGCGGCAGCTCGTCGTCGAGGGCGCGATCTTCACCCCCATCTGGCCGCCCTCCGGCGTCGCCGTGGCCAGCCTGCTGGTCCTCGGACTGCGCTGCTGGGCCGGGATCACGCTCGGGGCGCTGTTCGTCATCCTGTCGATCACCTCGCCCGACCCCGCCCTCGTCTTCAACCTGGCGGGCAACACCGCCGCCCCCGTCCTCGCCTGCCTCATGCTGCGCAGGGTGGGCTTCCGCAACGACCTCGCCCGCCTGCGCGACGGTCTCGCCCTGGTGTTCCTCGGGGCGCTGACCGCGATGCTGGTCAGCTCGACCGTGGGCGTCGGGGTCCTCGTGCTCACCGACCAACTGGCCGCGCACGCCTTCTGGCCCGTCTGGCTGGCCTGGTGGGTCGGGGACGCGATGGGCGTCCTCATCGTCACGCCCGTCCTGCTCGTCGTGCACGCCGCCCGCAGGCCGCCGCCCCTGACCCGCTGGAAGGAGGCCACGGGCCTGGCCGTCATCGCCCTCGCGGTGATCCCCCTGGCCACCCACAGCTCCGTCAGTCTGCTCTTCCTCGTCTACCCGCTGCTGATCTGGGCCGCCCTGCGCTTCCAGCGCGCCGGCAGCATGCTGTGCGCCCTGTTCACCTCGGTCCTCGCCACCGTCGCGGCCACCGACGGGACCGGCCCCTTCGCGAACCTCTCGCAGACGGAGGTCATGGGCAAACTCCAGGCCTTCAACGGCACCATGGCCCTGACCGCCCTGCTGCTCTCGGCCGTCATCACCGAACAGCGCAACACCCGCCGCTCGGTGGAACGGGCCTGCCAGGAACTGGTCGAGGTCCTGGAACACCTCACGGCGGGCGACCCACCGTACGGCCGGCCCCAGAAGGCGCCGGGGGACGATCCGCGCCGCGAATCCTAGAGCCGGAGCGGCACCCGGCGTACGGGGCGGCACCCGGCGTACGGGGCGGCACCCGGCGTACGGGACGGCCCACGGCGTGCGGGACGGCCCACGGACGACCGGCGTGAGAAAACGGACACCACCGCACCGGAAGGGACGTCTCCCGGGCCCCGGACCGGCCCCTGCCGGGGCATGGCATGATCGTGCGCATGCGTGAACGAGTGGTGGCCGCGTGCGACGGGGCCTCGAAGGGCAACCCCGGTCCGGCGGCTTGGGCCTGGGTGATGTCCGACGGATCCGGGGCCCCGGCCCGCTGGGAGGCGGGCCCGCTCGGCAAGGCCACCAACAACGTCGCCGAACTCACCGCCCTGGAGCGCCTGCTGGCGGCGGTCGACCCCGACGTACCGCTGGAGATCCGCATGGACTCGCAGTACGCCATGAAGGCCGTCACCACGTGGCTGCCCGGCTGGAAGCGCAACGGCTGGAAGACCGCCGCGGGCAAGCCGGTCGCCAACCAGGACCTGGTCGTGCGCATCGACGAACTGCTCGACGGCCGCACGGTCGACTTCCGCTACGTGCCCGCCCACCAGGTGGACGGCGACAAGCTGAACGACTTCGCGGACCGGGCCGCCAGCCGGGCGGCGGTCGTCCAGGAGCCGGCGGGCAGCGCCCTCGGTTCGCCCGAACCGCCCCCCGCCCCCGACGTCCCCGCGAAGTCCGGCGCACGCCGCAAGGCCGCCGGGGGCACGTCGCCCCGGCGGCCCGGCGGTTCGTCCGCCCGCACGATCAAAGCCAAGTTCCCCGGCCGCTGCATGTGCGGGCGGCCCTACACGGCGGGGGAACCGATCGCCAAGAACGACCAGGGCTGGGGTCACCCGGACTGCCGCACGGCGGCCGCCGGGTGACCGTGGCGGTGCCGGTCAGAGGACCGCGCCGCGCCATCCGCCGGTCTCGTGACCGCGCTCCTCGATGAACTCCTTGAAGCGCTTGAGATCACCCTTGGTCTGCCGCTTCACGAAGCCGAGCTTGTCGCCGACGGTCTCGGCGAGACCCTCGGGTTCGAAGTCCAGTTGCAGCATGACCTTCGTGCGGACGTCGTCCAGGCGGTGGAAGGTCACCACGCCGGCCTGCCGGGCCTGTCCGGCCACCGTCGTCCAGGCGACCCGCTCGTCCGGGATCTGCTCGGTGATCTCGGCGTCGAACTCACGGTGCACGCCGTTCACGTCCGTGACCCAGTGGGTGAGGGTGGCGGTGCGCTGTTCGACGCGCTCCACCCCGCCCATGAACTCGGGGAACGTCTCGAACTGCGTCCACTGGTTGTAGGCCGTGTGCACCGGGACACTGACCTCGATGGACTCCTCGACCTGCGTCACGGTCGTCTCCTCCTCGCTCTCGTCGGGTACGTGGCGCTCGGGTACCCGTGGCCCCGGGGGCCAATCCGGCCGCGGCCGGGCGGAGTCGAAGGCGTGGCGCGGGTGCGGCCGAGCGGGTCCGCCGCGCGCGACCGCCCCGTCGGCGGTGCGGCCCACGCGGGGAAAGTGACGGAATCACGCGGCGGACCCCGCCGTGACCGACCGCGTCTGCTGCTACCTTGCGTAGCGAATCGATCGCTTTTCGTCACCTCCGGGAGTGTGCGTGAAGGTCGCCTGCGTCGGCGGCGGGCCCGCCGGCCTGTACCTCTCCATCCTGCTCAAGCGGCAGGACCCGTCCCACGACATCACCGTCCACGAACGCGACCCGGAGGGCTCGACCTACGGCTGGGGCGTCACCTACTGGCGAGGACTCCTCGACCAACTCC
Organism: Streptomyces sp. Tue 6430; assembly: GCA_021568835.1. Classification (GTDB taxonomy): domain Bacteria; phylum Actinomycetota; class Actinomycetes; order Streptomycetales; family Streptomycetaceae; genus Streptomyces. The sequence goes on from JAKGSH010000006.1 coordinate 11,520, forward strand.
ACGCCCGCGACCCCGAGTCGGCACGCGCCGTCGAGGAGAACTCCGTCCGCTGGAACCAGGGCGTCGCCCACGTACGGCACCTGGTGACCCGTCAGCCCGGCGACGAGGGCCACGGCATCGGCCGCCACAAGCTCCTGGAGATCCTCGCCGCCCGCGCCCGCGCACTCGGCGTACGCCTGGAGTTCGAGCGCGAGATCACCCCCGACACCCTGCCCGAGGCGGATCTGGTCGTCGCGGCCGACGGCGTGCACAGCGCCCTGCGCACCCGTCACGCCCAGCACTTCGGCGCCCGGCTGACGCCCGGCCGCAACCCCTACGTCTGGCTCGGCACCACCAAGGTCTTCGACTCCTTCACCTTCGCCTTCGTGGAGACCGGCCACGGCTGGATCTGGTGCTACGGCTATCCGTTCAGCTCCGCACGCAGCACCTGCGTCATCGAGTGCTCCCCCGGGACCTGGACCGGCCTCGGCCTCGACCGCGCGCGGGACGCCGACGGAACGGCACGGCTGGAGAAGCTGTTCGCGCACGTCCTCGACGGCCACCCCTGATCGGCCGCGCCCACGGCGACGGAGGCGCCGCCTGGCTGACCTTCCGCACCCTGACCAACCGCACCTGGCACCGGGGCAACGTCGTCCTGCTCGGCGACGCCGCCCACACCACCCACTACTCCATCGGCGCCGGCACCACCCTCGCCCTGGAGGACGCCTTCGCACTCGCCGACGCCCTGCGGGACGGCCCCGGCGTCCCCCAGGCACTCGCCCGCTACGAGCGCGACCGCACCGCGGCCCTGCTGACCCCGCAGAGCGCCGCCCGGCACAGCGCCCAGTGGTACGAGAACCTCGACCGCTACATCGACCTGCCCCCGGAGCGGATGTTCGCCCTGCTCGGGCAGCGCCACTCGCCCCTGCTGCCCTATGTGCCGCCCCAGTTGTACTACCGGCTCGACCGGGCCGCCGGACAGCTCGAAGCCCTGCGCCGCCTCAAGCGCTGGCTCGGCCCCCGGCTCGCCAGGACCGCGCAGAGCAGGACCCCGGCCGCCCGCGAGCAGCCCCGCCCGCAGCCGAACCGCAGGTGACCGGGCGGATCGGGGAGCCGACCGGCCGGACCGGGGAGCGGACCGGCCGGTTCCGCACCCGGCCGTCACGGATGACAGACTGCCCCCATGGACGAGCGCGAATTCGGCAGGTCTGGTCAGCACGCATCCGTCATCGGTCTCGGCACCTGGCAACTGGGAGCCGACTGGGGTGACGTCGACGACAAGGAGGCCCTGACGGTACTGGAGGCGGCCGCCGAGTCGGGCGTCACCTTCTTCGACACCGCCGACGTGTACGGCGACGGCCGCAGCGAGCAGACCATCGCCGCCTTCCTGAGCGGACGGCCCGACCTGCACGTGCTGGTCGCCACCAAGATGGGCCGCCGCGTCGACCAGATCCCCGAGAACTACGTCCTCGACAACTTCCGCGCCTGGAACGACCGCTCCCGCCGCAACCTCGGCGTGGACCGCATCGACCTGGTGCAGCTGCACTGCCCGCCGACCCCCGTCTACTCCACGGACGAGGTCTTCGACGCCCTCGACACCCTGGTGGAGGAGGAGCGCATCGCCCACTACGGCGTCAGCGTGGAGACCTGCGCCGAGGCCCTCACGGCGATCGCCCGGCCCGGCGTGGCCAGCGTGCAGATCATCCTCAACCCGTTCCGCACGAAGCCGCTGCGCGAGGTGCTGCCCGCCGCCCGCGAAGCCGGCGTCGGCATCATCGCGCGCGTGCCGCTCGCCTCCGGCCTGCTGTCCGGCAAGTACACCAAGGACACCGTCTTCCCGGCGAACGACCACCGCACCTACAACCGGCACGGCGAGTCCTTCGACCAGGGCGAGACCTTCTCCGGCGTCGACTACGCCACCGGCGTCGAGGCCGCCGCCGAGTTCGCCGCCCTCGCCCCAGAGGGGTACACCCCGGCCCAGCTCGCACTGCGCTGGATCGTCCGGCAGCCCGGCGTGACCACGGTGATCCCGGGCGCCCGTTCCCCCGAACAGGCCCGCGCCAACGCGGCCGCCGCCCGCCTGCCCGAGCTGTCCGGGGAGACCCTGGCGGCCATCGGGGACCTGTACGAGCGGCGGATCAAGGACCAGGTCGAGAGCCGCTGGTAGTCCGGACCGCGATCGGGCGGAGGAAAACGCCGATCAGCGGGTACTCGCCGGGAGAACATTCACTCGAACCGGGGAGGACACGTGGGCACCGCAGTGGGGGACGAGCGTCGCAGAGGCCGTGACGAGACCGAGGAGGAGAGGGCCGACCGGAAGTGGGGCGAGCTGATCCAGGAGGTCCGCGTCGCCCAGACGGGCGTGCAGATCCTCTTCGGTTTCCTGCTCACGGTCGTCTTCACCCCGCGCTACGCGACCCTCGGGGACACCGAGCACGCGATCTACATCGTCACGGTCGTCCTGGGCGCCTGCGCGACGGGCGCCCTGATAGGCCCGGTCTCCCTGCACCGCCTCGTCTCCGGGCGGCGGGTGAAACCCGAGGCGGTCACCTGGGCCTCGCGGATGACCTTCACCGGCCTGGTGCTGCTGCTGGCCACGATGACCTCCGCCCTGCTGCTGATCCTGCGGGTGGCGACCCACGACGGCTACGTGCCCTACCTGGTCACCGCGGTGGTCGCCTGGTACCTGCTGTTCTGGTTCGGCATCCCGATGTGGACCCGGCACCGCTACACCTCCCGCTGAGGGGCCTGCCGGACGGCGGCGGCACGGGCGGCGGCCGTACGGCCGCCGCCCGTGCCCGTCACACCGGTGGGGAGCCGCGCCGACGGGCGCGGGACGGCGGGTGGCGCGGGGCGCACGGGGTCAGGCGAACGCCTCGCGCAGCGCCGGCAGCAGCGTCTTCTCCGACCAGTCCAGGTACGCCGGCTGCGCGTCGCCCCCGATCTGCACCAGGGCGACCTCGGTGAACCCGGCCTCCGCGTAGGGGCGGACCGCCTCGACGAAGGCGTCCGGGTCGTCGCCGCAGGGGATCGACGCGGCCACGTCGTCCGGGGTGACGAACTGGGTCGCCGCCTCGAAGGAGTCCGGGTGCGGCAGCTCGGAGTTCACCTTCCAGCCGCTGCCGAACCAGCGGAACTGGGCGTGCGCCCGCTGCACCGCCGCGTCCCGGTCGGGGTCGTAGGAGACCGGCAGTTGGCCCACGCGCGGCTTGCCCGCACCGCCGTGCCGGTCGAAGGCCTCCAGCAGCCCCGGCTTCGGCTCGGTGGCGATCACCAGGTCGGCGAGACGGCCCGCGAGCGCGCACGACTGCTCCCCGGAGACCGCGATGCCGATCTCCGGCGCCCGGTCGGGCAGGTCCCACAGGCGGGCCGAGTCGACGTCGAAGTGGGTGCCGTGACGCGTCACGTGGCCGCCCTCGAAGAGCGCGCGGATGATCTCCACGGCCTCCTCGAGCATCTGGTGCCGCACGTTCACGGGCGGCCAGCCGCCGCCCACCACGTGCTCGTTGAGGTTCTCCCCGGAGCCCAGCCCCAGCCGGAAGCGGCCCTCGGACAGCAGCTGCATCGTGGCCGCCTTCTGCGCCACGATCGCCGGGTGGTAACGGACCGTGGGGCAGGTCACGTAGGTCATCAGCGGGATGCGGGAGGTGGCCTGGGCGGCGGCGCCCAACACGCTCCACGCGTACGGCGAGTGCCCCTGCGACCGCAGCCACGGGAAGTAGTGGTCCGAGGTCACCGAGAAGTCGAAGCCGGCCTCCTCGGCCCGCACCACATGGCCGACCAGTTCACGGGGGCCGGCCTGCTCGGTCATCATCGTGTATCCGATTCGCACCATGGGGGCCGGGTCCCCCGGCGGACGGGGGAGGAAACGGGACCAGGCCGGTCGGAAGCGGCAGGTCGGCGCGCCGTTCCCGGGCGGGACGTACGGGGGACGAGTGGCGGACCGTCACCCGGCATCCCATACTGAATCAGGTGTCACGAGGAGCAGATCCGCTTCTCGAATACCGCTCTCGTCGCCTCCCGGCGGCGGAGACCGAAGTGCCGGGCCCTGTTCAGAGGCCCCCTGTGGGATCGGCCCGTCGGCGACCGGCAGCACACGTGACATCGACCGTGACACCACCTCCGGCAGCACACGTCACACCGACCCCGCCGGCATGCGACGGCACGCCGGCCGTCGGCCGCCGGTGAGAGGCCGGCCTGGCCCCCACCGGGGAAACCGTCGCGTGGTGCATCAGAGAAGCCGCTCATCCGGAAGCCGGGCCCCACACATGACCGCTGTTCCCCCACGAAGGGAGTTCCGATGACGAACTCGCGCAGCAGGAAGATCGCCGCCGCCACCGCCAGTGCCTGCGTACTGTCCCTCGCCGTGGCCGTCCCCGCCTCCGCGGAAGGCACGGCGCAGGAGAACGGAAAGGCGTCCGTGTCCGTCTTCCACGGCGTTCCGGGCCTCACCGTCGACGTGTACGCCAACGGGAACGAACTGCTTCCCGACTTCAAGCCCGGCACCCTGACCGAGCCTCAGTCCCTGGACCCGGGCACCTACGACATCAAGGTCTTCCCGGACGGCAAGGGCCCCGACGGTGATCCCGCCATCCAGAAGAGCGTCGACGTCCCGGCCGGGGCGAACGCCACGCTCGCGGCCCACCTCGACGCCCAGGGCAACCCCACGCTCACCGCGTTCGTCAACGACACCTCCAAGGTCCCGGCCGGCCAGTCGCGGCTGACCGTCCGCCACGTGGCCGCCGCACCCGCCGTGGACGTCCGCGCGGGCGGCGAGCCCGTCATCGAGGGCCTGACCAACCCGAACGAGAAGTCGCTCGAGGTGCCCGCCGGCACGGTGAACGCCGACGTCGTCCTGGCCGGAACCGACACCGTGGTCATCGGCCCCGCGGACCTCGACCTCGCCGAGGGCTCCCACACGGTCGTCTACGCCTGGGGGAGCGCCGAGGACAAGAACCTCGCGCTGAAGACACAGACGATCAGCGGCATGGACTCCGCGCCGAACGGTGTGGACGCCGGTGAGAGCGGCGCGATGGCCGCCGACAACCAGTCCGCCACCGCCTGGCTCGTCTGGGGCACCACGGCTGCCGTCGCGGTCGCCGGCCTGCTGGCCGCCCGCCGCCGGTACACCCGGAGCGACTGACGGCCGTGCGTTCCTCCACCAGGGGCGGGCGGCCCTCCGCGGCGGCCGTCGGGGCCGCCGCGGTCGTCGCCGCCGTCCTGGCGGCGCTGCTGGCCTGGTCGCTGTGGCCGTCCCAAACCCCGGTGCCGTCGGACTTCGGCGACCGGCCGCGGGCTTCCGGGCCCGCGGCCGTCGCCTCGTCCAGGGTTCACGACCCCGGGCCGGGCGAGGCGGGGGACGCGTCCGGCCCGGTGTCCGAGCCGATGGCGCTGCGCGTCCCACGGGTCTCCCTGGACGCCCGGGTCCAGGGCGTCGGCGTCGAGGACGACGGCACGGTGGAGATCCCCGACGACGCCGGGCAGGCCGGCTGGTACCGCTACGGTCCCGCGCCGGGCGCCTCCGCCGGCTCCGCCGTCCTCGTCGGCCATGTGGACGACCGCACCGGGGACCTGGGCGCTTTCGCCAAGCTGTACCGGGTCCGCAAGGGCGACGAGGTGACCGTGGCCCGCGAGGACGCGCCCCCCGTACGGTACGAAGTGACGGCCCGAGAGGTGGTCGACAAGGGCAGGCTCCCCGACGAGGTGTTCCGGCGCCACGGACAACCGGTCCTGACCCTGGTCACCTGCGCGCCCCCGTACGACCGCGAACGCGGCGGCTACCAGCGGAACCTGCTGGTGTACGCCGTCCCCGCCCAGGAGAGCGGCTAGTCCTGTGACCGGCGACGTTCACCGGGTTGCTCGTTGTGTCGGTGGGAAGTGACGACTTCCGACCAGCAGGGGAGGCGGCATGGCAGCACCGGTCAAGGTCCGGAGGCTGAGTGAGCTCAGGTGAACGAGTCCCACGTCCAGTGGCTGTGAACGATCGGTGAGCGCTCGGTCTCGGCGCCGGTGCTCCAGTCGTGCCCGATGCCGGCGGCGGGCACGAGGAGTCGTCGTCCGGTGCGGGCATGGACCCCGGCCGGTGTCCCCCGCCGCTTCCCGGTCAGCTCCCGGTCCACGTCGTCGAGGAGCAGAACCGCTCCAGCTCCGGACGGGTCTGCTCCTCCACGAACCGTTTCCGTCCTGCGGCCTGCTCATCAGCCAGGGAACCCACCAGCACGCGGCGGACGGCAGCCCCACGCCACACCGCTCATGCGAGCTTTCCCCGAACCCCGGCAGCGGAGTGGATCACTGTGCTGGGCGTACGAAGCGTTCTTTGACGCCAACGGCTTTTCCCTTGTCCCCCGAGGCCGGAGGATACGGGTATGAGCGCCCGTCCCCTGCCTTCCGGCACCCCGTCCGCCCAGGGCGTCGACGCCTCGGGCGTCCTCGCCTTCCTCGACGCCGTCGAGGCGGCCGGGGCCATCGAGCCGCACAGCCTCATGGTCCTGCGGCACGGCCGTGTCGTCGCCGCCGGCTGGTGGGCGCCGTACGCGCCCGACCGCCTCCACCTGCTGTACTCGCTGAGCAAGAGCTTCACCTCCACGGCCGCCGGGTTCGCCGCGGCCGAGGGGCTGATCGGGCTCGACGACCCGGTGATCTCGTACTTCCCCGAGCTCGACGCCGACATCACCGACCCCCGCAGCCGCGCGATGCGGGTGCGGCACGTGGCGTCGATGACGAGCGGGCACGAGGCCGAGACCCTGGACCGGGCCCGCGCCCTCGACCGCGACGACCTCGTCCGCGGCTTCCTGCTGCTGCCGCCGGACCGCGAGCCGGGCACGGTCTTCGCCTACAACCAGCCCGCCACCTACACCCTCGCCGCGATCCTCCAGCGCGTCACCGGCCAGTCCCTCACCGCCTACCTGCGGCCCCGGCTGCTGGACCCGCTCGGCTTCGGCGAGGTCGCCTGGCCGGCCGACCGGACGGGCCGCGAGCTGGGATTCAGCGGCCTGCACGGCACCACCGACGCGATCGCCCGGCTGGGGCAGCTGTACCTGGACGAGGGCCGCTGGGAGGGGCGCCGGGTGCTGTCGCCCGAGTGGATCGCCGAGGCGACCCGCGCGCACGTGCCGACCGCGGGAGCCATGGGCGACGCCGACCGGCAGGACTGGGACCGCGGGTACGGCCTCCAGTTCTGGCGCTCCCGGCACGGCTACCGCGGCGACGGCGCCTACGGCCAGTTCTGCCTCGTCCTGCCCGAGCACGACGCCGTCGTCGCCACCACCGCGGCGACCCCCGACATGCAGGGCCTGCTCGACCTCGTCTGGGAACACCTCCTGCCGGCGTTCCGCCCGGCCCCGCTGCCAGGACCCCGGGACGCCGACACGGCACTCGCCGACCGTCTCGCCCGCCTCGCCCTCCCGCCCGCCCCCGGAAAGCCCGCGCCGCCCGAACGCCCGGGCCGGTGGCGGGGCGCCGCCTTCACCCCGTACGGCGGGGTCTGCGCCGACCGGCCGAGCCTGACCGGCGTCACCGTCACGGCGGACGGCGACGGCTGGACGCTGGTCCTCGCCGAGGGCGACGACCGCCTGGCAGTGCGCCTGGGCACCGGCGCCTGGACCGTGACCGAGGAACCCGTGCCCGTCGCGGCGAGCGGCGGCTGGAGCGACGGCGACACCCTCACGGCGGACCTCGTCCTCCTGGAGACCCCCCACCGGCTCCGGGTGACCTGCGCCCTCCCGGACGGCACCTTCACCGCCCGCTGGGCCACCCGGCCGCTGCACGGCGGCCCGCTGCGCAGGATGCGCGCGCCGCGCGGCCCGGTCCCGTCCGACGGAACCTAGAGCCTCTCGTCCGTATCAGGCCGGGGCGGGCCGGAAGGTCCTGAGGAAGGCGTCCAGGGCCTGCCGGTTGACGGTGGTGTCCCAGTCGGCGGCGGGGGTCGTCCAGCGCAGGGAGAAGCCGCGGTTCCCGCCGAGCAGGAAACCGCGGCCGAAGGTGCGCACCCGGGTGCCGTCGACGTCGGCGAGCCATTCCATGTCGGCCGCCTCGTACCCCTGGTACGTCGTCGCCTCGATCGCCCCGATGCGCTCGAACCCGTCCGTCCCGCGCAGCCCCGGCTCCACGTCCTCGCGCCACACGGCCACCGGGTCCGGGCCGACCCGCTCGCTGTAGGTGACCGCGAGGGTGCGCGGGTCGCCCTCGGCGCCGAAGGTGACCCGGTAGGCGAGGTCCCCGGAGCGCGCGGTGTCCAGCCGGGTCCAGCCCTCGGGGAGGGCGACGGAGAAGCCCTCGGGCGCCCGCCGGACCCGGAAGCCGGCCGGCAGGGCCCCTGCGCCGGCCGACGGGGAGGCGGCCGTGGAGCTCGGGGCCGGGGTCGGGGCCGGGGACGGGCTCGCGTCCGGGGAGGCCGCGGGGGGCGGGGCGGACGACGGCGTGCCGGCCCCCGGCGCCGGCACGCCGGTGACTCTGTCGGCGCCGTCCTCGCCGGCCGGGGTGCTGGGCGCGGCCGGGCGGTCCTGCGCGCCGTCCGCCGCCGTCCGCTCGGCACCGGGCAGCCCGCCCGTCGCGGCCAGCGCGGCGACCGCCACCGTGACCACGGCCAGCGCGGTCCCCGCCACCACCGTCCGCCCGGCCCAGCGCGGACCGGCGACCCGCGCGACGGCGGACGTCCGCCGCAGCCGGGGCGCGGGCACGGCGTGCGTGTCCTCGTCCAGGGCGCGGGCGAGGTTCCGGCGCGCCGTCGGCCGGGTCATCCGCTCCCGCGAGTCCTTGCGCAGCAGGCCCTGGACGGCGGGTCCGAGCGCACCGGACCGCAGGGGCGTGCGCAGCGGCAGCCGGTCCACGCCCCTCAGCGTGGCCTCCGGCCGGTCCCGGTCCCGGTAGGGCGGCCGGCCCTCGACGACCGTGTAGAGGATCGCGCCCACCGCCCACAGGTCGGCGGCCGGCCCGATCCGTTCGTCGCGCGCCTGCTCGGGGGAGGCGTACGCCGGGGCCGCGAGCCGGGGGGCGAGGGTCGCGCCCGCGAGGCCGAAGCCGGTGACGACGACCGGACCGCGCGTCCGCACGAACACCTGACCCGGGCTCAGTTCGCCGTGGGTGATGCCCTCGCCGTGGGCCGCCTCCAGCACGTCGAGCAGTTCCAGCCCGATCCGGGCGGCGCGGGCGGGCCGCAGCACGCGCCGCTGATCGATCAGCTGCCCGAGGGGGAGGCCGTCGATCCACTCGGTCACGATCCACAGGGAGCCCGCCTCCGCGAGGGCGTCGAGGACGGTGGCGACCCGGCCGGGGCACACCCGGGCCATCGTCTCGGACATCCGCAGCACGCGCTCGGCGGCCCGGCGCGCGTCCTCCTCGGCGAGGCCCGCGGGCAGTCCGGTCCGGGTGACCAGACACGGCCGGGAGCCGGCCGGCCCGTCGGCGTACTCGCCGTACCAGCTGACGCGGTTCGTCTCGCGGTGGACGACGTCGAGGAGCCGGTACCGACCGGCGACCAACTCGTGCGTGGAGACGTGCGCCTTGACCATGGTCATCCCTCGCTGAACCCCGGCTGCTCACCTTTCCCAGTGGTACGGCGGCCGGGAGGGTGCGCGTTCAAGAGGGGCGCGACTCGGCGGGATTTCTGTCTTTCATTCAAAAACGGCGCGCACGGGCGCAGGGACAGGCACGGTGACAGACGCGAGGAAAGGCCCGGGGAAAGGCGCAGGGAAAGGAGATGACTTCGGGCGGTCCGGCCGCGCAACCAGCGGTGAACCGGCGTCGGACGCACCGGGGAACAGCGGCCTCGGGTGCCCGGGAAACGCCCGCGTCGGGCGCCGCCGAAACGCCGTCGGCGGCGGCCGTCGAATGGCGGGCGGAAACGCCGCGGCGGCCCTCGGCGCATTCCGGGCGACGGCCGCCGCGGACGTTTCCCGGCCTCAGCGCAGGCCGAAACGCCCGGCCCAGGACGCCATGTCCGCGGCCGACGCGTTGCCCCCGCAGACCACCAGTCCCAGCCGGGCGTCGGGGCCCACCCGCTCCACGACCCGCCGGGCGGCCGGCAACAGGCATCCGGCGGCCGGCTCGGTCCACACCTTCGCGTGCTCGGCCAGCTCCAGACAGCCCCGTACGGCCTCCCGGTCCGGCACCACGAGCACCTCGCCGACCAGCGCCGAGACGTGCTCGTACGTCAGCGCCGTGACGGCCGGCGCGCTCAGCGTGGTGGAGATGGACGACACCTCCACCGGCACCGGGCCGCCGGCCTTCAGCGCCTCGGCCATCGCCTCCGCGCCCTCGGTCTCCACCCCCAGATCCGCACCCCCGGCCGCAGCGCCCGCAGGGCCGCGGCGACACCGGAGATCAGCCCGCCGCCCCCGACGCTGACCAGGACGTCCGTCAGCTCGTCGGCGTCCCGCGCGAGCTCCAGGCCGACGGTGCCCTGACCGGCGACCACCACCGGGTCGTCGAACGGGTGGACCAGGGTCAGCCCCTCGTCCCGCAGGTCGTTGACGAGCGAGAAGGCGCTGCCCATCCCGTCCGTCAGCCGTACCGACGCGCCCGCCTCCTCGACGATCTCGACGGCCCGGGCGGGCGCCGAGCGCGGCATGACGACCGTGGCCTTCACGTCGAGGGCGGCGGCCATGACCGCCACCGCGATCCCGTGGTTGCCGCCGCTCACCGCGACCACCCCCGCCGCCCGCTCCGCCCCGGAGAGCGACAGCAGCTTCGCCGTGGCCCCGCGCGCCTTGAAGGAGCCGGTGCGCTGGAGCAGCTCCAGCTTGACGGTGACGGGGACACCGAGCAGCCCGGAGAGCCCGGGGCTCGGGAGGGTCGGGGTGCGGACGACGTGCCCGGCGATCCGCTCCGCCGCTGCTTCGATGTCCGTGATGCCGATCAAGACGACCACCTTTCCCGCGCGCTGTGCCGCGCGCGCTCCCCGCACCCTGTCCCGCGGCGGTGGACCGGGTCAACCGGGGTCCGGGCGGCGGTCACAGGTCGCGTCGCACCAGGAAGTCCAGCAGCGACCGCAGGTCGTCCACGGCCCCCGCGCGCAACGGCGCCCCGGCGAGCGCCGACTCCACGGCGGACACCTGCCGGCGCGCCTCGGCGAGTGCCGCGGCCCGGCCCCCGGCCTCCTCGGCCAGCGCCGCCGCCTCGACGGGGTCGCCCCCCGACTCCAGCAGCCGGGCGAGGCGCCGGGCCGCCGGCCGGCCGGACTCCAGGGCCGCCAGCACCGGAAAGGTCTTCTTGCCCGCGCGCAGGTCGCCGTGGACGGGCTTGCCGGTCACGGCCGGATCGCCCCAGATCCCCAGCAGGTCGTCGACCACCTGGAAGGCGATCCCGAGATGCCGTCCGGCCCGGTCCAGCGCGGTGACGGTCGCCTCGGGCGCCCCGCCGAGCACGGCGCCCAGCGCGGCCGCGCAGCCCAGCAGCGCGCCGGTCTTGCCCTCGGCCATCGCCCGGTACGCGTCCGGCCGCACCCGCTCGGGACCCGACCAGGGCCGCGCCGCGAACAGCAGGTCGTCGGCCTGCCCGTGGACCAGCCCGGCGAGCGCCCCGGACAGCAGCCGTACGCCGCCGGCGCCGCCGGGGGCCGCGGCGAGGGTCTCGACGGCCAGGGCGAACAGGGCGTCACCGGCGAGGACCGCGGGTCCCGTGCCGTAGGCCTTCCAGACCGTGGGGCGGCGCCTTCGCACGGGGTCGCCGTCCATGACGTCGTCGTGCAACAGGGAGAAGGCGTGCACGAGTTCGACCGAGACGGCCGCGGCGACGCCGGCCCGCGCGGGCGCTCCCGCCGCCTCGGCGCCGAGCACGGCGAGGGCCTGTCGCAGCCCCTTCCCGCCGGACGCGCCGGTGGGCGCCCCGCCCACCTCGCACCAGCCGAAGGAGTACGCGGCCATCTCGCCCACCCACGGGTGCAGCCGGCCGACCGCTTCCGCCAGCGCGGGCCGCACCAGCGTGCGGCAGCGGTCGAGGACGGCGGGGGCGGCCGGCCCCGCCGCCGACGCCGGCGCGGCGACCGTCGTGGAGAGCCCCGTGGACGAAGGCGCCGTCGCGGAGAGCGCCGTCGCGGAGAGCGCGGTGGTGGAGAGCGCGGTGGTGGAGAGTGCCGTCACCGTACGGCCTCCGCGGTCGCGCCACCCGGACGCGCGGCGGGCGTCACGAGGCCGAGTTCCTCCTCGGCCCGTGCCACCATCTCCCGGGCGTGCCGCAGTCCGATCCGCTCCAGCTCGGCCGCCAGTGAGGCCAGTTCCGTGGCCGTCTCGGAGCGGTCACGGCCCAGGCGGGCCAGCGACTTGGCCAGTCCGAGCCGGGCGAGGGCCGTCCCGCGCGGCTCGCTCATCGCGCCGAACTCCGCGAGGGCCTGCTCGTAGAGGTCCCGTGCCTCGGCGTAACGGGCCGCCCGGTACAGGACGTTGCCGCGCATCTTGTGGTTGTAGGCCAGGGCGCCGGTGAGGTCCATCGCACGGCAGGCCGTCTCCGCCTCGGTCAACAGGGCGAGGGCGCCCTCGGTGTCACCGTCCCGCACGGAGACGACGTCCGCCAGGCCGCGCAGTGCCCAGGCGTGTCCCCGCCGGTCCTCGGCGCGCGCGGAGATCTCGGCCGCCTCCTGGAACAGCGCGTGGGCGGTGTCGAAATCCCCGGAGTTGCGGTGCATCTGCGCGATGCCCTCCAGCGCCCACACCGTGTGCCGTGCCTCACCGCGCCGGCGGGCCTCGGCCAGGAGCTGCTCGTGCAGCCTGCCGACGGCCTCGTAGTCGCCCTGGATGCGGCCGGTCTCCGCGAGCCCGGCCAGCGAGTAGCCGCGGACGACGACGTCCCCGCCGCGCTCCCCGAGGTCGGCCGCCAGCGCCAGCAGCCGCCGGGCCAGCGGGAAGGCGCCCCGCTGCCGGGCCAGGGTGCCGCCGCTCCACAGCGCCCACGCCATCGCCGCCACGTCGTCCGCGTCCCGGGCCGCGCGGTAGCTCGCCTTCCAGGCCCGGTCCGCCTCGCGCACCTGGCCCAGCCTGCGGTGCGCCTCGGCGACCGCGAGCCCGGAGCGCGCCACCTCGGCCCGCTCGCCGGCCCGCTCCGCCGCCGCCAACTGCTCGGTCCCGGCGGTCAGCACGTCGACCAGGGACGAGTTCACGGACAGGGTGGTGAGGGCGCCCTGGTACTCCGGGGCGAAAGCCTTGCCGTACATCGATTCCTTTCGGCCACCATGTATGCACTGTGTGTATACATGACGTGTATAGTGCGTCCGGAAATCGCCCCGGCCAAGGGGACGGCCGGGGCGGGCGTCACCGGACGCGGCATGTCGTTGCCGGTCAAGACGTGTGTGCGGCGGGCCGGGTTGCCTGTGAGGCACAGATCACTCGGCGAGCCGCGGGTCGGCGGTCGCGGGCCGACGGATCGGCGGGCCGGCCCGCGGCGAGCGGCACCGCCCGGGAGCGGGGCGGGCCCCGGGGGAACGAGCGGCCGGGCGTCAGCGGTTCAGCGACCGCGCCCAGTCGTCCGGCACCCGTCCCGCCGGGCCGGGCGCGGGCTGGCCCAGGGGGTGGGAGGACGGCTGCGCCAGCTCCGGGCCGGACTCGTACAGCTCGTCGCCGTCGTAGTCCCAGAACCAGTCCTCGCCCGGCTCGAAGCTCTGCACCAGGGGATGCCCGGTGGTCTTCCAGTGCGCGGTGGCGTGCTGGGCGGGGGAGGAGTCGCAGCAGCCGATGTGGCCGCACAAGGCGCAGCGCCGCAGGTGGAACCACCAGCCGCCACCCGCGTCGCACTCGACGCAGCCGGTGCCGCTCGGCGGGACGCTCGGGTCGATGGCGTGGGCGTCGGTCATACGGGCTCCTCGGCGGTGTCGGACGCGGTGTCGGGGGTGTCCTCGGTGTCGGTACGGGTGTCGGCGCCGGTCGTGGTGTCCGGCGCGGTCAGCGGCAGCAGTACCCGGAAGCGGGTGTCGCCCGGCGCGGACTCGACCTGGAGGCTGCCGTGGTGCTTGTTGACGACGATCCGCCAGGAGATGTCCAGGCCGAGGCCGGTGCCCTCGCCGACCGGTTTGGTGGTGAAGAAGGGGTCGAAGATCCGGCCGCGGACGTCCGCCGGGATGCCGGGCCCGGTGTCGCCGAACTCCACCAGCAGCCGGTCGCCCTCGCGCGCGGTCCGCACGGTCAACGTGCCTTCCCCACCGGCGCTGTTGACGGCGAAGACCGCGTTGTCGACGAGGTTCGTCCACACCTGGTTCAGCTCCGCCGGGTACGCGGGGACGGCCGGCACGGTGCGGTCGTAGTCCTTGACGACCTCGATGCGCGGCCCGATCTTCCCGGACAGCATCAGCAGGGTGCTGTCGAGGAGTTCGTGGACGTCGACGACCCGGTAGGGGGCGCGGTCGAGCTGCGAGTACTGCTTGGCCGCGTCGACGAGGTGCGAGATCCGGCTGGTGGAGTCGCCGATCTCGTCCATCAACAGCTCGGTCTCGACGGTGTAGTTGAGCCAGCCGACCGCGCTGGGCAGGATGTCGGCCGCCACGGCCGCCGCGACCTGCTCCAGCCAGTCCACGTCGAGTCCGGCCTGCACGAACGTCGGCGCGATCCGCCAGCCCTCCGGGATGCCGTGGTCGTCGAGCCAGTCGGTCAGCTCGTCCTCCCGGTCGGAGGCCTCCAGCGGGCTCAGCACCGGGGCCTTGGCGACCCGTTCGGCGGTGCGCTCCTGGATCTCGATCAGTGCGGCGAGCACCTCGGGGGAGTAGGCGCCCTGCGAGATCACGGCGAGCTTGTGCCGCATCTTCGCCACCCGCTCCCGCAGCGTCGCCGTGGCCCGTACGGCCGCGGCGGCCGGGTTGTTCAGCTCGTGCGTGAGCCCGGCCGACAACGAGCCGAGCGCCAGCAGCCGTTCCCGCTGGCCGACGGCCCGCTGGGTGTTCTTCGAGCCGAAGAACAGCCCCTCCAGCAGGTGCGCGGCCATCGGGAACCACTCCTGCATGACGTCCGAGAACGACTGGGCGGGCAGCACGAAGAAGCGGGTCGGCACGGTCACCCGCATCGAGTTGGTGTAGACCTGCGGCACCCGGTCCCCGAGGTAGGCCTGCATCGCGCCCGCGTACACCCCGCGCTGCGAGGTACGGCTGACCTCGACGTCGTCGCCCCCGACCCGGCGGTACAGCACCACCGTGCCCTCGATCATCACGTAGAAGCAGGTCGCCGGGTCGCCCTCGGTGTAGACCGGACCGGCCTCGAACCGCTCCACCCGCCCCTCGGCGCACAGCCGTCCGAGCTGCTCGGGGGAGAGCTTCTCGAACAGGAACAGCGTGCCGACCTCGGCCGGGTCGCAGGGCATCGGCGTCCCGCTCACGACTGCTCCAGATAACGGTGGACGAGCATGACGGCCATGGCTCCCTCTCCGACGGCGGACGCGACGCGCTTGGCGGACTCGGCGCGCGCGTCGCCCGCCACGAACACGCCGGGGATGTTGGTCTCCAGGTGGTACGGCGGCCGGTCCAGCTCCCATTCCGCCGGCGGCCGCCCGTCCGGGGTGAGGTCCGGCCCGGCCAGGATGAACCCGCGCTCGTCGCGCAGCACGGTGCCGTCCAGCCAGTCGGTCAGCGGGGCCGCGCCGATGAACACGAACATCCACTGCGCGTCGACGAGTTCGCTCGCCCCGCTGTCCACGTCCCGCAGCGTGAGCTGCTCCAGGTGCTCCGTCCCGTGCGCGGCCTCCACGACGGTACGGGTGCGCACCGAGATGTTCGGCGCCTCCTCGATCTGCTGGATCAGGTAGTACGACATCGACGCCGCCAGGGACTCGCCGCGCACCAGCAGCGTCACCGACTTGGCGCCCCGCGCCAGGTACATCGCCGCCTGGCCCGCCGAGTTGGCGCCGCCCACGACGTACACGTCCTGTCCCTGGCAGGAGGCCGCCTCGGTGAGCGCCGAGCCGTAGTACACCCCGCAGCCGGTCAGGTCGTCGCAGCCCGGCGCCGGGAGCTGCCGGTACGACACCCCGGTCGCCAGGATCACGCTGTGCGCGGCGATCGCCGAGCCGTCGGAGAACCGTACGACGCGGGCGGCGCCGTTGGCCTCCAGTCCCGTCACCTCGCGCGCGGTGAGGATCTCGGCGCCGAACCGGGTGGCCTGGCGGCGGGCCCGGTCGGTGAGCTGCGCGCCGGACACGCCGTCGGGGAAGCCGAGGTAGTTCTCGATGCGGGAGCTCTGCCCGGCCTGCCCGCCGGTCGCCGACCGCTCCACCAGCACCGTCCGCAGGCCCTCCGAGGCGCCGTAGACGGCCGCGCCGAGCCCGGCCGGGCCGCCGCCGATCACCACGAGGTCGTAGAACTCGGCCTCCGGCGTCGTCGCCAGCCCCACGCGGGCGGCCAGCTCGGGGGTGTCCGGCTCGGTCAGCGGCGTGCCGTCGGGGGTGATCACCAGCGGCAGCCGCCGGCCGTCGGCGCCGGCCGCGGCGAGCAGCCGCCGCCCCTCCGGCTCGTCGGAGGAGTACCAGCGGTAGGGGACCTGGTTGCGGGCCAGGAACTCCCGCACGTCGGAGGAGCGTGCCGACCAGCGGTGCCCGACGACCTTGGTGGCCGGCACGGGCCGGTGGTCGCCGGCGCGCCAGGCCGCGAGCAGGTCGTCCAGGACCGGGTAGAGCTTCTCCTCCGGCGGGTCCCACGGCTTGAGGAGGTAGTGGTCGAGGTCGACCACGTTGATCGCGTCGATCGCCGCGTCGGTGTCGGCGTACGCGGTCAGCAGCACGCGCCGCGCGCCGGGATGGATGTCCAGCGCCTGCTCGAGGAACTCGATGCCGTTCATCCGCGGCATGCGGTAGTCCGCGAGGATCACGGCCACCGGGTCGCCCCGCAGCTTCAGTTCGCGCAGGGCGTCCAGCGCGGACTCGCCGGACTCGGCACGCACGATCCGGTACGCGGCACCGTAGCGGCGCCGCAGGTCGCGGGCGACGGCGCGGGAGACCCCGGGATCGTCGTCCACGGTCAGAATGACGGTCCGCGCGGTCTCGGCGGCCTGTGCCATACGTCTCCCACCCCGGGGTTCAGGACTCGCGGCACGGCGGGCCCCGCGCCGGTTCCCGCCCATCGTATGGTCGACGGCCCGCGTGCGCTCGGGGCCGGCGGGCCGTGCGCTCCCGGTACGGGACGGAGCACCGCCGGTCGACGCGAACAGCGGGACCGGCGGCCGGTCCGGGGCCGGCCTGGTCTCGCACTCGTCGGCACAGCCGTCGGCACAGTCGTCGACCGCGACCCGGCCCGGGGCCTCGGCCCCCCGACGCCCCGGCGCGACCGGATCGGCCGCGTCGACGATCATCTGTTCCCCCTCCGAGGTCATGACCGGCGGCCGGTGGTGAAGACTGGACCCGACGAATCGATGTCGCGAAGTGAAGCGAAGCGGGGAGGCGGCGGAATGACGGGCCCGATCACGGCAGGGGTCGACGGAACGGAAGAGAGCCTGGCGGCACTGGCCTGGGCGGCCAGGGAGGCCGTACGGCGGGATCTGGCGCTGCGGGTGGTGCACGCCTGGACGTACCAGCCGGACGCGGCGGCCGAGGTGGCGGACCGGGACGCCCAGCGGGACTGGGTGCGGGCCGCCGTCCGGGAGGCCGTCGCGGAGGTCTCGGAACGCCACCCGGGGCTGCGGGTGACCGGCGACGTCCTGGAGGGCGAGCCGGCGGACACGCTGGTCGCCGCCGCGGCGGAGGCGGAACTGCTGGTGCTGGGCTCGCGCGGGCACGGCGCGGTCGTCGGCTTCCTGCTCGGTTCGGTCGGCCAGCAGGTGATCGCCGAGACCCGCAGCCCGGTCGTCCTGGTGCGGGCCGGGGACAAGGCCGGCTCCGAGGTGGCCGGGCACGAGATCGTGGTCGGCCAGCACGGCTCTCCCGAGGACAGCGCGCCCACGCTGCGGTTCGCGTTCGAGACGGCGGCCGCCCGCGGCGCCTCCGTCCGCGCGGTGCGGGCCTGGACCCTGCCCCCGGTGTTCTCCTACAGCCCCGCCTCGCTCAAGCTGCTCGACGACGCGGGCGGCCTGGAGCCGTACGAGAAGAAGGCGCTGGCCGACGCCCTCGCCCCGTGGCGCGAACGCTTCCCGGAGGTGCCGGTGGTGGAACACGTGGAGATCGGCAGCGCCGGCCAGGTGCTGCTGTCGGTGTCCGGGCGGGCCCAGCTGGTGGTCGTCGGCCGGCGGGCCCGCCGTACCGCGGTCGGCGCCCGGATCGGCTCGGTGGCGCACGGCGTGCTGCACCACGCGGACTGCCCGGTCGCCGTGGTCCCGCACGAGTGACGCGGGCGGGCGCCGGGCTCGTCCGGCGCCCGGCTCACTCCGGCGTCGTCGGCTCCAGGGTCTCCCGCGCGCGGGCAGGATCCTGGCGATGTAGTCCTGCACGGCCGTGTCGAGGCCGATGTCGTGCTGTGCGCGCTCCGACAGGTACCAGCGGTGCTCGAGGAGTTCGTGGTAGATCTCCGCCGGGTCCATGGAGCCGCGCAGCTCGACCGGCACGGCCCGCACGGTCGGCCGGAACACGTCCCGCACCCAGCGGTGCGCCAGCACCTCGGGGCGGGCGGCGAGGGGGTCGCCCGGGGCGTAGTCGTCCTGGG
This sequence comes from Streptomyces sp. Tue 6430, assembly GCA_021568835.1. Lineage (GTDB taxonomy): Bacteria > Actinomycetota > Actinomycetes > Streptomycetales > Streptomycetaceae > Streptomyces. Next base: position 30,034 of record JAKGSH010000006.1, read on the forward strand.
TGGCCATCCAGCTCTCCAGGTCGTTCAGCAGTCGTCTGGCCTGGTTCTCCTCGGTGTCCAGGCCGGTCAGCCGCAGCAACTGCCGCTGGTGGTGGCCCGCGTCGACGACCTTCGGCACGAAGGTGACCGTGTCGCCGTTGGAGGAGTGCTCGATCTGCATCTCCGCCACGTCGAAGCCCAGCTCGTGGAGCCGGCGGATACGGCGCTCGATGTAGTGGTACTTGCCCGCCGGGTAGACGGAGGTGCGGGTCAGCTCCTGCCACAGCCCCTGGTAGCGGGAGCAGATCTCCATGCCGAACTCGACCGGGTCCACCGACGGGTGCAGGGCGCCGGAGGCCTCCAGGTCGAGCAGCTCACCGCTGATGTTCACGCGGGCCAGGTCGAGGTCGTAGTCGCGCTGCCCGGGGCTCAGCTGCGGGTGCAGGTCACCGGTCTCGGCGTCGACGAGGTACGCGGCGTAGGCGCCCGCGTCGCGCCGGAACAGGGTGTTGGACAGCGAGCAGTCGCCCCACGCGAACCCGGCCAGGTGCAGCCGCACCAGCAGCACCGCCAGCGCGTCCATCAGCCGGTGCATGGTCGCCGGCCGCATGGTCGTCTCGAACATCGACCGGTACGGCATCGACCCGCCCAGATGCCGGGTGACCAGCACCGGCTCCAGCGGGTCGCCCGCGGTGTCGACGCGCCCGGTGACCACGGCCAGCGGGTCGACGGCCGGGATGCCCAGCCGGTCCAGGTCGCGCAGCAGCTCGTACTCACGCAGCGCCGGGCGCTCGGCCAGTTCCTTGACGGCGATCACCTCGTCGCCGGCACGGGCGTAGCGCACCACGTGCCGGGAGATGCCGCGCGGCAGCGGTACGAGAACGTCCTCGGGCCACTCCTCCAGCGGAAGCTGCCAGGGCAGTTCCAGCAGCAGGGCCGGGTGCTCCGGGTTGGTGGCACTGATCTGCAAAGCCATGGCCCGACCTTAGACGGCGTGTTCCCGGGCCCGCTGGGCAGCCTCCCGCACGGACCCCCGGTGCACCGGCCCGTGGCCGGGCAGCAGGGTGTCGGCCGCCAGGGAACCGATCACCTCCAGCGAGGCCAGCGCGCGGGCCCGTTCGTGGTGGAACATGTCGGGCAGCAGCTGCGGTCCCCGGATCCGCGAGGTGGCGTGCCCGCTGACCAGCGCGTCACCGGAGACGAGGATCCCGGCCTGCGGGAGGTGGAAGACGGTGTGGCCGTCCGTGTGGCCGGGGTGTGCACGGGCACGGGCCGGCCCGGCAGGTCCAGCGCGCCGGTGGCGCCGGTGGCGGCGGGGAACGGCTCCGGGGCGGCGACCGGGTGCTGTTCGGTGCCGCCGGCGCGCAGCACGTGCACCGCCCACGGCAGGACGCCGGGCCGCCAGGCGTTGCGCAGCACCGTGCCGACGCTCACCTGCTGAAGGAAGTCCCTCCGGGCGTGCGGGACTTCGGCCGGATGCAGGTGAACGGGCGTGCCGTACGCGGTGCGCAGGTGTTCGGCGGACCCGAGGTGGTCGTTGTGCGCGTGGGTGACGAGGACGGCGGTGACCGCCCGCGGCGAACTGCCCACCGCCGCCAGGGAGTCCAGCAGCCGCTGCCGGTCCGCCGGGTAGCCGGTGTCGATCAGGGTGACGGCGTCGCCCTCGGTGAGGATCACCCAGTTGGTGTGGCCGCCGTGCACCAGGTAGGTGCCGTCCGCGACCTGCCGTACGTCTGCCCGCATGATCGTCCCTTGGGGTGAGGTCCGTCTCCGACGGGGACAGCAAAGCAGATCCGCGGGGTGCTCCGGCGGCGCCACGGCCGTCGCCATGGCCGTCGTCATGACCCTGGCCGTGGCTGTCGTCCTCTCCGTCGTCGTCCCCGTCGTCGTCCCTGTCGTCGGCACGAGCCTTTCGATACACGAATGCATCGGATACATTCCCGTATCGAACGGAGGCCCGACATGGCGGCGGAACAGACGGCGAGGCGTGTCACCCGGCGCCGGGCGCGCACCCGGGCCGACCTCCTCGACGCCGCCTTCGAGGTGTTCGCCGCCAAGGGCTTCGGGCGGGTCTCCATCGAGGAGGTCTGCGAGGCCGCCGGCTACAGCCGGGGCGCCTTCTACTCCAACTTCGCCAGCCTGGACGAACTCTTCTTCGCCCTCTACCGGCAGCGCGCCGACCTCATCGCCCGGCAGGTCGCCGACGCGCTCGCCGGGGACGGACCCGGCCTCGACGTGCCCGCGTCCGTGGACCGCGTCACCGAGGTGCTCCTCCTCGACCACGACTGGCTGCTGGTGAAGACGGACTTCCTCGTGCGCGCCGCCCGCGACCCGGCCGTCGCCCGGACCCTGCTCGACCACCGCGCGACGCTCCGCGGCGCCATCGCCGACCGGCTCGGCCGCGACAGCGGTCCCGGCGCGCTGCCCGCCGTCCTCGGCGACGCCGACGCCGCCGCCCGCGCGGTGGTCGCCGCCTACGACGGGGTCACCACCCAACTGCTGCTCGACAAGGACGTGGACGGCGCCCGCGCCTGGCTCAAGCAGCTCCTCACCGCGCTGCTGACCGAAGGCGGCGCCCATCCGGAGCGCCACCCCGGGATCCACCCGGAGCGCCGCCCCGAGAGCCACCCGGAGCGCCGCCCCGGGAAGCACCCCGAATGAGAAAGGCAACGGTCGCCATGGACGCGGACGTCATCGTCGTCGGAGCGGGCCTCGCCGGCCTGGTCGCGGCGCACGAACTCACCAGCAGGGGCAGGCGGGTCGCCCTGGTCGACCAGGAGAACGCCGCCAACCTCGGCGGCCAGGCGTTCTGGTCCTTCGGCGGGCTGTTCCTCGTCGACTCGCCCGAGCAGCGGCGCCTCGGCGTCAAGGACTCCTTCGACCTGGCCTGGAGCGACTGGCAGGGCAGCGCGCAGTTCGACCGCACCGACGACGAGGACTCCTGGGCGGTGCGCTGGGCGCGCGCCTACGTCGAGTTCGCGGCGGGGGAGAAGCGGACCTGGCTCGCCGGGCACGGCATCTCCTTCGTGCCGACCGTCGGCTGGGCCGAGCGCGGCGACCTGCGCGCCGACGGGCACGGCAACTCCGTGCCCCGCTTCCACGTCGCGTGGGGGACCGGCACGGGCGTCGTCGAGCCGTTCGTGCGGTACGCCCGGCAGGCCGCCCGGGACGGGCTGCTCACCTTCCACCACCGACACCGCGTCGACGAGCTGGTCGTCGACGGCGCGGGCGGCGCGGCGCGGGGCGTGCGCGGCACGGTCCTCGCGCCCGACGACTCGCCGCGCGGCGTCTCCTCCAGCCGCGAACGCGTCGGCGACTTCGAACTGACCGCCCAGGCCGTCGTCGTCACCAGCGGCGGCATCGGCGCCGACCACGACATGGTCCGCCGACACTGGCCCGAACGCCTCGGCACCCCGCCCGCCGAGATGGTCACCGGCGTCCCCGCCTACGTCGACGGCCGCATGCTCGACATCAGCGCCGAGGCCGGTGTCCGGCTCGTCAACCGCGACCGCATGTGGCACTACACGGAGGGCGTCCGCAACTGGGACCCGATCTGGCCCGGCCACGGCATCCGCATCCTGCCCGGCCCGTCCTCGATGTGGTTCGACGCCCTCGGCCGCCGCCTGCCCGACCCCTGCCTGCCGGGCTACGACACCCTCGGAACCCTCCGGCACCTGCGCACCACCGAGGACATCGCCGGCTACGACCACTCCTGGTTCGTCCTCACCCGGAGGATCGTCGAGAAGGAGTTCGCGCTGTCGGGCTCCGAGCAGAACCCCGACATCACCGCCAAGGACCGCAAGGCCGTCCTGCGCGACCGCATCCTCGGCAAGGGCGCGCCGGCCCCCGTGCAGGCCTTCCTCGACCACGGCGCGGACTTCGTCGTCGCCGACACCCTCGACCGGCTGGTCGAGAAGATGAACGGACTGACGGAGAAGGCACTGCTCGACGCCGACGGCCTGCGCCGCCAGATCCGTGCCCGCGACCTCCAACTGGCCAACCCGTACGCCAAGGACGCCCAGGTGCAGGGCATCCGCAACGCCCGCCGCTACATCGGCGACCGGCTCGGCCGCGTCGCGACCCCGCACCGCATCCTCGACCCCGCGGCCGGACCCCTCATCGCCGTCAAGCTGCACGTCCTCACCCGCAAGACCCTCGGCGGCATCCAGACCGACCTGGACTCGCGCGCCCTCGGCGCCGACGGCAGCCCGATCGAGGGCCTGTACGCGGCGGGCGAGGTCGCCGGGTTCGGCGGCGGCGGCGTCCACGGCTACAACGCCCTGGAGGGCACCTTCCTCGGCGGCTGCCTCTTCTCGGGGCGCGCGGCGGGACGGGCGGCGGCACGGCAGACGGGGTGAGACCGGGACCGGGCCCGCCCCCGGTGGCGGCGGGCCGCACCCCGGCCGACGGGGGCGCCGTACGGAACCGGACCGGGGCATCGCACCCTGGCCGACGGGGGCGCCGCACCGCACCGACCGGGGCGCCGTACCGAACCGACGGGGACGCCGTACCGAACCGACCGGGGACCGGGCTGCGGGCCCCGGCCGGGCGGGCGGTCCGTCCTCAGCCGAGGAGACGGGCCAGGACCGCCGCGTGGCTGTGCTCCGGCTCCTTCACCGCGGTGAGCAGGGTCACCGGCCCCGAGGCCGCCGACTCCCTTACGCGGGCGAGGAGTTCCTCCGCCTCGGGCTCGGCCAGCTCGGCCTCGTAACGCCGTGCGAACTCCTCGTACGAGCCCTCGCCCGCGTGGTACCAGCGGCGCAGCTCGTTCGACGGCGTCAGCGCCTTGGGCCACTCGTCGACTCCCGCCGCGTCCTTCGCCAGACCGCGCGGCCACAGCCGGTCGACGAGGACGCGGACGCCGTCCTCCGGCTCGGGCGGGTCGTACACGCGGCGTACACGGACACTCATGGGCGGCCTCTCCACGGGGCGGGCGGTGGTGCCGAGGGTAAGCACGGGCCGTCCGCCCACGCCGCACGGCTTGACCTGAACGGGGGCGAATCCGAAGGGCCGGTGCCTAGTCTGATCATGTTTGACCACCAGTCACCCCCCAGGAGCGCACGTGACACACCCCCGCAGACGCCCCGCCCTCCTCGCGGCCGTACCCGTGGCCGTGGCAGCACTGCTCACGGCCGCCGACCCCGCGCTCGCGGCCGGTCCGGTGGGCACGCCCGGTGTCGGCGACCCCTACTTCCCGCTCGCCGGGAACGGCGGCTACCACGTCGACCACTACGACCTGACCCTCCGTTACGACCCGGCCACCCGGCACCTCGACGGCAAGGCCGTCCTCACCGCCCGCACCACCCGGGCACTGAGCCGCTTCGACCTGGACCTGAACGGCCTGAAGGTCACCGCCCTGACCGTCGACCACGTCAAGGCCGGTCACCGGCGCGACGGCCAGGAACTCGTCGTCACCCCGCGCCGCGCCCTGCGCAAGGGCGCCCGCTTCCAGGTGACCGTCACCTACTCCGGCACCCCCGGCCCGGTCACCGACCCCGACGGCTCCCCGACGGCTGGATCCCCACCGACGACGGCGCGTTCGTCGCGGGCGAGCCGCAGGGCGCCATGACCTGGTTCCCCGCCAACAACCACCCCACCGACAAGTCCTCGTACGACTTCGCCATCACCGTCCCCGAGGGCCGTACGGCCGTCGCCAACGGGGTCCTCCTCGGCGAGCGGACCGCGCACGGGCGGACCACCTACCGCTGGCGGCAGGCCGAGCCCATGGCCGCCTACCTCGCCACGGCCACCGTCGGCACCTTCCAGGTCCGGCAGTACACCACCCGCGACGGCATCAGGGTCTACGACGCCGTCGACCCCCGCGAGGCGGCCGCCGCCAAGCCCGTGCTGGCGAAACTGCCCTCCGTGCTCGCATGGGGGAGCGGCCTGTTCGGCCCGTACCCGTACCGCGCGGCCGGGTCGATCGTGGACCATGCCCGGACGTCGGCTACGCCCTGGAGACCCAGACCCGGCCCGTGTACGACGGCGCGCCCGACCTGGGCACCCTCGTCCACGAGAGCGCCCACCAGTGGTTCGGCGACTCCGTCTCCCTCACCTCCTGGAAGGACATCTGGCTCAACGAGGGCTTCGCCACCTACGCCGAGTGGCTCTACGACGAACAGCACGGCGGCGCGCGCGCCCAGGCCGCCTTCGACGCGCTGTACGCCCGCCCGGCGGGCGACGGCCTGTGGGAATTCCCGCCCGGCGACCCCGGCAGCGGCGCGAACATCTTCGGTACGCCCGTCTACGCCCGCGGCGCCATGGCCCTGCACGCCCTGCGCACCACGGTCGGGGACCGCGCCTTCTTCCGCGTACTGCGCGCCTGGGCGTCCGCCCACCGCAACGGCCACGGCACCACCGCCCAGTTCGAGCGCCTGGCGGAGAAGGTGTCCGGCAAGGACCTCGGGAACGTCTTCAGGACCTGGCTGTACGCTCAGGGAAAGCCCAACCGCCCCTGAGGACCTGACCAGTTCCTCACACCTCTCGGCCAAGGTCGAGTCGTGATCACGCACCGCGCCCGTGCCGCGCTGCTCGCCGCGTCCCTGCTGTTGACCGGATGCGGGGGCGGCGCGGCCGCCGGCCCCGGCCACCGGGACCCCGGCCTCACGACCACTCCGGCGGCACCGGGCACCCCCGCACCCCGGGCCGCCCGGACGCTCCCGCGGGACCTGCCGGGCCTCGGCCCGAAGACCCGCGCCGCCGTGCCGGCCTCCACCCGCCAGGTGGTCGTGGTGACCGGACGGGGCCCGGACTCCCCGCTCTCCACCGTCGCCCTGTACCGCCGCACCGGCACCGGCCGGCTGCCCGGCCTGGCCCGCCCACAACGCCCTGCGCGGCTGGACCGACCACCACCGGGCCGGCGACCGGTCGCCCGGCGCCCGTACGACTACGCCCACCTGCCGCACGGGAAGGGCCCCGGCGTCCACCCCCGGGCCCTCACCGGACAGGAGGCGGGCCGGGGCCCCGACAACGAGCCCCTCGTCGCCGACGTACGGCCGCTGTGCCGGATCGATCCGTCGGTGATCGACGCGGCGCGTCAGGAGATGGCCCGGCAGGAGGCGCGACGGGGTCCGCCGCGCGGGGCGGACCGGTGAGCACCGGTCCGCCCCGCGCGGGATCACGCACTGCGGCGTGCCTTGATGCGCCGCTTGAGGGCGCGCCGTTCGGTCTCGCTCGTGCCGCCCCAGACACCGAGGCCCTGATCGGTCTGCAGCGCCCACTCCAGGCACTGCTCCCGTACCGGGCAGCCCCGGCAGACCGCCTTCGCCTGCTCGGTCTGCAGGAGTGCCGGACCCGAGGTGCCGATCGGGAAGAAGAGTTCCGGGTCCTCATGGCGGCACGCGGCGCTCTGTCGCCAGTCGTCCATCGAAGTCACCTGCGATCGAAGTCGTGTGCGGTTGCGGATACTTGTCTCCCGGTCGGGTCACCGGCAGGGCGGAAGTGAAACCGCGTGCCGCGCGAACCGGTGGTCGCGGCCCTCGCCGCCGGCTCAGCCGCGCAGGGTCCGGGCCGCCGTCGCGGCGACGGCGGCCGTCACGGCGGCCAGGGCGGGGGAGTCGAGCTTCCACTGCTGCCAGAACAAGGGGACGTCGAGGGGGCGTTCCGGCGCGAGGGAGACCAGCCGCCCGGCCGTCAGCAGCCTCCGGGCCTGCAGCTCGGGCACCATGCCCCAGCCGAGCCCGGCCGCCACCGCGTCGAGGAAGCCCTCCGAGGTCGGCACGGCGTGCCGCAGCCGGCTCGCGCCGTCGGGGCCGCGCCGCAGCCGCCGTACGAACGCGTCCTGGAGGTCGTCGCGGCGGTCGAAGGTGACCACGGGCGCCCGCGCGAGCCCCTCGCCCAGCGGCACGCCGTCGAGGAAGGCGGCGGCGAAGCCGGGACTCGCGGCCGCGAAGTAGCGCATCGAGCCCAGGGACCTGACCGAGCAGCCCGTGACGGCGTCCGGCAAGGAGGTCACCGCGGCCATCACCAGGCCCTCGCGCAGCAGCTCCGCCGTCCGGGTCTCGTCCTCCCGGTGCAGTTCGAAGCAGAACGCGGGCTCGCGCGGTACGTCGGTGAGGGCGGGCAGGAACCAGGTGGCGAGCGAGTCCGCGTTGACCGCCACCGTCACGCGTGTCGGTTCCCCGGCGCCGCTCATGCCCAGCTCGGACCGCGTGTCGCGCTCCAGCCGGGCCAGCTGCCGGGCGAACCGTACGACGATCTCCCCGGACTCCGTCGGCCGCACCGGCTTGGTGCGCAGCAGCAGGACCCGGCCGGTGCGCTGCTCCAGCGCCTTCACCCGCTGGCTGACCGCCGACGGCGTCACGTGCAGTGCGGCGGCCGCGGCGTCGAAGGTGCCCTCGTCGACCACGGCGAGCAGGGTGCGCACCTGGTCGAGGGGAAGATCCGTCATCACGATCGCTAATGATACGTAAGAATCTTTAGCTGGTCCCGCAGTGATTCACTCCCTAGCGTGGAGCCCATGTCCACCTCCCTCGCCGCCGCGGCGGCCGGCTTCGGCACCGGTCTCTCCCTCATCGTCGCCATCGGCGCCCAGAACGCCTTCGTCCTGCGCCAGGGCGTCCGCCGGGACGCCGTCCTCGCCGTCGTCGCGATCTGCGCGCTGTCCGACGCCGTCCTCATCACCCTCGGGGTGGCCGGGGTGGGCGCGCTGGTGGTGGCCTGGCCCGGCGCGCTCACCGCCGTCGCCTGGCTCGGCGGCGCCTTCCTCCTCTGCTACGGCGCCCTCGCCGCCCGCCGGGTGCTCAGGCCGGGCGGTGCCCTGGAGACGGCGGGCGAGGCCGCCGGCTCGCGGCGGCGGGCGGTCCTCACCTGCCTCGCGATGACCTGGCTCAACCCGCACGTCTACCTCGACACGGTCTTCCTGCTCGGCACCGTCGCCGCCGACCGCGGGCCGCTGCGCTGGACCTTCGGCCTGGGCGCGGCGGCGGCCAGCCTGTGCTGGTTCGCCGCGCTGGGCTTCGGGGCGCGGCTGCTCGGCCGCTTCCTGGCCCGGCCCGGCGCCTGGCGCGTCCTGGACGGACTCGTCGCCGCCACGATGATCACCCTCGGCGTCACCCTGATCGCCGGCGCCTGATCGCCGGTGCCTGATCGCCGGTGCCTGAGCGTCCGTGCAGCCGCAGCCGCAGCCGCAGCCGGAGCCGGAGCCGGAGCCGCAGCCGCGACCTCGCCGGCTCCTCTGCCCGGGTCGGCCACGCCGGCGTCGCCGGGCCGCCCCGCCGCCACACTGCCCCCGGCGGTGTTCGCGCCGTGGCGCTGTCGCGTCCGGAGCCCTGCGCCAGGGTCAGATGACCCGGCGGCGGTGCGCGCCGTACTGATCCAGCAGTCTGACCCGGGTCGCCTCCAGGCGGTGGGCGAGGATCTCGGCCACGATGCGGACCAGGGAGAGGCCGAGGGCGGGGTCCTCCTCGCACAGCTTGAGCACCGCCCGGGCCTCGAACTCGTAGGCGCGGACCGGGCTGAACGCCTCCGCGCCGAAGTCCCACTGGTACGGCGGGAACAGCCAGGACCAGCCGAGCAGGTCGCCGGTGCCGAGACTGGCGACGGTGACCCGCTGGACGGACGTCACCTGCTGGTCCAGGGAGACCGCGCCGGAACGGATGACCCAGAAGCGGTCGGCCGTGCCGCCCGCCTCGAAGATCCTGGTGTCCTCCGGGAAGGACACCTCGCGGGCGAGGGTCATCAGACGCAGGCGCTGGGGCGGGGGAGGGCGGTCAGCAGCTTCGTCGCTCTGGTCATGGCACGGGTCTCCTCGGCGGCGGTGGTTCCGGGATGTTCCCTCACCCATTTTCAGCCGCTGCGGGCGCCCCGGGCACCTCGGCGGCGGAAGGTTTCGCCGGCGGGCATGCGAAAGCCCTGGCGGGACGGGGAAGCCAGCCAGGGCCGTCGCATGCGGTGTGCGGAGGAGACGAACTCGACTCCGCGACCACTTGATGAACCGTAAACCATTCCGGCGCTTTTCGCGCACCCATAACCCGGTCACGTGACCTGTTTCACTTCTCCGCGCGCCGGTCCCGTTCCGCTCACTCCGCGTCCCGCGCGACCACCCTGACCGTGTCGAGCCGCCGGTCCGTCGGGTCCGGCAGGTTCATGCCGGCCTCCAGCCCCGAGCGCAGATAGCGCAGCACCGGCTCGGTGAGCCGCTCGCCGGGCAGGACGGCGGGGATGCCCGGCGGATACGGCGTGATCAGCTCCGCGGCGACCCGGCCGGCCGCCTTCGACAAGGGGACGTGCTCGGCCGGGCCGAAGAACGCGTCCCGCGGCAACAGTGCCTGTGCCAGACGGAGTTCGGCCGGGGCGGCACCTCCGTGCGGGGCGCCGGCCGCAGGTCCGGCGCGGCATGCGCGAGGTCCTTGAGGGCCGAGAGAAGCTCCCCGGTCGTCGCCCGGTCGTCGCCGTGGGTGATCTGGGCGCCGATCCGCCGGTGGTCGCTCAGGTGGACGTCGACCGAACGGTGCTCGTGCAGCCAGTCGGCCGCCTGGAAGCCCGAGACACCCAGCTCCTCGAGGTCGATGACGACGGGCAGCGGATCGAAGTCGTCGGCCAGGTCCGGACCGCAGTAGTCCGCCCGGTCGTCGACGTGCATGCCGTCGATCTGCTCGACGGCCGCCCGCACCTCGGCCGCCAGCTCCAGGGCCGTACCCGTCAACTCCTCGCCGTGCAGGCACATCTGCCGCCGCCAGCCGTCGAGCCCGGCGTACAGCAGCGTCGACGGGCTGGTCGTGCCCAGCAGGTCCGCGCGCGTCTTCAGCAGCTCCGCCGGGACACGGCCGCCCTGGAGGTGGAAGACCGAGCCCTGCTCCAGGCCGCTGCCCATCTTGTGGACGCTGGTGACACAGATGTCGGCGCCCGCGTCCATCGCCCAGGAGGGCAGTTCCGGATGGAAGGGCAGGTGCGCGCCCCACGCCTCGTCCACGATCAGCGGCAGTCCGCGGCGGTGGCAGACCTCGGCGATCGCCCGCAGGTCCGCGCAGGCGCCGTACGGCGTCGGGCTGGTGACCAGGGCGCCCTTCGCGTCGGGGTGGACCTCGAAGGCCTTCTCGAACCTCGCGGCGGACGGCGGATGCGCCAGATGCCGCTCGGCGTCCCACTGCGGCTCCACCCACACCGGTTCGATCCCGGCCAGGATCAGGCCCGACACCACCGACTTGTGCGCGTCCCGCCCGATCAGCAGTTTCTCGTGCGGCCCGGCCACCGACAGCATCGCGGCCTTGACCGACAGGGAACTCCCGCACGTCGTGAAGAAGGTGTGCTCGGCGTGGACGGCGTCCGCCATCAGCTCCTCGGCGCGTTCCAGGACCCGTCCCCGGGTCAGCCGGTCGTCGAGCCCGCCCGACGCCAGGACGTCACCGAGGAACACCGCGTCGCCCAGCACCGACCGTACGTCGGGGTCGGCGCCGCGTGCCTGTTTGTGCCCGGGCGGTGAGAACGCCGGCCGCCCCTGGCGGTGGTACTCGACGAGTGCTTCCAGAACGGGTGCGCGCGTGTGATCGACCGACATGCGCTGCCGGGTGCCCGCACCGCCGCCCGTCAATCGGGCGCGTGCGTACCGCCGCCCTGTGCGGGTGGGGGCGGGCGGAGTTCAGGAGGCGCCCGTGTGATGCCCCGGGGTCACGATCTCGTCCAGCACGTCCAGGACCGCCTCGTACGCCAGGCTCCGCACGTGCGCCTCACGCGCCGCGTCCGGATCGGTGCGCCCGAGGTCCTCGCTCCGCGACCGCAGGTTCCGCAGCTCCTCGCGCGCGCGGGCCCTGGCGCGCTGGATGCGCCGCAGCAGTTCGTCCGAGTCCACGACATCCGTCATGCACTCCGCCTACCCCCGCGGGGCCCGTCGATGACCCCGTTCCCCGGACGATCGCCCCGGCCGTCGTCGACGACCTGCCGGATGCCGCCGAACGTCGCTGAACGCCGCCGAATGTGTCGAATGCCCGGAAGGGAAGGTTTGGACGGGCTTTCGGGGGCCAGCCGGACAGAGGGGGCCGGGCACAACCGGCGGGGGAGAGACCACTGGAGCAGTCGAGGACGTCAGGAGACCGAAAGGATGCGTGCGAACGCGAACCACCGGACCGACCGGAGCAGCAGGATCGGCCCGACCTACCCGACCTACCCGACCGGCGAGGCCGGCCGGCCGGCCCGCATGGACCGCACGGACTGGCCGGACCGGCCCGATCGAATCGACGGCACGCACGGCATCGACGCGCCGCCCCTGGTGCACTGCCACGGGGACGGGCCCTGTCGGCCGTCCGACGTCCGCAGCGCCATACGGCGCGCACTCGACGGACGAGGCGCGACGACCGGCGGCCCCTACGACGAGGAGGCCCTCTCCGACGCGCTGCTCGTCGCCTCGGAACTCACCTCCAACGCCATCCTCCACGGGGGCGGCATCACCGACTTCGACGTGGACGTCGACGGGTGGGCCGTGCTGGTCTCCGTGAGCGACCGCAGCGACCGGCTGCCCGTCGTCACCGATCCGCTCGACGACCAGGGGCGGCGCCGGCCGGGCGGCCGGGGCTGGCCGATCGTCTGCCGGCTGGCCTGCGACGTCCGGGTGTCCGGCCTGCCGGCCGGCGGCAAGCGCATCACCGCCGTCGTCCCCGTGGTCTGACCCGCCACCGACCCCTCCCGCGGTCGCCGGGCCCCCGACCGCCGCCGATCGGCGCCGAGGCCCGCGTCCGGACCCGCCTCCGAGTCCGCGGTCCGGACCCGCCGTCCCGGTCGCGGCGGCCCTCCGAAGAGGTTTCCCGGCACCGGAGTTTGTTCCTCCGGACCCAGGGCAGACGGAGGTTCGTGCTTCGGACCGGAGGCGCGCCCAGGGGAGCGGTACGACCGCTCCGGGGCGCTCCAGGCGCCCCGGACGGCAGCGGCCCCTCCCGTGGTCATTCCCCTGACTCCACCGTTCAGGAGCGATCCCGCATGCTCATCGACATGGCGACAAGCCGTCCCGCCGCATCAACCCCGAACACCACCGCCCAGTCCCGCCGGACCCACGACGACGCCCCCGACACCACCGCCCTCTTCATCCGGCTGACCACGATGGAGGAGGGCCCGGAGCGGGACGCCGTACGCGACCGGATCGTCACCGCCTGGCTGCCCATGGCCCACCGGATCGCCGGCCGCTTCCGCGACCGCGGCGAGGCCGTCGAGGACCTCCGGCAGGTGGCCGCACTCGGCCTGGTGAAGGCCGTCGACCGCTTCGACCCGGAACGCGGAGCCTTCGAGAGCTACGCCGTCCCCACCATCACCGGGGAGATCAAGCGGCACTTCCGGGACCGGATGTGGGCCCTGCGGGTCCCGCGCCGGGTGCAGGAACTGCGCAACAAGGTGCGCGTCGCCCGGCGCGAGCTGGCCCAGACGCCCGGCGCCCTCGAGCCGTCGACCGCCGACCTCGCCGCCCACACGGGTCTCACCGAGGACGAGGTCGCCGCGGGCCTCGAGGCCCTGGAGAGCTTCAGCACCCTGTCGCTGGACGCCGAACTCCCCGCCGGTGACGACGGCTACAGCCTCGTGGACACCCTCGGCGGGCCGACGCCTCCTACGACATCGTGGTCGACCGCGAGTCCGCCAAGGAGAGCCTGCGCCGGCTGCCGGAACGCGAGCGGGCCATTCTCTACATGCGTTTCTTCGAGGACATGACCCAGAGCCGCATCGCCGACCGGCTCGGCATCTCCCAGATGCACGTCTCGCGGCTCATCAGCCGCAGCTGCGCCCAGGTGCGCCAGGAAGCCCTGGGGCGACCGGGCGACCGCCGCTGAACCGGCCCGATAGCCGTACGTGTCCCATCCGTTTCCCATCCGTTTCCCACCCGTTTCGGACCAGGAGCAGTCGTCGATGCTGATGCCCCACCCCGCCGTCCTGCGCACCCTCGTCGCCGAGTACGAGGCCGCCACGGCGACCGGATCCGCCGCGGTCGGCACGCGGGCGCAGGACCTTGCTTACCGGGTTCCTTGCAAAAAGCCCCGGCGTTCACGCCGGGGATGAATGCATCTCAAGACTGCTCTGACGTGCACCTTGAAGCGGACGTTGTTGCTGCTCGATGTACTGGCGGACGATCGCCAACGGTGCCCCGCCGCATGACGCGGAGAAGTAGGAGGGCGACCACAGGTGCCCGTGCATGACGGCGTGGTCGGTGCGGCCGGTGAACTCCTGCCGTATCCGGCGGGCGGAGACGCCCTTGAGGCTGTTGACCAGCTTGGAGACGGCGACCTTGGGTGGGTAATGCACCAGGAGGTGGACGTGATCACGTTCGCCGTTGAACTCCTTCAGCTCCGCTTCGAAGTCCTCGCACACCTTGCGCATGATCTCTTCGCAGCGTGTCAGCATCTCGTCGGTGAACACCCGCGCCGGTACTTCGTCACGAAGACCAAGTGCACGTGCATCGCCGAAACCACATGCCTGCCAGGCCTGTAATCGTTTCGCTCATCCATGAGACCAATCGTAGTAAGGTCCTGGTGATGCAGCTCCGCTACAACTACCGGGCCTACCCGGACGCCGCCCAGCGCCGTGCGCTGGCGCAGGCGTTCGGGTGCGCCCGCGTGGTGTGGAACGACTGCCTGCGCGACCGCAGGGAAGCACACGCGGCGGGGCTGCCGTACGTGACGTCGGCCGAGCTGTCCCGGCTTCGCATCACCCAGGCCAAGCGCACCGAGGAACGCGCCTGGCTCGCCAGCGTGTCGGCGGTCGTCCTGCAACAGTCCCTGCGGGACCTGGACACCGCCTACAAGAACTTCTTCGACTCGGTCAAGGGCAAGCGGGCCGGCCGGAAGGTGGGGCCGCCCCGCTACAAGTCGAAGAAGGACACCCGGCAGTCGATCCGCCTCAACACCAACGCCTTCTGCCTTCAGAGCGACGGCACGGTGTACGTGGCCAAAGTCGGCAACCTCGATGTCAGATGGTCCCGTCGCCTTCCGATCGCACCCACGTCCCTGACCGTCACCAAGGACAGCTGCGGCCGGTACTTCCTCAGCTTCGTCGTCGACACCGAGCCGGACATCCTCCCCGGCCTGGAGGCCGAGGCCGGTATCGACCTCGGCCTGTCCGCCTTCGCGGTCCTCTCGGACGGCCGGAAGATCGACAGCCCGCGCTTCCTGCGCCGGGCGGAGAAGAAACTCAAACGCCTTCAGCGGGAACTGTCCCGCAAACAGAAGGGATCGAGGAACCGGGCCAAGGCCCGCATCAGGGTCGCACGCCGGCACGCCCGTGTGGCGGACCGGCGCCGGGACTTCCACCACAAGGCATCCACACAGATCATTCGCGACAACCAAGCGGTGTACGTGGAGAACCTCGCGGTGTCCGGCCTCGGACGTACCCGGCTCGCCAAGTCCGTGCACGACGCGGGATGGTCCGCGTTCGTCGGCATGCTGGAGTACAAGGCGGCTCTGCACGGCCGTACCTTCGCCAAGGCGGACCGGGCCTTCCCGTCCTCCCAGGTCTGCTCGGCCTGCGGATTTAGGGACGGTCCCAAGCCCCTGCACGTCCGGCAGTGGACGTGCGGCGAATGCGGCACCGTGCACGACCGCGACCACAACGCAGCCCGCAACGTCCTCTTCGAAGGACGCCGTATCGTCGCCGCCGGACGGGCGGAGACGCTAAACGCCTCGTGGAGCGCCGGTAAGACCAGGACGAAAGCCCCGGCACAGCGCGGTGAAGCAGGAAGCCCCCGGAAGGGTCAGACGGCCCAGGCCGGAATCCCTGGACTTTAGGCCAGGGAGCACGTCAAACGCTGTGCGTCTCCACCGGGACCCGCGAGGTCACCCGGGCCCTGGAAGTGGCCCGGAGCTGGCTCGCCGCGGCCACCGACACCGACACCGCCGCCCACCGCCCCGCCACCACTGCCCACCGCCCCGCCACCGCCGACCACAGCACCGACGACGGGCCGCACGTGTACGCCGCCTGACCGGTCGACACCCCGACGCCCCGCCGCGGCCCGCCCGCGGCGGGGCGCCCGTGTGTGCGGCGTCCGGGTGCGCGGCGCTCGGGCGTGCGGTCCCCGCACACGACGGCCGCGCAGGCGACGCCGCGACTGCGACCCGTGGGTGTGACCTGCGTGTGTGACCTGCGTGCGGGCCGTGTGTACAGCCCGTGTGCACAGGCCGGGCGTACGGCGTCGAAGCCGGGGCATCCGGGTCTCCGAGACTCTTCCAGGAGGTTGACATGAACGCGAGTGCCCTGGCGCGCAACGGCCGCATGGAGGCCGAGCGCGCCGCGCGGGGTTCGGTCACGCGGGGGGCCGCGAAGGCCGGACTGGCCGCGCGCGGAGTGATCTACCTGCTCGTCGGGGCGCTGGCCCTCCGGATCGCCTTCGGCGAGAACAAGAAGAAGCAGGCCGACCGGCAGGGCGCCCTCGCCGAGATCGCGGACCAGCCCTTCGGCTCCGTCCTGCTGTGGGCCCTCGGATCGGGCTGGTCGGCATGGCGTTGTGGCGGCTGTCCGAGGTGGTCTTCGGCTCGGCCGGACCGGACGGCCGCAAGGCGAAGAAGCGACTGCTGGCGCTCGTGCGCTGCGTCTTCTACTCCTTCGTCGCCTACTCCGTGCTCGCCTTCGCCGCCGGATCGGGCGACGGGGGCGGGTCGAGCGACGAGCAGTCGCGTGACGTCACCGCCCGTGTGCTCGAACTGCCCGGGGGCCGGTGGATCGTCGGCGCGGCCGGTGTCGGGATCGTCGTCGGCGGCCTCTGGATGGGCGTCCGGGCCCTCCTGCGCAAGTACCACAAGCACCTGCGGCTCGGCGAGATGTCCGCGCGGATGCGTCGCCTCGTGGACGTCACCGGGGTGGGTGGCGGCACGGCGCGCGGCCTGGTCTTCGCGGCGGCCGGCGCCTTCGCCGTCCGGGCGGCCGTCGACTACGAGCCCGACAAGGCCAAGGGGCTCGACGACACCCTGCGCTCCTTCGCCGAGACGCCCGCCGGGCCGTGGCTGCTGGCCTGCGTGGCGGCCGGTCTGGTGCTGTTCGGGCTGTTCTCCTTCGCGATGGCCCGCTGGCGGAAGGTCTGAAGGAGCCGTCGGTGGGAACCCGGAGGGCATGAACGAATCCGAGTTCCCGCCGGACGGACGGCCCGTGGACATGTACCTCGACCTCCTGCGCGTCCGCATGGACAGCGAGGACTTCGCGATGCTGCTCAAGGTCGTCTCACCCGCCCTGCGCGCCCTGGACGAACAATCCGCCGAGACCCTCGACTTCGCGCTCGATCCGCAGGAGACCGAGGAGCTGCCCCAGGAGATCCGCGACGAGGCCGCCCTGGTCATCGCCACGGCCGTCACCGGCCGGCTGGACAACCAGCTCGTCGAGATCCAGGTCGACGGAACCGGCCCGGTCCGCGTGGTCACCGACGCGGAGACGGCTTCCGACCCGGGCCGCCTCGCCGAGATCGCCGGCTGCATCCAGCAGCGCCAGAACGACACCGAAGAACTCCGGGGCATCGCGGCGGCGAGCGGCCTGCCGACGGATTTCTGACCCGCCCCGGCGGCCCCGCACGGGCGCCCGCCCCGACGCCGAACGGCGCCGGGACGGGCGCCCGTGTCTTGCGCGGGGGGAGGGGAGCCGCCGCCGCGGCTTGTGCGGGGCCCGGCCCGACCGGCCCGCTGCGGGCGCCCTGCCCTGCCCTGCCCCGGCCGACGAGTACGGGCGGCGCGGGACGGTTACGGGCGGCGCGGGGCGGTGCGGGCGCCTGTCCGGCCCACGGGTGACGGGCGGTGCGGAGCGGTGCGGACACCCCGCCCGGCCGACGGCTACGGGCGACGCGGGCAGGCGACCGGCCGGTCTTCGAGAGCCCGCTGCCGGCCGGCCCGCGGGATCTCGCCGCCGTCCGGCCTCGGGAGGCCTCCTCCCGATCGGCATCGTGAGGCTTCCCCTTGATCGGCCTCGGCCGCCTCGTCCGAGCCACCTCCCGCCCGGCCGGCGCCCCTGTTCCTCCCGCCTCCGTGCCCCCGCGCCCCGCGTCCTCGTCCGGTGCCGGGGCTCGGGCCTCAGCCGCCGTCGGGGCGGGCCCTGCCTCACCTCGCCGGTGACGTCACCGGAACCCCCAGCGGCCGGGCCAGGCCCGTCACCGCCTCGTCCAGGCGTTGCAGGTGGCGCAGGACGCGGTCGGTGACGCGGCCGTAGCGGGGGGTGCCGTAGGTGCCCGGGCCGAGGAGGGAGGCCACGCTGGGACCGGTGGCGACCTCGGCGGTGCTGTGCTCGTCGGCGACGCGCGCGGCGATGGCGTCGATGTTGCGCAGGATGCGCCGGCCGGCGCCGCGCAGCCGGGGTCCGCCGCGATCGAGGGATGGGCGGGCAGCAGCTCGGCCGTGGCCGCCAGCGCCCGGGCG
The DNA here is from genome assembly GCA_021568835.1 of Streptomyces sp. Tue 6430. Classification (GTDB taxonomy): domain Bacteria; phylum Actinomycetota; class Actinomycetes; order Streptomycetales; family Streptomycetaceae; genus Streptomyces. Next base: position 48,312 of record JAKGSH010000006.1, read on the forward strand.
TGGTAGGCGCAGGTCTCCAGCAGGGCCACGACGTACCGGGCGGTGTCCCGCCGGGTCCGCAGCGGGGTGACCGGATGGGTCAGCGGCTGGGTCGCGGAGCGCAGGTCGGACAGGGCCTGGTCCAGTTCCCGGGACCGGTCCAGCAGCTCGACCGGCGGTCCGCCGCTGAGCTGTTCCACGGCGGCCCCGGTGACGTCGGTCAGCCGCTCCAGGACGGTCGTGAGCAGTTCGTCCGTGCGCCGGTCCGTGCGCACGGGCAGCACCAGCGCCGCCGCGACCACCCCGCTGGCCACCCCCAGCGCCGTCTCCTCCACGCGCAGGACCAGCACGTCCGGGCTGTAGGTGTGCAGCAGCGTGTACAGCACGCCCAGCGCCGCGGTGACGAAGAACGACATCAGGGTGTACGACAGGGGCGCCGTGTAGAACATCGCGAACACGCACAACAGGACCACCGCGAACGCCGTCCCCGTGTGGTGGCCGACCAGTCCCGCGAGGCCGATCCCCGCGACCACGCCGAGGACGGTGCCGAGCAGCCGCCGGTACCCCTTGACGAGGATCTCCCCGGTGGACGCGGTGTTGATGAAGACGATCCAGCAGGTGAGGACCGCCCAGTACCAGCGGTGGGTGGACAGCAGTTCGCCGCCGACGATGGCCAGCGCCGAGCCGACGGCCACCTGGACGGCCGCGCGGGTGGTCGGCCGCCGCAGCCCCGTGGGCCGGTCCGCGTCCTCCTCGCCGGACTCCTCCCGGCCGATCGCCGCGTCCTCCGCGTCCAGTTCCTCCCGGGAACGGGCCGTCTCGGGGCTGTCGTCGGACTCGTCCTGCGGCCCGTCGAGCGCGAGGCGCAGCCCCAGCACGGCGCGGGCGCTCTCCCCGACGCCCCGGAAGACGTCCCGCACGGCCGGGGGAGCGGGCGGCAGGTGCTCCTCGTCGCGGTAGCCCAGCAGGCGGTTGCGGACCTGCGCGAGCCCGGTGCCGTCGGCGACCGGACGCCGGACCAGCAGGCGCAGGGCCCGCAGATCACGGCGGAGCACGTCCGTCGCCTCCTCCTCCGGCATCGGCAGGCGCCCGCGTTCGGGGAGGGGCGCGCCCGGCAGGTGCAGGGTCAGGGTGTCCGCGCGCTCGGCGCCGCGTGCCGTCAGCAGGAGCAGCCCGAGCCGCTCGGCGGCGATCTCCGCGTCGGCGATCCGGCGCTGCACCAGCCGGGCCGTCGCCTCGTCGGGCGTGCCCTCCTCGAGCCGGCCGTGGATCATCATCGCCGTCTCGTGCAGCCGGGCGGTGCCCGTGCGCACGTGCGCCAGCGCCTTCTCCACGTCGTCCGGGCCGGCGTCGAGCAGTTCCAGCTGGGCGTCGAGCAACTGCGCGAGCCGCGCCCGGAAGGCGTGCCGCAGCCGCAGCAGGATCCCCGCCGACGTCTGCGGCACCAGCACGAACCGGGCCAGCGCGCTGCACGCGAAGGCGACGGCGAGGACCCCCCAGAGTCCCGGCAGCAGATGCGGGGTGGCGCCCACGAACAGGGACAGGAAGTAGACCTGGAAGCCGATCAGCCCGAGCGCGGTGCCCCGGTCGCCGAACCGGCGCCCGTACACCGCGCAGAAGATGAGCACGACGAAGAAGACGTCACCGGCCACCACGTGCGAACTCAGCAGCGCCGCCAGGGACACCGAGGCCAGCGCGACCGGCAGCCCCAGGGCCAGGGTCACCGCCTGCGGGCCCCGCTGCTTCTCCCGGACGGCGAACGTGGCGACCATCGCCGCGACGGCCCCCGCGACCAGGTGCGTGACGTCCGCGTCCAGCAGGGACAGCACGGCCAGCGTGAGGGTGATCGCACCGACCGTCCGCAGCCCGGCCGCGAGCCGCAGCAGCCCGGGATCGGATGCCAGCACCCGGTCCCGCACCCCCGCCGCCCACGCCGGTGCCGCCGCCTTCACGCCGCCGTACTCTCCCGCCCGTCTCAGCCGTCCCCGCCGTGCTCTCCCGCCCGTCTCAGCCGGCCCCGGGGCGCCCGCTCTCCACCTGGGCCCGCACCTGCTCGGGCGTCAGATAGGTGTCGGTGTACTCGAAGTCCTTCAGCTTGGCGGGCCGCCGGGCCTGGAAGCCGGTGCGGACGAAATCGTCGCCCGCGACGGCGTTCAGCGTCCAGTTCGTCAGCACGCGCGCCTTGGCCACTCCGGTGCGCAGCGCCCCCCAGTGGTACCCGCGGGCCACCAGCTGCGCGGGCAGCCCGTGCAGTTCGACGCCGAGCGGCTTGGACACGGCGTCGGTGCCGCCGAGATCCACCACCAGCCCGAGGTCCTTGTGCGCGTACGGCCGCATCGCCTGGCCGCGCAGGCGCGCGATGACGTTGTCGGCGACGGCCTTGCCCTGCCGCATCGCGTGCTGGGCGGTCGGCGGGCAGACGGCGCCCTCCTGGCCCTTGGTCTCGTCGGGGACGGCCGCGGCGTCGCCGAGCGCGAACACCCCGTCGTGGCCGGGCAGGTCCATGCGCGAGGTGACCGCGAGCCGCCCGCGGACCGTCTCCGCGCCGAGCGTGGCGATCAGCGGGCTCGCCACGACACCGGCGGTCCAGATCAGCGTGTGGGTCGGCACCACGCGGCCGTCGGTGAAGGTGACCTCCTCGGCCCGGCCTTGGCGATGGACACCCCCAGCGACACCTCGATGCCCCGCCTGCGCAGCACCTCCTGCGCGCTGCGGCCGAGCTTGTCGCCGAGTTCCGGCATCAGCTTGGGCGCGATGTCGATCAGGTGCCACTTGATCAGGCTCGGGTCCAGCCTGGGGTAGCGCTTGACCGCGTTGTGGGTGAGCAGCTGGAGGCAGGCGGCGGTCTCGGTGCCGGCGTAGCCGCCGCCGACCACCACGAACTGGAGCCGCGCGGCCCGCTCGGCGGGGTCGTTGCTGGCGTCGGCGAGGTCGAGCTGGCTGATGACGTGGTCGCGGAGATAGGCCGCCTCCGCGAGCGTCTTCAGGCCGAAGGCGTGGTCGGTCAGCCCCGGGATGTCGAAGGTGCGGGTGACGCTGCCGGGCGCGAGCACGATGTGGTCGTACGGTTCGTTGACGATCTCGTCGGTGATGGTCCGGATGACGCAGACCTTCGACTGCAGGTCCACGCCGATGGCTCCGCCCGGGATGATCCGGGTGCGGTACTTCTCGCTGCGGCGCAGCGACAGCGCGATCGACTGGGGGGTCAGCACCCCGGAGGCGACCTGCGGCAGCAGCGGCAGGTAGAGCTGGTAGGCGAACGGCGTCACCAGGGTGACGTCGGCCTCCGCGGCGGCGAGTTTGCGTTCCAGGCGTCGGACGCACCCCACTCCCGCGAAGCCCGCGCCCACCACCAGGATCCTGGGTCGTGTCACGATGTCCATCCCTTCCTGCGGCTCCAGGCGGTCTGCCTCGACGTTGTGCGGGTGCCCCCGGACGGCCCTTTCGCACACCCTTGATCCCACCGCGACCGAAGCGGTTGTGCCAGCCGGACGGAGCATGCAGACGAACGTCTCTCCCGGGGCCCCGCGGTACCCGTACGACGACCCGTGGACGCCCGGCCCTTCGGGCGAGCGGGCGTGCACGACGAGAGCGGGTGCCGGAGGGCGGAGGCGCGGAGTGCGCGACGACCCCGCCCGACGACCCCGCCCGACGGCCCCGCCCGACGGCCCCCGGCGGGCGGTGACCTGCGGACGGCGGACGGTGACCCGCGGGCGGTGGAGCCGCCGCGGTCAGCCCGCCCGCACCGTCCCGCCGACGAGGCTGTCGATGTGGCACAGCAGCAGACACACGTCGTCGTCCCGCTCGGAGTCGCTCAGCATCGGGTCCAGGATGTGGTCGGCCGCGCCGTCGAGGTCCGCGTCCAGTTCGCCGGTGCCGAAGGAGCCGAGGGCCGCCGCGAGCCGTTCGATGCCCGGGTCTATGCCCTGCGCGCGCCGCTCCACCAGTCCGTCGGTGTAGAGCGCCAGCGTCGAGCCGGGCACCAGGGGCACCGTGTGGTCGGCGATCTCCTGGTGCATCGGGATGCCCAGCATCGCCCCGGCTTGGCGTCCAGCGTGCGCACCCGCCCGTCCGGGCCGCGCAGCACGGGCGGCGGATGCCCCGCGGCCGCCCACGTCAGCACCGGCTCCCCGGGCTGGAAGCGGGCGATGACGGCGGTGGCGTACAGGTCGGGCTGGAGGTGGTGCAGGAAGGTGTGCAGTCGGGTCAGCAGCACGCCGGGGCTGCCGCCGTCGACGGCGTAGGCGCGCAGCGCGGTGCGCAGCTGGCTCATCATGACGGCCGCGTGCAGCCCGTGCCCGGTGACGTCGCCGATGACGGTGATCAGGCTGCCGTCGGGCTGCCGGAACGCGTCGTACCAGTCGCCGCCGATGTTCAGCCCGTACGTCGCCGGCAGGTAGCGGGCCGCCAGGCGCAGGCCGGGAGTGGTCGGCAGGTCGGTGAGCAGGGCGCGCTGGAGGGTCTCGGCGATGTCCCGGTTGTGCTCGAAGCGGCGGGCGTTGTCCAGCGCGATGCTGGCCCGCCTGGTCAGTTCGATCAGCATGACGGCGTCGTCGGGGTCCCAGCGCTCGCCCGGCGGCGTCAGGGTCAGCACGCCCAGGGGAGCGCCGCGGGTCGGCAGGGGGACGCACAGCAGCGGCCGGTCGGGGCGCAGCGCCGACGCCGGCTGGTCGTCGACGCCGGGCAGCCCGCCGGGGTGCGCGGCGGCGTACTGGGGACGGCCGGTGCGGGCGGCGACCACCGCGGCCGCCGGGCGCGGGGCGGGAGGCTGCCTGCCGTCCTCCGTGTCGAACAGCCAGACGTCCACCGCGCGCGCGTACTCGGGCACCAGCAGCTCGGGCAGCCGGCGCACGATCTCCTCGTGGTTCAGGGAAGCCGTCAGCACCGCGCTGGCGTCCGCGAGGAACGTCAGCCTGCGCCGGGCGCGCTCCGCCTCCTGGCGGGCCGCGCGTTCGGCGGCGAACGCCTCGCGCTGGGCCCGTCCGGCCGCGTCCAGCTCGGCGTGCAGCGCCAGGACGCCCTGGTTGGTCTGGTGCAGTTCCTCCCGGTGGAAGGCGACCAGCTCCTCCTGCTCGGCGAGCCGGTCCAGCACCAGGGCGGTGTCCTCGTCGGCGTTGAGCAGGGCCTCCGCGAACACCCCGGTGTCGTCCGCCACCCCGGCGGACTCCGAGGGGTCGGCCGGCTCGGGGCAGGGCACGCAGAAGTACCACGGCGGCTCCGCGGCGGCGGGCAGCGGGGCGACCTCGACGCGCAGCAGGCCCTCGCCCGACTCCAGGCCGAGCAGCCAGCTGCCGCCCTTGGTCAGGCACTGGCGCAGCCGCCCGCCGAGCGCGGCCGCCAGCCGGGTCCGCTCCAGCGGCACGACGCCGTACGCCGCGGCCAGCCGCGCCGCGGCGATCCGGGCGCGCGCCGCGTCCGTGACGGTGGTGATCTGCCAGGTGCGCATCATGGGCGGTCCGGCGGGGTCGGGGACAGGACGGCCACGGCGGTGTCGTCACGCACCGGGCGGGCGGAACTGCTGGTGTCGCGCACGGTCACCGCCGCCGTCACCGCGGGGTCGGCCGTCGCGAGCCGGGGGTCGGCGGGTGGCACCCAGCGGCTGGGCAGCCCGTCGCTGTGCAGGACCAGCAGCCGGTCGGCGGCCCAGGGCGCCACGGTCTCCGGCAGCCTCGTGGGGCGGTGCACGCCCACGATGCCGGGCCGGGAGAGCAGGTGACGCCAGGAGTCGCCCTCGCGCAGCCGCGCCCCCACGTTGCCGATCCCGGCGAACCGCAGCCGTTCGGACCGTACGTCGAGCTGCGCCACCGCGACGGCGGCGCCCCGCGTGCCGCGCAGCGCGATGTCCAGGCGGTGCAGGATCTCGGCGGGCGGGAGATGGGCGCCGCGGTGCAGCTCGTCCACGGCCGCCGTGGAGGCGCGGGCCGCCTCCGGGCCGTGGCCCAGCCCGTCGGCGAGCATCAGGGTCAGCAGGTCGCCGGACCGCACCCAGGTCCAGGCGTCCCCCGAGTACTCGGCGCGGGCGAGGGGGATGTTCACCCCGCCGGCCCGGGCGGGCGCCGGATCGCCCGGGTCGACGCGCGCGGCGGCGCCGAGCCGGGCCAGCGCGACCGTGCCGCGCCCGGGCGCGCTGTGCAGGTCGAATCCGTCGGAGACCCGTCGGCACGTCCCCAGCCCGGCGCCCAGCGAGCCCGCCGTGGAGAACCCGTCGCCGAACGCGGCCGGTACGTCGGCCATGCCGGGACCGTGGTCCACGGCCGCTATCTGCACGACGACCCCGCCCCGGCCGGCCGGCGGGGGACCAGGTCGATGAGCAGCTGGCCGCCGCGGGCGTGCTTGAGCAGGTTGGTGGCCAGCTCCGTGGCCACCAGCGCGGCCGCCGCCGTGCGTTCCTCGTCGAGGCCGACGAGCGCCGCGGCCTGCTCGGCGGCCACCCGCGCGTCCCGCACGCGCGTCGAGTCGTGCACCGGCACGTCCCACACCCGGGCATCAGGACTCCTCGCGCGGCCGGGGCGCCCGGGTCGCCCAGGAGGCCACGGTGATCGTCGTACCGGCGCCGGGGCGCTGTCGATGGCGAACTCGTGCACCAGCCGCCGGGCGCCGCCCAGCCCCATGCCCAGTCCGCCGCCGGAGGTGAAGCCGTCCCGCAGGGCCTGCTCCACGTCCGGGATGCCGGGCCCGGAGTCGGAGAACACCAGCCGCAGCCCCTTGGCCCGACCGTCGGCGAGCGGCACCGTCCGCACCTCCCCGCCCCGCCGTACACCAGCGTGTTGCGGGCCAGTTCGCTGGCGGCGGTGACCAGCTTGGTCTGTTCCACCAGGCCGAAGCCGAGCGCGGCGGCGGCCTGCCGCACGTGCTGCCGTACCCACACCAGGTCCAGGTCGGAGCGGATCGGCAGGCGGGTCTCGACGCCCGCGGCCGTCCCGCTCACCGACGCTCCCGGCGTGGGCCGTCGGCCGTCGTGGCGTCCGCCCGCCCGAGGAGTTCGAGGGCCACCTCCGTGCTCAGCGCGGTCCGCAGGCCCGGCAGCGTCAGCCCGAGTTCCACCAGGGTGAGGGCCACCGCGGGCCGCATCCCGGCCACCACGGTCTGCGCGGCCAGCAACCGGGCGTTGGCCGCGATCTCGGCCAGCACCCGCCCGAGGAAGGAGTCGACGATCTCGACGCCGGAGATGTCGATGACCACACCGGTCACCCGGCTGCGGGCGATCGACTCCACGATGTCCTGCCGGAGCTGCTCCGCCGTGCCGTCGTAGAGATCCCCCTGGAGGGTGACCAGCAGGACGTCGCCCAGCCTGAGCACCGGCACGGGGGCCCGCCGACGCGGGAGAAGTCGTCGTTCACCGCGGGCCCGCACCACCGGGTGCCGCCTGCACGATGTCGGCGCCCAGCCCGTGCAGGGCGTAGGCCAGGGCGTCGGCGAGCCCGGCCCGGGTGATGACGGTGCCGAGGTCGAGTCCGAGGTGCACCATGGTCTGCGCGATCGCGGGCCGGATGCCCGAGACGACGCACTCGGCGCCCATCAGCCGTACCGCCGCGACGGTCTTCATGAGGTGCTGCGCGACCAGCGAGTCGACCGTCGGCACCCCGGTGATGTCGAGGATGGCGTACCGGGCCTGCTGGTCGACGACCGCCTCCAGCAGGGTCTCCATCACGACCTGGCTGCGCGCGCTGTCGAGCGTGCCGATGAGCGGGACGGCGACGATGCCGTCCCACAGTCTGATGACCGGCGTGGCGACCTCCAGCAGCTGCATCTGCTGCCGGTCGATGAGGGACTGGACCTCCGTCAGCGCGGTCTCCATGACGACGAGCCGCAGGGTTCCCATCAGGACCGTCAGGACCTCCGTGCACTCCCGGACGTGGTCCGCGGGCGCGTCCGGCAGATCGGCGACGAGCAGGTTCACGACCGGCGCCCGCAGGGCGTCCACCTCGCCGGAGACCTGCGCCGTGCTCATCCCGGACCGGGAACGGGACGCGGACATCCGCGCCAGCTGCTCGCGCACGACGGTGAAGCCGGCGCTGTCGGAGTCCTCCACCCGCCCGGAGGCGGTCACCTGGGCCAGGGCGTCCACGACGCTGCGGCCCGCCTCCACCGCCTCGTCGCGCGACACGGTGAACACGGCGCGGAACAGGGGTTCGTCGGCCCAGCGCTGGGCGATCTGCTCCCGGCGGCGGCCGAGGAAGGCCCCGACCTCCTCCGTCGGTGTTCCCTGCGGTGCGGCCGCTTCTTGCTCCGGCACTGCGTCACTCCTCTCTGCGTCCTGCCGTCGCACACCGGAAACCGGCCGGTGCGCGACGGCGTTCGTCCGTGGCGGGCGGACGCGCGCCGCGGCACCGCGGCGTCCGCCGCCGGCCCCGCTCACTCTCTTGCCCGTCCCACATAGTTGTCAAATGGCAACTGTTGGCCGGCCGTCGGCCTCGTCCCCGTGAGGCGCGCGGCGCGCGCGGGGTACGGCCGAGCCGGCCGGCCGGATGCTACGGGGTCTCGTGCGACGCCCGCATGCGGTCGATCAGCGCCAGGGCGTCGTCCATCGTGTCGGAGATGGGACCGTGATGCTGACGCCGGTGAGATCCAGGACCCGGCGCACGGCGGGTGTCGGATCGATCACGTGCACGCTGCCGGGCAGCTCCCGCGCCTCCTGGTAGACCCGCAGGATGATGTTCATGCCGGAGGAGTCCATGAACGGCACCGCCGACAGATCCAGCAGGAAGTGGCGCCGGCCGTGATGGAGCTGGTTCGCCAGATGGGCCTGGAACTCGGTCGCGGTGTCGAGGTCCAGATGGCCCTCGACCGTGACCAGGGCCACGTCCTCGCGGGGCAGGGTGACCTCGACGGACAGCGGGTTCTGGGCAATGGACACGAGTACCTCCGAAAACTTACGGTCCGGGCTCTGCGCACCGGCGGACGGCCGCGCCGCGCGGCCGGGAGCCGGCGGACCGGCGGCGCACCGGCTCCGGCCGTGCGCCGCACTCACCACCTGCGGATCCCGGCCTCACGCCGCGCCCCGGCGGATACCCCCGAACGGGACGGGCATGCCTCCCCGGCCGGATGAACCGCCGGACGGGCCCTAACCGAGCCTGATGCCCACGAGGCAGGTGTCGTCGTCCGTGTCGGACCTGCTGTAGGTCAGCAGCCGGTCCAGCTGCTGTTCCAGCGACGGCTGCGCCGCGCGGGCCTGGCGCAGCAGCTGCGTCAGCGACTCCTCCACCGACCGGTCCCGCCGCTCTATGAGGCCGTCGGTGTACATCAGCAGCGTGTCGTCGGCCTCCAGCTCGATCTCCGCCTCCTCGTACGACGTCTCCGGTACGGCGCCCAGCAGCATCCCGCTCAGCAGGGGCAGCGGGGCCGCGCCCGAGCCGCGCACCAGCACCGGCGGCAGGTGGCCCGCCCTGGCCCACCGCAGGGTGCGCCGCACCGGGTCGTACAGCCCGCACACCGCCGTCGCCGTGACCGCGCCCGTCAGGTGGTGGGCGACGATGTTCAGCCACGACAGCAACTGGCCCGGGCCCGCGCCGGTCACGGCGAGACCGCGCAGCGCGTTGCGCAGCACGACCATGCTGGTCGCCGCCTCGATGCCGTGCCCGGCCACGTCGCCGACGCACAGCAGCACCAGCCGGGACGGCAGCACGACGGCGTCGTACCAGTCGCCGCCCACGAGCTGCTCCTCCTCGGCCGGCCGGTAGCGGACCGCCACCTGGAGGCCCGCCATGTCCAGCGGCGCCCGTGTGGGCGGCATGATCGCGTTCTGGAGCTGGAGGGTCAGCCGGTTGCGCTCACTGGCCTGCTGCTCGGTCTGGGCGAGCTGGTCGCGGGTGGCGGCGAGCGCCACCTCCGTCCAGTGCTGGGAGGAGATGTCCTGGTACGCGCCGCGTACGGACACCAGCTGACCGTCGGTGTCCAGGACCGGCTCGGCGACGACGCGCACGTGCCGGGTCACCCCGTCCGGCCGCTGGAGCCGGAAGGCGACGGACGCCGGACGCAGCTGGTGCAGCAGGGTGCGCAGGAAGCGGCCGATGGGGACCGCGTCGTCCCCGTGGGCGTGGGCCCCCAGTTCCTCCAGCCGCACCGGAGGGTTCGACGGCTCCCGCCCGTACAGCGCGTACAGCTGTCCGTTCCACGTCGTCTCGCCCGTGAGGACGTTCTCCTCGAAGCCGCCGATCCGGCCGAGGCGCTGCGCGTGCTGCAACAGGCTCGCCAGCCGTGCCGTCTCGTCCTCGATGCGCCAGATGAGCAGCACGCAGGTGCCGTGCCGGCTGATGCTCAGGTCCGCGACCGCCGACAGCGGCACCTCGTCGACGAGCGCGGTCAGGCTCATGCGGCGGGCCCGGAACGGTTCGCCCGTCGCGTGGACCCGCTCGATGCGCTGGAAGAGGTCGCTCTCGCCGGCCGCCATCGGGTAGGCCTCCAGCAGCAGGGCGCCGTTGACGACCGCCCGCGGCCGGCCCGCCGGGTCGAGGAAGTGGTCGTTGACGTGCTGGATGCGGAAGTCCACCAGCCGCCCCGCCGCGTCGACGACCGGCACGAGCACCAGCGCCGGGTCGTGCAGGCCGTCCGCGAGGTCCATCAGCTCGGCGGCGTCCGGCAGCACCCGCGGCTCCCGGTCGACGGCCTGGGCGCGGGGGTACGTCTGCAGCGTGTGCGCGCACAGCTCCGCGAGCGCCTCCACCTGGCGCACCACCTGGGGCGGCTGCGGCTCCAGGAACGAGGGCCAGGCGATCTCCAGGACACCGTGGATGCGGCCGCCGGTCCCGGCGGGGACGGCGACCCGGCCGCCCTCCGGGTGGGCCTGGCGGCCGATGGTGGGCAGCCCGGTCTGCGCGAGCGAGCCGATCCACTGGCCCGCGTGCTCGGTGAGGCCGAGCCGGCCCACCGTGGCGACGTCCGGCGGGACGTAGTGCCAGCGGGTTGCCTCGACGGGGGCGAAGCCGGCGCTGCCGGCGAGGGTCAGGGAGCCGTCGGAGCCCGCCGCCCAGATCGCCACCGCCACCGCGCCCAGCGGTTCCAGCGCGTGCTGGAGCAGCGAGTCGGCGACGGCCTGCGTGTCGTGGGCCGCCAGCGCCCCGCTCTCGGCGGCCCGCAGCCGCACGGCCGCGGACTCGTCGGCCGCCACGTGTCCCGTGACGGCCGCCAGGAAGGCGTCGGTGACCTCGGAGACCCGGTCCCTGGCGGCCTGGTTGATGACCTCCACCGCGAACTCCAGCGGCGTCGTCCCGGCCTGCCCGGCCAGTTCGGTGAGCTGCCGGGCCGCCTCCGCGGGCCCGCAGCCGAGCCGCTCCACGAGGATGCCCTTGGCCAGCTCGACCAGCGCCCGTCCCTCGGCCTCGGCCTGCGCCGCCCGTACCTCGCGCCGCAGCCGCTCCACGGTGGCCGCCAGACGTCCGACGGAGGAGGGCTCCTCCTTCCGGCCGGCCGCCGCGGGGGCGTGCCCGTGCGCCGTGCCGCCGGAGTCCGCCGTCGCCTCCGCCGGCGGCCCGGCGGCCGGGTCCTCGTCGGCGGGCCGGCCGGTCCGGACCCGTCGGCGAGGCCCTGTGCCGCACCGGGTGGCGCGGACGACGAGGACGACGCGGCCGGGCCGCGGGCCGGCACGACGGGGTGCGCGACGCGCGACGCGGCGGCGTGTGCCGCGGTGGAGGGCGCTGCCGGGGCCGTCGGGACCGTCGGGGCCGCCGGTGACACGGACTCGGCCGGCCCGGCCGGGCCCCGGCCCGCTCGGGCTGTTCTTCGGACATGTTCACGTGCGATGACTCCTCGGCCGGTGCGCCTGGTGCTCGGACGGGCGGACCGCCCTCAGGCGGTCAGCCAGCGGCGGACGCAGGACATCAGGTCGTGCGTGTCCACGGGCTTGGTGACGTAGTCGCTGGCCCCCGAGGCGAGACTCTTCTCCCGGTCGCCCGGCATCGCCTTCGCTGTCACCGCGATGATGGGCAGGTCGGCGTACTGCGGCATGGTGCGGATCTCCGCAGTGGCCGTGTACCCGTCCATCTCCGGCATCATCACATCCATCAGCACCAGCGCGATGTCCGGATTGGCCCGCAACGCCTCGATGCCCTCGCGCCCGTTCTCCGCGTGCAGCACCCGGATGCCGTGCAGCTCCAGGATCCCGCTGAGCGCGAACAGGTTGCGCGCGTCGTCGTCGACGACGAGGACCGTCCGGCCCACGACGGCGTCGTCGACGGGCTGCGGCGTCACGTGCTGCGGCTCGTCCTGGCGGACCAGGGCGAGGACGTCGCCCGGCTCCTCGGCGGACAGGTGCAGCGTGATGCGCTCCCGCAGCTCGTCGAGGCTCGACAGGAACTCCAGCGGCCGGCCCGCGGACCACGACCGCAGCGCCTCCTCCTGGGCGAAGTCCGCGCGGTGACCGCTGTGCACGAGCACCGGCACGTTGCTCAGGGCCGAGTCGCCCCGCAGGGCCTCCAGGAAGCGGGAGGCCTCCGCGTCGGGCATCCCCAGCTCCAGGACCACGCAGTGGCACGGCTCGGCCGCCAGTGCCCCCGCCGCCTCCTGCGCCCCCACCGCGGTGACGACGTCGACCGGCGGCTGCGGAGCACCGTCCTCCCGGCCGCCCGCGACGTCGGCCACCACGCTCTCGGCGACCAGCGTCAGCAGCCCGCGCGGGCGCTCCTCCACCACCAGCAGCCGGCGCGGACGCCGGGCGGCCCCCGCCGGCGCGGGCAGGCCCAGCGGGTGCGCGTCCGCCGGGTCCTCGTCGTCGCGCTCCGCCAGCCGGCCGCCGGCGAGCACCTCCTGGAAGTCCCCGCGGGCGACCGGCAGGTACAGCGTGAACGTACTGCCCTTGCCGGGCGCGCTGTCCACCGTCACGGCACCGCCGAGCAGATGGGCGATCTCCCGGGTGATGGACAGCCCGAGGCCGGTGCCGCCGTACTTGCGGCTCGTGGTGCCGTCGGCCTGCTGGAAGGCCCGAAGATGGTCTCGAGCTGCTGCTCGGGGATGCCGATGCCGGTGTCCTTCACCCGGAAGGCCACCACCGTGCCGCCGCTGACCACGCCCGCGGGCACCTCCTCCGCGGCCACCGGCTCGATACGCAGCTCCACACCACCCTGTTCGGTGAACTTCACCGCGTTGGACAGCAGGTTGCGCAGCACCTGGCGCAGCCGGGAGTCGTCCGTCAGCAGGTCCGCGGGAGCGCCGGCGGCCGTGCTGATCGAGAAGTCGAGGCTCTTCTGCGTCGTCATCGGCCGGAACGTCGCCTCGACGTACTCGATGAGCTGCCGCAGGGGCACCCGCTCCGGGGACACGTCCATCTTCCCCGCCTCGACCTTCGACAGGTCCAGGATGTCGTTGATCAGCTGGAGCAGGTCCGAGCCCGCGGAGTGGATGATGCCCGCGTACTCCACCTGCTTCGGCGTCAGGTTGCGGGAGGGGTTCTGCGCGAGCAGCTGGGCCAGGATCAGCAGGCTGTTGAGCGGCGTCCGCAGCTCGTGGCTCATGTTGGCCAGGAACTCGGACTTGTACTTCGACGCCAGCGACAGCTGCTGCGCGCGCGCCTCCAGTTCCTGCCGCGCCTGCTCGATCTGGAGGTTCTTCGCCTCGATGTCCCGGTTCTGCGCCACGAGCAGCGAGGCCTTCTCCTCCAGCTCGGCGTTGGAGCGCTGCAGCTCCTCCTGCTGGGACTGCAGCTCCGCGGACCGCGCCTGGAGCTCGGCGGTCAGCCGCTGGGACTCGCCGAGCAGCTCGTCGGTGCGGGCGTTGGCCACGATCGTGTTGACGTTGACCCCGATGGTCTCCCTGAGCTGTTCCAGGAAGTCCCGGTGGATCTCCTTGAACGCGGTGACCGACGCCAGCTCGATGACCCCGAGCACCTGCCCCTCGAACAGGATCGGCAGCAGCACCAGCGCACAGGGCTCCACCTGCCCGAGCCCCGAGGAGACGACGACGTACCCGGCGGGCAGGTCGTCGACCATGATCGTACGGCGGCTGCGCGCGGCCTGGCCGACGAGCGAGCGGCCGAACGGGATGCGGGTCGGGCGGGAGTCGTCGTCGGGGTAGCCGTAGGCGCCCACCAGCCGCAGCTCCGGACCCTTGGCGCCCTCCTCGGCGAGGTAGAAGGCCCCGTACTGGGCGGAGACCAGCGGCACCAGCTCGTCCATGATCAGCTCGGCCACCACGGGCAGCTCGCGGTGCCCCTGCATGAGACCGGAGACCCGGGCGAGGTTGGTCTTGAGCCAGTCCTGCTCCTGGTTGGCGAGCGTCGTCTCGCGCAGGGACCCCACCATCGAGTTGATGTTGTCCTTGAGCTCGGCGACCTCGCCGGAGGCCTCGACCGTGATCGAGCGGGTGAGGTCGCCCTCGGCGACGGCGCTCGTCACCTCGGCGATCGCCCGCACCTGGCGGGTGAGGTTGCCGGCCAGCTCGTTGACGTTCTCGGTGAGGCGCTTCCAGGTGCCGGAGACACCCTCCACCTCGGCCTGGCCGCCGAGGCGTCCTTCGGTGCCGACCTCGCGGGCGACGCGGGTGACCTCGTCGGCGAAGGCGGAGAGCTGGTCGACCATCGTGTTGATGGTCGTCTTGAGCTCGAGGATCTCGCCGCGGGCGTCGACGTCGATCTTCTTCGACAGGTCGCCCTTGGCGACCGCCGTCGTCACGAGCGCGATGTTGCGCACCTGGCCGGTGAGGTTGTTGGCCATGGAGTTGACGTTGTCGGTGAGGTCCTTCCAGGTGCCCGCCACGTTCGGCACGTGCGCCTGGCCGCCGAGGCGTCCTTCGGTGCCGACCTCGCGGGCGACGCGGGTGACCTCGTCGGCGAAGGCCGACAGCGTGTCCACCATGGTGTTGATGACGTCGGCCAGCGCGGCGACCTCGCCCTTGGCCTCCACGGTGATCTTCTGCGACAGGTCGCCGCGCGCCACCGCCGTGGCCACCTGCGCGATGGAACGCACCTGGCCCGTCAGGTTCGACGCCATGACGTTGACGTTGTCGGTGAGGTCCTTCCAGGTGCCGGAGACGCCCCGGACCGTGGCCTGCCCGCCGAGGTTGCCCGCGGTGCCGACCTCGCGGGCGACGCGGGTGACCTCGTCGGCGAAGGCGGAGAGCTGGTCGACCATCGTGTTGATGGTGTTCTTGAGTTCGAGGATCTCGCCGCGGGCGTCGACCGTGATCTTCTGCGAGAGGTCGCCCTCGGCCACCGCGGTGGCCACCTGGGCGACGTTGCGCACCTGGGCGGTGAGGTTGCCCGCCATGAAGTTCACCGAGTCGGTGAGGTCCCGCCAGGTGCCCTTGACGCCCTTGACGTCGGCCTGGCCGCCGAGGCGTCCTTCGGTGCCGACCTCGCGGGCGACGCGGGTGACCTCGTCGGCGAAGGCGGAGAGCTGGTCGACCATCGTGTTGATGGTGTTCTTGAGTTCGAGGATCTCGCCGCGGGCGTCGACCGTGATCTTCTGCGAGAGGTCGCCCTTGGCGACCGCCGTGGTCACCTGGGCGACGTTGCGCACCTGGGCGGTGAGGTTGCCGGCCATGAAGTTGACCGAGTCCGTGAGGTCGCGCCAGACACCGGCCACGCCGGGCACCTGCGCCTGGCCGCCGAGGCGTCCTTCGGTGCCGACCTCGCGGGCGACGCGGGTGACCTCGTCGGCGAAGGCGGAGAGCTGGTCGACCATCGTGTTGACGGTCTCCTTCAGCTGAAGGATCTCGCCGCGCGCGGGCACGTCGATCTTCTGCGAGAGGTCGCCCTTGGCCACCGCGGTGGCCACCTGGGCGATGTCGCGGACCTGGGTCGTCAGGTTGCCCGCCATGGCGTTCACGGAGTCCGTGAGGTCGGCCCACGTGCCCGAGACCCCCGGCACCTCGGCCTGGCCGCCGAGGGTCCCCTCGGTGCCGACCTCGCGGGCGACGCGCGTGACCTCGGACGTGAAGACGGAGAGCTGGTCGACCATGCCGTTGAACACGGTCGCGATGTCGCCCATGAGGCCTTCGCCGTCGGCGGGCAGCCGGGTGCCGAAGTCCCCGTCCCGTACGGCGGTCAGGCCGGCCAGGAGGCGCCTCAGTTCCTGGTCGCCCGGTGCCTCGGCCGCCTCGGTGGCGTTGCTGGTCATGCGTACCCTCGTTCCGCTCCCCAGGAGCCCCCGGCCGGGGGCTCGGAACCGGGCCGTCCCAAGGCAGACGGCACTCACCGGTCGTGCGTGCATTTCCGCAGTTCACGGATGTACGCGAAGAGATAAATACGCCGCAGGCTAACCCATCCGCCTGTGGCGGAACAAAGTATCGCGCCACCCGGGGCACACAGAAGATTCACCGGGTGCGCACCGTGCATGCACGGCCGGGAACGGGGTACTCGTCTTGGTTTTCGCCGTACGGGGGCGGACCGTGCGGGGGCGGCTCGCCAGGCGACCTCGGCACCCGGCGGGCCGAGCCGCAGCCGCGCCACGATGCGGCTGATCGGACGGGAGACGTGCATCCGGGAGATGCCCGGTTCCCCGCCGATCTCGGCCCGCGTCCGCTCCTCGACGAACCGCAGGTGCAGGATCCGCCGGTCACGGGCTGCCCCTGCTTCCCCGTCCATGCCGCGACGGATGCGCCGCGCCGTCCCGCGCCGTCCTGTCCCGTCCCGTCCCGTTCTGTCCCGCGCCGTCCCCACCGCACGAACGGGTCGGGGGCCGGGCGGCGCGAAGCGCTCCGAATGCGGCCGCGGCGGCCGGGTATCAGGGCTGTGGAACGCGAGAAGGGAGCAGCGTGACCATCGACACCATCTGGTCCTACCCGCCGGACAGCGGGCACGTCGAAGGACAGGACCTCACGGGGTACGGGGTGACCGGGACCGACGGCACCCTGGGGCACATCGAACGGGAGGACGGCCACCACGGCATGTGGCACCTGGTCGTCGACACGGGCGTCTGGCTGTTCGGGAGGAGCGCGGTCGTGCCGGTGGGCGTCGTCACGTCCGTCGACGAGGCCGAACGGAAGATCTCGGTCGCCTGCACCGTGGACGAGGTCAAGGAGGCGCCGCGCTTCCGGACCGACAGCGAGACCATGGACCCCGACTACCTGGCGGCCGTCGCCGACTACTATCGACGGCTGATGCCGCACGGGACGACGACCGCGTGACCGTGCCCTGGTTTCCCTGAGGGTCGTGTCGTGAGGTTCGTGCCATGAGGGGAGAAGAACCCCTGTCCACCCGGGCGGCTGAGACCGCCCGGGTGACGACCGCCGCATCCGCACGGGCCCACGTCCGCGGCCTGGTCGACGCCGACTGGGACGCGGCGACCCGGCCGGCCGCGGAACGCGACCTCATCGACCTGCTGCTCGTCGTCTCGGAGCTGGTCGCCAACGCCGTCCGGCACGGCGGCGGCCTGGCCGGCTTCGAGGCGACCCCGGCACGGAACGGGGTACGGCTGTCCGTCCACGACCGCAGCGACGTCGTGCCCGAGGCGGCGTACGGGCCCGGCACCCTTCCCGCCGGCCATCACGGCAGCGGCTACGGCTGGCCGCTGATCCTCCGGCCGGCCCGCGACATCAGCATCCGTCCCCGTCCCTGCGGCGGGAAGACGGTCACCGTGCTCGTACCGGTCGGGACCGAGGCCCCCTGACGGACGGGCCCGCGGCCCGCGGCCGGATCCGTGCCCGCGGCTCCGCCCCGCTCACCACGGCAGGAAGACGTGTACGTCCTTTCCCTCGTCCGCGGAGACCACGCTCACCTGGCTGCACAGCGTGTGGATCAGGTGCCAGCCGATGCCGCCGCCTCCGGCGTCGGGGTGGAAGGGCCGCGGGGCCGGCGCCGCGGGGTTGGTGTCGTGCAGGGTCACGTGCACCCCGTCGAAGGTGGGCCGCAGGTGCAGGGAGAAAGGGCCCGGCGCGTACTGGACGGCGTTGGAGGCCAGCTCCGTGACGATCAGCACGATGTCGTGCCAGCACTCCGGCGCCGCGGGCGGGGCCGCGCGGGCGAGGACGCGGAGGAAGTCCTCCGCCGCCAGGCGCGCGCCCGTCACATCCTGCGGTTCACCCGCGAAACGGGCGCTGCGGCCCGGAACCGCCCAGGAGGCCGGGGAGTTGTTGCCACGGGGCTCGGTTGCCATGTCGTCGTGCGGCCCCCTGTCCGGGACCGTCGTCCTTTCTCGTGCGGCTCTCTCGTCGCCACTCCACAGGGTTCCCTGGGCGGCGCGGCCTACGCACACCGCGCCCGGCGGCGGCACCCGGCCACGCACGGTGACCGCAGGGCCGCGGGACGTGTGCCGCGTCCTCCTCGGCGCGCCGGGCGTGCGGCGGGTGACCGCGGCCCGTCAGCGGAACACGTTGTCGGCGTCGTCCCAGCTCAGCACCTCCGCCGCCGGGTTCTCCCGGGGCACCCGCGTGCGGGCCTGGTACATCGCCTCGATCTCGGCCGCGTAGTGCTGCACGATCGAGTCGCGACGCAGCTTCATCGACGGCGTCAGCAACCCGTTGGCCTGGTCGAACGGCTCCGGCAGGACCCGGAAGACCCGGATCGACTCCGCGCGGGACACCGCGTTGTTGGCCGAGGCCACCGCCCGCCCGACCTCCTCCCGCAGCGCGTTCTCCTCCCGCGCCTCCCGGCCGGAGCCGTCACCCCCGTACGGCGGCAGGTTGCGGCGCCAGTGCGCGAGGAACTCCGGGTCCAGCGTGATCAGCGCGCCCACGCAGGGCCGGTTGTCGCCGACGACCACCGCCTGGTGGACGAGCGGGTGCAGTCGCAGCCGCTGCTCCAGCACGGCCGGCGCCACGCTCTTGCCGCTGCTGGTGATGATCACGTCCTTCTTGCGGCCCGTGATGGTCAGATAGCCCTCGGTGTCCACGTGACCGAGGTCTCCGGTGGCCAGCCAGCCGCGCCGGAACGCGGCCCGGGTGGCGGCGTCGTCGTTGACGTAGCCCTGGAACAGCGACGGGCCGCGCACCAGGATCTCCCCGTCGTCGGCCACCCGGATCTCCGTGCCCGGCAGGGCCTGCCCGACCGTCCCCGACTTCTCCCGGCCGAGCGGCTGCATGGTGATCCCGCCGCCGGTCTCCGTCAGGCCGTACCCGTCGTGGACGTAGATGCCGATGCCCTCGTAGAAGAGGGACAGGTCGCGGTGGAGCGGTGAACCGCCCGACGTCGCCCGGTGCACGCGGCCGCCCAGGGCGGCGCGGAGCCTGCGGTACACCGTCCGTTCGTACAGGGCGTGCTGGAGCCGCAGGTCGAGGCCGGGGCCCGAGCCCCGGCCGAGTCGCTGCCGTTCGACGGCCGCCGCGAAGTCACGGGCGGTGCCCGCGGCCCGCTCGAACAGCGTGCCGCGGCCCCCCTCCTGGGCCGCCCGCAGGAAGTTCTTGTAGATCTTCTCGAAGACCGACGGGACGCCGTACAGGTAGGTCGGACGGAAGGAGCGGAGGGCCTCGGAGAGAGCGTCCCCGCCCAGGTCCGGTGCGTGGCCCATCAGGATCCCGCCGCGCAGGCACAGCCCCTGGATCATCAGCCCGTACACGTGGGAGAACGGCAGGAAGGCGAGGACGGACGGCTGCTGCCCGGGCGGCGCCGCGGTGTTCCCCCAGCCGGCCAGCAGGGTGTCGCAGGGGGAGGCCAGGCTGCGGTGGGTGAGCGCGCAGCCCAGGGGGCGGCCCGAGGTGCCGGAGGTGTACGCGATCACCGCGGTGGAGTCCGGCAGCACGATCCGGCGCAGCGAGTCCACGGTGGTCCGCGGGATCACCTCGCCGCGCCGCGCGAGGTCCTCGAACGCCCCGGCGTCGAGCTGCCAGACGTGCCGCAGGGCCGGCAGCACCGCGCACACCGAGCCGACCGTCATGACGCTCTGCTCGTCCTCGACGACCACTCCCACGCAGCCCGCGTCCCGCAGGATCCACTCGACCTGGTCGCGCGAGGCCGTCGGATGGAGGGGCACGACCTCGGCGCCCACCGCCCACAGGGCATGGGCGAGCACCGTCCACTCGTAGCGGGTGCGCACCATGACCGCCACCCGGTGTCCCGGCGACATCCCCGAGGCGACGAGCCCCTTGGCCAGGTCCAGGACCTCGTCCCGCAGTTCCGCCGCCGTCACCTCCTCCCACGGCCCGGAGCGGGCGGACCGGCGCGCGAGCACCGGCAGGGCCGGGGTGCGGGCGGCTGTCTCGAAAACGCTGTCGGCGAGCCCTCCGGTCAGGGGCGAGGCGGCGGGGGAGCGAGGGCGACGTCGCGCATGCGCTGCTCCTGACGGGTACGGGCTGTGACTTCGTCGACGAGGACGGTCATCGACGGGGGTCGAATGTAGCTCAGGCAGGAGTGGTTGTGGCCGGGAACGCACAACTATTCCGCGCGGATGATCTCGGTGCCGGGCTGTTGACGGACCGCCGGTCCGGGGACTCGGGACACATGACCCACATCAATCCGGACCCCGACCCGCAGCGCAGTACCGGACTCGAACCGGGTGGCGGCGTTCCGCCGGGCGAGACCCCGCCCGCGGAGAGCAGCATGCCCGAGGCCGGACCCCGGGAGACCCACAATCCCCCCACGGGCTGGGCCAAGGGCCCGCTCACCCTGATCATCGTCGTCGCCGTGCTCGTCGCGGCCTTCTTCCTGGCCTACGCCCTGATCCTCATCTTCTGAATCCCCGTCCTGCGACCACGCGGCCCGCGCGGACCGTGCCGTCCTCGCGGGTCAGCCCTGGGTGTGCCGTACGCAGCCGGTGACGACCTCGCGCAGGCTGCCCGTGCGCTCCCACAGTTCGCGCTGCACCGTCGCGCCGTTGCCGTGCCGCAGCAGGTCCGCGCAGGCCGCGCGGACCCGTTCCAGGTCCCCGTGGTCGGCCAGCGCCCGCGCCACGTGATCGAGCAGGGCCCCCACCACCGCCTCGGCCGGCGCGGGCCGCATGGTCACGGGGTGCAGCAGATCTCCGGTGAGGCCCGACTTCGCGGCCCGCCAGCCCGCCAGCCGGAGCAGACTCACACTGTGGTCCACCGACTCCACACCCGCCCTCCACTCGCGGGCCGCCGTCTCGACGAGCCCGCGCACCAGGGCGGCGACGAGCACGGCGGTCTCCGCGCGCAGGCAGACGTCCGAGACCCGGACCTCCACCGTCGGATAGCGGGCCGACAGCCGGGCGTCGAAGTAGACCATCGCCTCGTCGAGGACGGTCCCGGTGGCCACCATGTCCGCCACCCGCCGGTGGTAGCGTTCCGCCGAACCGAACAGCTCGGTCGGACCGGCCGACGGCCAGCGCTGCCACACCCGGCTGCGATAGCTGCTGTACCCCGTCTCGTTGCCCTGCCAGAACGGCGAGTTGGCGCTCAGCGCCGGCAGCACCGGCAGCCACGGACGGATCCGGTCGAGGACCGCGACGCCCTCCTCGTCCGACTCCACCGACACGTGCACGTGGCAGCCGCAGACGAGCTGTTCACGGGTGGCGATGCCGTACTGCTCCGCCATCCACCGGTAGCGCCGGTTCATGCCGACGGAGGGGCGCACCGGCAGCGGCGACGTCGCCAGCGCCGCCACGGTGCACCCGATCTCCCCGGCGTGCCGGGCCGCCTCCGCGCGGATGCGGACGATCTCCTCGCCGAGCTCGTCCATGCCCGACTGCGGCCGGGTGGCGAACTCCAGCATCTGGTTGTGGAGTTCCTTCTCGAAGACGTCCTGTTCCGCCCGGTCCCGGGTGGCCCGGGCGAGAACAGCGGCGGAGAGCGCCCGCGGCTCTCCCGTCTCCGGGTCGACGAGGAGGAGTTCCTCCTCGACTCCTACGGTGCGCACGTGATGCAGCCCTTCTCCGGCAGGTGGTACGCACCCGACTGCCCGGTCCGGCCCGGTTCACACGGCCGCGGGCGTCAACCACATCGTCGCGAGGGGCGGCAGGGTGAGGGTGATCCGCCCGTTCTCCGGCTTCACCCCGTCGAGCAGGCGCACGTCGCTGCCGCCGTACCGCACGTCGTCGGTGTTGAGGGCCTCGTACCAGACGGGGACGTCGTCCGGCACGGCCAGCCGGTAGTCGTGGCGCACCACGGGGGAGAAGTTGCTGACCGCGAGCAGGGGGACGCCTTCGGCGTCGTGGCGCAGGAACGCGAAGACGTTGTCCTCGGCCGCGTCGCAGAGCACCCAGCAAAAGCCGCCCGGGTCGGTGTCCCGCTGCCACAGCGCCGGGGTGGCGCGGTAGCGCGTGTTGAGGTCGCGGACCAGGTCCCGGACCCCGCGGTGGTCGGCCGAGGGGCCGTAGCCCTCGTCGAGCAGCCACCACTCCGGGCCGTGGCTCTCGGACCACTCCGCGCCCTGGGCGAACTCCTGCCCCATGAACAGGAGTTGCTTGCCCGGGTGGGCCCACATGAAGGCGAGGTAGGCGCGGTGGTTGGCCCGCCGCTGCCACCAGTCGCCGGGCATCTTCGACACCAGAGCCTGCTTGCCGTGCACGACCTCGTCGTGCGAGATGGGCAGCACGTAGTTCTCGCTGTAGGCGTACACCATGGAGAAGGTCATCTCGTGGTGGTGGTACTTGCGGTGCACCGGCTCCTTGGCGATGTACTCCAGCGAGTCGTGCATCCACCCCATGTTCCACTTCAGCCCGAACCCGAGGCCGCCGCTGTCGGTCGGCCGGGTCACGCCCTCCCAGGCCGTGGACTCCTCCGCGATGGTCACGACACCCGGGTTGCGGCGGTAGACCGTCGCGTTCATCTCCTGGAGGAACGCCTTCGCGTCCAGGTCCTCCCGGCCGCCGAACACGTTCGGCGTCCACTGCCCGGAGTCCCGCGAGTAGTCGAGGTAGAGCATGGAGGCGACGGCGTCCACCCGCAGCCCGTCGATGTGGAACTCCTCGCACCAGTACACGGCGTTGGCGACCAGGAAGTTGCGCACCTCGGTGCGCCCGAGGTCGAACTCGAACGTCCCCCAGTCGGGGTGCTCGGCCCGCTGCGCGTTCCCGGGCTCGTACAGCGGATCCCCGTCGAAGCGGGCCAGCGCCCAGTCGTCCTTGGGGAAGTGCGCCGGCACCCAGTCCACGATCACGCCGATGCCGGCCCGGTGCAGCGCGTCGACCAGGTGCTTGAAGTCGTCGGGCGACCCGAGCCGCGAGGCCGGGGCGTAGAAGCCGGTGATCTGGTAGCCCCAGGAACCGGAGAACGGGTGCTGGGCGACCGGCATGAACTCCACGTGCGTGAAGCCCAGGTCGTTGACGTAGGCGGGCAGTTCCTCGGCCAGCTGACGGTAGGTCAGACCCGGCCGCCAGGAGGGGAGGTGCACCTCGTACACGGAGAACGGCGCCACGTGGACGGGTACGTCCCCCCGGTGCGCCATCCACTCGGCGTCGCCCCACTCGTAGTGCGAGGCGTGCACGATCGACGCGGTGTCCGGCGGGACCTCCGCGCACCGGGCCATCGGGTCGGCCTTGAGGAAGCGGTGCCCGTGGCGCGAGGTGATCTCGAACTTGTACCGGGTGCCCTCGCCGACGCCGGGCAGGAACAGCTCCCACACCCCGGACGCCCCGAGCGAACGCATCGGGAAGGCGGTGCCGTCCCAGTACGTGAAGTCCGCGGCGACCCGCACCCCCCGGGCGTTCGGCGCCCACACGGTGAACCGGGTGCCGGCGACGCCCTGGTGGGTCATCGGCTCGGCACCCAGCGCCTTCCACAGCTGCTCGTGCCGGCCCTCCCGGACGAGGTGCAGATCGAGGTCGCCCAGCGCCGGCAGGAACCGGTAGGGATCGTGCACCTCGGACTCGTCACCCTCGTACGCCACCAGCAGTGTGTACGCGGGGATCTTCTTCAGCGGCAGCACGGCCGCGAAGAGACCGTCGCCCTCCGACACCAGCGGGGTGCGCTCGCCGTCCACCAGGACGGCGACCGAGCGCGCGAAGGGACGCAGCGCCCGGAACAGGACGCCGCCGGGCACCGGGTGGGCGCCCAGCAGGGCGTGCGGGTCGTGGTGCGCGCCAGCCAGCAGGCGGTCCCGGTCGGCGGGGTCGAGCGCGGGCGCCACCGGCGCGCGGGGGCCGGCCGACTCGGGCAGGGAAGAGTCACGCAGAGCCATCGGTCAGCCTCCTCGGACGGCGAGTCGTTCGATCGCCGCCATGGGTACGGGTAGCCAGTCGGGACGGTGCCGTGCCTCGTACAGCACCTCGTAGACGGCACGGTCGGTTTCGTACGCACGCAGCAGGGCGTGCTTCTTGCGGGGGTCCCAGCCGGCGCGTTCCGCGTACCCGGCGCAGAACGCCTCCCGGCAGCGGCGGGCCCACTCGGGGCGCCAGGGACGGCGCTGCCGGGCGGCGTAGTCGAACGAGCGCAGCATGCCCGCGATGTCCCGGACCGGGGAGTGCACGCTGCGCCGCTCGGCGAGCGGCCGGGACGGTTCGCCCTCGAAGTCGATGACGAACCACTCCCGTCCGGCGTGCAGCACCTGGCCCAGGTGCAGGTCGCCGTGGATGCGCTGGGCCGACGGGCCCGGATCGCAGGCGGCCAGGGCGCCGAAGGCGCTGGTGAGTCCGGGGACGTAGGGGCGCAGGGCCGGCACGTGGTGGGCGGCGGCCTCCAGCCGCTCGGTCATCCCGGCCGCCGTCCGCGCGTTGTCGCCGAGCGGTCCGACGGGGAAGGCCGCGGCCAGCGCGAGGTGCACCTCGGCGGTGGCCCCGCCCAGCGCGTGGGCCTGCCGGGTGAAGTCCTCCCTGCGGGCCAGCGCGTCCAGGGCCAGCGTCCAGCCGTCGGAGGCGTCGGGCAGGAACGGCTGGAGGACGCCGAGCGTCGCCTCCTGCGGATGGGTCGTGCGATACCAGGCCACCGGCGCCGGCACCCGGCCGCACCCCTGCCCCGCCAGCGCGACCGGCACCTCCAGGTCCGGGTTCACCCCGGGCTGGATCCGCCGGAACACCTTCAGGATGAACGCGTCGCCGTAGACCAGCGACGTGTTCGACTGCTCGGCCTCCAGCAGCCGGGGTGCCAGCCCGCCGGCACCCGGGCCGACGGGTCGGACTCGAAGGACAGCGGCCCCAGCGGTCCCGGGTGCCGCAGCCGCTCCAGCAGCAGGTGCGCCGACCGGGGGTCCTGCAACGCGTCGTGCACGGTCAGTCCGGCCAGCGCCCCCTCCTCGACCCTGCCGATCAGGGCCCGGCCGAGCCGCGGGGACAGGTGCTCCTGGATGCCCAGGAGCAGCTGGTAGCAGTCACCTGGCGGGGGAGTGCCGCCCGGTGAGGGCACCCCCGACTGGCCGGTCTGCACCAGCAGGTGCAGACAGCCCGGATACAGCTCCGTCATGGACAGCAGACGCAGGTCGTTGAGGGGCCTGTCCTTGCCCGCGAACCAGCGCTGCCGGGGCAGCCAGTCGCGCAGCAGTGCCCCGAGCGTCCCCGTGGAGCGGACGCCGACGGCACTGCCCGGGCTCAGAGATGCGGTCTTCTGCATGGTGACGCGTCCTTCCCTCGGCGCACGCTCACAGGCGCCGGCCGACGCGGGATGCGGCTCGGGCGAGCCGGAACCAGTAGAAACCGTGCCCTGCGAGGGTGAGCAGGTAAGGCAGTTCACCGATCGCGGGGAAGCGGACCCCGCCGAACAGTTCGACGGGATGGCGCCCGTCGAAGCTACGCAGGTCCAGTTCGGTGGGCTGGGCGAAGCGGGAGAAGTTGTGGACGCACAGGACGAGGTCGTCCCCCTCTTCCCCGTTCGGGGGGGCCTCGCGCAGGAAGGCGAGGACGGCCGGGTTGGAGGAGGGCAGTTCGGTGAAGGAGCCGAGGCCGAAGGCGTGGTTCTGCTTGCGGATCTCGATCATGCGGCGGGTCCAGTGCAGCAGCGAGGAGGGCGACGCCATCGACGCCTCCACGTTGGTGACCTGGTAGCCGTAGACGGGGTCCATGATGGTCGGCAGGGACAGGCGCCCCGGGTCGCAGGACGAAAAACCCGCGTTGCGGTCCGGTGTCCACTGCATGGGGGTGCGCACGCCGTCGCGGTCGCCGAGCCAGATGTTGTCGCCCATGCCGATCTCGTCGCCGTAGTAGAGGATCGGTGAGCCGGGCAGGGAGAGCAGCAGGGCGGTGAAGAGCTCGATCTGGTTGCGGTCGTTGTCCAGGAGGGGGGCGAGGCGGCGGCGGATGCCGATGTTGGCGCGCATGCGCGGGTCCTTGGCGTACTCCGCGTACATGTAGTCGCGTTCCTCGTCGGTGACCATCTCCAGGGTCAGCTCGTCGTGGTTGCGCAGGAAGATGCCCCACTGGCAGCCCGAGGGGATGGCGGGGGTCTTGGCGAGGATCTCGGAGACGGGGTAGCGGGACTCGCGGCGCACGGCCATGAAGATGCGGGGCATGACGGGGAAGTGGAAGGCCATGTGGCACTCGTCGCCGCCGGTGGCGTAGTCGCCGAAGTAGTCGACGACGTCCTCGGGCCACTGGTTGGCCTCGGCCAGGATCACGGTGTCCGGGTACTGGGCGTCGATCTCCTTGCGGACCCGTTTCAGGAAGGCGTGGGTGGCGGGCAGGTTCTCGCAGTTCGTCCCCTCCTCGGCGTACAGGTAGGGCACCGCGTCCAGACGGAAGCCGTCGATCCCGAGGTCCAGCCAGAAGCGGAGGGCGGCCAGGATCTCCTCCTGGACGGCCGGGTTCGCG
The DNA here is from genome assembly GCA_021568835.1 of Streptomyces sp. Tue 6430. GTDB lineage: Bacteria > Actinomycetota > Actinomycetes > Streptomycetales > Streptomycetaceae > Streptomyces. The sequence goes on from JAKGSH010000006.1 coordinate 74,786, forward strand.
TAGTTGAGGTCGGGCTGGTGGGAGAAGAAGCGGTGGAAGAAGTACTGGCCGCGTACCGGGTCGAAGGTCCAGTTGGAGACCTCGGTGTCGACGAAGATGATGCGGGCGTCGGCGTACTGCTTGTCGTCGTCGGCCCACATGTAGTAGTCGCCGTAGGGCCCGTCGGGGTCCTTGCGCGATTCCTGGAACCACGGGTGCTGGTCGCTGGTGTGGTTCATGACGAAGTCGATGATGACGCGCATGCCGCGCTGGTGGGCGGCGTCGGCGAACTCCACGAAGTCGGCCAGGTCGCCGAACTCGGGCAGCACGGCGGTGTAGTCGGAGACGTCGTAGCCGCCGTCCTTCAGCGGTGACTTGAAGAAGGGCGGCAGCCACAGACAGTCGACGCCCAGCCACTGGAGGTAGTCGAGTTTGGCGGTGAGGCCCTTGAGGTCGCCGACGCCGTCGCCGTTGCTGTCCTGGAAGGAACGGACGAGGACCTCGTAGAAGACGGCGCGCTTGAACCAGTCGGGATCGCGGTCCTTGGCCGGGGTGTCCTCGAAGGTGTCCGGGACGGGGGAGTTGACGGTCATGGCGCTCTGGGGTCTCCGCTCTGCGCTGTGGGTCACCGGACGTGGAACACGTGGGCCGGCGTCCGGCCGGGCTCCAGGCGTACGTAGTTGTCGCTGCCCCAGTGGTAGGTCTCGCCGGTGAGCTCGTCGCGCACCGGCACGGACTCGTGCCGGTCCAGACCGAGTTGCGGCATGTCCAACGAGACCGTGGCCTCCTGGGTGTGGTGGGGGTCGAGGTTGACCACGACGAGCACCGTGTCCTCGCCGCTGCGTTTGCTGTAGGCGATGACGGAGTCGTTGTCCGTGCCGTGGAAGCGGAGGTTGCGGAGCCGGTGCAGTGCGGGGTGTGTTCGGCGGATCTCGTTGAGGCGGGTGATCAGGGGGGCGATGGTGCGGCCCTCGCGTGCGGCGGCGTCCCAGTCGCGGGGCGCAGCTGGTACTTCTCCGAGTCGAGGTACTCCTCGCTGCCCGGCCTGAGCGGGATGTTCTCGCACAGCTCGTAGCCGCTGTAGACGCCCCAGCTGGGGAGAGGGTCGCGGCCAGCACGGCGCGGGCCTCGAAGGCGGGGCGCCCGCCGTGCTGGAGGTGGGCGTGCAGGATGTCGGGGGTGTTGGGGAAGAAGTTGGGCCGCATGTAGCTCGCCGCCTCGCCCGACAGCTCCGTCAGGTACTCGGTGAGTTCTTCCTTGGTGTTGCGCCAGGTGAAGTAGGTGTAGGACTGCTGGAAGCCGATCTGGGCGAGGGTGTGCATCATCGCGGGCCGGGTGAACGCCTCGGCCAGGAAGATCACGTCCGGGTCGGACTTGTTGATCTCGCCGATGACCCGTTCCCAGAACACCACCGGCTTGGTGTGCGGGTTGTCCACCCGGAAGATCCGCACCCCGTGCCCCATCCAGTGCCGCAGCACCCGCAGCGTCTCCTTGACGATGCCGTCCATGTCGGCGTCGAAGGCGATCGGGTAGATGTCCTGGTACTTCTTCGGCGGGTTCTCCGCGTAGGCGATCGTCCCGTCCGGCCGGTGGTGGAACCACTCCGGGTGCTTGTGCACCCACGGATGGTCCGGCGAGCACTGCAGCGCGAAGTCGAGGGCCACCTCCAGGCCCTCCTCGCGGGCCCGCTGCACGAACCAGTCGAAGTCCTCGAGCGTGCCCAGATCGGGGTGCACGGCGTCGTGGCCGCCCTCCGGCGAGCCGATCGCCCACGGCACCCCCACGTCCTCGGGACCGGGATCGAGGGTGTTGTTGCGGCCCTTGCGGAAGGTCGTGCCGATGGGGTGGATCGGCGGCAGGTAGACCACGTCGAAGCCCATCGCCGCGATCGCCGGCAGCCGCCGCGCCGCCGTGCGGAACGTGCCGTGCGGCCGCTCGGGAGTGCCCTCCGAGCGCGGGAAGAACTCGTACCACGACCCGTACAACGCCCGCTCCCGCTCCACCAGCAGCGGCATGGCGGCACTCGCGGAGACGAACTCCCGGAAGGGGTGGCGGGCCAGTACCTCGACCACCTCGGGCGCCAGCGCCGCCGCGTACCGCTCGGCGACCGGGAGCGCGTCGTCGAGCAGCCGGCGCGCCGCCTCCCGTACCACGGTCCGCGCCGGGCCGCGCGGCACCCGGGCCGCCGCCCGCTCATGGAGGTGCCCGCCCTCCTCCAGCACCAGCCCCGTGTCGATGCCCGCGGGAATCTTGATCTCCGCGTGCCGGCGCCAGGTCGTGACGGGATCGCTCCAGGCCTCCACGGTGTACGTCCAGCGGCCCACCTCGTCGAGCGTCACCTCGGCACCCCAGCGGTCGGTGCCCGGCGCGAGTTCCCGCATCGGCGTCCACGGCCCACGGCGGCCGCCCGGGCCCTTGAGGACCACGTTCGCGCCGATCGCGTCGTGGCCCTCGCGGAACACCGTCGCGGTGATCTCGAACGCCTCGCCGCTCACGGACTTCGCCGGACGCCGGCCGCACTCCACGCGCGGATGGACGTCCCGCACCGGGACACGGCCGATCGTTCTGGTGGACCTCACGCTGCACCTCCGCTGTACCGAAAAAGGTTTCTGTCGCCCGCTGTCGATGCCCCGGCCGAAGCGGCCGGGGCGTTACCGCTCCGCTGCCAGCCGCAGGGTCGGCCGGGTCGCCGCGAGCCGCGCGGCGCCGCTCCTGCGGGACGCCCCGCCCCGCAGGAGACGGGTGTCCGCGCCCGCGCGCAGGTACTGCTCCGCGGCGTCCGCGGCCTCCCGCGCGCAACGCTTGCCCATCAGCACGCACAGGGTGTATCCGCAGTCCTCGAAGGTGGCCCGCACCGCGCGGTCGCCCGGGCGCGCGAGCATGACGCGTTCCCAGGCGCGGTAACTGCGCAGACGTCTGGCGACTTCGGTCTTCGCTGGTAGCAGCATGGCGCTGTTCACCTTCCGGGAGTTCGAGAGGTACGTCGCCCCGCGGCGAGCGGGTCGGCCATGTAAGCAGAGGTGCGAAACCGTCAAACCTCCCGAGGCCTTCACTTATGGTGCACGGCCCACCACCCAACGTCCTGTTGGATCTTGATTGTGGTGCGCTCGTGTTGCACGAATGGCGTAGCAGTCCCATTGTGGTTGTGACTCAGGAGCGATCAACGCTCACGCTTCGTGTTCGGAGCTCGGCCCGCCGGGCCGAGAAGGAGCGGAGCCTCGCCGGTGAGGAGACGAACGACGATGAAGACCGCAGTCCCCTGCTACTACCACCTCGACGTGTACGTGAGCCCGGACCGGGTCGGACAGGTCAAGCGCATCCTGGCCGCACACCTGAGGTACTGGGACCTCGAAACGCTCGTCGAGCCTGTCTGCGGTGGAACCGAGATGCTGCTCAACGCCATAGACGAGCACGCCACGGACAAGCACACCTCCATCGAGCTGTGGTGGAACGGCCAGCACCTGATCACGGCGGTCGGCGGCGACGACCGGGACCTGCGCCCGGACCAGGACCTGCGCGCCTGCCTCGAGAGCATCGCCGCCATGAGCGACGGCTGGGGCTGCTGCGCCACCGACACCGGCAGCAAGGTCATCTGGTTCTCGCAGCGCGCCCGCGCCGGCGAACGCGTCCCGCTCGTGCCGACCCTCCCGAGCGGGACCTGCGCGAAATGCTCCAGGTGCCGCGCGAGCTGCCCGTGGCGGCCCTCGCCGCCGTGGAAGACACGCACGGCGTCCTGGAGGGCGCCCGGTGACCTCCCGGCCGTACCGGAGTACAGGGGTGTCCGCCTGGAGCGGGCGCCCCTACCCGTTGGGCGCCGACTTCGACGGCAACGGCACCAACTTCGCCCTGTTCAGCGAGGTCGCGCACCGCGTCGACCTCGTCCTCCTCGACGACGACGGCGGCAGCCGCGACGTGCCGCTGACCGAGGTCGACGGCTTCGTCTGGCACGCCTACCTGCCCGGCGTCGGCCCCGGGCAGCGCTACGGCTACCGGGTCCACGGCCCCTGGGACCCGGCCGCCGGCCACCGCTGCAACCCGGCCAAGCTCCTCCTCGACCCCTACGCCCGGGCCGTCGACGGACAGATCGACAACCACGCCTCGCTGTTCGAACGGGCCGGGGAGCGCCCCGACCCCGGCGACAGCGCCGGACACACCCTGCTCGGCGTGGTCACCGACCCGGCCTTCGACTGGGGCGGGGACCGGCCTCCCAGCGCTCCTACGCCGACACGGTGATCTACGAGGCCCACGTGAAGGGCCTGACCCGCACCCACCCCGACGTCCCGCCCGCCCTGCGCGGCACCTACGCCGGCCTCGCCCACCCGCGGTCACCGGGCACCTCACCTCGCTGGGCGTGACCGCGATCGAGCTGATGCCCGTCCACCAGTACGTGCAGGACGGCGTCCTGACGGACCGGGGCCTGTCCAACTACTGGGGCTACAACACCATCGGCTTCTTCGCCCCGCACAACGCCTACGCCGCCCACGGCACCCGCGGCCGGCAGGTCGCCGAGTTCAAGACGATGGTGAGGGAGCTGCACGCGGCCGGCCTCGAAGTCATCCTCGACGTCGTCTACAACCACACCGCCGAGGGCAACGAGAGGGGCCCCACCCTCTCCTTCCGCGGCATCGACAACGCCTCGTACTACCGCCTGGTCGACGGGACTGGTCGCACTACTACGACACCACCGGCACCGGCAACAGCCTGCTGATGCGTCACCCCACGTCCTGCAGCTGATCATGGACTCGCTGCGGTACTGGGTGACCGAGATGCACGTCGACGGCTTCCGCTTCGACCTCGCGGCCACCCTGGCGCGCCAGTTCCATGAGGTGGACCGGCTCTCGGCGTTCTTCGACCTGATCCAGCAGGACCCGGTGATCAACCGCGTGAAGCTGATCGCCGAGCCGTGGGACGTCGGCGAGGGCGGCTACCACGTGGGCAACTTCCCGCCCCTGTGGTCGGAGTGGAACGGCCGCTACCGCGACACCGTACGGGACTTCTGGCGGACCGAACCGGGGTCGCTCGCAGAGTTCGCCTCCCGCCTGACCGGATCCGCCGACCTGTACGCCCACAGCCGGCGCCGTCCCCGCGCCAGCGTCAACTTCGTCACCGCGCACGACGGGTTCACCCTGCGCGACCTCGTCTCCTACAACGACAAGCACAACGAGGCCAACGGCGAGGACAACCAGGACGGCGAGAGCGACAACCGGTCCTGGAACTGCGGCACCGAGGGCGACACCGACGACCCGGCCGTGCGGGAACTGCGCGCCCGCCAGCAGCGCAACCTCCTCGCCACCCTGCTGCTGTCCCAGGGCATCCCGATGATCTGCCACGGCGACGAACTCGGCCGCACCCAGCGCGGCAACAACAACGCCTACTGCCAGGACAACGAGGTCTCCTGGATCGACTGGCGTCCCACCCGGAGCGGCGCGACCTCGTCGACTTCACCCGGTCCCTCATCGCCCTGCGCTCGGCCCACCCCGTGCTGCGGCGGCGCCGCTTCTTCCGCGGCGAGACCGTCACCCGCGCCGGGCAGCCGCTGCCCGACCTGGTGTGGCTGCTGCCGGACGCCCGCGAGATGACCGACCGCGACTGGCAGCGCTCCGACGCGCACTGCGTGGGCGTGTTCCTGAACGGCGACGCCATCGCCGAACCCGACCCGCGCGGCCGGCCCGTCGTCGACGACTCGTTCCTGCTGCTGCTCAACAGCTACTGGGAGCCGGTCGTCTTCCGGCTGCCCGGGGCCGGGTACGGGGAGCGCTGGACGGTCTGCGTCGACACGGTGGAACCGGACGGCGGTCCGGACGAGGCGGAGTACAAGGCGGGCGCCGAGGTGGCGGTGCAGGCCCGCAGCCTCGTCGTGCTCTCGAGGCCGCCGCGCCGCTCGGAGTAGGCGGCCGCACGGGCGCTCAGCGGCCGCGGCGCGCGGTCACCGTGAACTGGGCGCCGTCGGGGTCGCGCAGGACGACCTCGTCGGCGCCCTTGGCCAGCACGCTGCCGCCGTGCCGTTCGGCTTCCCGTGCGCAGGCCGTCACGTCCGGCACCGCGAAGTGGACCTGCCAGTGCGGCCGGATCGTCGGGTCGGGGCCGCCTCCAGGGCGCCCGACTCGATCCGGGCCACGACGTCGCCCCGGCTGCGCAATACCACCTCGCCGCCCTCGTAGTGCACCTCGCAGCAGCCCGGCCGGTCGCTCGCCCAGTCGAGGATCCCGCCGTAGAAGATGGCGGATTCGAAGGCGTCGCGGGTGTGCAGCCGGATGAACGCGGGGCGGCCTGCCGCCAGGCCTCCCAGTTGCCGACCAGGGAGCCCTCCCAGACGCCGAAGGTCGCGCCGTCCCGGTCGGCCAGCAGCGCCGCCCGGCCCGGCGGCAGCGAGATCGGTCCGACGGCGACCGTGCCGCCCCGCTCCCGCGCGCGGGAGGCCGCCACGTCCGCGCTCGGCACGGCGAAGTACGGCGTCCAGGCCACCGCCATCTGCCACACCGAGGCGACGCCGGCGATGCCGGCTACGGGGACGCCGTCGACCAGGGCCGTACGGAAGTGGTCGCCGAGGCTGCCCCGGCGCCAGTCCCACCCGAGGACGGCCCCGTAGAACCTCTGGGTGGCCTCCAGGTCCCGGCTGGTCAGGCTCACCCAGCAGGGCGCACCGAACACGGAGTGCGTGGAGACGACCTCCGTCGCACCGGGGGCGGCAGGGGGCGGTGATGGTTCATGGCACTCGCGTTCCTGGTCGATCGGCGGCCGGCGGCATGGCACCAGTGTCCCGCCGGACCCTTCCACGGCGCCTGCCGAGCGCCCCGGTGGCACGATGGAGACGTGCGCCGAGTACCGAGCGAACCCCGCGGTGAAACGGACCGCATCGCCGAACTCCAGCGGGAGATCGGCCGGCTCAAGGACGCCGTGGCCTCGCACGCCGTGGTGGACCAGGCGATCGGGGTGATCGTCGGTCTGGGGCGGATGACGCCGGACGGGGGATGGACGGTGCTGAAGGAGGTCTCCCAGCACACCAACATCAAGCTGCGCAACGTCGCGGAGCTGATCCTCCTCTGGGGCCGCAGCGGGCGGATGCCCGACGAGATCCGCGCGGAGCTGGAGGACGCGGTGGACCGCCACGGCCCACCCAGATTCCCGGCGCGCCACCGCTGGAGTGCCGCCCGCCGGAATGACGCCCGGCCTGCGTCGGCTCCGCCCGGCCTGCGTCGGCTCCGCCCGGCCTGCGTCGGCTCCGCCCGGCCTGCGTCGGCTCCGCCCGGCCTGCGTCGGCCCGCCCGGCCTGCGTCGGCCCGCCCGGCCTGCGTCGGCTCCGCCCGGCCTGCGTCGGCCCGCCCCGCCTGCGTCGGCTCCGCCCGGCCTGCGCCGGCCCGTCCGGCCTGTGCCCGGCCGTGTGCGCCCGCTCGTCGTCCGTCGGCGTGACGGGCGCGCGTCGCCGCGTCAGTGGGTGCCGGTGGCGATGTCAGTGGGTGCCGGTGGCGATCTCCTCGCGCAGCCGCTCGAAGCAACCGCTCAGCAGCCGGGAGACGTGCATCTGCGAGATGCCGAGCTGCTCGGCGATGCTGCTCTGGGTCATGCCGCCGAAGAAGCGCAGGTACAGGATGGTCCGCTCGCGTTCCGGCAGGGCCCGCAGGCACGGGGCGACGGCCACCCGGTCGAGGACGGTGTCGTACCCCGGGTCGGGGTCTCCCAGGGCGTCCTCCAGGGCGTAGCCGTCGGTGCCGGGCATCTCGGCCTCCAGCGACAGCGCGGAGAAGCACTCGAGGGCCTCCATGCCGGTGCGGACCTCGTCCTCGGTCATCTGCGCGTACTCGGCGATCTCGGCGAGGGTCGGAGCCCGTCCCGACGTGGTCTGGGCGAGGTCCTTCGCGGCGTGCCGCACCCGGTTGCGCAGGTCCTGGACCCGGCGCGGGACGTGCAGCGTCCACATGTGGTCGCGGAAGTGGCGCTTGATCTCGCCGGTGATCGTCGGTACCGCGTAGGCCTCGAAGGCGCGGCCGCGGTCGGGGTCGTAGTGGTCGACGGCCTTGACGAGGCCGAGGGCCGCCACCTGGTAGAGGTCCTCGAGGGACTCGCCGCGCCCGCGGAAGCGGACGGCTATGCGTTCGGCCATGGGTAGCCAGAGGCGGACCAGTTCGTCACGGAGCGACCGGCGCTCGGGGCCGTCGGGGAGCCGGGCGAGCCTGGCGAAGGTCTCGGCGGTGTCCGGTGCGTCGTCGTGGGGGTGCTGCTTGGTTCTGACGGTGGTACGCATCAGGCGTGCCTCCCTCAGGCGGGTGCCGGTGGATGGACGGACACCGTGGGACGCACGCTCGCCCGGACCTTGGGGAGATCCCCCGGGGCCGGCCTGCCGGCGGGCTCCCACGGAGGTGCCTCCTGTCCGAAGCACTTCTGAGCTGATGCCCGTCTTGTAGGGATATAAAACAGATAATCCCATTTAGTCTGGCCGGGTGCACCTGCTCCACCGTGCGGGCCGTCCGCGGGCTCCTCGGCCGCGTCCTGCGGCGTGTGTCCGCCGGCGCCCGCCGGTCCCGTCCGCGACGTGATGTGCGGCACGCCCGTCGTGCCGCCCGCGCCGCCCGGAACGGGATTCTTCCTGCGCACGGCTTGATCACCGATCAAAAGGGGTGAAGGCCCTGGCCACACCGCATTCCGCTCATTTGACAGTGTGCTGAGCCCACGGATAGGAAGCAGCCCGTAGAAGTCGAGAGGTGGACTGTGTACGAGCCGAACGTGGTCGGGGACTGGCACGAGTACGACGAGCATGCCGGTCTGCGGGTCCGCGTCCACCGTCTGGAGCGGGCGGAGCCGCCCCGGGGACGCGACGACGCGGCCGAGGGGCTGACGTATTTCACCCTGCGGGTGACCGTCGAGAACCGCGGCGAGCAGAGCCTGGGCGTCCATCTGGAGGACGGGCAGATCGACGTGCGGATCGGACCCGACGGCGAGAGCGCCTTCATCGACTGGCGCAACTCGCAGTTCATCGAGGGCTTCGACGTCTACCCGCTGCGCCGCGCCACCGCCGTGCTGTACGCCGCCGGGCCCGAGGCCGCGCTGGGCCAGGTCGACGTGCAGATCCAGCTGCGCGTCGACGAGGAGTGGGCCGGGCGGCGGATGTGGGTCGGCGGCGTCGGCCTGCACGAGGGCCCGCCGGGGCCCCCGCCGCGGTCCGCGACAGCCTGGCGCGCCAGGTGAGCAACTTCCTGCGCGACCAGGCCGAAGAGGGCACCGCCTGACGCCCGGGCCGGCGCCCCGTCCGGCTCAGTGCGGGATGCCGTCGATGATCTCGCGGGCGCCCTGACGCAGCAGCGCGACGGCCACCGACGTGCCGAGCGTGGCCGGGTCGAGGCGGCCCGCCCACTCGTGGGCGTTCAGCCTGGTCTTGCCGTCCGGGGTGAACACGCAGGCCCGCAGGGAGAGTTCGCCACCGCGGTCCACCCGCGCGAAACCGGCGATGGGACTGTTGCAGTGGCCCTGCAGGACGTGCAGGAACATCCGCTCGGCGGTGGCCTCCCGGTGGGTCACCGGATCACCGAGCCCGCTGACCGCGTCGATCAGGTCGCCGTCGCCCGCACGGCACTGGAGGGCGAGGATGCCCGCGCCGATGGGCGGCATCATCGTCTCCGGCGAGAGCACCTCGCTGATCACGTCCGGCCGGCCGATGCGCTCCAGGCCCGACACCGCGAGCAGCAGCGCGTCCGCCTCGCCCGCCGCGAGCTTCGCCAGCCGCCGGTTGGCGTTGCCGCGGAACGGCACGCACTCCAGATGCGGGTGGGTCGCGGCCAGCTGGGCGATCCGGCGCACCGAGGAGGTGCCGATCCGGGTCCCCGCCGGGAGTTCGTCCAGGGTGAGCCCGCCCGGGTGCACGAGGGCGTCCCGGATGTCGTCCCGCTTCAGGAACGCCGCGAAGACCGTGCCGGCCGGCAGGGGCCGGTCCGCGGGGACGTCCTTGACGCAGTGGACCGCGAGGTCGGCCTCACCGGCCAGCAGGGCCGCGTCGACCTCCTTGGTGAACGCGCCCTTCCCCTCGACCTGGGACAGGTCCCCCAGCCACTTGTCGCCGGTGGTCCTCACGGGGACGACCTCGGTGCGCACACCGGGGTGCAGGGCGGCCAACTCCGCGCGGACGCGCTCCACCTGGGCCAGGGCCATGGGCGAGTCGCGGGAGACGATGCGGATCAGTTCCGGAACGGACATGCGGGACACGATAGACCCTCGGGAGGGCCGCCGTTAGACGCTCGGGCCAAGCGCGTCCCGTCCCGGACACGGGATCACGCCGGGAGCGGGCGCGCCGGTCCGGGGCCGGTCCCGCGTCCCGCTCGGGTCCTGCGCCCCGGGACCGGCCCGGGTCACCGGGTCACGCGTACGCGTCGAAGGTGATCCCGGACGGCTTGGCCGAGTTGAGGTGGTTGCCGAAGCTGTCGTCCCGCAGGCCGAAGTGGGCGCTGCCGAAGTCGTAGGTGCTCAACTTCTCGCGCACGCCCGCCGGGTAGCCGTTCCAGCCGACCAGCGGCGGGTACTGCCAGGTGCCCTTGTGGTTCTCCGGCGGCTCGTCACCCGAGCCGGCGAGCCGGAAGCAGTGCGTGCTGATGCCGTCCTTGTGGTAGACGACCTTCGCGTGGGTGCCGTCGAAGCGGACCCCGGAGGCGGCCGTGACGGTGAACGAGCCGTGGTTGGACGTCGAGACGTACTTCACCGCGTCGTTCTGGACCCACACCACGACGTGCTCCCAGTCGTGCCGGTGCCCGCCGATGCTGGTGCCCGCCAGCGCCTGGTCCTTCTCGAAGTACAGGCCGTACAGGTAGGCGCACCAGCCGTTGTCGCACTTGTAGCGGGAGTAGCTGTTGGTGTTGTCGAGGTCCGAGGCGTCACGGCAGTTGCCGTTGAGGGCGCCGGTCGGGTTGAGGCCGCCGTTGACGCTTCCGTCGGGGCCGATCGCGGGGTCGAGTAGCAGCCGTCCGTGTCGTAGTCGAAGGCGGGCTGGTACGCGCGCTCACCCGCCTCGGCGTTGGCCGGCAGGGCCGTGGGCGGGGCGGCGTGGGCGATCGTGGGGACGGCGACGACGAGCGCGGCGGCACCGGCGAGTCCGGTGAGCCATCTCCTGCCGTGCTTCTTGAACGTGGGTGACGACACTGCGTCCTCCTCAGGACCGGGCGCAGCCGAACGGCTGTGGGGAAAAGGAAGTTCAGCTTCCCGATCCTCACTTCCGCGCCAAGGGCCGCGGGCGTCCCGGTGGTGAAGCGCAGCCCAACACCTGTCTCCTGACGTCATGTCAGGAGATGCGGGGTGTGCGGGAGGCCGGCCGACGGGCCGGTTCCGTCGGTCAGAGGTGGTGGCCCGGCGGCAGCGGCGGGGCCTGGACCAGGCCCGTCCGGTAGGCGATGACGACCAGTTGGGCACGGTCGCGGGCGCCCAGCTTGGTCATGGCGCGGTGGACGTGGGTGCGTACGGTCAGCGGGCTCAGGAACAGCTTCTCCGCGATCTCGTCGTTGGAGTGGCCCTCGGCCACCCAGGACATCACCTCGCGTTCGCGTGCGGTGAGCACGGACAGGTCGTCGGGCGCGGCCGGCCGGGCGCCCTCGGCGGGGAGGTGAGGAAACGGGTGATCAGGGCGCGGGTGGCGAGCGGCGACAGCAGGGACTCGCCGGAGGCCACGGTGCGGATGCCGTCGAGGAGGGCGTCGGCGGTGACGTCCTTGCCGAGGAAGCCGCTCGCGCCGGAGCGCAGCGCGGCGGCGACGTACTCGTCGATCTCGAAGGTCGTCAGGATCAGCACGCGCGTGGCGGACAGGTCCGGGTCGGCGCAGACGGCGGCGGTGGCGGCGAGACCGTCGGTGCCGGGCATACGGATGTCCATCAGGACGACGTCCGGCCGGTGCTCACGGGTCAGTTCGACCGCTTCGGCGCCGTCGGCCGCCTCGGCGACGACCTCCATGTCGTCGCAGGAGTCGATGAGGATCCGGAAGGTGGCCCGCAGCAGGGCCTGGTCGTCGGCGAGCAGTACGCGGATGGTCATGACGTCCGTTCTCGGGGTCCGCGCCGCGGACCGGTCGGGGTACCCGGCCGTGGTCCGGGAGGGAGCTGCCCCATGGTGAGGGACGGGGAGCCCCCGTGTCGTCGTGCGGCCGCCGCACATCCGGCGTACTCGTCCCGCCGTACGTCCGCCGCGCCCGTCCGCCGCGAGGGGGACCGGCGCGTGCGCGAGAGGACCCCGGCGGGTCCGCACGGACCCGCCGGGGCACGCCGTCGTCGGGCCGGCCCGACGACCGTCGGCGGGCCGCCGCCGTTCTCGCCGGCGCCGCACCCGTCGACCACGGGGGCGACGCCGGCGGCGATCTGCACGCGGCCGGGGCGCTTGTCGGTCCTCCCGTCCACCGTGATCTCGCGACCTCGCGGGCGTGCGGGCGTGCGGGCGTTCCCCCGGACCCCGCCGGGGGAACGGTTTCTCCTCTCCGGTAATCTCGCGCGCCAGGCCGTCAGAGGAGAGAGCCGTGCCCGGTCCCACCGTTCGCCCCTGTTGCTCGCGGGCCTCCTGGCCTCCGCGGGCGTCGCCCACTTCGCCGCGCCGCGCACCTTCGACGCGATCGTGCCGCGCGCCCTGCCGGGTTCGCCGCGGGCCTGGACGTACGCGAGCGGCGCCGTCGAACTGGCCCTGGCCGCCGGTGTCGCCCTGCCCGCGACCCGCAGGAGGGCCGCGTCGGCGACGGCCGCGTTCTTCGTCGGCGTCTTCCCCGCCAACGTCAAGATGGCCGTGGACTGGCGCCACCGCCCGACCCCGTTCAAGGCCGCCGCCGTCGGCCGGCTGCCCTCCAGGTGCCCCTCGTCCTGTGGGCCCGCAATGTCGCACGGAACACGCGGAAGACGGAAGGAACCCCGTGAGCAAGGCACTCGAGACCGGTGACCTGGTCGAGGACTTCGCGCTGCCGGACGAGACCGGCACCGTCCGCAGGCTCACCGAACTGCTCGCCGAGGGACCCGTCGTCCTGTTCTTCTACCCCGCCGCCCTCACCGCCGGCTGCACCGCGGAGGCCTGCCACTTCCGCGACCTCGCCGCCGAGTTCGCCGCCGTCGGCGCGCGTCCCGTCGGCATCAGCGGCGACTCCGTCGACCGGCAGCAGGAGTTCGCCGGCCGCCACACGCTCGGCATGCCGCTGCTGTCCGACGCCGACGGCACCGTGCGGGAACGGTTCGGCGTGAAACGCGGCTTCTCCCTGGCCCCCACCAAACGCGTCACCTTCGTCATCGGCCGGGACCGCACCGTCCTGGCGGCCGTCCGCAGCGAACTGCGGATGAACACCCACGCCGACCGCGCCCTGGAGGTGCTGCGCGCCCACCGCGCCCGATAGCCGCACGGGCCCGTCCCGCCGCGGCGGGACACGGCGGGAGAAGGGGCCGCTCGGCACGGGCGGCCGCCGGGTCGCGTACCGGGCCGGTGCCCGGCTCGGTACGGGCGGCCGCCGGCCGGTGCCCCGGGCCGGTGCCCCGGCTCAGAACTCCTCGTGGCGCTCCGGGTCCCCGCCCAGCCGCCGGGGCACGCGGTCCGCGATCGCCGCCATCTGCGCCGCCCCAGCTCGAAGCCGGACACGTCCAGGTTGGCCCGCTGCCGCTGCGGGTCCGAGGACTTCGGGACGGGCACCGCGCCGAGCTGGAGGTGCCAGCGCAGCACGGCCTGGCCGGGGGTGACGCCGTGGGCCTCGGCGACGGCGGCCACGGCCGGGTCCTCCAGCAGGGCCGAGCCGCGGCCCAGCGGGCTCCAGCTCTCCGTGACGATCCCCTTGGACTGGTGGAAGGCGCGCAGCGCTTCCTGCGGGAAGAGCGGGTGCAGCTCGATCTGGTTGACGGCGGGCAGCACGCCCGTCTCCTCCTCCAGCCGCTCGATGTGCGCGGCGGTGAAGTTGGAGACGCCGATCGACCGGACCAGCCCCTCCTCCCGCAGTTCGATCATGGCGCGCCAGGAGTCGACGTACTTGTCGACGCGGGCAGCGGCCAGTGGATCAGGTACAGGTCGACCCGGTCGAGGCCGAGCCGTCGGCGGGACTCCTCAAAGGAGGCCAGGGTCTCGTCGTACCCGTGGTGGCGGCCCGGCAACTTGGTCGTCACCACGATCTCCTCGCGCGGCACACCGCCGCGCGCGATCCCGCGGCCCACGCCGGTCTCGTTGCGGTAGTTCGCCGCCGTGTCGATCAGGCGGTAGCCCAGGCCGAGCGCGCCCGCCACCGCCTCCTCCGCCTGCGCGTCGTCCATCGGCCAGGTGCCGAGGCCGATCGCCGGCAGGGTCGTTCCGTCGTTGAGCGTGCGGGCGGGGACGTGGTTCACCATCGGGCCTTCCCTCGGCTGTGTCGTCCCTCCACCCTCGCCGACGGGGCGGGACCGGACAACCGCAGGGGCGGCGCGGGGGCGGAGGCGCTGTCGTCACGCCGCCGATCCGCTGTCACGATCTCCAGGGCCGTACCGGTGACGAGAACGAGCGGAGCGCGCATGACGATCGGGTTCGACAGCGAGGCGAGGGACGTGACGAGGGACGCGGCGCAGGGCACGGCGGGGGACGCCCCGGCGCACCCGAAGGACCGCCCGACGGTGCACGCGGCGCTCGACGAGGCGCTGGAGGAGGCCGTCCGGGACGCCGGTCTGACGCTCAGGCCGGCCGCCGGGCACATCGGCGCCGACATCGACGGCGTCGACCTGGCCGACGGCCTCGACGACGCACAGGTCGCCGCGATCAGGGCGGCGGTGCTGCGCTGGAAGGTGGTCTTCTTCCGCGGGCAGCGTCTGGACCACGCGGGGCACGTGGCGTTCGCCCGCCGGTTCGGCGAACCGGTCGTCCCGCCAGGCGCGGCAGCGCCTCCCCGGCGGACTTCCCGAGATCGAGACCACCGCCGACCGGCTGGAACTCGGCGGCCGGTTCGGCATGGAGCACGACGAGTGGCTACGGCGCCGCCGCCACACCCTGCTGCGCGGCTGGCACCGCGATCACGGCGCGCGCGTCGACCCGCCCGCCGCGACGATCCTGCGCGCCGAGACCGTTCCCCGTACGGCGGCGACACCACCTGGTCCAACCTGGCCGCCGCCTACGCGGGACTCTCCGCGCCCCTGCGCCGCTTCGCCGACGGACTGCGCGCCGAACACCGCCTCGGCGTGGGCTATCAGCCCCGTCCCGGCGACGACGCCTACGTCCGTCACCTCCTCGACCACCAGGTCGCCTCCGTGCACCCGCTGGTACGGGTCCACCCCGAGACCGGCGAGCGGATCCTCGACGTCGACGGCTACTACGTCGAGCAGATCGCCGGCCTCTCCCGCGCGGAGAGCGCGGCGATCCTGGAACTGCTGCTGGCGGAGGCGACCCGCCCGAGTACACGGTGCGCTTCCGCTGGGAACCGGGCAGCGTGGCCTTCTGGGACAACCGTGCCACCATCCACCTCGCCCCCGCCGACAACGCCCACCTCGGTTTCCCGCGCACCGTGCACCGCGTGATGCTCACGGGAGACGTCCCGGTCGGCGTGGACGGCGCGCCCTCGGAGCCGGTCACGGGGACGGAGCCGGGCCGCTGGTGAGGCCGCCGCGGCAGGGCGGACGCCCGGCGGCGCGTCCGGCACCTGTCGGTCCGGCACCCGTAGGTCCGGCACCCGCCGGCCCGACGGCCGTCCTCAGACGTTCGGTTTCCACCCGAGCGCCGGTCCCAGCGCGGTCGCCATGTCGGTGAGGATCTGTACGTAGTCCTCGTGGTCGAAGCTGAACGGGAGGGCGAAGGCGACCTCGTCGATCTCGCGGAACGCCGCGTGCGCGCGGAGGCGTTCGGCGAGTTCGGCGGAGGGGCCGACCAGGTCCGGGGCGAACATCAGCCGGGCCGGGCCCTGCGGGGACGCGGTGCGCGGAAGGCGCTCGGCGGCGAACCGCTCGTACTTCGCGCGCTGCCGGGGCGTCGCGGAGTCGGTGGGGACGACGACGAGGCCCTGCGAGACGCGCGCCGCGTCCCCGTCCGGGTGCGCGGCACGGAAAGCGCGCACCTGCGCGAGCTGGACGTCGGCGAAGTCCCGTGCCCCGTCGGGGCTTTCGGCCTTCACCACGCTGCTGGTGAGGAGGTTCACGCCGTTCTCCCCGGCCCACCGCGCCGAGCCGAGGCTGCCGCCGCCGTACCACAGGCGGCCGGCCAGGCCGGGGGAGTGCGGCTGTACGCGGTCGGAGAACACCTCGAAGCCCTCGACGCCGCTGAAACCGGTGGCGGCTCGCCGCGCACCAGGTCGAGCAGCCGCCGCACCCTCCCGTACCCGAAGTCCTCGGCGTCGGCGGTGTCCGGGTACAGGGCCTGCTTGACGCGGTCGTAGTGCATCGGCGGGCCGACGCTCACCCCCGGATTGAGCCGGCCCCCGACAGGACGTCGACGGTCGCGAGGTCCTCCGCCAGCCGCAGCGGGTTCTCCCAGCCCAGCGGGATCACCGCGGTCCCCAGCTCGATGCGGCTGGTGCGCTGCGAGGCGGCCGCCAGGAGGGCGACGGGGGAGGAGATGCCGTACTGGAGGTGCCGGTGGCGCACCCAGGCGCTGTCGAAGCCCAGCCGCTCGCCCAGCTCGATGACCTCCAGGGTGGCCTCGTGCCCGCGGCGCGGGTCGGCCCCGTCGAACAGGCCGATGGTGAGGAAGCCCAGCTTGCGCAGTGGGCGGGAGCGGTCGGCATCGTTTCCTCCCTCGTCGGCGGCGGGCACCGCGTACACACCGTGCTCATACGATTGTCGCAGTGAAGGGTCAGGTCAGCGGGATGACGACCTCGTCCTCGACCGGCGGGTCCAGCTCCTGCGCGCGGTTGCCGGTGGCCGCGAAACACCGCAGCCGTACGCTCTCGGGGCTCACGTCCAGCCGCAGGAAGCACTTGAAGAACGGAGGGCTGTACGTCGCCGAGCTCGGTGAGAACAGCGAGGTGTAGATCTTGCGCACGGGCAGCCGGAACCGCGCCCCGCGGTCCGGCCGGCGGGCGGTGCCCAGCAGGGTGGCGACCAGCCGGATCCGCCGGGTGATCCGCACCGGGCCGCCCGGGCCCCGGGTCGGCGGGATGCCCAGCCGCTCGGCGACCACCGCGGTCGCCTCGGCCTCGGTGATCTCGAACAGCCGGCGCAGCCGCAGCCGCCGGCCGTACAGGCGGCTGTAGAAGGCGAGGGAGTCGCCGCGCAGCGGATAGCAGCGGAAAGCGGCCTCCGTGACCCCGCCGACGGCGACCCGCGGGATGGTGTGCGTGGCGTGCATGAACGCGCCGCCGCCGCCCGCGACGACGTACTGGAGCGTGCGGCCGTCCGCCAGGGGCACCGGATAACGCTGGTAGTTGTGGATGTCGCCGCCGATCGCCGCGACGAACCGGTGCGCGGGGTCGCGCACGATCTCGTCGACCGTGCCGCCGCCCTCGATCGGGCAGGGGTGGTGCCCGCCGTCCACGTACAGCGGCGAGCCGGTGACCAGGATCTTCGGGCGCGGCCCGCGCGCCACCTCCCGCAGCCAGGCGCCCTGTTCGGCGTCCAGGGTGCCGAGCAGGCCGGTGTCGATGCCGATGATCCGCACCGGCCCGGAGTCGATCGCCCAGTACGGGCCGGGCTGCACGGCCTGTTGGGACGGATGGCTCCGCAACGCCCGTGCGGAGGCGAGCCGTTCGCCGTCACCGCGGCGCGGGCGGTGCCAGAGCCGGGAGCGCAGCCAGGCCCGGCCGAACGGCCGGGGCGCGGGCTCCTCGGGCAGCGGCGGGGCGTCGCCGCAGAAGACCCGCATGAAGGCGCCGAGGTCCTCGTACCAGTCGTGGTTGCCGGGTATCGCGTAGATCGGCGCCCGGTAGTCGCGGTACGGGCGGAAGAACTTGCCGGCGTAGTCGTCCGCGCCGCCCACGGGATAGATGACGTCGCTGGCCAGGACGGCGAAGCTGCTCCCCGACCGGCCTTCAGGAACCCCGGTACGACGGCGTACTGGGGTCGTCGCCCTCGCCCGTGTCGCCGATCACCATGAAGGAGAAGCGGTCCGGGTCCGGGCGCCGGATCACCTTGTCCGCCGGCGCCCCGGCCGCCGCCCGCTGGGCGACCCACCGGCCGCGCGTACGGCCGGTGGGGTCCCCGAACCAGGACGCCAGGACGCCGTTGCGCGCGGCCCACAGCGTCCTGGGGTCGAGCCACGAGATCCTGCGGACCTCGGAGGGCATCAACTGCTTGTAGGTGCCGGGGTCTTCGGCGCCCCAGCCGGCGCCTTCGGCGGTATCGCGTGAGGAGTCGGGCACCGGTGCACCGTAACAACGTTCCGGGGCGGGGCGGCGGGGAGGGGGACCGGATTCCGGGGCCGGGTCCGGTTCGCCCGCCCCGCTTCTCGCGCCCGGCCCGCAGAGGGTCTTCCCGCGCCCGGCCACAGCCGATGCACAGGGGCTCCCCGTCCCCGCCCCCGGTACCGAGGGATAACCCTTGAAGCGTCCGGATGTGCATGACATGCCACGGACAAGCCTGTCATCGTCCCACCAACCGCCGTGCTGAGACGGCGGGCCCGCCCCACATGTCCCGAGGTCCCGCACACCTCAGCTCGTCCCGGACAGCACATCCGGCTGCCCGGTCTGTCACCGGCCGCGCCCCGCGGCCACCGCAGGAGGAGTACGCGTGAGACCCCATCCCCGCAAGCGGACCACGCTCGGAGCAGCCCTGCTCTCCGCCGCCGCGCTGCTCGCCGTCGGCGTCCAGGCGGCGCCCGCGGTGGCGAAGCCCGCCGCCCCCCACCCCACCCCCTGCGCACCGGCGGCCTCCCCGCCGACCTCACCCCCGCCCAGCGCGGCGCGCTCATCGCGGACGCCCGGTCCGCGGAGGCACGGACGGCGGACTCCCTCGGCCTCGGCGCCCAGGAGAAGCTCGTCGTCAGGGACGTCGTCAAGGACAACGACGGTACCGTGCACACCCGTTACGAGCGCACCTACGCGGGCCTGCCGGTGCTCGGCGGCGACCTCGTCGTGCACACGCCCCCGGCCTCCGCGGCCGCCGGCACGGTCAGCACGACCTTCAACAACAACCGCCGCACCGTCTCGGTCGCGTCCACGACCGCGACGTACGGCAAGGCCGCCGCCGAGCGCGCGGCGCTGAAGGCCGCCGAGGCGCTCGACGCGCAGGACCCCGTCGCCGACACCGCCCGCAAGGTGGTCTGGGCGGGCCAGGGCACTCCGAAGCTCGCCTGGGAGACCGTCGTCGGCGGACTCCAGGACGACGGCACCCCGAGCAGGCTGCACGTCGTCACCGACGCCGCCACGGGTGCCGAACTCCACCGCTTCGAGGACGTCAAGACCGGTACCGGCAACAGCCAGTACAGCGGAACGGTCACCATCGGCACCGCGCTGTCCGGCTCGACGTACCAGCTGAACGACACCGCGCGCGGCGGCCACAAGACGTACAGCCTCAGCAACGGCACCTCCGGCACCGGCACCCTGATGACCGACGCCGACGACACCTGGGGGACCGGCTCCGGCTCCAACACCCAGACCGCGGGCGTCGACGCGCACTTCGGCGCCCAGACCACCTGGGACTTCTACAAGAACACCTTCGGCCGCAGCGGCATCAAGAACGACGGCGTCGCCGCCTACTCGCGCGTCCACTACAGCACGGCGTACGTCAACGCCTTCTGGGACGACAGCTGCTTCTGCATGACCTACGGCGACGGCACCGGCGGCACCCACGCGCTGACCTCGCTGGACGTGGCCGGACACGAGATGACCCACGGAGTCACCTCCAACACCGCGAACCTCAACTACAGCGGTGAGTCCGGCGGGTTGAACGAGGCGACCTCGGACATCTTCGGCGCCGGCGTGGAGTTCTACGCGGCGAACTCCTCCGACGTCGGTGACTACCTCATCGGCGAGAAGATCGACATCAACGGCGACGGCACGCCGCTGCGTTACATGGACAAGCCGAGCAAGGACGGCTCGTCGAAGGACAGCTGGTACTCCGGCATCGGCTCGATCGACGTGCACTACTCCTCGGGCCCGGCGAACCACATGTTCTACCTGCTCTCCGAGGGCAGCGGCACCAAGACCATCAACGGCGTCACCTACACCAGCACGACCTCCGACGGCGTCGCCGTCACGGGCATCGGCCGGGCCGCCGCGCTGCAGATCTGGTACAAGGCGCTGACGACGTACATGACGTCCAGCACCAACTACGCCGGCGCCCGCACCGCCGCCCTCAACGCGGCCGCCGCGCTCTACGGCACCGGCTCCACCCAGTACGCCGGAGTCGGCAACGCCTTCGCCGGCATCAACGTCGGCGGCCACATCACCCCGCCCGGCAGCGGCGTCACCGTCACCAACCCGGGCAGCCAGTCCGCCACGGTCGGCACCGCCGTCAACCTCCAGATCACCGCGAGCAGCACCAACGGCGGCGCCCTGACCTACGCCGCGACCGGTCTGCCCGCCGGCCTGTCGATCAACTCCGCCACCGGCCTGATCTCCGGCACCCCGACCACCGCCGGCTCCTCCGGCACCACCGTCACGGTGACCGACAGCACCGGCGCGACCGGCACCGCGGCCTTCACCTGGACGGTCTCCACCGGTGGTGGCGGCACCTGCACCTCCACCCAGCTCCTGGGCAACGCCGGCTTCGAGTCCGGCAACACCGGCTGGACCGCCAGCAGCGGGGTCATCACCAACTCCAGCAGCCAGGCCGCCCACGGCGGTTCCTACAAGGCCTGGCTGGACGGTTACGGCTCCACCCACACCGACACGCTCACCCAGTCGGTCGCCGTCCCGAGCGGCTGCAAGGCGACCCTCACCTTCTGGCTGCACGTCGACAGCGCGGAGACCACCACCGGCACCGCCTACGACAAGCTGACGGTCACCGCCGGATCGACCACGCTGGCCACCTACTCCAACCTCGACAAGGCGACCGGGTACACGCAGAAGACCTTCGACCTGTCCTCGTTCGCCGGGTCCACCGTCGCCCTCAAGTTCACGGGCGTCGAGGACTCCTCCCTCCAGACCAGCTTCGTCGTGGACGACACCGCCCTGACGACCGGCTGACCGGCTTTCCGCCCCAGGGGGAGACGTCCCGCACGCGAGTTTCCCGCGCGTGCGGGACGTCCGCCGTCCTCAGCTCAGCGGGTCGAGCGTCAGGTACGCCTGGAGCGGCGACCCGTCGTGCACGAGCGACTCGTGACGGCCGACGTCGTCGAAGGCGAACGCGTACGCCTTCCCGTCGGCCATCTGCGCGTGGATCGCGCGGGCGTAGTGGTCGGTCACCGCGTCCTGGTAGAAGCCCGCCGACGTGGTGTCCGGCTGGTTCGGGTTGACCAGCAGGGTGGAGCGGTGGAACCCGGCGCACAGGGTGCGGGAGATCGGCCCGCGCACGGCGTCGTTGGGGGCGTCCAGCAGGCGGTGGCAGCCGAACACGCTGTCCGCGTCGGGCTTCTGGAAGCCGGTGACCACGGCGCCCGAACCGTTGGTGAAGTTCATGACGCCGCCGGAGACCCGGCCGTAGTACTTCGTGCCCGGCTGGTCCGCGAACGGCGTCACCGTCAGCGTCGAGGTCGTGTACTTCTGCCAGACCCGGTTGATGTAGTCGTCCAGCACGGTACGGGGCAGCGCCCCGGTCTCGACGCCGTACAACGGGGACAGCGCCCGCAGGACGGTGCCGTCGGAACGGGTCTGGATCAGGTTCGCCCAGCCGCCGGCCTGTCCGCGCAGGGCGTTGAAGAAGCCGTTGTAGCCGCCCGCCTTGAGGCGGCCGGTGCTCACCGTGCTCCCGTCGGCGCGCTGCACGCCGACCGAGTAGGGCGCGGAGAACATGTCGACCTGGGTGCTGTTGAGCCACAGCCCGGCGTCGTTGAGCGTGTACTCCGACCAGTTGAACAGGATGTTCCGGTTGGGGTCGCTCGGATTCTGCACGGCCGGCTGCACGAGCCCGCCCGTGGTCAGCCTGAACACCAGCTTCTGGCCGTACGAGAAGTAGATGCGGCCGGAGAACCTGGGGATCCGGATGGTCGCCGACTGCCCGGCCGCCGGGCCCGTGATCGAGGCGTCCGGCGCCGGAGTGGGCGGGTTGCCGCCGGCGGGCCACGCGTGGAAGGTGCCGTTCGCGTCGGCCCAGCCCTGCTGACCCGTCGTCAGGAGGGTGCCGAGGTTGTAGACGTAGAGGGGTTCGCCGCGCCCGGAGTTGTTGGTGATCTTGAGCGGGACGGTGGCCGGGACGGCCGCCTGGGCCGGTGGCCCCAGGGTGAGCAACGTGCCGACGAGTGCGGCGGCTCCTGCCGCAGCCGCCAGCCGGGACCTGAGTGTGCGAAGCACTCTCCACCTCCGTGCGGGTAGGCCTGTGGGGGTTGGTCCGTACCTTGTGAGAGCGCTCTCACGATGGCGTCAGGATGTGAGCATGTCAATGGTCGCGTGTGAGATGCGCGCGAGATGCGCGCGCGGCGTGCACGGGATGCGCACGAAGACCCGCACGAAGATCTGCGCGAAGATCCCTGCGAAGGGGCGCCCGCGGCGTGTTCGTCGCGGGCGCCCGGACGGCGGTTCCGGCGGGGTGCGGGCCCGGGTGGGTCCGGGACGGGGCCGGCCGATGTCGTTGCGTGCGCCGGGGGAATCGGCCGCGCCGGGACCCGGCGCCCCCGTTCCCCGTCGCCCGGCCCTACTCGAAGCGCGAGGCGTCGCCCGCTCCGTACCGGACGATCTCCGCCCCGCCTCCCGAGAAGTCGATGACCGTCGTCGGCTCGGTGCCGCATTCCCCGGAGTCGAGCACCCCGTCCACGGAGTGGTCGAGCCGGTCCTTGATCTCCCAGCCCTGGGTCATCGGCTCCTCCTCGCCCGGCAGCAGCAGCGTGCTGGACAGCAGGGGCTCGCCGAGTTCGGTCAGCAGTGCCTGGGTGACGACGTGGTCGGGGATGCGCACGCCCACCGTCTTCTTCTTCGGGTGCTGGAGCATGCGCGGCACCTCCTTCGTCGCCGGGAGGATGAAGGTGTAACTGCCGGGCGTGGAGGCCTTGATCGCGCGGAACACGTCGTTGTCGACGTGCACGAACTGTCCGAGCTGCGCGAAGTCCTGGCAGACCAGGGTGAAATGGTGCTTGTCGTCCAGTTCGCGGATGGCCCGGATCCGGTCGACGCCGTCGCGGCTGCCGATCCGGCAGCCGAGCGCGTAGCAGGAGTCCGTCGGGTACGCGATCAGCGCGTCCGCCCGGATGGCCGCCGCGACCTGGGCGATGGTGCGCGGCTGCGGGTTGTCGGGGTGAACGTCGTAGTACTTCGCCATTGGGGGAGCTTATGCCGTGCGGCACGGAACCGGCCTTTTTTGACATGGGTATGAGGGCATACCTATCCTGGCTGTCATGTCCGACACCAGCGCGCCCTCCGGGGGCACCGACCGCACGGCCTCCGAGCTGGCGGCCTGCCTCCCCGCGCTGCACCGGGCCCTGGACCGCCGGGTGGCTTCCACCTACCCGCACCCCAAGCCGCCCGAGGGACAGCTCCTGCTGCTGAGGTTCGTCGCGCAGCACGAGGGCACCACCGTGCGCGAGGCCGCCGACGCCCTGCTGATGAAGCCCAACAACGTCAGCGTCCTGGTCTCCCGGATGACCGAGCTGGGCATGCTGGAACGCCGCCGGGACAGCACCGACAAACGCGTCGCCCGCCTGTACCCGACGGCGACCTCCCGGCGGCGCCTCGCCGAGGTCCGCGATCTGGAGACCGGCTGCCTCTCCGAGGCCCTGCTCTCCCTCACCGACGGCGAGATGGACGCCCTCGGCTCCGCGATCGGCGCCCTCACCTCCCTGACGCGCCACCTGCACGCCGCCGCGCACTGAACCGGGCAGGCCCTCCGGGTCCGTGACCCGGACCCCGGGCGTGCGCTGCCCCGGACCCCGGGCGCCGCGTCCCGGGGCGCCGTCGCTCGCGGGTCCCCGTAAGTCACCCGGTGGGCGCCGTCCGCCTCCTCGGCCGACCCGTACCCACCCTTTCGCGGAACCCCGTCGTACCACCCCGTCGTACAACCCCGTACACAGACAAGGCTTCTCCATGCCGTCCACCACCGTGGATCACTCCGGCGTGTCCGTGCACGCCGCGGCGCGGCCGTCGGCCACCGGCCGCTTCCGCTCCAACCCCTGGCTCACCCTCTGCGCGGTCGCCTTCGGCCTGTTCATGGTCCAGCTGGACGCGTCCGTCGTCGCCATCGCCAACCCCGAGATCGGCCGCGACCTCCAGGCCTCCACCGCCGACCTCCAGTGGGTCACCAACTCCTACCTGCTGGCCCTCGCCGCCACCCTGATCCTCGGCGGCAAACTCGGCGACCGCTTCGGCCGGCGCACCTTCTACCTCATCGGCGTCGTCGGCTTCGCCGTCTCCTCGGTCGCCATCGGACTGTCCGGCTCCATCACCGGCGTCATCGCCTTCCGCGCCCTCCAGGGCGTCTTCGGAGGCCTGCTCATGCCCAACACCCTGGGGCTGCTGCGGGCGGTGTTCCCGCCGAAGAAGTTCGGCATGGCCGTCGGCATCTGGGCCATGGTGTCCGCCGTCTCCACCGCCCTCGGCCCGATCGTGGGCGGCCTGCTCGTCGAGCACGTCGACTGGGAGTCGGTGTTCTACATCAACCTGCCCATCGGCGTCGTGGCGTTCGCCTTCAGCGCCCTCGTGCTGCCGCAGTCGCGGAACTCCACCGGACACCACCGCTTCGACGTGCCCGGCGTCCTGCTGCTCGCCGTCGGCCTGATCGTCCTCGTCCTCGGCGTCGTCAAGGGGGAGACCTGGGGCTGGGCCTCCGCGGGCACCTGGGGCGCCCTCCTCGCCGGACTCCTCGTCCTCGCCGTCTTCGGCTGGTACGAGACCCGTGTCGAGCATCCGCTGCTGCCGATGCGTCTGTTCCGCAGCCGCTCGCTGACCGTCGGCGCGGTCATCACCGCGCTCAACTTCTTCGTCCTGCTCGGCGCGATCTTCTTCATCATGCTGTACCTGCAGAACGTGCGCGGCTACACCCCCGTCGAGGCCGGTGTGCGCACCCTTCCGCTCAGCCTCGCCTCGCTGGTCGCCTCCCCCTCGGCGCGGCCCTCACCGCCCGCTTCGGCGCCCGCTTCTGCATGCCGCTGGGCATGACCCTCCAGGCCGCCGCCTGCTTCGGCCTGCTCACGTGGTCCACGGACTCCTCCTACGCCACCATGTGGCCGCCGTTCGTCGCGCTCGGGCTCGGCGTCGGCATGGTGCTGGCCGCCTCCTCGGACGCCATCGTCGGCAACGCCCCGGTCCGGGACGGCGGAGTCGCGGGCGGCCTCCAGGCCACCACACTCCAGATCGGCGGCGCCCTCGGCACCTCCGTCCTGGTCTCCGTGATCAGCGCCCGGGTCGGCTCCACGCTCGGCGGCGAACTCACCCGGGCCGGAGTCCCGGCGGCCGCGGCCGCCGGGTTCGGGGAGGCCGAGGACACGGTCGCCATGGGCGTCGCCCCCGTCTCCGGGACCATGCCGGAGCAACTGCGGGCGGCCGTGGTCGAAGGCAGCGGCCAGGCCTTCATGAACGGCCTGCACGCGGCCTCCCTCGTCACGGGTCTGCTGTGCCTGGTCGGCGCGGTGGTGGCCGCCGCGGGCCTGGGCAGCAGGTCCTCCGCCTCCGCCCACTGACACGACCCCACCCGCCTCGATCCGCCCCGCGTCCTACCGACGCGGGGCGGATCGAGGCGCTTCAGGACCCGTGCCCGGTCCTTGCCCGTGCCCGCGCGCCGGCCTGTGCCGTGCACCGGTCGCTGCCGGGCCGAGGCCCGTGCCGGGCGGGTCGGGCGGAGCGGCCGTGAGCACGCCGTCACGGCGAGACGTCCGCCCGCCGCGCCCGGGCGGAGTCGGAGTCGACCCGGGCGGGCGTCTGCTCGCCGGTGCGAACGGCGGACGTCGGCGCGCGTCGCCCTTCGGGCGCCTGATCACGCGGTCCGGCCGGACGGCTCGGCTCTCGGTGGTGCGCTGCCCCGCCCCGGCCGGGCGGGGCCTCACCGGACCGGGGACCGCGACCGGCCGTCCCGCGAGCCGGGGCGTGAGCCGGGTGTGCCCGCCCCGCCGGAGGCTCCGTCCGTCCGCCCCGTCGTGGGCGGGGCCGGACGCGGTTCGGGCCGGTGCCGGCACCGGTGAGGTAACGTCCCTGACCGATATGACGGGTTCGGCCCGCAGGGGCCCTGAGGGACGAGGAGCGCGCCGACATGACCGGCCGGGACGACGGGCGCCGTCACACGGGCGTGACGGCGCCGGGGCACACCGACGCGACGTGGGCGCAGGAACTGCTGGACCACCTGCGTCCCACCGGACGCGACGTCGCCAGGATCGTCGACTGGCTCGGCGTCACCGTCGACGCGGCCGTCTCCCTGCGGGACGGGAACGGCACGCCCCTCGCGGGAGCCTCCACACCGCTCGACGAGGGTCTGGTGACGGACATCGTCACCGGCCGTCTCGCCTCCGCCTCCTGGGAGGGCGACGGCCGCCACCTGCGGATGATCCGCGTCGAACTGCCGCCGCCCGCCGCGGCCGGCGTGCTCGCCGTCGCCCGGACCGCGCCCTTCGACCGGCGCACCGCCGACATCGTGGCCCACACGGCCGCCGCCCTCGAGCTCCTGCTGCGCGCCCAGCGCACCGCCGCCACCGGACACCGCCTCGCGCGCGCCACCTCCGACCTGCGCCTGGCCATCCTCCAGCTGCTCATGGTCGAGGACACCAGTGCGGCCCGCAGGGTCGCCGCGGGCCTGTGGCCCGGCCTCCTCGACACCGACACCGCGTGCGTCTACGTCGTCGAGAGCAGCCCCGCGGACCGGGACCGGCTGGCCGAGGCCTGTATCGAGGCCACCCGCGAACAGAGCCTGGTGGTGCGCTGCCCGGCCGTGGACGCCCACGTCATCGTGGTGACCCCGCGCGACACCGCGGGCGCCGACCTGCGCGCCCTGTGTCACCGGCGGCACGACACCTTCCTCGGCGGCAGCGCCCGCCAGAGCCTGGCCCACACCGCCGCCGCCTACGGGCAGGCCGTCAGCGCGCTCGCCGTCGCCCGCTTCCGCCCCGACAAGACGGCCGTCTACGCCGAACGCACCCATCCCGAACGGCTGATGGACCCCGCCGCGCTGGGCGCCTGGACGAGCCGCCTGCTGCGCCCCCTCGACGCCCTCGCCCACCACACCCGCGCCGAGCTCCTCGCCACCACCCGGCTCGGCCTGGAGTTCACCGCCGTCAGCGCGGCGAAGGTGCTCGGCGTCAGCCGCAACACCGTCCGCGCGCGCATGGAACGCGTGGAGAACCTCCTCGGCGCGGACTTCTCCGACCTGGCCGCCCGCGCGGCCGTGCACCTCGCCCTGAACACCGAGGCCTGCCTGACCGAGGCCTGCCTGGCAGGGGACCGCCTGGCAGGGGACCGCCTGGCAGGGGACCGCCGTCCCCCGGCCGCCGCGCCCGCCCGCCTCGTCGACCTGCTCACCGGACCCGCGCTGCGCACCTGGGCGCACGACCTGCTCGCCCGCCTCGACGCCGACGGCCGCGACCTGCGCAGAACCCTGCGCGCCTGGATCGCCGCCGGCGGCAACGCCGAACGGGCCGCCCAGCTCCTCGGCGTGCACGCCCAGACGGTCCGCGAACACGTACGCGGCGCCGAACCCGTCCTCGAACGCCGGCTCCTCGCCGCGGGCAGCGACCTCTACGAGGTCGTCCTGGCCCACCTCGTGACCGGGGCGCTCGGCCCGCCCGGCCTGCACGCCGACCCGCACCCCGATCCGCCTCCCCGCCCCGACGGCCACCAGGCGTAATCGGGCCATCCGGACGCACCTGTGCACAGGTGAGCCCTCGAGCCCCGGGAGCGGGCACGGGCACGATTCACAAGCGGCACGCCCGGCACGTAGGTTCGACGTGCCGCGGGGGTCCGACCGGAACGGGGGACCGGTCGCACCCCCGCGCGCCGGGAGCGAGGTCAGCCGCGCAGCCGGACCGGGATCTCCTGCCAGCCGCCCGCGATGAACGACGGCACCTGCGCCGGCTTCCCGGCGTCCCCGTCCAGCCGCAGCCGGGGGAACCGGTCGAACAGGGCGGGCAGCGCGGTGAGCGCCTCCATCCGGGCCAGCGGAGCACCGATGCACCGGTGCACGCCGATCCCGAAGGACAGGTGGTCGTCCGCCCGGCGCGCCGCGTCGAAGACCTCCGCGTCCGCGCCGTAGTGCGCCGGGTCCACGCCGGCCGCCGCGTACGTCGTCACGATGGCGTCCCCGGCCGGGATCGTCACGCCGCCCACCTCCAGGTCGCTGACGGCGAACCGCAGCGGCAGCGTGGCGATCGACGGGTGCAGCCGCAGGGTCTCGTCGACCACCGCGTCCCAGCCGACGTCCCCGCGTCGCACGGCCGCCAGCTGCCCGGGCGCGCCCAGCAGCGCCACCACGGCGTTCCCGATGAGGTTCACGGTCGTCTCGAACCCGGCGCCGATCACCAGCAGCAGCGTGTACAGCAGCTCCTCGTCGCTGAGCCGGTCGCCCTCCTCGTCGCGCACCCGGATCAGCTCGGTGGTCATGTCGTCGCCGGGGTGCGCGCTCTTGTACGCGATGAGCCCGCCGAGGACCGAGCCGATCCGCTCCTGGACGCGCGCGGCGTGCTCCGGGGTGGGGTCGGTGGTGTCCATGATCGAGGCGACCAGCCGGACGTGGTCCTCGCGCATGCCGTCGGGCACGCCGAACAGTTCGCAGATGATCCGCATCGGCAGGGGATGGGCGAACGCGGCCTTCAGGTCGACCGTGTCCCCGCCCCGGTCGAGGCCGTCCAGCAGCTCCGCCGTGACCGCCTCCACCCGCCGCCGCAGCGACTCGGTGCGCCGGTGCGTGAAGCTCGGCGCGACCAGGCGCCGCAGCCGGGCGTGGTCGGCGCCGTAGGTGGAGAGCATGTTGATCACCCCGACCCAGCCGAGGATCCAGCCCCAGGAGGGGTGTTCGCCCAGTTCCGGCCACAACCGCCAGTGCCGGCGCGGGTCCTTGCTGACCTGCGGGTCGAGGATCAGCTCCTTGAGGGTGTCGTACCCGGTGGGCGCCCAGGCGGGGATGCCGCCGGGCAGTTCGACGGGCACGACCGGGCCGAGCGCGCGCAGCCGGGCGCTCTCCGCGTGCGGGTCGGAGCCGAACGGGTCGAGGACGATGCGGTCGGTCACGGTCACGAGGGGACTCCCGGATGGTCGGTGGCGCGGGGCTGAAGCGGACGGGCAGCGCGGCCAGGGAACGGTGGAAGGGCCCCGGACGCCAGGAGAGCCGCTCGCGGGGCAGCAGCGGGTCGAGGTCGGGCAGCCACTGGGTGAGCCGCTCGATCGCCTCGGTGACGATCAGCAGCGTGTGCTGTTTCACCGGACAGGCGTGCGGTCCGGCGCCCCACGACAGGTGCGAGGCGTCGTGGGGGTGGCGGTCCGCGCCCGCCTCCCGCTCGGCGAACAGGCCGAGTGCCCCGTACGACACCACCACCGGCACGGCGTCGCGCAGCCACACCCCGTGGAAGGAGACGGGCCGGCGCGCGTAGTAGATGCCGTAGTTGGCCAGGGGCGTCTCGTGGTGCAGCACCTCGACCACCGCGTCCATGACGGGACGGGCGCCGCTGGTGAGGGTGGAGTAGTAGAGCGGGTTGCCCAGGATCCGCGACAGGGTGTTGGACAGCAGGTTCGCGGTCGGCTCGTAGCCGGCGCCGAGGGTGAGGAACACCTGCCAGGTGACCTCCTCGCCGGTGAGCCCGGCAGGATGGCCGAGGAGCCGGCTGGGCAGGTCGTCGCCGGGCCGCCCGGTCTTGGCGGCGATCAGTTCCAGGACGTACCGGGCGTACTCCGCCTCGCCCTCGGCGGCCTGCGCACCGCCCTCCATCATCTTGCCCAGACCCGCCTCGAGCCGGTCGCCCGCACTGTCCGGCAGCCCGAACAGGTCGTTGAACACCAGCGCCATCAGCGGCCTCGAGAAGTCCGCGACGAGATCGGCCTCGCCGTGCGGACCGATCCGGTCCACCAGCAGGCGCACCGCACGGTGCACCCGCGCCCGCAGGTCGTGCGGCTCCACCAGGTCGAACACGTCGATGAGGGTGGTCCGGTAGCGGACGTGCGCGGCGCCGTCGGCGAACAGGGCGTTGGGCCGCCACCGCATCATGCCGAGCACCGGGGAGTCCGCCGGGACGGTCCCCTCCCAGGCGCGGGGATCGTGCGAGAACGTCTCCTCGTCGTGCAGCACGTCCAGCGCGGCCCGCCGGTCCGTGACCAGGTACGCCGGCACGCCGGGCGCCAACTCGGCCCAGCCGATGGGACCCTGGGCCCTCAGGGCGGCGTAGTGGCGCTGCGGGTCCGACGCGAAACCGTCCTCCCACAGCCGCACGGGAGCCGAACGCGAGAAGTCGTGCCGGTCCGGGGATAGGTGGTCACCGGGCCTCCGCCGGGTCGCGGGTGATCAGGTGGTCGACCAGCGCGAGCAGTGCGTCGACGGAGGAGTTCGCGTCCCGCGCGTCGCAGGTCACCAAGGGGTGGACGGCTCCAGGTCCAGGGCGCGCCGCAGCCGCTCCTCGCCGTGGTGCCGGGGCGCGTCCGGGAAGGCGTTGAAGGCGACGGCGTACGGCAGTCCGCTCTCCTCCACCAGGCCCAGCACGTCGAACGACGCGTCGAGCCGACGGCCGTCGACGAGGACGAGCGCGCCGAGCGCCCCGTGGGCGATGTCGTCCCACAACGACCGGAACCGCTCCTGTCCCGGCGTGCCGAACAGGTAGAGGACCACCCCGCCGGGCAGGCTGATCCGGCCGAAGTCGATGGCGACGGTCGTGGTGACCTTGTCCCGTACCCCCGCCAGGTCGTCCACCTGCGCGGAGGCCTCGCTGAGGGGTTCCTCGGTGTGCAGCGGGCGGATCTCGGACACCGAGTCGATCAGGGTCGTCTTGCCCACCCCGAACGGTCCGGCGACCAGGATCTTCACCAGGTCACGGGCGGCGTCGGGCTGGTGGACCGCGCCGGGGGAGCCGACGCCGGGACCCGCGTCCTCGGCGGGGTTCGCCGGACGGGCGCCGGCCGGACGGGCGCTAGGCGTGTTTGAGGGCGCGGAGGCCATCGGCCACTCTCTTCAGCAGGTCGGGGTCGAAGCGGTCGGCGGGCGGGATCGGCGCGCGGGTGTGGATCAGGTCCCGGTCGGCGAGCCCGGCCGCCAGCACCCGCACCGCGGAGACCGGCAGCCGGAGCAGCGCCGCCGCCTCCACCACCGCCAGCGAGCCCTCCTCCAGCGCGTCCAGCAGGGCGAGTTGGGCGGCGGGCAGTCCGGGCGGCGGGTTCTCGCCGGTGCGGGCGAGCACCGAGAGCCGCTCCAGGTGCGGGCGGCCGGTACCGGCCACCCCGCCGGTCGACAGGTATGCGGGAACCAGGGGACGGCCGGCCGGGCGAGCGGTCACGCCGGGTGTGGTCGTCGGCTCCCCGGGGCGCGGCCGACATGGCCTTCTCGCCCAGTCGCGCCACCTGCGAGTGCACCCGGTGCGCCAGCAGGTCCAGACGCACCTCGCCGTCGCCGTACGCGGCGACGCAGGTCCCGTGGTCCGTCGGCACGATCAGCACGTAGCCGTGGTCGGACTCGATGACGACCTGGCGCACCTCGGCCTTCTCCCGGTCGGCGAACGCCGCCGCCGCGGTCCGGCACGCCCCTGCACGGTGCTGGTGATCGCGGCCACCCGCTCCGCCGACGGCTGCGACAGCGCGTCGGTGTATCCCGTCACGAGCCCGTCGCGGGTCAGCATGACGGCGGCCACCACGTGCGGCACCTGCAGGATCGGCTCCAGCACCCATGCCGTGTCGCCCGTGTTGCGGCTGGTCATGCCGCACCCCCTTCGTGGTCGGTGTGGTCGGTGTGGTCGGTGTGGTCGGTGTCGCGGGCCGTCGGCCGGGTGGCGTCCGCGGCCCCGGCGCCGGCGCGGGCCGCCGCGGTGCCCGTCTGGAGCGCGCCGAGTGCCGCCGCGGCCTCCTCCGGCCGCCGGACCGGCCGCGTCGGCCCGGGCGCCGTCGGCGGTCCGGCCTCGGCGACCGCGGCGGGCGGGGACGGCGGCGCCGCTGCGGCAGCCCGTCCTCGTCCGTGGGCGCGCGGTGCCCGGGGGTGTCCGGTACGGCGTCCTCCGTACCGTAGGCGTGCGCCGGGGCCGGGGCCGGGGCGGCGGGGCGGACCTGCGGGTGGTGCGCGGCGCACTCGGGCCGGGGGCCGGTCGGCCGGGTCGAGGCGGCTCAGCAGGTGGCTGTCGACCCGCAGGACCGCGCGCACCCCGCCGTAGGGGAGGCCGACGAGACGTCGACGGTCAGGTCGAACTGGCGGGTGAGCCGGCCGATCGCGGCCAGTCCCATGCGCGGCGGGTCGCCAGGTCGGTCAGGAGGATGGGGGTGTCGCCGGCCACCAGCCGCTGGCGCGGTCGCGTTCGTCGCGGGTCATGCCGAGGCCCGCGTCGTCGACGGTGACGCACACGCCGTGGTGGACGTGCTCCAGGCTCACCACCACCTCGGTGTCGGGCGCGGAGTGCCGCAGCGCGTTGTCGAGGAGTTCGGCGACGATGATGGCGACCGGTTCCACGGCGTGCGAGACCAGGGCCGTGCCGGGCTCCAGATGGTTGTGGACCTCGACCCGCTGGTAGCCCGCGAGCCGCGCCTGGCCGCCGGTGACCGCGTCCACCAGGTGCGACTCCTCGCGGCGAGCCCCACCCAGGCCCCGCACACCACCGCGGCGACCTGGGCGCGCCGCAGCGACTGCTCGTTCTCGTGGTCGAGCCGGAACAGGGTCTGCGCCAACTCCGGCTCGTCGTAGCGTTGCTGAAGTTGCCGCAGGGCGTCCTGGAGCCGGTACAGGGCCGCCTGGATCTCCCGGGTGGCGCCGCGCATCCCGGCCTGAGCGGCCGCGTCGACCCGGGTGCGCTGGGAGGCCACCTCGGACCGGAGCGCCAGGAGCACGTTCTCCAGGGCGATGCCGAGCGGGGTGCCGGCCGTCAGCGGCTGGAGCGGGCCGGGCACCGCCAGGTGCGGATGCGCCACCTGCTGGGCGGCGGCGGGCACCCGGCGGGCCGCGAGATGCTCGACCTCGGCGGTGAACGCCCTTGACGATCCTTCGAGTTGCGTGCGCAGGGCGGCTGTCTCCGCCCGTTGCCGGCCTGTTGCCGGCGCAACCGCAGCAGCCCGCCGCCGAGGCGAGCGCGGACAGTGTGCCGGCGGCGAGACCACCGGCCACCAGGTCCGGTAATTCGATCATCGATTCGGTTCCAGGGGGGGGGTCGGCGTTCCGGGGAAGGGCGGGGCAGGGGTGGACCCGGCAGACGCGGACCGGGCACCCGGAGCACAGTACACACCGTCATCGTTCGATCTCGCACGGTTGGGCGAGTCTCCGTGCGGAAAGTGCCCGCTGTCTGTTCGCTTCTGCGTCGACTGCCGCAATTGTCTTTCCCAGCAGACGAGTTGACCCCCACCCGAAGTGGCAGGATGTTGCCCCGTGCCCGGTCAGCCGTTCGGCAGGATCACCGCGCGACCGTCGATCCGTCCGGTGTGCAGTCGCTCGTACGCCGGCGGCGCCTCGTCGAGGGAGAACGTCTCGGTGTGCACCGACACCGCTCCCGCCCGGGCCAGTGCGAGCACCTCCACCAGCTCGCTGCGGCTGCCCCAGTACGGCGCGTGCACCGACACCTCGAAGGGCAGGCTGCCGAAACCGACCGGCAGCGCGCCACCGCCGATGCCGACGATCGCCACCTCGCCCTCCACGGCCGCGACGGCTCCCGCGGTACGCACCGTGGGCTCCGCGCCGACGAAGTCGAAGACCGCCTCGGCGCCCAGGCCGCCGGTGAGCGCCCGCACCGCGTCGGCGGCCCCGGCGTCCGACAGCATCGCCTCGTGCGCGCCCACTTCGCGCGCCAGACGCAGCTTGTCCTCGCTCACGTCCAGCGCGACCACCCGTGCGGGCGTCAGCGCGCGCGGCAACTGGACGGCGACGTGCCCGAGTCCGCCCGCGCCGATGACCACCGCGGTCGACCCCGGCACCAGCCGGGGGTCCGGCCCGACGGGAGCCCGCCCCCGGGCCCGTGACGCCTACGCGCCGCGCGGCGGAGTGAGGACCGCCATGGTGCCGTTGGCCTGCCGCAGCGCGAGTTCCAGGGTGCCGGGGAGTGGAGCGCACCCGTTCCGTCCGGGGGACCAGCCACTCCAGGAACCGGGCCGGACGGTACGGCGGGGGCACCGCGACCCAGGAGCCCCGGCCCGCCTGCCGCAGTCCCTCGCCGACCCAGCGGCTCGCCGGATCCGGCGGCAGGAAGAAGCCGACCCGGTGGGCCGCGGTGTCCACGAGGGTCGGTCCCGGTACGGGCATCGCCGGCTGCCACAGCAGGTCCAGGGTGAGCAGGCCCAGGCGGTCGGGCACGCTCAGCACGTCCCAGTAGCGGCCCGCCTCCAGGAGAGTGACGCCGTGACCCTGGTCCCACTCCCGTTTGCAGTTCCGCGGGTCCGTCGAGGCGGCGGCCAGCCACTCCACGCCGCGCGCCCACATCACATAGCTCATCGTCCGGCTCCGTACATAGCTCATCGTCCGGCTCCGTCTGAGTCCGCCCGGAACCGGCGCGCGCGAGGACGCCACCGGCGCCGGGACCCGGCCGTCGGCCGCGCGCCGACTCGGCATATGCATGCTGGTGGATGTTCCTCCGTGGCGGAAGGGGTGGCGGGCGGTGGCGTTTGGATCTGGTCCGTTCGAGGCTCGCGCGGCTGTTCGGCTGTTCGGCCGGACGGCCGGCGCTGCGGCGCGGCCGGGCCGGTGTCCGGCGCGGCGCCCGGACCGAGTGCCCGGACCGAGTGCCCGATCCGGTGTGTGCGGCCGGGCCACGGGTGCCCGGCAGCGGCAACGACCACGTCGACAGCACGAGGGAGGAGGCCCCCATGGTCACTGGCACCGAGACCGGTGACGTGACCGGCACGCGGGACAAGGACTACAACCTCATCCGGTACGTCGAGGCGTGCCTGAACAACGCGCTGCGGCTGGAGACCCACATCCAGGACGCCGCACGCGAGAAGGACACCGAGGTCGCCGAGCTGTTCCGCAAGGCCCGGGCGGACAGCCGCAAGGGTGCGGAGATGGGCAAGGACCTTCCGCGCGCCCGCCTGAGCGGCGGTTGAACCGCGCGGCCCACGGGCCCGGACGCCGTCAGGGCAGCCGCGAGCCGCCCTGCGGAACGGACAGCGGCCGCGCCGACGGGACCGTCGGCACCGATGACGCCGACGGCGCTGACGGGTCCGACGGCACCGATGACGCCGACGGGTCCGCCTGGCGCAGCTCGGCGAGCAACTCGTTCCGTCCGGCCAGCAGTTCGGTCAGGATCCGGCGGGCCGCGCGAAGCAGTTCGGCGACGTCACCGCCGGCCAGCGCGTAGCTGACCGTCGAGCCCTCCCGGATCGACACGACGATCCCGGACCGTCGCAGCACGGCCAACTGCTGGGAGAGGCTGGACGGTTCGATCTCGATCTCGCTGAGCAGGTCCCGCACGGCGACGGGCCCGCCCTGAAGCAGTTCGAGGACCCTGATCCGCACCGGGTGCCCCAGCATGCGGAAGAACTCGGCCTTGGCCTGGTAGAGGGGACCTGCATGGTCAATCGCTCGCTCCCTGCCGCTCTCTGGGTCCTGCGTCCGTCACGATCCTGGCGACTGCGGGCTCCGCACGCCCCGGTGATGCACTGATGTGGATGTGTCGAGATGAAGAAATTTTCAATTCGTGGGCGTGCGAAGCCGTAGGTCGTCCGGTGGGCTACACCTCGAGGTCCGTCTCGATCCGCTTCAGCTGGTGACGCGCCATCGCGAGGTTGGAGCGATCGCGGTCCAGGACGAGGTAGATGAACAGTCCGCTGCCCTGCCGCCCCTTCAGCAGCCGGATGAGGTGGTACTGGCTCCCGAGGGTGATCAGGATGTCCTCGATCTCGCCCTTCAGCCCGAGGTGCTCCATCGTGCGGACCTTGGCCCGGATCACATCGGTGTTGCCCGCGGCGGCGACGGCCAGGTCGAGGTCCTTGCCGCCGCCCATGGTGCCCAGGGCCATGCCGCTGGTGTAGTCCACCACGGCCGCGCCCAGCGCCCCCTCGATCGAGGTCATCGTCTCCTTGAGGGAGATTTCCACATTCGCCATGGCGGTCCTCCTGCCGGTTGCACGGGACCGGGCTCCTCCGGCCCCGCTCGTGTTCCGACCGTACGGAGGGGGTCGCCCGGAAGGGTGACGCCTTTTGGGACTGGCGCAGAGAGAACCGGAACGTGTGGAAGCGTGCCGCATTTTGATCGCGCAAGGGGCGGAACCTGACCGTTTCACGAGTCCAGGGCGTCCAGGGCGTCCAGGGCGCCTGAGGTGCCTGAGGTGCCGAGTCGGTCCAGAGGCACGGGAGTCGGGGCAGGTGCGCGATGGCCGCCCCGGGGACGCGTGGTCCCGTTCCGGTCCCGTCGGCGCCGCGGTCGCCGTACCGGCGGGACGACCGGCGGGGACGCCGCTTGCGGCGGGCCGTCCGAGCGGGCAGGGTTCGATTCCGTGGCCACTTTGCTGATCGTCCATCACACGCCCTCGCCGAACTGCCAGGCGATGCTCGAAGCGGTCGTCCGGGGGGCGACGACGCCGGAGATCGAGGGGGTCCACGTCGTCCGCCGGGCCGCCCTCGCCGCCACCGCCTCCGACGTCCTGGCCGCCGACGGCTACCTGCTGGGCACGCCGGCCAACCTCGGCTACATGTCCGGCGCCCTCAAGCACTTCTTCGACCAGGTGTACTACCCGTGCCTGGACGCCACCCGGGGCCGCCCCTTCGGCTACTACGTGCACGGCGGCAACGACGTCACCGGCGCCGTGCGCGGCATCGAGGCCGTCACGACCGGCCTCGGCTGGCGGCGTACCGCCGAACCCGTGACCGTCACCGGGAGCCGGGCAAGGCGGACGTGGAGGCCTGCTGGGAGCTCGGCGCGACGACGGCCGCGGGCCTCGCCGCACCCGGGTGAAGGCCACCGCGCCGGTCGGCTCCCCGGCCGGGAGAGGGACACTCCGGGCGGCCCACCGGCGGCCGGGAGGACCGGAGACCCCGGCCGGAAGGACCGGAGACCCGGCCGGGTCGAGGACAGAGACCCCGGCCGTCTCGGCCCTCTGAGGGCGGCCGTCCCGTGCGGTACCCCGCTCAGTCCACAGCGGGTAGGTCATCACCTTCGTGAACTGTTCGGGCCGCTGGGCCGGGTACTCCAGCGTGATGCGGCCGTAGCGCTCCGTCTGCGGGTCCTTCTTCCAGGGCTGCGCCCTGTCGAGCCGCACGATCACCGGGTACGAGCGGAAGGTGCCGGCCGCGCAGTAGGGCTTGCAGTCGTTGACGACGTTGACGCCCGTGGCCTTCGCGGACCTGGCGTCCCACCGGACCCACTTCAGCGAGGTGAGACGGCTGTTGCCGTCGCCGCAGGCCAGGATGAAGTCGTCGGGCCGCACCTGCGGGTGCCACAGGCAGTCGACCAGGACGGGCGGTGCGCTCTGGCGCGCGACGGGCCGGTCGGCGGGTGGTGCCGCGGCGGGCGCGGCCGAGGCCGTCCCGACCGCCGCGGTGAGTCCCAGCGCCGCACAGAGCAGCGCCGCCGTCCTCGTCGTCCTGTGTCGCGCATGACCGCTCCCGCCCGTCTCGGGACCAGGGCCGTTCCCCGCGCCCCGTGAAGGTTCTCCACCGACGCTACGACGACGAGCCGACCAGGACCACTCGAACGGCCCAGCG
>JAKGSH010000007.1 GCA_021568835.1 Streptomyces sp. Tue 6430
ATCGTGACGTTGCTGATCTGCTTCAGCTCGATCACCCCGGGGCCGTGTTGCAGCTGCTGCCCGACACCTTGGCCGTGTTGCCGTGGTTGATGGTGCCCTCGACCTCGATGGTGATCGGGGTGCTGCTGGCCCTGCCGCACAGGGCCGCGTGGATGGCGGTCCCGGTGGTGGCCCGCACGGTCTGACCGCCGGCTCCCGGTGGTACCGCCGTTCTGGGTCGCGTAACCGGTCGCGACACCGGTCGCCGCGGAGGCCCGGCATCGACACACGACACCACCGACCGCGGCCGCGAGGGCCATCGCGGCCGATGCGGCGGAGAGTCGCAGGGCGGCTTTTCTTTGCATGGATGTCTCCTGATTCTTCGTTCTGCCTGGCCTCGCATTGCTGCCGCACACGGCGAAAATTTGTCCGTGTACGGTCAATTCGGGCCGGCGGTGAGGACACGGGGGACGGTCGCATGCCGGCTCGTCATGACGTGCACCCTTCGTTCGACGGCACGTCGGCGTCGCGGGACACCCGTACCGGATCACTGGCGGCTCGTGCACAAGTCGCGGCGCCCACCGCGACAGTCGGCTCCCCCGGGGCGCCTCCGGCCTCGAGAAAGCGCTTTCCGTGCGGTGACGATAGGGGTCCCGCGACGGCATGGCAAGGGTCCGAGAAAGGTCGGCACGGAGAGCGGAGTCATCCGCGACACCGCCCCGTTTCGCGACGTACGGCGCTCACACCCGAGTGGCGACGTTGCTTCCGCGAACCGATTCCCCCATCCACCGAGTCGCTCCCGCCGCAACCGGGCTCCCCAGGCGGCATGATGCCCGGAGCCCTTCTTCGTTCCCATATGTGAACGTGGGTGATGTACATGATTTGCGCGAGGGTCCGAGCAGCGCCACCGCGAGGGTCTCGACGCGGTGCGGAGCGACCCCGCTTTCCGCCGCCGGACCGACGCGCACCCTCCACCGGCCTGCCGCTCGGAGGGCCACGGCCAGAGCGTCAC
Source organism: Streptomyces sp. Tue 6430 (assembly GCA_021568835.1). GTDB lineage: Bacteria > Actinomycetota > Actinomycetes > Streptomycetales > Streptomycetaceae > Streptomyces. The sequence goes on from JAKGSH010000007.1 coordinate 992, forward strand.
GGGCCGGGCGTCATGGTTCGGGCACCATGGTTCGGGCGCCATGGGCAGGAGCGCCATGGACAGGACGTCACGCTCAAGGCGCCATGGGCCGGGCGTCACGGGCCGGGCGTCACGGGGCCGGGCATCACGGGCCGGGCATCACGATCCGGGCGTCACAGTCCGGGCCAGCCGCTCGGCGAGCGTGGCCGCGAACTCCTCGGCGCGTGCCAGTTGGACCCGCAGGTCCTCGACCCGCCGCCGCGCGGCCTGTTCGAAGCCTCGGATGCGCATCCGCAGTTCGTCGCGCTCCGCGGGCGGCAGGTCGTCGCCCGAGTCCAGCCGGTCCGTCGCGTCGAGCAGGCCGCGCATCTCCTCCAGGGTGAAGCCGAGGGGCTTCATCCGGCGGACGACCATCAGACGCGCGACGTCCGCCTCGGCGTAGAGACGGAAACCGCCCTGGGAGCGGGCGGAGGGATGACGAGGCCGGCGTCCTCGTAGTGCCGGATGGTGCGCAGCGACAGCTCGGTCCGTGCGGCGACCTCGCCGATCTGCATGTGCTCGCTGCTCACACGGGAGCCCTTCTCGTCTCTGGCGGCGACCGCCGGGATCCGGCGCCGACCCCTACTCTAACGTTAGGGTAGAGTTGCCGATGGCGAGGGCCGCCAGGCTGCCCGTCGCTGCCGTTCCGGGGCCGATGGCGCCCCGGCGAAGATCCGATTCTTGCGGGAGAGAGCGTGCGCGAGCCCCTGACGCCGGTCGCCGCCGCCTGCCCGCCGTGATTTTCCGCCCCGAATGTGAGCTGCCCGGCCGCACGCTCGTGCCAGGCCCCGCCTCCCTCCCTCCTTTCGGCTTCCGGCCCGCCCTGCGGGTCGTCCGCAGGGCGCCGGCCCGGCCCCTGCGCATCCTTTCCGTACGCCCGGCCTGCCGATGGGGCGTGCCCGAGCACGACAGGTACGCATCCCTTGTCTTCTGCTGCTGTGACTCCCGCCGCGCGGCTGCGCGGCCTGCGCCCCGACTGGCTGAGCGACCCGAGGGTCTGGCGCACCGAGGTCCTGGCCGGCCTGGTCGTCGCCCTGGCCCTGATCCCCGAGGCGATCTCGTTCTCGATCATCGCCGGTGTCGACCCTGCGGTCGGCCTGTTCGCTTCGTTCACCATGGCCGTCGTCATCTCGGTCGTCGGCGGACGGCGCGCGATGATCTCCGCCGCCACCGGTGCCGTCGCGCTCGTCATCGCTCCCCTGAACCGCGAGCACGGCATGGGTCACCTGATCGCCGCCGTCATCCTCGCCGGTGTGATCCAGATCGTCCTGGGCGCGCTCGGGGTGGCGAAGCTGATGCGGTTCGTGCCCCGCTCGGTGATGGTCGGGTTCGTCAACGCCCTCGCGATCCTGATCTTCATGGCGCAGGTGCCCGAGATGCACGACGTGCCGTGGGCGGTGTACCCGCTGATCATCGGCGGGCTGGCGCTGATGGTGTTCTTCCCGAAGGTCACCAAGGTGATCCCGCCCCGCTCGTCTCCATCGTCGTCCTGACCGTCATCACGGTCGCGGCCGGCATCGCGGTGCCCACGGTGGGCGACAAGGGCGCCCTGCCGTCCTCCCTGCCGGCTCCCGGCCTGCCGGACGTGCCGTTCACCCCGGGCACCTTGACGACGGTCGCCCCGTACGCGTTCGCCATGGCGTTGGTCGGCCTGATGGAGTCCCTGATGACCGCGAAGCTGGTCGACGACATCACCGACACCCACTCCTCCAAGACCCGGGAGTCCATCGGCCAGGGCATCGCCAACATCGTCACCGGCTTCTTCGGCGGCATGGGCGGCTGTGCCATGATCGGCCAGACGATGATCAACGTGAAGGTGTCAGGAGCCCGTACCCGCCTGTCGACCTTCCTCGCGGGCGCGTTCCTGATGGTGCTGTGCATCGCCTTCGGGCCGGTCGTCTCCGACATCCCCATGGCCGCCCTGGTCGCCGTCATGGTCATGGTGTCGTTCGCGACCTTCGACTGGCACTCCATCGCCCCCAAGACCCTCAGGCGGATGCCCGCCGGGGAGATCACCGTCATGGTCATCACCGTGATCGTGGTGGTCGCCACCGGCAACCTCGCCATCGGCGTCGTCGTCGGCTCCGTCACCGCCATGGTCGTCTTCGCCAAGCGCGTCGCCCACCTCGCCGACGTCACCGCCGTCACCGACCCCGACGGCAGCACGGTCGTCTACCGGGTCACCGGCGAGCTGTTCTTCGCCTCCTCCAACGACCTCGTCGGCCGGTTCGACTACGCGGGCGACCCGGACAAGGTCGTCATCGACCTGTCCGCCGCCCACATCTGGGACGCCTCCTCGGTCGCCGCGCTGGACGCCGTCGAGCACAAGTACGCCCAGCGCGGCAAGACCGTCGAGATCACCGGCCTCAACGAGCCCAGCGCCCGCATCCACGGGACGCTCAGCGGCGAACTCGCGGGCAACGGCTGACCGGAAGCCGAGGTCGCGCGGCGTCCCGCCCGCCGCGCGACCGTCGCACACCCCCGTGAGGACGAACGGCCCTCAGGTGCGGGCGAGTTCGGCCGCGCCGAAGGACACGTCGAAGCGGTCGCACCAGATGCTGACACTGCGGTAGTCCGACGGGTCCACGTCGGCGGGAAGGACGTAGTTCTGGCTTCCCCTGTTGCCCTTGAGCCGGCCGAGGCTGACGTGCTCTCCGTCGTCGAAGACGTGCCATCCGGCGCTCCCCCGCCGCACCGGCGCGTCGGTCAGCCAGACGCGCAGGTCCGGCCCGTTGCTGGTGTCCAGGTTCTCCAGCCGGACGACGTGGGAGCCGTCGGCCAGCCGTACGAGCTTCACCGTGCCCGAGGTCGCGTGCTCGTGGCTGATCAACTCACCACTCGCCACTGTGTGCGGACCGGTGGCCGGGACGGACTGCCCGGAGGGCTCGTCCGAGGGGGCCCCTGCGGGAGCCGACGCCGGAGGGGCCGAGCCGCCCACGGCTCCGGGGAGGGCCTCCTGGACGGTCTCGTCCTGCCACAGCTTCCACGGCTGGAACCAGTAGAGGCCGAATCCGGCGCCCGTCACCGCCACCACCAGCACCGCGATGGCCAACGGCCCGGTCAGCACCCTGCGCACACGCCCCATCTCCGCCCCGATCCTCAGGAGTTCACTTCGTCGTCCGCCCATTCAACGGGCGCGGACGGCCGTCGCGCATCCCGTGACCGATGACGGAATCCTTACGTCGCGCCGGTCGCACCGCGCGAGCGGCGGCAACGCGCTGCGAACGGGGGCTGACCGCGGGAAGGCCGCGCTCCGTAGTATCACTTCGACACAACGCCGCACAGGCCGCGGGTCGGTGGCCCGTGACCTGTCGGGTCCTATCAAGGAGCGTGAGCGTCATGTCCGAGACCACCACCCAGACAAACGGGGTGACCAGCCAGTATGTGGCGCAGGTCACCGGTGACCTGGAGCGCAACCTCAAGGAGCAGGACCGCGTCGCCGGCGAGATCGCCGCGCTCCAGGAGCAGTTGGCCTCCCTGGAGAAGGACCGCACGGTACTGCTGAACGTGCAGCAGGCCCTCGGTGTGGAGTCCGCGCCCACCGCACCCGCGGTCGAGAAGACCTCGGACGCAGCACCCGCGGCCGAGAAGGCCTCGGACGAGGAGGCCTCCGGCGAGAAGGCCGCGGCGGTCCCCGCTCCCCGGAAGAAGGCCTCGGCCGGAGCCTCCCGCCGGTCGAAGGCCGCCAAGCCCGCGGCGGAGGCTTCGAAGGCGGCCGTCAAGAAGGCGGCGCCCCGCAAGCCGGCTCCGAAGACGGCCCCGAAGGCGGATCAGCCCTCGCTCGTCTCCCTCGTCCGTGCGCACCTCGCCGACCTGAGCGAGCCGCGCTCCGCGGCCGAGGTCGCCCAGTCGTTGGGGGAGCGGTACCCCGAGCGGGGCATCAAGACCACCGTCGTACGCACCACCCTCGAAGGGCTGGTGGCCAAGAACCACGCCCAGCGCACCAAGCAGGGCTCGTCCGTCTTCTACACCTCCCCGGAAGCATCTGCCGCCCCGGCCGCGAACGCGGAAGTGGCGCCGCGAGAGGAGCGGTCCGCGTAAGGCGGGGCCGACGGCTCCCGCACCCGCGTGGTCCACGAGGCCGCCGCGGTCGTCCCGCGGCGGTCCGGACCGCCCGCGCCCCGGACGGGCGGCCGTCACGCGGGGGCGCCGGAGCGGGACCTCGGAACTGGTCGATCGGACCGGCGCGGTCGACGGGGCGTCCCGAACCCGAGCCGAACCGTTCCCGCCGGAACCACAGCAGAGTCGGGCGCGACAAGCGCCTTCTCCGGAGGGAGCTCCGGGGACCGCTCCCGCGTGTACCGGTGCACCGGACGGTGTTCGGCCCTCATACCGACCTTCGCGTGGTTCCGGCACCCCTGCCTGCCGGCGAAGACCGGCGCCCGGCCCTCTTCCGCGACGCTCGGATCGGACCTGCGCCGGGCATCCGGCCACCCCCACACACACGACGCACGCCTGACGGAGCTGATCCGGTTCCCCGGCGCGGGCGATCGCGCCCTCGCCCGGCTGCGGGCGAGCGGCACGGTGGCCGCGCACCGCGAGAACCGCAAGACGGTCGGACATCCCACGACAGGGCGCGTGGAGGTGGACTGCGACGTCCTGACCTACGGCGACTGCGGACTCGAGGTCGTGATCCTGACAGCGTCACCCGGCAGCCCGGCCGAGGACAGGCTGCGGCTCGCCCTGTCCGCCGACTCCGGCAGCAAGCCCACGCCCCTCCCCGATCCCCCGTCGGCTGTCGACAGTCACTCGTCGACAGCCGACAACCCGCAATCGCCCGTTGCCCGTCGGCAGTCGGCAGTCGGCAGTCGGCAGTCGGCAGTCGGCAGTCGGCAGTCGGCAGTCGGCAGTCGATCGTCACCGAGCCGCATCCGGTCATCGCGGCGGGACGCGCACGGGACGTAGGCTGTGCTCGGCACGGACACGGTGGGGGCGTACATGCGGGTGGAAGAAGCAGGGAGTTGGGGGTCGGCCCTCGATTCGGTCGTGGTGTACGCGCAGGGCGCGCTCTGCCGCCGGCTCGCCCGCGGCAGCGTGCCGCCGGACGGACGGGTACGGGTGACAGGGCTGCCCCGCTCGCTGGACCCCGGCTCGCTGCGGGCGCGCGTCCTGGGCGCCCCCGGCGTGCGGGTCGTCGAGGCCAGGGTGGAGGTCGGGGCCGAGCCGCGGGACGCCGGCGTCCCCGACGCGTTGCGGCGCGAGGTGGAGCGGCTGAGCGACGCGTACGCGGCGGCGCAGGAGCGTCGGGACCGGCAGCTGGACCTGATCCGGGAAGTCGCGGCCCTGCACCCGGTCCCGCCGGCCCGCAGGCGCGACGACCCGCATCGCCGCACCCCGGTCGACGCGTGGCTGGAACTCGCCGACTTCGTCGAACGACGGCTGACGGACCTGCACACCCGCCTCGCCGAACTCGACGAGGCACTGCGCCTCGTCGGGCACGACCTCGCCGTCGCCACGGACCGGCTCGCCCGCGCCTCCACCGACGTACCGTCCGCGCACGTCGGGACCACGGTCTCCGCGGTCCTCACCCTCGCCGGCGCCACCGGTGACGCGGAAACGGAACTGGAGCTGGAGTACGGGGTGCCGGGCGCCGTCTGGGTGCCGACCTACCGCCTCGGCCACCGCCAGGGCGACGACAGCGGCCGTCTGGTGCTGCGCGCCTCGGTCGCCCAGCGCACCGGCGAGGACTGGACGGGCGTACGGGTCGCCCTGTCCACCGCCGACCTGCGGCGCCGCACCGGTCTGCCGAGGCTCCGCTCGGTCCGGATCGGGCGCCGCCAGCCCACCCCCGCCCTTCCGGCTGGCGCGAGCCCCCGGCCGGGCTCGCCGGCCTGTTCACCGGATACGACGCCCCGGGCCCGCGTCCCGCCGCGGTCGCCGCCCCCGGGGCTCGGGGGCGGTGTCGGCGGCCGTCGCGGTCGACTTCGCTCCCCCGGCCCCTCCGTCGCACCCACCGTCCTACGGCGGGCCCCCGCCCCTGCCCGCGGCACCCGGCGGCGCACCCGGCGCCGCTGCGGCGCCCTTCGGCGGCCCGGTGCCGGGCCTCGCGGAGCCGGCCAGGTCGCGTCCGGGCGGCGCGCCGCGTACCGCCGGCCGGGCCTTCGCGGCTCCCGCGGCCAAGGCGCCATCGGCTCCGGGGCGGGCCGCGCCCCCGTCGCCGCCCGCCCCGCCGTCCGCCCCGGCGGTCGGTCCGCCCCAGCCGAGCGGTGCCGAACTCGACTACGCGGCACTGGTGTTGTGCGGCCCCGACGAGCAGGGCGAGCGACGGGGGCGGCTGTTCCCCGACTCCCCCTTCGACCCGGTGGCGGCCGAGCACCGCCGCCGCGCCGAGTCGGTGGCCGCGCTGCCGCTGCCCGGACACGCCGTGCGGCCCCGCGAGTCGGCGGGCTCGTTCGACCACCGCTTCGATGCCGTCGCCCGCGCCGACATCCCCTCGGACGGCACCTGGCACACCGTCACCGTCGGCGAGATCCCGGTCGGTCTGCGCACCGAGTACCTGTGCGTGCCGTCGGTGGAGCCGACCGTCTACGCCACCCTCGTGCTCTCCAACGCCACCGACCAGGCCCTGCTGGCCGGTCCGGTGGAGGTCACCGTCGACGACGACTTCCTGCTGACCGCCGCACTGCCCACCCTCGCGCCCGGCGGCGTGCGCCGGGTGGGACTCGGGCCGGCCGAGGGCATCCGGGTCACCCGCCGCACGAACCTGTACGAGTCGACGGCGGGCCTGCGCAACAACATCACCGTGCTCGACCACCGCGTGCACGTGGAACTGGCCAACCGGCTCGCCGGACCCGTGACCGTCGAGGTCCGCGAACCGGTGCCGGTGACCTCCGACCCGGATGTCCGGATCGAGGAGCGGGCGGACTGGACGGCACCCGAGGACGGTGCCGGGTCCGACCGGCACGCACCGGGCACCCGCGTCTGGCGGGTGACGCTGCCCGCCGGCGGCACCACCGCTCTCGACGGCGGTTACGAGATCCGCATCCCGGCCGGCAAGACCCTCGTCGGCGGCAACCGCAGGAGCTGACCCACCCATGTCCACGGTCCCGAAGCCGATCGCCCTCCCCGTCACCGCCGTCACCTGCCTGGAGGACCGCGCCCACGTCGAACGAACCGCCGTGCTCGACCTGCGGGCCGGTGTCCAGCGGCTGCGGCTCGGACCGGTCAGCGCGCTGGCCGTCGACCGCACCCTGCACGCCGAACTGACCGCCGGGCACGGCGCGAGCGTGCTCGACGTGCGGATCGTCCGCGCGTGGACGCCGCGCGGGCCGCTGCCGTCCGCCGACGACGACTCCGCCCTGCGCCGGCACGTGCACGCCCTCGAGGAGGAGCGGCTCGCCGTCGAGCGGCGTCGCGACCGGCTGCGGTCACGTCTCGACCTGCTCGGCCGCCTCGCCGCCGACCTGCTGCGGGAGATAGGCGAGGGCGCCGGTCACGGGGAGACCGAGGGGCCGCGCTGGACCCGCGAACTGGACCGGGTGGACGCCGAGCGCGACGCGTGCGGTGAGCACCTGCGTGCCGCGGAGGCCCGGCTGACCGCTCTGGCCGCCGAAACCGGGGAGGCGCAGCGGGCCTTGGACCTCACGGAGACGGAACCCGCCGAGCTGGTCGGGCACGTCGAGCTGACCGTGGAGGCCGCTGCCGCCGGCCCGGTGGGGCTGCGCCTGACCCACCTCACCCGTGCGCGCTGTGGCGGCCCGCCTACCGGGCCGTGCTCGACGGTGACTCCCTCACCCTGGAGACCGACGCGATGGTCTGGCAGCGCACCGGCGAGGACTGGTCGGACGTACGGCTGACGTTGTCGACGGCCCGGTCCGCGTCGGCCGCCGAACCGCCGCGCCTGCGGGAGGACCGGCTGACGCTCACGGACCGCACCGCGGCGGAACGCCGCACGGTCGACGTCGAGCTGCGCGAACAGGAGATCGGCGACCTCGGCCCGGCCCCCGTGCTCGGCCTGCCGGGGGTCGCCGACGGCGGCGAGACACGCGTGCTCGACGCCTCCGCGCCGGTCTCGGTTCCCGCGGACGGCCGCGCCCACCGCGTGCCCGTGTCCGCCTTCACCACGACGGCGCGCAGCGAGTACGCCTGCGCGCCCGAGCTGTCGCCCCTGGTCACCCGTGTGGCGCGGTTCGACAACCGCTCCGGCCACGCCCTGCTCGCCGGGCCCGTGGACCTGGTCCGCGACAGCGGGTTCACCGGCCGCGGCACTCTGGACTTCACGGCCCCGGGCGCCCCCGTCGAGCTGGCCTTCGGGAGCTGCGACGACTACCGCGTGGTGCGGCACGCCGAGGAGTCCCAGGCCTCCCCCGGTCTGACCCAGCGGACCGTGACCACCCACACCGTCCGGCTGCACCTCTCCCGGTTCTCCGCCCCCGCCGAACGGGCCGGGCGGACCGTCGCCGTGCGCGAGCGCGTCCCCGTCTCCGAGGTCTCGGCGGTGGAGGTACGCCTGCGCGAGGAGGCCTGCTCCCCCGTGCCCGACACGGTCGATGCGGAGGGCATCGCCCGCTGGGACGTCGTCCTGCCTCCCGGCGGCCGCCGCACGATCACCCTGGTCTACGAGGTGTCGGCGAGCGCGAAGGTGGCGGGGCTGTAGGACGGGGCGCGCGTCCGGCCTGTGGTCGGCCCCGTACCGCCGTCGGTACGGGGCCGACCGCTCCGGCGCGGGCGAGGCCGCCGCCCGGCCACCGACCACCCTGCCGGACCGCACGTTGCAACACCGTTGCACGGTCCGGCGCGCCCGGTGGCAGCGCGCCGCTCCGCCCCGCCGGTACGCGCGGCCCCAGGCGGGTACTCCGGGTTCCATGGCCGGCATCGAACTCATCAGCAGCGCGTTCGACGACCACGCCGTTCTGGCGCGCAGATACGCGTACGAAGGAGAGAACGAGTCCCCGCCGCTGGCGTGGAGCGGCATTCCGGACGAGGCGACCGAGCTGGTGCTGTTGTGCGAGGACCCCGACGCGCCGTCGGGCACGTTCGTGCACTGGGTGGTGGTCGGCATCGACCCCCGCAGCGACGGCACGGAAGCGGGCCGGGTCCCGCCCGGCGGCACCGAACTCGTCAACGGCTTCCACGAACGGGGCTGGGGCGGACCGCACCCGCCGCCGGGGGACGAGGCGCACCGGTACCGCTTCCGCCTGTACGCACTCGGGGAGCCGTGCGTCCTCCCCGAGTCGCCGAGCGCCGACCAGGTCCACCGGGCCGTCGACGACCGGCGACTGGCCGTCGGCACCCTCGAGGCGCTCTACCGGCGCTGACCGCGGACCGGGACCCACGGCGGGGGAGACGTCCGTGCCGTGGGCCCGTGTCGCGCCGTCAGCGTGCGCCCCGCGCGCGCCGCGGCCGGCGCCCGACCACCAGGATCGGTCACCGCCGACAGGGCGAGGAGCCCGCACAGGACGGCGACGGCGATCAGCGTGCCGCGCCCCGGACTGTCACGCGGGTCCGAGCGGGCGGCCCAGGAGAGCGATGTCGAAGCGGTACTCGGCGGTCAGCGCGTCGTGCCGCTCCTCGCGTTCGCCGAACAGATCCATCAGCAGCGTCCCCAGCCCGGCGGTGCGCAGCTCGGCAACCACCATGCGGTTGCGCGGGCTGTGCCGGGAGCTGCCGCTGCCGTGCGCGAAGAGCACCACGGCCCCCGCCGGTGCCGGGACGACGAGGTCGCCGGGGAGCGTGACCTCGCCGGCGGGGACCAGAACCATGTCGGAGGTCATCGGTATCAGCCTCTTCCCCACCGGCCGATCGTGCGGATCGTGCGGACCGCCCGGCTGGACCGCCACGACCCGGATGTCCTCCACCGCGTACCCACGAGGCCGGGGGCGACCCGCTCCCGCGAGCGGGGTTCCCGTTTGGCCGTCGTCCGCGGGGAAACCCCGGACGGGAGGGGACGACCGCGGGCACGTCCTCGTCCGAGGAAGGCAGGTGACCGGTCATGCGGTTCCAGGACCGTCGCCGGGCCGGCCGGGAACTCGCCGCCCGGCTGCCGGAGTGGTCCGCGGAGGGTGCTCTCGTCGATCCCCTCGCGCCGGCCCTCCCGCGGGGAGGGGTCCCGGTGGCCGCCGAGGTCGCCCGGGCGCTCGGGGGCGCCGCTCGACGTCCTCGTGGCGCGGAAGATCGGCGTCCCGGGACGCCCCGAGACCGGCATCGGCGCGATCGTCGGGGACGGTCCTCCCCTGTTCGACCGGCGCTCGGTGCGGATGCTCGGCCTGAACGAGGAGATGCCGGACCCGGACGTGGGCCGTGAGCGGACCGAACTGCGGCGCCGGGAACGGCGGTACCGCGGCGACCGGCCCGCACCGCGCGTCGCGCGGGCAGGGACTGAGGGAAGGGAGGCCGTGGTCATGGAGCGCGGGAAACGGGACGACGACGCGCGGCGGGGAGGCCGGAGCGCTCCGCAGAGCCGGTCCTTCGAAGGCCGCGGGCCGTACTCCGAGGAGCACGAGCGGGTCTTCCAGGCGTTGAGGCGTCTGCAGCGGGAACACCGGGGCGAGGCCGTCCACCTGGAGGAGGTGGCGAGCGCCTCGCGCCTGCCGTCGGAGGAGACCTCCGGGCTGCTGCACGACCTGGTGACCGTCCACGGCCTCGCCACCGAACTGGCCGGATCGGACACCCCGGACCTGGGGCCGCGCTTCGAACTCCGACCCCACCTGTGAGGCCGGGGCCCGGCTCCGCGCACCCGCACGGGAGACATCAGGAGACACGGGAGACACGGGAGACACGGGAGACACGCACGAGAGAGGGGCCCGGCTGATGCCGGGCCCCTCTCCTTGGTAGCGGGGACAGGATTTGAACCTGCGACCTCTGGGTTATGAGCCCAGCGAGCTACCGAGCTGCTCCACCCCGCGTCGGTTCTGCCACTCTACACGGCGATCCGGGCGGGCTGGGTACAGGGGGTCAGCCGCGGACGATGTTCTCCGCCTGGGGCCCTTCTGTCCCTGGGTCACGTCGAAGGTGACCGCCTCCCCCTCCACCAGCTCACGGTAGCCGTTGCCGGAGATGTTGGAGTAGTGCGCGAAGACATCCGGGCCGCCGCCGTCCTGGGCGATGAATCCGAAGCCCTTTTCGGCGTTGAACCACTTCACGGTGCCGCTGGCCATACTGCTGTGTCCTTCGTTCTCGCCGGCGGACGCCGGCTGGAATGGGTGTGGGCGCCATCCATGATCACGGATCGCGTCCCAGACCCGTTCTACCCCACGAAGGGCCCCGCAATCCGCACCTGGCGCTCAAAAACTTCTCCATCGTGACCTGTTCTCAGCCGATGGACGGACGGTGACGCTGCACACTCGCCGCGTCACCGTCCGTGGCGGTCAGTCGCCACCGCCGCCTCCGCAGGACGACCCACCGCCGCAGGACGATCCGCCGCCGCACGACCAGCCGTCACCGCCGCCGTCACTGCCCCCGTCTCCGCTCCAGGAGCGGCCCCGCGACCTGAAGCGGCGCCGGTCCTGACGTATTCCCGCGATCAGGATCACGAGGAGCGCGAACCCTGCGATCACCACGAATTCCACTGCACTCGACCCCCGTAGTCGTCCGATGTGAATTTCTACCAGGGCCATGCCCGGCGGGACGGACGGGTCAAGCGCGTCTTGAGGAACTCCAGAGCTTCGGCCGTCCACCCGGGCCGGCGGCGGCTCAGTCCACGGTCGCCACCGTTGCCGGCACGTGGGCGGGGCGGGTGGACGCGGCGCCGAAGTCGCCCTCGACCTCCGCCTTCTCGGCCGCGTTCGGGTAGGGGTTCGTGCACGCGACGCCGGCGCTGGAACCCGACATCAGGCTGGTGCAGGGGCCGGGTTTACGGTCCGGCAGGCCGAGAATGTGGCCGAGTTCGTGCGCCGAGATGCGGACCGTGTCGTAGCCCTGGTCGACGGCCTGCCGTCCGATGTACACGGTGCCGTTGCCGAGCGAGGTGGTCAGGGCGCGGGGCCAGCCGTTGTCGGCGATGATCCGGATGTTGGCGCGCTGCCCGGAGGCGACGGGGCGCAGTTCGACGTTGTCCACGCTCTCGTTCCAGATCGCCGCGCCGCGGTCGACGGCGGCCCGGAACTCCGCGGACGCGCCGGCGTCGTAGGTGACGACCCGGGCCGCGAGGGGCTGGTCGGCGGGGGCTTGCGCGTGCGCGTAGGCCGGCCCTGCGAAGAGGGTGGCGGCCGCCGCGAGGGTGGCGGCCAGTGCCGGGACGCGGGTGCGTGAGTGCATGATCGACCTCCTGTGGGGGAAGGTGGGCGTGCTCATGTCACGTGCTGCCCGGCTCTCTGCCCATGTCGCGCGACCGTCAATCCGTCGTTCGGCACCGCACCGCTTGAACGAGACCCCCCGTGCACACGTAGGGAGAACCGGGAGCCCCGCCGCCGCGTCAGGACACGGCATCGCCCCGCACCCGGACCGCAGCCACCCAAGGAGCACCGATGACCACTTCGCGCCTCAGCGACCGGCTGACGACGCACCAGCCCCTCGTACTGGGCCTGTTCCGCATGGTGCTCGGCCTGTTGTTCGCCAGTGAGGGCGCCGCCACGGTCTTCGGGGTGCTGGGGCGCAAGGCCGCTCCGGTGGGCGACTGGCCCTTCTGGTACGCCGGAGTGATCGAACTGACGTGTGGCGTACTCGTCCTCCTGGGGGCGGTGACCCGCAGTGCGGCGTTCCTCAGCTCGGGCGTGATGGCGTTCGCCTACTTCACCGAGCACCAGCCGGACGGCCTGTTCCCGTTGCAGAACGGCGGGCTCTCCCCCGCCCTGTTCTGCTGGGGCTTCCTGCTGCTGGTCTTCTCCGGGCCGGGCGCCCTGTCCCTGACCGCTCCGACGGGCCGGAAGGGGGACCCGCGGGCCGGGGCGTGACCGAGCCGTCCCGGTGACGCCCGTCCGCCGTTCCGCGGGGCCGCCCCGAAATGCGTTTCACGTGCGGAGAACAGGTCCCTGGAGTGACGCGGTGACGACGACTCGGATGATCATTCTCAACGGTGGTTCCAGCTCGGGGAAGTCCGGCATCGTGCGGTGCCTCCAAGCCGTACTGCCCGATCCCTGGCTCGCGTTCGGGGTCGACTCGTTCGTCGACGCGCTGCCCGCCGCGCTCCAGGCGTCCGGGGCGGGGCTCGAGATCGCGGCGGACGGCCGGGTGAGCGTCGGAGCGGAGTTCCGGGCCCTGGAGGAGGCCTGGACCGAGGGCGTCGTGGCGATGGCCCGCGCCGGCGCCCGGATCGTCGTCGACGACGTCTTCCTCGGCGGAGCCGCGTCCCAGCAGCGGTGGCAGAAGGCACTGGGGACGTGACGGCGCTGTGGGTCGGCGTCAGGTGCGGGAGCGAGGTCGCCGCGGGCCGTGAGATCGCGCGGGGGACCGCGTGCGGGGGATGGCCGCTTCGCAGGCGGACGCGGTCCACCGGGGGGTGCTCTACGACCTGGAGGTCGACACCACGCACACCGAGTCCCTGGCGTGCGCGCGCGCCATCGCCGCCCACGTCCGCTGACCGGTTCCGTACCCCTGCCCGTCCCGCGTGGGCGGGCAGGGGCGCGGAACCGGCCGGGCCGGTCGACGCGGTGCCGGGTGCCGCCCGGCGGGGGCGCCGGCTTCGGGTCGTCGGCGCAGGAAGGACGACCTCGTCCTCCTCGGCGGTCACGGCATCCAGCACGTGAAGTCGCGGCACGTCGGCGGCGCCGCCGGCGTGCCTGCCCGCTGCCACGCCCTGGCAGGATCGTCGCGGTCGGGGCGTCGCCGCTCGGCACGGACGCCGCGGCGGCGGGCAGCGCCGCGCTCGTCCTGCACGCCATCTGCTCGCCGCAGTCGTCGGCGCCGCCCGCGGACTGAACGCCGCTTCGCGTGCGGCCTCGTGGAACTCGTGCGGCTCATGGAGCTCGTGCGGCCTCGCGCGGCTCGTGGCCGAGCAGCGTACGCCCGGCGGGTGCCCCGGCGGGCCGGTGGCGGCCCGGTGGCGGGCGCGGGTGCCCGGCACGTCGTACCGGTCGGGCGGCGGGCGGGTCGGTGCGTCGGTGTCCGTACCGGGGTTTCAGTCGCGGACCAGTGCCAGCGCCTCGTCGAGGTTGTGCTCGGCTATGGACGCCATGGCGGCACGGTCGGGGAAGTCGCCGTCGAGCAGGCGCAGCGGACCCGCCGTCAGCGAGAGTCGCCGGGCGAGCGTGTAGAGGCGAGCCGGGTCTCGTCCAGGCCCGGTGCCGTCTGCGGGCGATGGGCTTCGCGCAGGCGGATCCTCAGGAAGACGTGCTCCCACTCGACGTCGAAGTACATCGTGTCCTCGATGTCGATCAGTACGGGATCACCGTCCGCGTCCACGCGCACGTGGTCCGGACCCAGTTCGCCGTGCACGACGGCGTACTCGGCACGTGGCCGCACCGCCGCCGTCAGGTCCAGCAGGCGCTCCGCCAGCCGGTCGCGGGCTCGCGCGATCCGCGGATCACGCGATGCGGCCTCGGCGAGGTCACGCAGTGCGCGGTCCAGGACGACCGCCTCGCACGACGAGCCCCGTGAGGTGCCGCCTCCGTCGACCAGGGCCACCTTGCCGTAGGCGGGCGCCCGATGGCGCCGCATCGCCTCCAGCGCCTCCCCGAGCCTGGCCACGACGGGGGCGGCCGCGCCCGGGTCGCGTGCGAGCAGTTCCTCCAGGGTCTCGCCCGTGAGGTCCTCGACGATCGCGAGGCCGCCCGGGCAGCGGGCGTCGTCGCGGTCGACGAAACGGATCGCCGGGACCTTGACTCCGAGCGCGTCCAGCCGCGCGTGCGCGGCCTCGAACAGGTCGAGTCCGAGGCCGGGCGAGAAGGGGTCGGTGAGGTCGTCGTCGCCGTGGGCCGCCGGCCAGTAGTTCTCGGCGGCGTCCCAGAGGTACGCGATCGCCGTCGTCCCGTCGTCCGTCACCAGGCGGTACACGCCCTTCTTGCTGCCGCCCGCGACGCGGACGACCGCCTCCAGTCGCCGCCCGCCGCCCAGCGCGGACCGCGCCGCGTCCGCCAGCCGCTCCCGCGCCGCCGCCCGAGTCTCACGTCCTGAACCGCCTCTCCATCTCTACGACTTGGGCACCCTACGAGGGTGCGGACGCGGGAGCGACCGGTTTCTCCCGCGCCCCGTCGCCCCTGACTTCGGCCGTCCGGGCCGTCCGGGCCGTCTCGGTCGTCTCAGCCGTTTCGGCCGCCTCACCGGCCCCACCCTTCCGGCCGGTTGCCGTCGCGGCCGGGCCGGCGGCGCGCAGGACTCCGCGGCGGGAGCCGGCGGGTACGCACCCGCCGTGTTGCACCGTCACCGCGGTCGGGCGACCTCTACACTGCGATCACTCTCGCGCCGAAAATACCCATTTGTCACTTTCTCTATGGATGTGGATGTCGATGTGGATGTCGGCCGTCCACTGTCCGTCTGCTGCCCGAGGAGGCACCCCGTGACCACTCTGCCCCGACGCGGCGTGCTGAAAGGCCTGCCGCTCGCCGCCGGTGCGGTCCTGACGGCATCGGCGGCGAGCGCTCACGCGATGCCGCCCGTGCATGCCCACGCGGTGCCGCGCCGCGAGGAGGACCCCGGCTTTCCGCAGCCGGAGACGCGCAGCACCCCGCCCTGGGCAACTCCCTGACCACACGGCTCACGGTCGGATTCACCGAAGCGGTGATCCCCGGCGTGGGCACCGTCCGCACCCGTACCTACGAAGGGGCGGTCCCCGGGCCGACCTTGCGGGTGCGCCCCGGCGACACCCTTCGGATCACGCACGTCAACACGCTGCCGCCGAACCCCGCGGGCCCCCACCAGGACGTCAACGTCCCCCACCGTTTCCACACCTTCAACCTGCACACCCACGGCATGCACGTGGACCCGACGGGCGACGCGGACAACGTGTTCCGGGCCTTCGAACCCGCCGCGGAGCCGGGCGGCGCCACGATCCACCGCAGCAGGGTCACGGTCCCGGCCGGGCATCCCGCCGGCACCTTCTGGTACCACCCCCACCATCACGGGTCGACGGCCACCCACGTGCTCAACGGCATGGCCGGTGTCATCGTCGTGGAGGGCGACGTCGACCGGGTCCCCGAGATCGCCGCCGCCCGTGAGGTCGTCGTCTGCGTCAACGAACTCCGCCTGAACGGCGGGCGGGTGCCGGACCTGACGTCGGAGGGCGCCTTCGAGGGCCTCGCCCCCACCTTCCTCGTCAACGGGGCGCGGAATCCCGTCCTCACCATCGCGCCCGGCGAGGTGCAGCGGTGGCGGATCGTGCACGCCGGGGCGCTCGCCCCGCTCTCCCTGCGGCTGGACCGGCACACGATGCACCAGATCGCCCGGGACGGCATCACCTTGATGGCCCCGTCGCCTCCTCCACGGTGGCCCTGCCCATGGGCGGCCGGGCCGACGTGCTGGTCCGCGGCGGTGCGCCCGGCACGTACGAGCTGATCACGGACGGCGTCGACCGGCCCCTGATGACGGTGGTCGTCACCGGCCGGCCCCGCGAGATGTCGCTGCCGGCCGACCTGCCCGGACTGCCCACCAGCCTGCCCGCCCCCACCCGCACCCGGCACGTGGCCTTCCGCAGCTACAGCAACGTCTTCCCCGGCGCCTTCCCCAACGCCTACCGCATCCTGGGCGACGGGGAGACGCCGCACGCCGACGCCTCGGCGGGCCCACGGGACCTTGCCTGGGGCCGCTTCTCCCCGACCACGTCAACCACCGCGTCCGGCTGGGCGAGGTGGAGGAGTGGACCGTCGCCAACAACTCGCACAGCCATGCCCACCACCCCTTCCACCTGCACACCAACCACTTCCTGCTCACGGCGGTCAACGGCCGCCCGCTGACCACCCCCGTCTGGCACGACACCGTCGACGTCCCGCCCCGCAGCACGATCACCTTCCGGCTGTGCGCCGAGGACTTCGAGGGTCGCTCGATGCTGCACTGCCACCATCTCCAGCACGAGGACGAGGGCATGATGCAGATCGTCGAATACGTCCGCTGAGCCCGCCCGCGGACGAGGCCGCCCACCCCCGGCACCGTGAACGGTGGTGGATCCGGCGAGATCCTGTCACCAAGCCGTGAAGAACCCGCGGGACTCTGGAGCAGCACTCCGGAACACCACGCTTCTCATCGGGGGATCCACGCCATGAGCACCGCACGCAGAACCGCCTTCGTCCTCACCGCCCTTTGCGCACTGGCACTGACCGCCTGTGGTCCCGCCGAGGACGACGCGGCGGGCGGCACCGGCACGACATCGTCCACGAGCCCGTCGGCGACCCCGTCGAAGGCGCCGTCAGCAGGACCGGCGGGGCCGGCTTCCCCCGCCGGGAGTCCGTCCGCCACCGGCTCGGCCGGCGGCGGGAGCGGCTCGGCCGGCGGCGGCTCCTCGTCCGGCACCGGGAGCGGCTCGTCCGGCGGCAGCTCGGCCGGCGGCTCCTCGGCCGACGCCGACCACGACGTCTTCCCGTGCAGCACGTACGACGTGAAGTTCACCGCGAGCCTCGCCGAACCGACCACCAGCAGCTACCTGTTGAAGATCACCAACAAGGGCAAGAAGGCCTGCCGGGCGCTGGGCCACCCGGTCGTGACCTTCGGCGAGCTGGACGGTCAGGCCACGGAGCGGGGCGCGGCCCCCGGCATCGAGGACGCGCTCAGGCTCGCACCGGGTGAGTCGGCCTACGCCGGCCTCATGGGGGGCGCCGACGACGGCAAGGGCAGGACGGTCGCTTCGATCGCGATGACCATGGACACCGAGTCCGATCTCGAACAGACCCCCCTCAGCGCCTCGACCCCGGGCCTGTACGTCTCCCCGACACCAACTCCGTGACCCCGTGGATGAACAACGTGGAGGACGCGCTCAGCCTGTAGGCCGAGCCGAAAACCGCACGTCCGCCCGGGAGTTGTGCCCCTCGTCAGTGCTCCGCCGGCAGCCCCGTCACACGGAGCGCTGACACGCCACGGGCCGCGGCCGGTCCCTCGGCCCTGGTGGTGAGGACCGACAACAGGCCGTCCCAGGCCTCGAGGCGGCCCGCGTCCACGGCGGTGCGGTAGGCCTCGTGCGCCTCGACGAGGCGGCCGGCCTCCCGGTAGAGGGCGCCGAGCAGGGCGTACGCGTCCGTGTCTCCGCCCGCCGCGCCTGCGCGGTAGGCCTGCTCGGCCGCCGGCCTGTCGCCGACGTCCTCGCGGACCCGGCCCAGGGCTGTCCAGGCGTCCGTCGCACCCAGCGTGGTGGCCCGCTCCACGGCGCGCCGCGACCCGTCGCGGTCTCCGGCCCGCTCGCGGACACGGGCCAGCGCGGACCAGGCCGACGGGGAGCCGTGTTCGGCGGCGAGGTCGGCGGCCCGTTCCGCACCCGGTGGGTCGCCGGCGGTCTCGCGCGCCCTGGACAGCGAGATCCAGGCCTCGACGTCCCCGGAGCGGGCGGCCTCCGCCGCGGCGCGCTCCGCGCCGGCATCGTCGCCGCGCGCCCGGCGGACCGCCGACAGGGCGGTCCACGCGTCGCCGTCGCCCGCCTGTGCCGCCCGGGCCGCGGCGTCCTCGGCCGCGTCGCGGTCGTCATGCGCGTCGGCGAGCAGGGCGAGGTCGCGCCAGGCGGCGCTGACCCCGTGCGCGGCCGCCTGCCGGTGGGCGGCCCGCGCTCCCTCGGCGTCGCCGTCCCGCGTCCGCAGGAACGCCAGTGCCGACCAGCCTTCGGCGGTACCGGCCCGCGCGCCTTCCTCGGCCGCGCGCAGGGCCGCCTCCCGGTCGTCGCGCGACCAGTGCAGACGCACCGACTCCGCCCAGGCGGCCGTGACTCCCGCGGCTGCCGCGCGCGACGCGTGTCCGGCCGCCGCCGCGGTGTCGCCCGTGCCCGCCGCCAGGCGGGCCAGCCCCATGTGCGCCCAGGTGTCGCCGGCGGCGACCGCACGGGCGTACGCGTGTGCCGCCGACGGCGGGTCCCCGCACGCATGCGGCCGAGAACACCCCACACCAGCGGGTGCCCCGCGGCCACCGCCTCGTCCGCCACGGCGTCGGCTCCGGCCCGGTCCCCGCTCTCCTCGCGCAGCCGCGCCAGCGCGGCCCAGGCCCAGCCGTCCCCCAGTTCGGCCGCCCGCCGGTACGCGGCCTGCGCGCCGCCGCCCGCGTCCTCCCGTGCCACGGCGAGGGCCGCCCAGGCCGTCGCGCTCGGGCCGGCGGTCTCCTCTGCGGCGGCAGGGCTCGCCGTGGTGTCCAGGAGCACGGCCCAGGCCGCGCGCGCCCGTTCGCTGCCCAGCTCCACGGCCCGCTCGTACAGGACGACGGCTCCGGCGTAGCGTCGTCGCTCCTCGGCGGCCCGGCCCAGCGCAAAAGCGTCGTCGCCCGTTCTGGTCCACCGCCCGGCTTCCCAGAAGCCGGGCGGTGGCGCCCGGTGAGCGCGAACCCGGCGTACGTGCTGTTCGAGGTAGTCGTCCGGCCGGTAGCCGTCCGCCTTGCCGACTCCCGGCCCGTGGCGGTCGGCGATCAGTGCTGCGGGGCCGCTGTCCGGCGACGTCAGGGTGTCGATCGCGGTCTCGAACCAGTTCTCGCCCGCGGTGGCCCGGGCGGTGGAGTCCATGAAGGCGACCGCCGCGTCCATCAGCAGGAGCGGCGGACCGCGCTGGTGTGGCCCAGGCGACGCACCTCGACGGCCGCGGTGAGTACGGCGTGCTCGGCCGCGGTGAACCAGTGATCGGGGCCGTCCTCCCAGTGCCGCACCAACTCCGGTCCGCAGGTGAGGTGCTGGAGGATCCGCCGGCCGGTACCGGCCGCTCGCACGGCGGCGGCCATCCGCGGGTCCCGGGCCGCGGCCCGCCTGGTCGCGGGATGGTCCGCCGGCAGCAGTTCGGGCACGCGGACGGTGGCGTTCCGCCCGACGATCAGAGAACGGACGTGGAAGTTCTCCTCCGGGTCGCCGCGGCCGGTGGCGGTCAGCCGCCGCAGGTGCTCGGGCCACATCGTGCCGATGACGGCGAGCGGCGCGATCCGGTCCAGCAGGTCACCCAGCGCCCGGGCGGCGGCCTCGCCGGACGCGCCGGTGACATAGCGCTGGGTCTCGTCGAGCCACAGCACGGTCCGCGCGTCGATGCCGTCCTCGTCGATCCAGCCGGTCAACTGGCGGGCGTCGGCGGGGTGCAGGACGGGCCAGTCCGGCAGTGTCTCCCTGACGGCTTCGTAGGCCGCGCGCGTCTTGCCCGTCGCGGAGCGCCCCACCAGCAGCGCGAACACGGTGCCGTCGGCCGCCGCCGCGTGGGCGAGGCGCCGGCGCAGCGTCGCGTCGTGCGGACGCTCGACGTACTCGGTCAGCGGCCCGCTCGCCGTCCCGTCGCTGCCGGGCGAGGGGCGCACCCCCAGTCCTACGGCGTCCCAGTGGGCGGCGGTGCGGAGCGCGACCGGGCGTTCCTGCTCGGCCCGCAGCCAGAGCGGATGCAGGTCCGCCGCCACGACGGCCGGGTCCGCACCCGCGCGCCGGGCCAGGGCCGACGCCAGTGCGAGCGTGTCCCGGAGCGATCCGGGTTCGGGCGAGCCCAGGAGCCCGAGGACCGTGGCCTCCGTCGTGTCCCCCTCCCCCGGCTCCCCCGGTCCCTGCGTCTCCGCCGTCATCGCGGCGAGTCGGGCGGGGGACGGCGTGCCGCCCGCGCGGTACAGGGCGTGGAGGCGTCGTTTCAAGGTGCGCAGTGCGCTCGGCGGGAGCCGAGGAGGTGTCAGGGGGCCCGTGCCGGCGGCGGGCCGAGGCGTCGTGTCCGGCTCGGGGACCTGCCCGCTCAGCATCTGCCGCCTCCTGCGGGCCGGGCCTGTACGACTCGGTCGGGAACGCGTCTCCCGGCGGCGTCCGCGCCGTGGCGCCCCAGCCGCTCGACGACTCTCCCGACCGAGTCGTACAGGTCGAAGTGTCTGTTCGGAGCGGTGATGCGGAAGATCTTCCGCACTCGCTCCGACGTCACCACCAGGGTGACGTCACCGCCGCGAGCACGGGCCCGTACGAGCGTCCTGCGCAGCATGAGCAGTCCGGCCGAATCGATCAGGCCCAGTCCGGTCAGGTCCACGACCAGCAGGCACCGCCCCTGTCCGATCAGGTCGGCCGTGAGAGCGTGCATCGGCCGGGCGGTGTCGACGTTCAGGTCGTCGGTGTCGGGGTCGTTGCCGACCCGTACCACGCCGACGCTCTCGGACAGGTGCTCGTACGACAGAGGAGCAGGTGCCGGTCGCTCCGTGGGGCCGCCCCGGTCACCGGAGCCCGCCGACTGTTCCGGGCGGGCCAGGTGCTCGACGGCGCGGGCGACGGTGGGAAACACGAGGACGGCCTTCACCAGCCCCGTGACCCGCAGGATCTTCCCGATCCGCTCCTCGGTGAACACGAGCACCAGGGCGCCGCCCCGCGCCCGGCTGCGCGCCACCCCGCGGGTGATCTCGCCAAGGCCGGTGCTGTCCAGGTGGCCGGAGCGGCTCAGGTCGACGATCAGCCGGCTTCGCCCCTGTCGCAGCAGATCGAGCAGGGTGGCCCGGAGTACGGGCGCGCCGTACACGGTGACGTCCCCGGCGACGCGGATCACGGTGACGGCGTCCGACAGGTGCTCGTGGGTCACCTCGATCGGGTCGTGCGTCGTCACGGGGCGACCTCGGGGGGCTGGACGCGAGCGAGCGACTCGACGGCTTGCGGCACGGTGTCGGACAGGACGAAGACGGCGTCGAGACCGGCCTTGGCCAGTGCCTCCCGGTGTTGCCGCATGCCGCAGACCAGCGCGATCGCGCCCCCACCGGTCCGGCACAGCTGGAGGCCGTGCATCAGCGCCGCCAGGTCGAAGCTCCACAGCTCCCCCATGTCGGCGAGGTCGAGGACGATCCGTACCCGCCCCTGCCGCGCCAGGTCCGCGATCAGGACCCGCAGCTGCCTGCCGTCGCGCGAATGCTGCACCGCGGCGGTCGGAGCCACCAGGGTGACCTCGTCCGTGAGATGTTCGACCGAGGCCAGGTGGTCGTCCACGTACTCCCCGCTTCACAAAGGCGTTTGACAGCACATCAGCGTGCCACAGGAGTGGCGTCGCGTGCCGGGAGAACGCGTCGGCCCCGCGCCGGGTTCCGATGGCCGGGGAAGCGCCGGGACGGAGGGCGCCGCCCGGTCACTCCGTGCCGGTCAACGCGGTCCGGGCCGCGCTCAGGAACTCCCGATGGGCGAGGGCGTGACGCTCGGGCGGCTCGGACTCCGCGAGGGTCGTTTCGAGGGCCTCGGCGGCCACGGTGACGGTGTCGGGGCCCTCCAGCCGGATCACGTTGAGCGCTTCCCGGACGGCGGGCAGGGCCGCGCGGTACGCGTCCCGGTGTGCGGCCGCGTCCGTCGTGCCGGCCGCGTCCAGCCACCGGCGGCGCCGCTGGTGGGCCAGGTCGGCGCCGGCCAGAAAGGTGACGTACGCGGCCCGGCGCACCGTCCGCCGGGCCGCCAGCGCCTGGGCGTCGAGGGTCCGGGTGGCGACACTGAGCTGTGCCTCGGCCTGCAGGCGTCCGGCGTCCCACGCCGCGTCGGCCTGCCGACGCCCCGCCTCCCAGGCGGCCTCGGCCTGGCGCCGGCCGGCCGCCCATGCCGCGTCCGCCTGACGGACCGCCGCGTCGACGGTGCTCTGCGCCTGGCGTCTGGCCGAAGCCAGTGTGAACCATCCCGTCACGGCGCCGCCGGCGACCGCGCCGGCCAGCGCGGAGCCGGCGGCGATCCACGCGGTGATCATCTCGTCGGCCACTCGCTCCCCCGGCCCGCTCGTCGTGACGGAGCGACAGTCTCCCAGAGAACCCCCTCGGGCCGCCGTGAGGAACGGCACGCCGATCAGCGTCTCGGCCGTCGCCCGGCAAGCCGGAGCCGATCGCGGCTCCCTCTGTCGTCACCGCGACCTGCTCGAAATCGTCCATGCGGCCGAACTCGAACCTGCACCCAGGACCCGGCCGTCGGCTCGCCGGTCAGCCGGGCATCGCTCCACGCCGACCTCGCCGACGCCCAGGCCCGCCGCACCCGCCTGGCTGTCCGCACACAGCAGTGGGAAAAGCGACTGTCACAGACGCCGGGAGCTCAGGCAGGGCAGGAGTCAGGGCCCGGAGTCCCAGCGGGCGTCGACGAGCTCCAGCGGAAGGTCACGAGGCTGGAGCAGCACAGCTCTGGACAGACGCGGCTGAGTCAAAGGCTGTGGCGGAACGTCCGTCTGCTCTTCAGAAGCATGAACCGGATACCGGACGAGGGAGGGGGTGTGGAGGATGCCCGGCGTGATGTCCATCCGGCCGGCACCCGTTGGAGACGGGGCGTATGCCGGATGGCTGGTGGCCCTTGTCGTTCCTAGCCTCGGGTCATGATCTTTCGTCGTTTGCGGTTATCAGCCGCGGTGCTGGCGCTGGCTGTGTCATCCCTGCCGTCCGTTGCGGCCTCGGCCGCGCCGCGCCCGTCCGGCACGGCCTGGTCCGTGCAGCGTGACGCCGACGCGCTGCGGGACACCGGGGTCACCGGGGTGGCGGTCCGCCTGGAAACCTCGCGCGGGACGGTCACGGCCCGCTCCGGGGTGGGGGACCTGGTCACTCGCCGGCCGGTTCCGAAGGACGGCTACCTGCGTCTGGGCAGCACCACCAAGACGTTCGTCGCCACCGTCGTGCTGCAACTGGTGGGCGAAAAACGGATCTCCCTCGACCGGACGGTGGAGCAACTGCTGCCCGGGGTCGTGTCCGGTGCGGGAAACGACGGCCGGACCATCACCCTCCGCGACCTGCTGCAGCACACCAGTGGCCTGTCCGACTACATCCATGACGTCTTCCCCGACCCGGCGCCCAGACCTACTTCGCCAACCGGTGGCGGTCCTACGAACCCGAAGAGCTGGTGGACCTGGCCATGCGCCATGAACCCGCCTTCCCGGCAGGCACCGGTTGGGCGTACTCCAACACGAATTACGTGCTCATCGGAATGATCATCGAGAAGATCACAGGCCGTACCTGGGAACAGCAGGTCCACGACCGCATCCTGCGCCCGCTCGGCCTGCGGCACACCGACACCCCCGGCACCCGGCCCTTCCTTCCGCATCCGCACACGGCCAACCACCAGCAGTTCACCGCGGACGGCCCGATGGTCGACACCACGATCCCCTACCGTCCCTTCGACAGCGGGGCCGACGGCTCGATGACCGGCACAGCCCGCGACCTCAACCGCTTCTTCGCGGCGCTGACAGGTGGACAGTTGCTGAAGCCCGTCGAACTCGCTGCCATGCGGAACACCGTGCCGGTGCCGCAGGACAGCGGTCACCCGGAAGGCACCGAAGACGGCCTGGGCCTGTTCTTCACTCCTCTGTCCTGCGGCGGCGGCTACCTCGGGCATGGAGGAAGCGGCTTCGGCTATGTCGTCCGGGCGGCGAGCACCACGGACGGTCGACGCACCATCACCGTCTCCGCACACAGCCGCTCCGCGGACCCGCAGACCACGGCCCGTCAGGAAGACGCACTGCGCGACCTCATCGACCACGCCCTGTGCCGCACCGCCTGAACACGCACTCGGCACCACGATGAGGCTCACCGGGTTCGTGCCGGGCCGGGCGACCGCCCGCGGGCGCGACGCCGGCGGAGGTGTCGGAGGCGCCCGACCGGCACGCGGTCCGGCGGTTCGGGTGACGGATCCGCCGAACGGTGCAACCATTCGGCCAAGCGGGCTGTCTCACCCGATAACAGTCACACGCACCTCTAGGGGGACACCATGGCGCGAACCAGAACCATTTGGGTCACCGCCGCCGTCATGACGGCCACGCTCGGTGCGGCCGCGGTCCCGGCGCAGGCCGCGATGCCGACCGCCCCGGCCGCCGCCTCGCGCGCGGCCGTCGCCTGCCCCACCGGCTGGGGCAGTCTCGACAAGGCGTACACCGCCGGCACGGCGACCCCGGTGCGCAACGCGCGGACCGGACAGCACGACTGCTACGACCGGCTCGTCATCGACGTCCCGGGCGCGGCCGCCGGCGAACTCGGGTACTCGGTCCGTTACGTGGACCGCCTGTACCAGGACGGTTCCGGCCGTCTCATCCCGGTGGGCGGCGGGGCGATCCTGGAGGTGCGGGTGAGCGCGCCCGCCTACGACCCCGACACCGGCACCCCGACGTACCCCGCGCGTGCCGCCCAGCCGCTGCCCGGCGTGAACATCACCGGCTACCGGACCTTCCGCGACACCCGGTACGCCGGCAGCTTCGAGGGCGAGACGCAGATCGGGCTCGGGGTGCGGGCACGGCTGCCCTTCCGGGTGCAGCGGCTCGACGGCCACCTCGTCGTCGACGTCGCCACGGCTGGACGGCCGCCCGCTGACGCGGGCCGCGGCCGCGGCCGCCGCCGTCGGGGGCGGCCGCGGCGGTACGCCGACGACGGAGAACGTGACACGGGAGGGGTGCGCGCCCTCCGGAGCGGGCAGTACGCGCCGGTCCGCTCACGGCGTCGTGCGCGGCTCACACGGGAGTGGTACCCGGCAGCGCGTACTCGTCCCTGCGGCCGCACATCCCGAAGCCGCCGCGCCGGGCCGGCGCGGTCTCGTACGCGGTCGCGCCGGCGAGGTACGACGGCTCGCCGGCCGCCAGCGCGTCGAGCTGGGCGCCGGTGCGTTCGGCCGTGGCGAGCGCACCGGCCCGCCACAGCTCGCGCCACACCGGCACCTTCTCGCGCACCAGTGCGGCGGCGGCCCGCTGGAAGGCCAGGAGTGGTCGCGGGTCACCGGCGACGAGGGCCTTCCGCAGGTCGACGTACCCCTCGACCGCGAGGTCCCGGCGCCGGCGCGCGGCCGCGGCCGCCTCCGGGCCGGTTCCGGGCGGGAGCTCCGCGGCGGCCGCGTACCGGCGCGGATCGGCGAGCACCTCGGGCGGGAACGTGAAGACGGCGTCCCCGGCCTCGGGCAGGCCGCTGTTCTGCATCAGCACCGTGACGCGCAGGCCGCCGCCCTGCACCATCCGGTGCACGGTGCCCGGCGTGAACCAGGCCACCGATCCGGGCTCCAGGGGGACGTCCCGGTGGCCGTCGGGGCTCAGGGTCTGCACCGCTCCCCGGCCGCCGGTGACGACGTACGCCTCCGTGCACACCAGGTGCAGGTGCGGGCTGCCGCCGCAGACGCCGTCGGCGGCCTCCCAGTCGTACGCGGTCAGGTGGGACAGGCCGACGGCACCGGGCAGCGGGTGCGGCGGCGCGGATCCGGACTCGCTCACCACGACGCACCCTTCACCGAGAAAGCGCTTGCTCCACGGCGAGACTAGGCCAGGGGGCGGGTGGGTACAAGGCCGCCCGTTCGACGCCGGTGCCGGCCCCGCGACACGCGTCGGCCGGCGAGGGCCCGGCGCCCTCGCCGGCCGACGGCGACGGGTCGCTCAACCGGTCGTGCAGGCGGTGCCGTTGAGGGTGAAGGCGGTCGGCGCCGTGTTGGCGGCGCCCTTGGTGCCGATGAAGCCCACGGTCACCGAACCGCCGACGGGGATCGTCGAGGTGTACGACGCCGCGGCCACGCTCACCGTGCTCCCGCTCTGGGCGGGGGTGCCGCCCCACATGTTCGCCACCGTCTGGCCGTCCGGGAAGGCGAAGGCGAGCGTCCAGCCGTCGACCGCCGCCGTGCCGGTGTTGCGCAGGGCGATCTCGGCCTGGAAACCGCCGGACCACTGCCCCACCACGCGGTAGCCGACCGAGCACGCCGCACCCGGGGTGCCACCGTCCTCGC
This sequence comes from Streptomyces sp. Tue 6430, assembly GCA_021568835.1. Lineage (GTDB taxonomy): Bacteria > Actinomycetota > Actinomycetes > Streptomycetales > Streptomycetaceae > Streptomyces. The sequence goes on from JAKGSH010000007.1 coordinate 27,618, forward strand.
CGGTGGTGACGTCCACCGTGGCCGAGCGCGCCGAGCGGTTGCCGGCCGCGTCCCGGGCGTAGACGGCGAACGTGTACGCCGTGTCCGGGGTGAGGCCCGTCAGCGTGAGGGTGTTCGCCGTGGACGCGGCGACCTCGGTCTCGGTACCGCCGCCGATCCGCACGACGTCGTAACCGGTGACGCCGACGTCGTCGGTGGACGCGCCCCAGGTGAGGGTCGCGGAGGTGGCCGAGACGGCGGAGGCCACCGGGGCGCCGGGAGCGGTCGGCGCCCGGGTGTCGCCCGGGGTGCCGCCGCCGAAGACGGTGGCCTCCTTCGCGGTCCGGGCGATGCCGTTGACGCCGTTGAAGATCCGCTGCCCCCAGGAGCTGAGGCGGGTCGGGTCGAAGTCGGTGGCGAGGTCGAGGACCGGGTCGGTGTTGCCGCTCCAGGACCAGGCCAGATAGCCGAGGCCGAGCTGTTCGGCGGTGGCCATCATGGTGTCCTCGTCGGGGTCGCCCCACTGGTCGGCGGGCCCGCCGAACTCGCCTATGAGCAGGGGGAGTTTCGCGTCGACGAAGGCGTTGAGGTAGTCGGTGACCTCCGCCGCGGTGTCGAAGACGCTGTACATGTGGATGGAGAAGATCAGGTTGCCGGTGGGATCGGCGTCGTAGACGGTCCGGGCGTTGGCCCGCATGACGCCCTGCCAGTCCTGTCCCCAGTTGGGGGCGTCGACCATGATCGTGTGCTGGAGGCCGGCGGCGCGCAGTTTCTTCACGGCGGCGATCGTCGGGTCGGTCCACCCCTCCGGGGCGGTGTTGCCCCAGGGCTCGTTGCCGATGTTGACGATGACGTAGTCCTCCTGGCCGGCCAGCACGTCCTTCAGGCCGATCCAGTAGTCGGCGGCGTGGTCGAGGGTGCCGGCCGCACTGTCCTCGCCGTAGCCCGTGGTGTCGTGCACCTCCAGGACGCAGATGAGGCGGTTGGCCTTGCACCGGGCGATGACGGCGGCCACGTCCTCGGGGGTGTTCCGGGTCCAGCGGTGGCCGTCGGAGAGGACGACGCGGACGGTGTTGGCGCCCAGCGCCTTGACGTCGGCGAGGGACTGCGTCTCGCCGGGGTACCAGGTGTGGGCGTGGTTGACGCCGCGCATGACGAAATCGTTGCCGTTGCCCTCCAGCAGACGGCCGTCGCTGATGTGCAGGCCGGTGGCGAGGGCGCGAGGGGCGTCGGCGGCCTGCGCGCCGGCCGGGGCGAAGAAGCCCAGGGCGACGGCGAGTGCGAGCAGAGCGGCGAGGACGGGGGTGGGGGCGGGCAGGAACCTCTTCCGGGTCGTGCTGCGTGCTCTTCTCACTGCGACTCCAGGAGTGAGCGCCAGAAACTCAGGCATCGGGAGGATGGGGTGGGAGCGCTCCCATGAAGCCACTACGACAAGTACACGTCAAGACATCGCACACGGACCGGCGCACGGATCGGCGCCCGGGCCCCACGCACGGGCCGTCGGCACCCGTCGTCTCGACGTGGTGCCGACGGCCCGTCTCCGCGGCGGCTTTCCCCGTCTCCGCGGCGGCTTTCCCCGCCGCCGCCCGCCGCCGCGACGTCCCGGCGCGTCCGCGTGCCGACCGCTCAGCGGTTCACGACGTGCCGCTCGTCCGGTACGCAGTGGGTCATGGTGAGGCCCTCCACGTCGCGGGGCGGGTTCTTGCCCAGGTGGGCGAGCCGGTCGCGGTCCTCCTCGGTCAGGTCCTGGCTCGCCAGCGGTTCCAGCTCCGCCACGTCCTCGGGGGTGATGCCGAGCCCCTCGGCGATCCTGAGGCCGAGGTCGTTCTCGACCAGGAGGAAGTGCCACACCATGCGCTCCTGCACCGGCCGGTCGCACTCGGCGAGCGCCCCCGTGAGGTTCTTGACCAGGTCGTCGCGCTCCCACTGCTCCATCAGCAGGTAGCGCTGACCGGCCTGCTGGTAGTCGTTGGTGCGCGGGATGCGCTTGCGGGTCAGCCGGCCGCGGATCTCCGGGCCCTGTTCGTCGTGCGCGGGGTACCGGCCCTCCCGCAGCCCGCCGGTGATCGACGGTTCGTAGTTGACGCTCGGGCTCTCGCCGCCGCCGTCCACGTGGTACGTCATCTGCCCGTCGCGCTGGTTGGTGCGCACGTCGGCGTTCTTCGCGTGGTTCACCGGCAGCTGAAGGTAGTTCGGGCCGACCCGGTGGCGCTGCGTGTCGCTGTAGGAGAAGGTGCGGCCGACGAGCATCTTGTCGTCGGAGAAGTCCAGGCCGTCGACGAGGACTCCGGTGCCGAAGGAGATCTGCTCGTTCTCGGCGAAGAAGTTCTCCGGCATGCGGTTCAGCACCATCTTGCCGACCGGCTTGGGCGGGAAGTCCTGCTCGGGCCAGGTCTTGGTGTCGTCGAGCGGGTCGAAGTCCAGCTCCGGGTGCTCGCCGTCGTCCATCATCTGCACGAGCAGCTCCCACTCGGGGTGTTCGCCGCGCGCGACGCTCTCGTAGAGGTCCTTGGTGGCGTGGCCGAGGGAGTCGGCCTGCACGTTGGCGGCGTCCTCCTCGGTCATGCTGCGCACCCCGGCCCTGGGCATCCAGTGGTACTTGACCAGTTTGGTCCCGCCCTCGGCGTCGACCCACTTGTAGGTGTTGACGCCGAAGCCCTGCATGTGGCGGTAGTCGGCGGGGATGCCGCGCGGGCTGAACAGGTTGACCAGCATGTGCATCGCCTCGGGGGTCTGCGACATGAAGTCGAAGATGCGGCGCGGCTGCTGCTCGAAGGTGACCGGGTCGGGCTTGAGGGCGTGGATGACGTCCGGGAACTTGATCGCGTCCCGGATGAAGAAGACGCCGAGGTTGTTGCCGACGAGGTCCCAGTTGCCGTCCTCGGTGTAGAACTTCACGGCGAAGCCGCGCGGGTCGCGGGCGGCCTCGGAGGAGTCGCGCCCGCCGATCACCGTGGAGAAGCGGACCGCCAGGTCGGTGCGCTTGCCGCGCTCCTGGAACAGCTTGGCGCGGGTGTACCGGCTGATCGGCTCGTCCCCCAGGTGCCGTACGCCTCGAAGTAGCCGTACGCGGTGACGCCGCGGGCATGGACGACGCGCTCGGGGATGCGTTCGCGGTCGAAGTGGCTGATCTTCTCGAGGAACTGGTAGTTCTCCAGGGTGGCGGGGCCGCGGGCGCCGACGGTGCGCTGGTTCTGGTTGTCGTGGACCGGGTGGCCCTGCCGGTTGGTGAGCACCTTCCGGCCGTCGCCGCGATCGGGCCCCTTGCTCGATACGTCGGTCATGTCCATGCGCTCCTTCGCGTGGGTTCCCCGCGGTCACGGGGCGCGGGGCTGCCGCGCAGCCACCGCCGGGGTCTCGGACGGACGGCCCGGGTGCCCGAGGGGCCGGGACGAGTCACACGAGTCAGCTTGGGGCCGGGCCCGGCGCGCTGCATCCGGACGGCGGGGACGCCCGCCCGGAAACCCGCTGGACAGCCGCCGGGCCGTTCACCTGGAATGAGCGGCATGTGTGCGGTGAGGATGCGTCCGGACGAGATCGACGTGGACCCGGCGCTGGTACGACGGCTCGTCGCCGCGCAGTTCCCGCGGTGGGCGTCGCTGCCGGTGGAGCGGCTGGAGTCCTCGGGGACGGAGAACGCGATGTTCCGGCTGGGCGCCGACAAGGTGGTGCGGCTGCCCCGGTATCCGGGGGCGGTGGAGAGCGTGGCCCACGAGCGGCTCTGGCTGGAGCGGCTGGGACCGCGGCTGTCCGTCGCCGCGCCGGTGCCGCTGGAACGGGGCGCTCCCGGTGCGGGGTTCCCCTGGCCGTGGTCCGTCTACCGGTGGCTGGACGGCCGCAATCCCGTCGCGGGGGCCCTGGAGCGGCCCGGGGAGCTGGCCGCGGACCTGGGGGCGTTCGTCGCCGGGCTGCGCCGGGTCGACGCGCGGGGCGGGCCGCCCGGGCACCGGGGTGTGCCGTTGGCGGAGCGGGACGCGCCCACCCGTTCGGCCATCGCCCGATTGGCGGGCGGGATCGACACGGCCGCGGTCACCGCCCTGTGGGAGGAGGCGCTACGGGCACCGGGCCGCACGGCCCCGCCCGCGTGGGCCCACGGCGATCTGTCGCCGGGCAACGTGCTGGTGGCGGACGGCCGGCTGGCGGCGGTGATCGACTTCGGCAGCGTGGGCGTCGGTGACCCGGCCGTGGACCTGATCGTGGCCTGGAACCTGCTGCCGGCGTCGGCCCGCGCCGTCTTCCGGGCGGCGGTGGGCGCGGACGACGCCGAATGGGCGCGCGGCCGGGGGTGGGCGCTGTCGATCTCGCTGATCCAGTTGCCGTTCTACCGGGAGACCAATCCGCCGCTGGCGGAGAACTCCCGGCACGTGATCAAGGAGATCCTGGCGGAGGCCGGGAGGTGACGGGGGCCGGGACCCGGAGGTGACGGGCTGCGGACGGGCGGGCCCCGGCCGCGGCCCGGGAAGGCACGGGCCGGCGGTGGCAGGCCTTCGGGGCCGGCCGTACGAGGCCCGCCCCTCCCGGCGGCCCCTCGCCCGTCTACTCCCCCTCCCCCTCGTAGGCCTTCCGCAGGGCGGCGATGTCGAGCTTGCCCATGGCGAGCATGGCCCTGGTGGCGCGGGCGGCCTTCTCCTGGTCCGGCGAGGTGAGCATCCGCATCAGTTCGGTGGGCACGACCTGCCAGGACACGCCGTACTTGTCCTTGAGCCAGCCGCAGGGGCCGGGCTCGCCACCGCCCTCGATGAGCTTGTCCCAGTAGTAGTCGACCTCTTCCTGGTCGGCGCAGTCGATCTGGAACGAGACGGCCTCGTTGAACGTGAACTGCGGGCCGCCGTTCAGGCCGACGAACTTCTGGCCGTTGGCCGTGAACTCCACGGTGATCACGGAGCCGGCGGGGCCCGGGCCGGCCTCGGTGTAGCGGGCGACGGTGCCGACGCTCGAGTTCTTGAAGATCGACGCGTAGTGGTGGGCGGCTTCCTCCGCCTGGCCGTCGAACCAGAGGCACGTGGTGAATCCGTCGGTGGTCATGGGTTCCTCCAGGAGCGCGAGTGTGCGGGGAACGCTGTCATCAGTGTCGACCGGTGCGGCGCCCGGAACTCATCGACCGGCGGCGCCCCGGTTTCGGTTCGTCCGATGCGGGCTCGTCCGGGGAACCGCCCGCGCAGGCCGCGGCAGGAGGCCCTCTGCTGTCGGCGAATCTGCCCAGGGCAGGGAAATCCGCCGCGGGGGCGGTCACGCGCCGAGAGTGGGTGGCGCGGCGGCCGACGCCGCCGCACTCACCTCTCGCCTCTCGACAAGGAGCGCCCATGTCCCGACACCTCACCGGTCCCGCGCCGGCCCTGCTGCCACGGGCCGAGGAGGGCGACACCCCTCCCAGCCGCTTCGACGACCAGCTTGCGGCCCAACTGCTCAACCGGCGCATCGTGTTGCTCGGCACCCAGGTCGACGAGGTGTCCGCCAACCGGGTCTGCGCGCAGTTGCTGATCCTGTCGGCCGAGGACCCGCGCACCGACATCAGCCTGTACGTCAACAGCCCCGGCGGCTCGGTCCACGCGGGCCTGGCCATCTACGACACGATGCGGCTCATCCCGAACGACGTCTCGACGCTGGCGATGGGATTCGCGGCCAGCATGGGCCAGTTCCTGCTGAGCGTCGGTACGGCCGGCAAGCGGTACGCGCTGCCGAACGCGCGCGTCATGATGCACCAGCCGTCGGCCGGTATCGGCGGCACCACCGCGGACATCGAGATCCAGGCCGAGAACCTGGAGTTCACCAAGCGGACCATCGAGCGGATCACCGCCGAGCACACCGGTCAGAGCCCCGAGACCATCTCCCGGGACGGCGACCGCGACCGCTGGTTCACGGCCGAGGAGGCCAGGGAGTACGGCATCGTCGACCGGGTGGTGGAGTCGCTGGCCGATGTCCGTCCGGCCGCCTCGAAGCGACGGACGGGGCTCTGACATGGGGACGTACACGATCCCGAACGTGGTGGAGCGAACCCCGCAGGGCGAGCGGTCCTACGACGTCTACAGCCGGCTGCTGGCCGAGCGGATCATCTTCCTCGGCAGCGAGATCGACGACGGCGTCGCCAACGTCGTGATCGCGCAACTGCTCCACCTGGAGTCGTCGGCACCGGAGAGCGAGATCGCGATCTACATCAACTCCCCCGGCGGCTCGTTCACCTCGCTGATGGCCGTCTACGACACGATGACGTTCGTCCAGGCCCCCTCGCGACGTTCTGCGTGGGCCAGGCCGCCTCCACCGCGGCCGTACTGCTGGCGGCCGGGACCCCGGGCGGCGGTTCGTGCTGGAGCACGCGCGGGTGCTGCTCGGGCAGCCCGCCAGCGGCGGGCGGCAGGGCACGGTGTCGGACCTGGCGCTCCAGGCAAAGGAGATGGTGCGCATCCGCGCCCAGGTCGAGGAGGTGCTGGCCCGGCACACGCACCACGACGCCGCGACCCTGCGCGCGGACATGGACCGCGACAAGGTGTTCACCGCGCGTGAGGCCGTGGCGTACGGCCTGGCCGACGAGGTGCTGAGCCGGCGCCCCGTACGGGGCTGAGGCACCGGCCCGGTCGTGCCGTCAGGCTGCCAGGCAGAGTCCGTCGAGCGAGGACGTGGTCGTCGTCGTACGGCGCGGGTGCGAGGTCCGGCTGGTGAGCCGGACCAACTCGCCCTGGGCGCGCGCCAGCAGGTCGCCGAGGCTCAGGCCGAGCGCGCGGGCGGCGGCCGCCAGGACCTCCGAGGAGGCCTCCTTGCGGCCGCGCTCCACCTCCGACAGATACGGCATGGAGATACGGGCGGCGTCGGCGACGTCCCGCAGCGTGCGCCCCTGGGACCGGCGTTCGCGGCGCAGGACGTCGCCGACGAGGTCGCGCCAGAGGGGTTCTCTGAGGGATTCCCCGGGGGTGGGCGGCCGGCCGGCGGGGCGGGCGGTGGCGGGGCGCTCCGTCGAGGGGCGCAGCGGGATCACGCGGGCGTGGTTCGGCGCTTGGTTGCTCACCGTCCCAGCCTAGGAGGACCGGCCGCCGCGGGAAGACCTCCGGCGTTCCGCCCTCAGGGAAATCACGGCCGGACCCCCGGCGGGGCACGGCAGACGGAACCGGTACGTTTTCGTGTGCATGTGTGCGCCGACTCGGGGTATTCGCCCCCGAGTGGGCCTGCCGTACCCGGTTCGCTCACCCAGTGCGCACAGAGAATGTCGAACCGTGACTTTCGTGGGAGAGGTAATGCACACCGCCGTGATCGGGTCGCAGGCACAGGTCGTCGAGGACACCGCCGGGGCCGGCACGGGTGGCGCGCCGCTGCCGGGAATCGAGGACCCCGGGCGCGTGGCCCCCGCGACGCGCGTCAGCTGTCGCGTCAGTTCTTCCGGCGGCTGACGGAGCTGGAGGAGGGACGCACGAGTACCAGTACGCGCGCAACACCCTCATCGAGATGAACATGTCGCTGGTGCGGTTCGCGGCCGGCCGGTTCCGGGGCCGCGGCGACGACATGGACGACGTCGTCCAGACCGGGATGATCGGCCTGATCAAGGCGATCGACCGGTTCGAGATCTCGCGCGAGGTCGAGTTCACCTCCTTCGCGCTGCCCTACATCGTGGGGGAGATCAAGCGCTTCTTCCGGGACACGACCTGGGCCGTGCACGTGCCGCGGCGGCTCCAGGAGCTGCGGGTGGAGCTGGCCAAGGCCCGCGACGAGCTCTCCAGCCGCCTCGACCGGGACCCGACCGTCGCCGAGCTGGCCACGCTGATGAACCTCACGGAGCCCGAGGTGATCGAGGCGCAGATCGCCTCCAACGGCTACAACTCCTCCTCCCTGGACGCCGCCCTCACCGGCGACGGGCCCGAGGGCGGCGAAGCGGTGCTGGCCGACTTCATCGGGGTGGAGGAGGAGGGCCTGCGGCTCGTCGAGGACTTCCACTCGCTGGCTCCGCTGATGGCGGAGCTGAGCGAGCGCGACCGGCAGATCATCCATCTGCGGTTCGTGGAGGAGGCCACCCAGGCGGAGATCGGGGAGCGTCTCGGCTGCTCCCAGATGCACGTCTCCCGCCTGATCAAGCGGATCATCGTGCGGCTGCGCGAGGGGATGCTGGGCGAGCTCGGCTGCGCCTGAGCACCCGTCGCCGCCGGCTGACCCGCCGTGGGGCCGGCGGCCCCACGGCGGGTCAGCCGGCGGCGACCCCGAGGACGGCGCGGACGCGCTTGCCGACCGGGACGCGGTCGACGGTGACCTCGGTGGCGATGGCGTGCACGATCTCCAGACCGTGGCGGCCCACCCGGCGGGGGTCCTTGGGGAAGCGCAGCGGCAGCCGGTCGCTGCTGTCGTACACGGCGACCGTCACCGAGGTGTCGGTGCCCTCCAGCTCCAGGATGTAGGGCCGTTGCTGTGCCGGTCGGCATTGGTGACCAGCTCGCTGACGACCAGCATGACGTCGTCGCCGAAGCGGTCGTCCATGCCCGCGCACCACTCCGTCCTGAGCTGGTCGACGAAGTGGGCGGCGAAGTCGCGGGCCTCGGCGATGGAGCCGGGTTCACCGGTGTAGTGCGCCGCGCGGCGGAGCGGCTCCACGGGTACGTCGAAACCGGTCGGTATCACTGCCCCGTCCAGGTGCTTGATCATGCTGTTCTCTCTCGGAGGCCGGCCTGGCCGGACGCTGCTGCCCAGTGCTGCTACCCGAAGCGGGCCGTGCAGTCCCCCGGCCCCGGTCCGGCCGCCATGGGCTGCCTCACAGCACGGGTGAACGGCTCGGGGACCGGTCGGCCGAGGGGGGCTCGGAGCGGGACGTGGTGTCGGCCGCCCCGGAGGACGGGGAGCCGTCGGTCCGCGGTTCGCCCGACGGCCCCGACGGGCCCGAGTCCTGCGGGGGTTGCGGGGGTTCCGAGGGCCCCGGCGAGGAGGGCGGCTCCTCGGAGCCGGGCGGCGGGGGCTGGTCGACTCCGGCGGTCCGGGGCTGCGGGAGGTGGACGGCGAGGTGGGCGACGTGGGCGTGGTGACGCTCGCGGACGGTTCGGGCAGGGTCGCCGGGGGCTTGGCGGGCCGGTCCTTGCCGCCGGTGTCGCCCCGCTGCCGGGCGAACCAGCGGTCGGCGCCGGGGTCGTACAGGACGAAGACGTCCACGACGGTCGTCGACGGGGCGACCACGACGACGTTCGCGGGGTGGTACGACGGCCAGGAGTCGCCGGTGCGCTTCGGGGTGGTCTGCTGCGCGACGGGCGGGGTCAGCGGGTTGCCGCAGGCGCAGCGCACGCGGGGCACGCCGTGGCCGTCGACGAGGACGGCGGTGCCGGACTGCAGGACGGCCTGGTAGGAGGTGGCGGCGCCGTCGCGGTAGCCGTGGTTGGTGACGCGGGTGTCCATGCGCAGCTGGACGGGGGTGAGGGCCCGCAGGTAGGCGGGGACCTCGGCCGGGTCGATGCCGGGGACGGACGCGAACGCCCGGTTCTTGTCGGGGTCGGCCCGCAGTGCCGTGACCTGCTTCTCCACGTCGCAGGCGGCCACGTCCCGGGTGCCGCCGTACAGGCCGGGGGCGCCGCCGTCGACGCCCCGTACGGCGTTGGCGGGCGCGGAGGTGGTCGCCGGGGCCGTGGTGGTGGGCGGGGGTGAGCTGCCGGTGGCGGTGGACTCGGTGAAGGGGTCCGGGCCCGTCTTGCCCGCGGCCTGGAGGAAGACCTCGCTCTCGCCGCCGGATCCGCCGCCACCGCCGGAGCGGGTCGTCAGGACGATCGCGACGGCCGCCGCGACGACGAGGGCGGTGGTGAGCAGCGCGATACGGGACGCGGACCTCCACCACGGCCGGTTCGGTCCGGGGCCGCCGCCGGGCGAGGTCGAGCCGCCCGGGGTTCCGCCGGGCGGCGGGGCGGGCGGGCCGGAGGGCGGCTGCGAGGGCCGGACAGCGGGCCTGAGGGCGGGCCTGAGGGGCGGCCGGAGGAGGGCGGTTCGACACTCACGAGCACTCCCGACGGGATCTCCCGCGACGCCGCTTGCGCAACACCGCACGCCGCTTGGTCCACTGCCTCTTCATTGTGTGCTCTCGTCCTCCTTCCTCCGCAAGTGGACGCGGACGGCCCTCCCGGCAGGCGTGCGGGCCGGGCCCTGCTTAGCGTGGCGAGGGTGAGCCCGAACCTCCCCCCCGGCCAGGCGCCGTCCCGTCAGGGCTGGGTGCCGGCGGTCGCCGTGGCACTGGCCGCGCTGATCACCATGGGGGTCACGGCCGCGCTGGGACTGTGGGCGGCCGGCGCCACCGACCTGCCCGGTGGGGCCTACCCGAGGGTGGTCGCGGCGACCGTCGTCACCGCGGTCGGGGGCGTGGTCGAACTCTCCGGCGATGCCGGGGGATCGCCGGCACGCGGGCGGACCTCACGGTGATCCCGCTGTCCGTGACGCTCGTCGGCGTCCTGGTGACCGCCGCCGGGTTCCTGCGGCCGCTGCGGCACCGGGCGGTCGCCTCGGCCGCCGAACTCGCCGGCTGGGCGGCCCGGATCGCCGTGGTGTGGCTCCTCGGCCTGTCGGCGGTGGCCCTGGCCGCCCGCCGGACGTTCGCGGTGTCGCTGGGCGACGACACGCTGAACGACCTCGGTGAGGTGTTCGGCGTGACCCCGAAGGCCGGTTTCACCACCGATGTGCCGCTCACCCTGCTGTCCGGGCTGCTGTGGCTGGCCGGCGTGCTGGTGCTGGCGCTGCTGGTCTCCCGCGGGGCTCCGCTGCCGCCTCGGCTGCTGCGCTTCCAGGAGTCGGTGCGCCCGGCGGCGTACGCGATGGTCGTGCTGCTGCTCGCGTGCGTCGCGCTGGGGGTGGTCGTCGCGCTCGTGACCGCGGCGGTGCGCGGCCGTGCCGCGCAGACCCTCGCCGTGGTGCTGCTGGGCCTGCCCAACCTGGTGTGGCTCGCGTTCACCGTCGGGCTGGGCGCCACCTGGGAGGGCCGGGTGCAGGGGCCGTTCGGGCTGCCGATGCCGCACGTGCTGGACGAGGTGCTGCGCGGCTCGGACACCGCCACGCTGAACCTGCGCACGCTCGGGGAGCAGGACGGCCGGGTGTGGTGGCTGGTCGCCGTGGACGCGGTGCTGCTGCTGGCGGCGGCGTTCGTGACGGCGGCCCGCTCCCCGGCCCGGACGCCGGCCTGGCGGCACGCGGTGCACATGGCGGTGGCCCTGGTGCTGACGGTGCTGACGATCTGCCTCGTCGGCCGGATCTCCGCGCACTACGGCCTGACGCTGTTCGGCATCAGCGACCTGGGCGGCACGGGCCTGACCGGTGACCTGTTCCTGCGCCCCGAGGTGTGGTCGGCACTGGGCCTCGCCGCGCTGTGGGGGCTGGTCGCCGGCTTCCTGGGCGGACTGTGGGCCCGCGGGAGAGCCGGCCGGGGACGAGTGGACCTTCGTTAGGGCACGTCAGGCACGGTCGTCCCGTGGGGCGAAGACCGGGGCCGCCCACCGGGGCGGGGGCTCGGGGCGGTCCGGCTCCGCCGCCGCGGGCCCGCGGGCCGCCTCCGTCGGCGGGTGCCGGCGGGGTGAGCCGGACAGCAGTGCCGTCCTCAGGGCGGCGACGAACGCGAGGCAGGTGGGGTGGCGGGCGTCGGGGGACTTGGCGAGGGCCCGCGCGAAGACCTCGTCGACGGCGGGCGGCAGGTCGGGGCGGGCGGTGGTGAGCGGGGGCGGCTCGTCGTACTGGTGGGCCCACAGCAGGGCCATGTCGTCGTCGCGGCGGAACGGCGGGTGGCCCGTGAGGGTCTCGTGGACGACGCAGGCCAGGCCGTACACGTCGCAGCGGCCGTCGACGGGGCGGCCGGAGATCTGCTCGGGGGCCACGTAGTCGAGGGTGCCGACGAACTGGCCGACGGTGGTGAAGCCGGTCAGGGACAGCGACTTCTTCGTCAGGCCGAAGTCGGTGAGGTAGACGTGTTCGGGGTGGTCGCTGTCGGTGCCGCGGTCCACGAGGATGTTGCCGGGTTTGACGTCGCGGTGGACGAGGCCGTGCTCGTGGGCGGCGTCGAGGGCGGAGGCGACCTGGGCGGCGATCCGGGTGGCGGTGGCCGGCTGCAGGGGTCCGTGGTCGTCGAGGAGGTGGCGCAGGTCGCCGCCGGGGACGTAGCGCATGGCGATGTAGAGGAGTCCGTCGGTCTCGTCGGCCTCGAAGACCGGCACGATGTGCGGGTGGTCGATCGCGGCGGCGACCCGGGACTCGTGGGTGAAACGCTTGCGGAAGGTGTCGTTGCGGGCCAGTTCGGGGGCGAGCAGTTTGAGCGCGACGGTCCGTTCCAGGCGCAGGTCGCGGGCGCGGTACACGACGGCCATGCCGCCGCGTCCGATCTCCTGCTCGATGCGGTAGCCCGCCACCTGGCGGCCGATCAGCTCGGAGGGCCGGCCGGAGAAGAGGCTCGTCGTCTCGCGGGTCATCGGCGTTCACCGTCGGGCGTCACGACCCGGGTCGGGGCGTGACCGATGTCGGGGCCGCTGTCCGGGCCGACGTCGGGGGCGCTGTCGGGGCCGGCATCGGGGCCGCCGTGCGGACCGGCGCCGGGGCCATCGTGCGGACCGGCATGCGGACCGGCGTCCTGGCCGCCGTCCTGGACCGCGGCGGGCGGGTCGTCGGCCGCGTAGGTGCTCAGCCGGCTGCCGTCGCCGTACACCCAGCGGTGCTGGGCGGGGTCGTAGAGCCAGACGGACTCGCCGTCGACGACCGCGCCGATCCGCAGGCCCCGGGTGCGGCGCTGGAAGGTCTCGCCGTCGAGGCCGCCCGTGGCGAGTTCCTCGACCGCGGCCCGGTAGCGGGTGAGGGCCTGTTCGGTGCGGCCGAGCAGGGGGCGCGGGTCGGCGGCGGTGGTGAGGGGGTCGTCGGGGAGGGGCGGGTCCTGGGGCACGGCGACGAGGTAGCGGCCGTCCACCCAGGCCGACCAGCCGTTGGAGCACAGCACGTGTCCCCAGTCGCCGCGCCGTTCGACGAGCCGGACGGGCAGCAACGGGTCGAGGGGGACGGTGGGCCGGTCCGGGTCGGGGGTCTCCCAGGCGGGCATGCCCTGCTGGGGGACGACGTGCGTGGGCCGGAAGCCGGGGTGCGTCATCGCGGTCCTACTTCCGCATCACGGCGGGTTCGTGCCGGCGCAGCAGCCGGGAGACCACGAATCCGAAGACGGCCGAGAGCACGACGAGCATGCCCACGTCGAGCAGCCACACCCCCGCCGAGTGGGCGAACAGCGGGTCGCCGGTGAGGCCGCCGGGCACGATCCGGGCGAGGTCGAGGGTGCCGGCCATGGCGGCGAACGCCCAGCGGGAGGGGATGAGCCAGGCGAGCTGTTCGAGGCCCGGCACTCCGTCCAGCGACAGCAGGGCGCCGCAGAAGACGACCTGGACGATGGCGAGGAGCACCAGCAGCGGCATGGTGACCTCCTCCTTGCGCACCAGGGCGGAGACCACCAGGCCGAGCATCATCGCGGTGAAGGAGAGCAGGGCGACCGCGACGGTGATCTCGACCAGCGGAGGCATCAGCACGCCCTGCCCGCCGGGGGCGTCGAGGTCGACGCCGAGCAGGGCGACGAGCGTGAGCACGACCGCCTGCACGACGGTGACCGCGCCCAGCACGACCACCTTCGACATCAGGTACGCCGATCTGGACAGGCCGACGGCGCGTTCGCGCTGGTAGATCACGCGTTCCTTGACGAGTTCGCGCACGGCGTTGGCGGCGCCGGTGAGGACGCCGCCGACGCACAGGATCAGCAGCGCGTTCATCGCGGTGTCCCGGGTGAGCCGGTCGCCGGCGAGGGCGCGGGCCATGGCCCCCATCACGAACGGCAGGGCGATCATGATGACGAGGAAGGTGCGGTCGGCGCTCAGCGCCGTCGTGTAGCGGCGCACGAGGGTCCCGAGCTGGGCGCCGCGGCTGCGCGGGCGGGGCGGCGCCGGTACGGCGATCGCGTCGGAGTGGGGCAGCAGCGGCTGGGCGCTGGAGTCGACGACGTAACGGCGGTGGAGGGGGGAGGCGGCGTACTCCCCGGCCCAGTCGCGGTCCCGGTCCCGTTCGAAGGCCTCGAAGGCCTCGGGCCAGTCCGCGAACCCGAAGAAGGCGAGGGCGTCGTCGGGCGGACCGTAGTAGGCGATCCGGCCGCCGGGCGCGAGGACGAGGAGACGGTCGCAGACGTCGAGGCTGAGGACGCTGTGGGTGACGACGACGACCGTGCGGCCGTCGTCGGCGAGGCCGCGCAGCATGTGCATCACCGAGCGGTCCATGCCGGGGTCGAGTCCGGAGGTCGGCTCGTCGAGGAAGAGCAGGGACGGCTTGGTCAGCAGTTCCAGGGCGACGCTGACGCGTTTGCGCTGGCCGCCGGAGAGGCTGTGCACGGGCTGGTCGGCGCGCTGTTCGAGACCCAGTTCGCGGATGACCTCCTCGACGCGCGCCCGTCGTTCGGCCTTGGCGGTGTCCTGGGGGAAGCGCAGTTCGGCGGCATAGGTCAGCGCGGCGCGGACGGTGAGCTGGGCGTGCAGGATGTCGTCCTGCGGGACCAGGCCGACGCGCTGGCGCAGTTCGGCGTAGTCGTGGTAGAGGTCGCGGCCGTCGTAGACGACGGTGCCGTGGTCGGCGGGACGCTGTCCGGTGAGGGCGCCGAGCAGGGTGGACTTGCCGGCGCCGCTGGGTCCGACGACCGCGAGCAGGCACTTCTCCCCCACCGGGAAGGACACGTGGTCGAGGAGGACCTTGCGGCCGCGGTCGACGGCGACGGTGAGGTCCTGCACGTCCAGGGAGACCTCGCCGGTGTCGACGTACTCCTGGAGTTCGTCGCCGATCAGGCAGAACGCCGAGTGGCCGATGCCGACGATGTCCCCGGCCCCGAGGGGGGCGGCGGTGACGGGCAGGCCGTTGAGGTAGGTGCCGTTGTGGCTGCCGAGGTCGGCGATCTCGTAGGTGCCGTCGGGCAGGGCGCGCAGCTCGGCGTGATGGCGGGAGACGACGAGGTCGTCGAGGACCAGGTCGTTGTCGGGGGCGCGGCCGACGCGGACGGTGCGGGTGGGCAGCGGGCGGACGGTGGTGGGCCGGCGGAACGTCCCGGTCACGGCGGGGTTGGCCACCGCGGAGGGGCGTGGCGGTACGGGCGGCGGGCGGCCGGTCAGGACGGCGCACGGGCCGTCGTCCGGGCTGCCGAAGCGGATGACGCTGCCGGGGCCGATGCTCCGCTCCCGGACCCGGCGGCCGTCGGCGTAGGTGCCGTTGGTGCTGTGCTCGTCCGCGAGGGTCCAGTGGTCGCCGTCCGGCCGCAGGACCGCGTGGTGCCAGGAGACGCGGGCGTCGTCGAGGACGATGTCGCTGAGCGGGTCGCGGCCGACGTGGTAGTCGTGGCTCGGGATCATCACCGTGGTGCCCGTCTCGGTCTCCAGCACGAGTTCGGGCGCGGTGGACGTGATCGGCGACTCCGCCATGCCGGAATTCTATCGATTCGCACCCTCGTGCGCCGTACGGGAGGTCCGGCGGGAGGTCCCGCGGCGGATCCGGCTGCGGGCCGCGGACCGGCGGCGCGGGGTCCGGCGTGAGGCCCCGGACCGGCCGGCGGGCACCGGTCAGCCGACCGGCATCACCAGCGGCGGGACGGTGCGCTGCATGCGCAGGGCGTCGACCGACTCGGCGAGCAGTTCGTACTCGGTGGTCTCGTCGCTGGCGGCGACCCGCACCAGCCGACCGGCCCCCAGCTCGTCGGCGATCAGTTCCTGCCGGCCGACGTCGGCGCACCAGGCCCGCAGCAGGCGGGGGACGTCCGGCGCGGTGTCGGAGACCGGGACGAGGGCGCTGGGCGGGATGCTCGTGCTCTCCGGCTGCGGGTCGAGCCGCTCGGCGATCCAGGAGGCGCGGTCCCTCAGCCACCACAGGGCGAGCGCCAGCGTCGGGGCCCGGTAGGTGCCGAGCGGGACGCCGATGCGGCGCCCGTCGCACACCCCGTACGCGGTGACATGGCACAGGAATTCGTCGTGCACGTCCTTCTCCCCGTCGCTCGCTGCCGGTGCGGGCCTCGCTTTCCGTGCGGCTCCTGCGGGGTGAACTGCCCCATACGTTTGAGTATGTTGACTACTGAAACACTGTCACCATGCTTTTTTGGCCAGTCTCCTGGCATATTCCCGGCCGTTCATGGCCGAAATGCGGCGGGCCTTGCCCGGCGCTGCCATTACCCGCGGGGTAATCGACCGGCCGGGCGGGCGCGGGCAAGGTGGTCACACCGGATCGGTGAAGCCCGAATCCGGGTCCTGACCAGGATCGACGACCCATTGGGGGCTGATTTCCCATGTCCGCGCAGACCGATCGCCACCAGAACGCCGCCGCCCGCTACTTCGAGGCCTGGAACGCCCGCGAGCCCGGGACCCGGGCCAAGGCGGTGGCCGGCGCCTGGGCCCCGCAGGGCAGCTACACCGACCCTCTCACCGACGTACGCGGCCACGAGGGGATCACGGCCGTCGTCACGGCGACGCAGGAGCAGTTCCCCGGTTTCGCCTTCCGGCTCACCGGCACGGTCGACGGCCACCACGACACGGCCCGCTTCTCCTGGGAACTGGTGAGTGAGGCGGACGGGTCGGCGCCGGTGGCCGGCTCCGACGTCATCACGCTGGACGCCGACGACCGCATCGTCGCCGTCCTCGGTTTTCTCGACCGGGTGCCCGGCGGGGCGTGACCGGCGAATTCCTCCGCTCGCGGCGTTCCACTCGGGGAAAGGCGATGACCGCCCGAAAGGCGGTGGCCGCCGCGAAATGATCGCCGCGAACGGAGGGCACCGTGGATGACGGCGTGCGCGATGCCGTGGACGACGGCGTGCACGATCCCGTGCGCCAAGCCGGAAAAGCGGCGGCGGAATTCACCGCCGTCCCGTGCGGGAGATCCGGAAAGGGGCGGGTGAATCCGCCGCCGTCCGGCCGGTGGAGCGGCTCAGCCGTTGATCACCGCGTCGATGCGGGCCAGTTCGTCCGCCTCGAACTCCAGGTTGTCCAGGGCGCCGACGCTGTCCTCGATCTGCCGGGCGCTGCTCGCGCCGACCAGCGCGGAGGTGACCCGGCCGCCGCGCAGCACCCAGGCCAGGGCGAGCTGGGCCAGCGACTGGCCGCGGGACCTGGCGATGTCGTCGAGGGCGCGGAGCTTGCCCACCAGTTCACCGGTGAGGGCGTCGGAGTTCAGGAAGGGGCTGTCGCTCGCGGCCCGCGAGTCCTCCGGGATGCCGTCGAGGTAGCGGGCGGTGAGCACGCCCTGCTCCAGCGGGGAGAAGACGATGGAGCCGACCTGGAGCTCGTCCAGCGCGTCCAGCAGGCCCTCGCTCTCGGGCCGTCGGTCGAGCATCGAGTAGCGCGGCTGGTGGATGAGCAGCGGGGTGCCCAGCTCGCCCAGGATGCGGGCGGCCTCGCGGGTCTGCTCGGCCGAGTAGTTGGAGACGCCGACGTACAGCGCCTTGCCCTGCTGGACCGCGGAGTGCAGGGCGCCCATCGTCTCCTCCAGCGGAGTCTCCGGGTCGGGGCGGTGCGAGTAGAAGACGTCGACGTATTCCAGGCCCATCCGCTGCAGGCTCTGGTCCAGCGAGGACAGCACGTACTTGCGCGAGCCCCACTCGCCGTAGGGGCCCGGCCACATCAGATAGCCGGCCTTGGTGGAGATCACCAGTTCGTCGCGGTACGGCGCGAAGTCGGCCTTCAGGAACTCGCCCAGCGCGGACTCGGCGGCGCCGGGCGGCGGGCCGTAGTTGTTCGCCAGGTCGAAGTGGGTGATGCCGAGGTCGAAGGCGCGGCGCAGGATGGCCCGCTGGGTCTCCACGGGACGGTCGGGCCCGAAGTTGTGCCACAGTCCGAGCGACAGCGCGGGGAGCTTCAGGCCACTGCGTCCGGTGCGCCGGTAGGGCATGTGCGCGTAGCGGTCGGGGTGTGCGGTGTACAACGCGACTCCAGGAGGGGGTTGGCTCGGAAGACCGGTCCCGGCAACCGTAGGCCGGTCACGGGACCGTCACCCACTCTCACCCCGCCCGCGGGCAGTGGTCCAACAGAAGAATCCGATGGAATTCAGCGGATAGGCTTCTCAATCATGGAACTGCGCCACCTCCAGCACTTCGTCGCGGTCGCCGAGGACCAGCACTTCACCCGGGCCGCCGAACGCCTGATGGTCTCCCAGTCGGGACTGTCGGCGTCCATCCGCGCGCTCGAACGGGAGCTGCGGGCACCCCTGTTCGTCCGTACGACCCGCCGGGTGACGCTGACCGAGGCGGGCCGCGCGCTGCTGGCGGAGGCGGAACGGATCCTGGTGCAGGTGCGCGCCGCGCACGAGGCGGTGGCGGCCGTGCAGGGCGTGGTGCGCGGCACCCTCTCGGTGGGCACCGAGCAGTGCATCGCCGGGGTGCACGTGGCGGGGCTGCTGGCCGCGTTCCGGCGGCGCCACCCGGACGTGGAGATCCGGCTCCGGCAGTCCGGTTCGGGCGCGCTCGCCGAGGAGGTGGCCGCCGGACGGCTGGACCTGGCCTTCGCCTACCGCACGCAGGCGGACAGCGACCAGCTGCGTTCCGCCTCGCTCACCGGCGAGCCGATGTACGTGCTGTGCCACCCCGACCACCGGCTCGCCGGCGCCGCGGCCGCGCCGGCCCCGGCCGACGTCGCCGACGAGGTGTTCGTCGACTTCCACCCCGACTGGGGCCCGCGCCGCGCCACCGACGCGGCCTTCGCGGCGGCCGGGGTCCGCCGGACGGTCGCGCTGGAGGTCAACGACGTGCACAGTCTGCTGGACCTGGTGGACGAGAACCTCGGCGTCGCCGTCGTACCGCGCCACTTCCGGCACAAGCGGGAGGCGCTCACCGCGCTGCCCCTGAAGGGGACGGGCGAGGTGGTGTACGAGACGGTCGCCCTGCTGCCGCCCGCCCGGGCGACCAGCCCGGCGGCACGCGCCCTGATGGCCCTGCTGGAGACGGAGCGCGGCAGGTAGGACCCGGCCGGCGGGCCGTGCCGGACGGGCCCGAGGGGAGGGAGGGGCGGCGCCGGGGCGGCGGGTGCGCGATGGTGGACGTATGCATGCCAAGGACATCCTCATCGACGGCTACGGCCGCGTCCGGGAAGAGGTCCACGCCGCCGTCGCGGACCTCGGCCCGGACGACCTCGCCGCCCGGCCGGCCGCCGGGGCGAACCCGGTCGCCTGGCTGGTCTGGCACCTCACCCGCGTCCAGGACGACCACGTGGCCGACGCCTTCGGGCTCGACCAGGTGTGGCTCTCACAGGACTGGGAGGAACGGTTCGGCCTGCGTCTGCCGCGCCGGGACACCGGGTACGGGCACAGCGCGGCGCAGGTCGCCGAGGTGCGGGTCGCCGACGGCGGCCTGCTGACCGGGTACCACGACGCCGTCCACGCGCAGACCCTGCGGGCGCTGCGCGGGGTGAGCGCGGCGGACCTGGAGCGCGTCGTGGACGAGCGCTGGGACCCGCCGGTCACGCTCGGCGTGCGCCTGGTCAGCGTCCTGTCCGACGACCTCCAGCACGTCGGACAGGCCGCCTACGTGCGCGGGCTGCTTCAGAGCGCGGCCGCGTAGCCCGGCAGGACGACGTCCTCGATGAGTGCCTCGCGCTCGTCGAACGGGAGGAAGGCGCTCTTGAGGGCGTTCACGGTGACGGTGCGCAGGTCCTCGACCGTCCAGCCCGCCTCCTCGACCAGCAGCGACATCTCGCGCGTCATCGTCGTCCCCGAGACCAGACGGTTGTCGGTGTTGAGGGTGACGCGGAAGCCGAGGTCCTTCAGCGCGGTGATCGGGTGCTCGGCGATGGAGGTGGCGGCGCCGGTCTGGAGGTTGGACGTCGGGCACATCTCCAGCGCGACACGGCGGTCCCGCACCCAGCCGGCCAGGCGGCCGAGCTTGCCGTCGACGATGTCGTCGGTGATGCGCACGCCGTGGCCGATGCGCTGGGCGCCGCAGACCTGGAGGGCCTGGTGGATGCTGGGCAGGCCGTGCGCCTCGCCGGCGTGGATGGTGAAGGGGACGTTCTCGCGGCGCAGGTGCGCGAAGGCGTCCAGGTGGTCGGCGGGCGGGAAGCCGTCCTCGGCGCCGGCGATGTCGAAGCCGACGACGCCGGCGTCCCGGAAGGCGACCGCGAGGTCGGCGGTGGCACGGGTCCGGTCGAACATCCGCATGCCGCACAGCAGGGTGCCGACGCGGACCGGGGTGCCGGCGGCGGCCGCCCTGGCCATGCCGGCCGCGAGGCCCTCCTGGACGGCCTCGACGACCTCGGCCAGGGTGAGGCCGCCGTCGAGCATCAGCTCGGGGGCGTAGCGCACCTCGCCGTAGACGACGCCGTCCGCGGCCAGGTCGAGGACGTACTCCTCCGCCGTGCGCAGCAGGCCCTCGCGGGTCTGCATGACGGCGAGGGTGTGCTCGAAGGTCGCTATGTACCGGACCAGGTCACCGGAGTCGGCGGCCTCGACGTACCAGGCGGCCAGCTCCTGCGGGTCCGTGGTCGGCAGGGTGTGGCCGAGCTCGGCCGCCAGCTCGACGACGGTGGCGGGGCGCAGACCGCCGTCGAGGTGGTCGTGCAGGACGGCCTTGGGGAGCCGACGGAGGGTGGCGGAGTCTACGCGCGTAGCGGTCATGGTGGATCTTTCCTCGGGCAGGGGGTGAGCGGGGTGCGGGGCCGCGGGAGGGGCCGGCGGGCCGGTCGGGTCAGCCCGGCCGGTCGGCGGGCTGGAGCAGGTCCCAGCGGTTCCCGTACAGGTCCCGGAAGACGGCGACGGAGCCGTACGGCTCGTGGCGGGGCTCCTCCAGGAAGGTCACGCCGGCGGCGCGCATCCGGGCGTGATCCCCCGCGAAGTCGTCGGTGTGCAGGAAGAAGCCGACCCGCCCGCCGGTCTGGTCGCCGACCCGGGAGCGCTGAGCGTCGCCCTTGGCCCTGGCCAGCAGCAGGCCGGTGCCGTCCTGGTGGCCGCCGGGCCGCACGACGACCCAGCGCGATCCGTCGGGACGCACCGCGTCCTCGGCCAGGTGGAAACCGACGGCCTCGGTGTAGAAGCGGATCGCCTCGTCGTAGTCGTCGACGACGAGGGTGACCAGCGCGATGCGGCTCATCGGGACCTTTCGGGAGAGCTGATTAGCGGGAGAGGTTATACGTAAAACCTGACGGACGCCAGTCGCTTCCGGAGGAACCCGGTCCAGCCTGGGCTCGCGCCGTGAGCAGGGGGAAGCCGCGGCCGGATCGCCCACGGCCGGGGACGCGGGGGTCTTCGCGGATGCGGCGGCCGACGCCGTGGCCGCGGAAGTCGGCCGGCGTGCCGCAGCTCGCCGCGCGGGCGACGCTGTCGACGGCGTGCGGGATGCCGCCGACGCGACTGCCGACCGGGGCGGCGGCGAGGCCCGCGTCGAGTGCCCGCCGGGGCGCGTCGATCGGGTCGAGGCCGCCGGGACGGGGAGTGCCGACGGCGACGGCGACGGCGACGGGGACGGCCGACGGGGACGGCCGCGTCGCCGGTCCCGCCGTCGAGCCGGGCGCCGCGGTCGACGCCCACCGGGTCACCGTCCCGCAACCGCTGGTCGGTGGTCGGTGGTCGGTGGTCGGTAGGGATGCTGTACGGGACGGCGTCGTCGACCGAGGTGCGGATCACGGCGGGGAGGGGGACCGGGGCGAAGGACGGCCGGTACCCGTCGATGCGGTCGACGCCGAGGCCGACCGCCTCGCGCGGGACGGCGATCGACCGGGCGCGGTCGCCCGGTGCGCCGAGATGGAAGGCGGCGCCCGGCGGCCGCATCGTGCCGAGGCCGATGCGACCGACGGGCGTGCCGCCGGGTTTCCCGGTGCCCGCGGCATCCGCGGTGCCCGAACCGGGGTGATCGGCGGAGCGCCGACCAGGCCCCCGGGTTCAGCAGTAGAGGTTGCCCCCCGGGGAGACGCCCAGGATCTGGGCGAACTGCTGGTACTTGGTCACCCGGCTCTGCACCTGCGCCGGGTTCTTGCCGTCGCACTCCAGAGAGCCGTTGATGGAGCGTATGGTCTGGCCGAATCCGGCACCGTCGACCATGGCGTTGTGCGGGGTCATGGTGCCGGGGCCGCTCTGGGTGTTCCAGTACCACAGGGCCGTCTTCCAGGCCACGGCCGCGTCGTTCTGCACCAGCCAGGGGTTGTTGAGGAGGTCGATGCCGAGCGCGTCGCCCGCGGCCTTGTAGTTGAAGTTCCAGCTGAGCTGGATGGGGCCGCGCCCGTAGTAGGCGGCCTGGCCGGCCGGGCAGCCGTACCACTGGCTCCAGTCGCAGTAGTGCGGGTAGTTCGCGGTGTTCTGCTCGACGACGTGCACCAGACCGCCGGTCTCGTGACCGACGTTGGCGAGGAAGGCCGCCGCCTCCTGCTTCTTGGTGGTGTCGCTGCCGGTGGTGGTGAAGCCGGGGTAGGCACCGAGGGCGGCAGTGAGGCCGCTGTAGGAGTAGAAGGAGTTCCGGCCCGGGAACATCTGGTTGAACTGCGCCTCGGTGACCACGAAGCTGCCGACCGGCGTGCCGGGGCCGGTGTCACAGGCGTACGGCTCCCAGTACCAGGTGCTGATGACGGGGTCGTAGCCCGGGTTGTCGTGCTCGGCCACGTAGGCCCTGCCGTCGGTGTAGCGGACGATGTCGCCGGTGCGGTAGGCCTTGCCGGCCACCCAGCCGGGATAGCTCGAACAGGCTGCGGCGGACGCGCTCGTGGCCGGCAGGAGCACCGGCACGGCACCGGAGAGGACGAGTGCGGTCACGACCGCGGAGATACGGCGCCTCGACACGGGATCAACTCCTTCACGGAGCACGGCCGTCCCCGGCGCAGGGCAGGGCGGAGCCGGCCTCGTGCGCGTACCGGAGGAGCCGGTCGCGGCTCGGGGGCGGCCGTGGTGGGGGGTGTGGAGGCACACTCAACCGCTTTGGTCTGTACCAGTCAAGGGTGTAGACCAGTCGTCCCGGCCGGGCCGCGGCCGGGACGACTGCCCGAGGTGTCACTGCCGACCGTCCGAGGTGTCACTGCCGACCGTCCGAGGTGTCACTGCCGACCGACAGGGGGCGTCGTCGACCGCGAGGGGCCCCGTCGGCCATCCGGATCTCCCGTCGGGTGCCCGGGGACCCTGGGGCCCCCGGAACCTCCCGCGGCCCGGGAGGACGGCCCTGCTCGGCCGCCCTGCTCGGCGGCTCAGCCCAGCGGCTTCTCCAGCACCGCCTTGCGGTGGCTGAAGGTCTCCATCGAGTAGCGGCCGTGGTAGTTGCCCATGCCGCTCTCCCCCACTCCGCCGAACGGCAGGTCGGAGACGGTGAGATGGGCGAGCGGCAGGCCGTGGCCGAGGCCGCCGGAGGAGGTCTCGGCGGCGATGCGCGCGCGGGTCTCCTCGGAGCCGGAGAAGACGTACAGCGCGAGGGGCTTGTCGCGGTCGTTGACGAACGCGATCGCCGCGTCGAGGTCGTCGACGGTCACGATCGGCAGGATCGGGCCGAAGATCTCCTCCCCCATGACGGGCGAGGCGGGGTCGACGTCGGCCAGGACGGTCGGCGCGATGTACTTGTCCGCGCGGTCGCTGCCGCCGCCGACCACGACGCGGCCGGAGCCGAGCAGGCCGGTGAGCCGGTCGAAGTGACGCTCGTTGACGATCCGGCCGTACTCGCCGGAGGTCTGCGGGTCGGCGCCGTAGACCTTCTCGACGGCCTGGGCGAGGAGAGGCTCCAGGGCGGCGGCGGTCGCGGGGTCGGTGAGGACGTAGTCGGGGGCGACGCAGGTCTGGCCGGCGTTGAGGAACTTGCCGCGGGCCAGCCGGTCGGCGACGACGGCGAGGTCGGTGTCGCGGTCGACGAACGCCGGTGACTTGCCGCCGAGTTCGAGGGTGACCGGGGTGAGGTGCTCGGCGGCGGCCCGCATCACGATGCGGCCGACGGTGCCGTTGCCGGTGTAGAAGATGTGGTCGAACCGTTCGGCCAGCAGGGCCGTGGTCTCCGGGACGCCGCCCTCGACGACGGCGACCGCGTCGGTGTCGAGGTGGGCGGGCAGCAGCCGGGCCAGCGCGGCGGAGGTGGCCGGGGCCAGCTCGCTGGGCTTGACGACGACGGCGTTGCCCGCGGCGAGGGCGCCGACGAGCGGGGCGAGCAGCAGCTGGGCGGGGTAGTTCCAGGGCGCGATGACGAGAACGACGCCGAGCGGGTCGTACTGGGTCCAGGCACGGGCGTCGGCGCCGAGGTGGGCGGGGGCCGGGGCGGGCTCGGGGCGCAGCCAGTCGTCGAGGTGGTCGAGGGTGTGGTCGATCTCGCGGACCGTGAAGTCGATCTCGGTGCGGTAGGCCTCCGTGGCGCTCTTGCCGAGGTCGGCATGAAGGGCGGCGGCCAGGTCCTCGCCCCGTTCGGTGAGCATCTCGCGCAGGCGGCGCAGCTGTCCGGTCCGCCAGGCGACGGGCTTGGTGCGGCCGGTGCGGAAGGTGGCGCGCAGCCGGGCGACGACGTCGGCGGGCTGCGCGGAGGTGGCGGTGTTCACGGTGCCTCGCTGGTGGTGCGCGGGCTTCTCAGCCCTGGGTACGGATGGCGAGCGGTCGGCTCGGTGTATATGCCAACCTTTCATGCACCAAAACATATTCCCCGGCTCGGCGCTTTCCCGCGCGGGCCTGCCGCCGGGATCAGCGGGGCGGTTCGCCGCGGCGCCGGTCGAGGTGGGCCCGCTCGGCCGGGCTGTCGGTGAGCGCGAGCGCGCGCTCGTACGCGCGCACCGCCTCGGGAGTGCGGCCCAGCCGGCGGAGCAGGTCGGCGCGGACCGCGTGCCACACGTGGTAGCCGTCGAGGCCGAGCGCGTCCACGAGGTCGAGGGCCTGGCGCGGACCCTGCGTCTCGGCCACGGCGACCGCCCGGTTGAGGGCCACGACCGGGCTCGGGGCGACGGCCGTCAGCTGGTCGTACAGCCGCAGGATCTGGCCCCAGTCGGTGGCACCGGCGGTCGGCGCGTCGCTGTGGACGGCCTGGATCGCGGCCTGGATCTGGTACGGACCGGGCCGGTCGCGGCGCAGACAGCGGCGGACCAGGTCCTGGCCCTCCGCGATCAGGTCGCAGCCCCAACGCCCGCGGTCCTGCTCGGGCAGCGGCACCAGTTCCCCGTGCGCGCCCCGGCGGGCCGGCCGGCGCGACTCGACGAGCAGCATGAGCGCGAGCAGGCCCGACGCCTCGGGCTCGTCCGGCATCAGCTCGACGAGAAGCCGGCCCAGACGTACGGCCTCGTCGCACAGGCCGGGCTCACCCGTGTAGCCCTCGTTGAAGATCAGGTAGACGACGGCCAGGACGCCCTGGAGCCGGTCGGGCAGGTCGGCGTCGCGGGGCACCCGGTACGGGATCCGCGCGTCGCGGATCTTCGCCTTGGCGCGGACCAGCCTCTGCGCCATCGTCGGCTCGGGCACGAGGAAGGCACGGGCGATCTGCCGGGTGCTCAGCCCGCCGAGGAGCCGCAGGGTAAGGGCGACCCGCGCCTGCGGGGCGAGCGCCAGGTGGCAGCAGGTGAAGATCAGCCGGAGCCGGTCGTCGTGCACGGGTCCCTCCTCGGCGGGCGGGGCGGCCGCGTGCAGCCTGGCGGCCTCGGCGTGCCGGGCGTCCCGGGACGACTCGCGGCGCAGCCGGTCGATCGCCCGGTTGCGGGCGGTGGTGATGATCCAGCCGGCCGGGCTCGGTGGGACGCCGGTCTCCGGCCAGCGGCGCACGGCCGTGGTGAACGCGTCCTGCACCGCTTCCTCGGCGAGGTCGATGTCGCCGAGGAAGCGGACGAGGACGGCGACGGCACGGCCGTACTCAGCGCGGAACACGGCCTCGACGTCGAGGGGCATCAGGCCTCGCCCATGAAGGGGCGCACCTCGACGGGCAGGGTGGTGGCCCAGGTCGCGCGGCGGCCCCAGTGCAGGGCGGCGTCCAGGTCCGGGGCCCTGACGACGCAGATCCCGCCGAGGTGTTCCTTGCCCTCGGCGTACGGCCCGTCGGTGACCAGCACGTCACCGCCCTCGGGCCGCAGCACGGTGGCCGTCTCCGGGCCGTGCAGTCCGCCGGCGAAGACCCAGGCGCCGGCCTCGCGCAGCTCCTGGTGGAAGGTCTCGAGGTTGCGGCCGATCCGCGCCATCTCCTCCCCGGCGGGGGGCTCTCCGCCGGTGGGGGTGATCACGCTGAGCAGGTAGTGCTTCATGGCGGCCTCCGTGACGCGGTCCACGGCACCGCCGTGCCGCGGTGCCCTTCACCTCCTACACGAACGGAACACCCCCGGATCGACACCCCGCGCGGCGACACGGGAAGAATCCGGTCCATGACCGCACCGCACCCGCTCGTCACCCGTGCCCGGCACCTCGCCCAGACCCTCCTCGCCCCGCACGCCGAAGAGGTGGACCGGACGGAGGTCCCCACCGGTCATCTCACGGAGATCCGCCGCTCGGGCCTGCTCGGCCTGCACGCGCCCGAGGAGTACGGCGGCTCGGACGCGCCCGCGTCGGTGGTGCGGAAGACGGCGGAGATCCTCGCCGGGGCGTGCTGCTCGACCTGGTTCGTGCAGACCCAGCACCACACGCCGGTCCTGACGCTCGTCAGGAGCGAGCACCCGGTCCGCGAACGGCTGCTGGGGCCCCTGGCCCGCGGCGAGCTGCTGTCGGGTGTCGCCTACGCCCATCTGCGGGCGCATCCGCGGATTCCGGTGCGGGTCACCCGGGACGGCGACGGCTGGCGCTTCGACGGACGGGTCCCCTGGTACACGGGGTGGGGGCTGAACGACGTGATGCTGCTGGCCGGTGTGACCGACGCCGACGAGGCGCTGTTCGCCTTCACCGAGGCGCGGGAGCAGCCGGGACTGCGGGCCTCGGCACCGATGCGGCTGACCGCGCTGACCGCGGCCCGCACGGTGTCCCTGGAGCTGGACGGGCTGCGGCTGCCGGAGGAGGCGGTGGCGCTGCGGACGCCGTTCGCGCGGTGGGCCGCGGCGGACCGCCCGAAGACGGTGGCCGCGAACCCGGCGGTGTTCGGTGTGGCGGAGGCGGCCCTCGCCCTGCTGGACGAGGACACGGCGGCCGCCCTGCGCGCCCGTCTCACCGGGGTCCGCGACCGGGCCTACGCCCTGGCCGACCATCCGGTTCCGCACGAGCACACGGAGGAGCGTCTGGCCGTCAGGATCCGGGCGTACGAGGTGCTGCACGCGGCCACGACGGCGGCGGTGGTGGCGGGCGGCGGCCGGTCCCTGGCGCTGACGAATCGGGCCCAGCGGCTGGCGCGGGAGGCCCTGTTCCTCATGGTCCAGGGCCAGACGCGGGAGTCCCGCGGGGCCCACCTCGACGCCTTGGCGGGCCGCTAGGCTCCGTTCCCCGTGGGGCGTGTGCGCACGAAGACGGCCGGTGCCCGCCCCGCGGGGTGGGCACCGGCCGTCCTTCTCTCCTCAGTCCTCGTCGCCCGCCTGCACCACGACGAGGAAGGCGTCCGACTTCAGGTCCATCACCACGGTGGCGGGCTCCCCCTCGGCTCGCCGCCTGGCCGCGGACTCCTCCGCCGGCCACGATCCGCGCGGGGCTCCCGCGGGGAAACGCTCCAACACCTTCGCGCCCATAGCGGCAGACACCTCCCGATTCGATACGAACACGTCCGTCACCTACGCCTGCCCGCTGCCGGCCGAAACATGTTCAGGACGCGTCCACCTGGGCGACATCCCGGTCCCGGTCGCCGGGCCGGTCGTGGTCGTGGTCACGGCTGAGCCGTCCCGGCCACCAGGCGCGGGCGCCGAGGTCCCGCACCAGAGCGGGCACCAGCAGCGAACGCACCACGAGCGTGTCGAGCAGCACGCCGAAAGCGACGATGAAGGCGATCTGCACGAGGAAGGCCAGCGGAATCACGCCGAGCGCGGCGAAGGTGGCGGCCAGCACCACCCCGGCGGAGGTGATGACGCCGCCGGTGGTGATCACACCGCGCAGCACGCCTTCGCGAACCCCGTGCCGCAGGGACTCCTCACGCACCCGGGACATGAGGAAGATGTTGTAGTCGACGCCCAGCGCCACGAGGAAGACGAACCCGTACAGCGGAACGGACGGATCCGTGCCGGTGAAGCCGAAGACGTGCTCGAAGACGAGGCCGGCGACCCCCAGGGTGGCGAGGAAGTTCAGTCCCACGGTGGCGACCAGCAGGGCGGGCGTGAGCAGGGAGCGCAGCAGCACGGTCAGGATGAGGAAGATGATGGCGAGGACCACCGGCACGATCAGGGTGCGGTCGCGCTCGGCGGTGCGCAGGGTGTCGTACTGCTGGGCCGTGTAGCCGCCCACCAGGGCGTCCGCGCCGGGAACGGCGTGCAGCGCGGTGCGCAGCCGCGCCACCGTGTCCTTGGCCGCGTCGCTGTCCGCCGCCGCCTTCAGGGTGACGTCGACACGGGTCCGTCCGTCGACGACGAGCGGCTCCCCGCCAGGCGCTCCGGACGCGCTCACCGCCGCGGCCGCGGCCACGCCGTCGGTCGTGCGGGACGTCTCGACCACCTTCGTCAGCCGGTCGGCGTCGGCGATGACCACCACCGGGTTGCCCGCACCGCCTGGGAAGTGCCGGGCGAGCGTCTGCTGGGCCGCCACGGACGGGGCGTCGTTGACGAAGGTCTCGTCCAGCGGGACGCCCTTGGAGGTGAGGCCGGGCGCGAACGCGGCGCAGGCGAGCAGTGCGGCCAGCGACACGGCCCACACCTTGCGGGGGGCCCGGTCCACCAGGGCCGCGACGCGGTGCCAGATCCGGCCGCCGGCACCCCGGTCGTCGGCGGGCCGGGGCTTGGCGGGCCAGTAGGCGGCGCGACCGAGGAGCACCAGGACGGCGGGCAGGAACGTCAGCGTGCTCACCACGGCGGCGATGATGCCGATGGCCCCGACGGGCCCCAGCGCCCGGTTGTTGGTGAGGTCGCTGAGCAGCAGCGCGAGCAGCCCCAGGGCGACGGTCGCGGCACTGGCCACCACGGTGCTCCAGGACCGGCCCAGCGCGGCCCGCATGGCCGCGAACCGGTCCGTGCGGGAGGCGAGTTCCTCGCGGTAGCGGGCGGTCAGGAGCAGGGCGTAGTCGGTGGCCGCGCCGATGACGAGGATCGACAGGATGCCCTGGACCTGCCCGTCCACGCGCACCACGTCGTGGTCGGCGAGCACGTAGACGACGGCGCAGGCGAGGCCGAGCGCGAGGACGGCGCCGACGATGATCACCAGGGGGAGCAGCACACTGCGGTAGACGAGCAGCAGGATCACCAGGACGGTCACCAGCGCGACGGCGAGGAGCAGGCCGTCGATGCCGGCGAACGCGTCGGAGAGGTCGGCCTGGGTCGCGGCCGGTCCGGCCAGTTCGACGGTGGTGCCGGGGACCCGCTCGGCCGCGGCGCGGATCCGCTCCAGGGCCGGGGCCAGTTCCTCCCCGAGGTCGGGGCGCAGCGGCACCACGCCCTCCAGGGCCTCGCCGTCCTCGGAGAGCAGCGCGGGCGAGACCCGGCCCGCCACCCCCGGGGCGTCGGCGAGCGAGGTGAGGGCCTGTGCGGCGGCCTCGCGCCGGTCCGCCACGCCGGTGTCCCCGTCCGACGTCCACACGACGATGGCGGGCAGGGTCTCCTCCTGGCGGAAGGCCCGCTGGGCGCTGACGACCTCGGTCGATTCGGCGCTGCGCGGCAGGAAGGCGGCCTGGTCGTTGGTGGCGACCTCGCCCAGGCGCCCGGCGAACGGCCCGAGGACGCCGCCGAGGACGAGCCAGACGGCGACGAGCAGGACCGGGACGAGCCGGCGGGCCCGTCGAAGGGTGGTGGACATCGTTCTCCTGCTGCGAAGGGACAGATATCTCGATGGATGACAATCTCAATCATCGAGTAATCGTGAACGGGGGGATCCTAGACTGCGTTCCTTCTTCTGCCCTCACAGGGTCGGCGGATGCGCCGGATCGCGCCCGTCCCCAGCGGCCGTCCTCAGCGGCCGAGAGTGGCTATCCCCGAGAGTTCCTCGTTCATCGCCGTCAGGAAGCGCAGCACCACCGACAGCTCTTCCTCGGTGAAACGGGACCGGGCGGCCTGTGTGGCCTCGGCCAGGGGCCGGAAATGGGCCCGCGCCGCGGACCGGGCGTCCGGCGCGTAGTGCAGGTGCACCACTCTGCGGTCGGCGCTCTCGCGGACCCGCCGGACGTGGCCGGCGCGCTCCAGCCGGTCGACGCACGCGGTGACGGCACCGGAGGTCAGCCCGAGGTGCTCGCGCAGCCGCTTGGGGGTCATGGGCTCCTCCGCGTCGAGGATCGCCGCCAGCGCCTGGACGTCCGTGGCGTGCAGTCCGTGGTCGCCCGCGAACCCGTGCACCAGCCGGTTGATCTCACCGTTCATCCGCCGCAGCCCGACCGCGAAGGCGTACAGGTCGGCCGGTGGCGCGGGCGCCTGGGTGTCCCGTCCCCGTTCGTGCTGCTCGCGCTCGTTCCCTGTGGCCACGCGATCAGCGTAGCCGCTGCCCGCGATCACCCGATCGTGCCCTCGGAGCCCGTCGCGCATCCGCCGCCCGCCCGCACGGGGAAGACACCCGGGGAAGGCACACCGGGTGGGGGCGTCGACGCGAAGGACCGAGGACTCATGACCGCACAGGGCCAAGGCCACGACCGGGAACCCCTCCGCTGCCTGGTCACCGGCGCCACGGGCTACATCGGCGGCCGGCTCGTCCCGGAGCTGCTGGCGGCCGGCCACCGGGTGCGCTGCCTGGCCCGTTCCCCGGAACGGCTGCGCGACCACCCGTGGGCCGGGGAGGTGGAGGTGGCGCGCGGGGACGTCACGGACGCCGCGTCGGTCGCGGAGGCGATGCGCGACGTCGACGTCGCCTACTACCTGGTGCACGCCCTGGGCTCGGGCCGGGACTTCGAGGAGACCGACCGGCGGGCGGCGCACATCTTCGGCGAGCGGGCCCGCGCCGCCGGGGTGCGCCGCATCGTCTACCTCGGAGGCCTCACCCCGCCCGGTGTCCCCGAGCGGGAGCTGTCGCCGCACCTGCGCTCGCGCGCCGAGGTCGGCCGCATCCTGCTGGACTCGGGGGTGCCGACCACCGTGCTGCGGGCGGCCGTGGTCATCGGCTCGGGCTCGGTCTCCTTCGAGATGCTCCGCTACCTCACCGAACGCCTGCCCGTCATGGTCACGCCGAGCTGGGTGCGCACCAGGATCCAGCCCGTCGCCGTCCGGGACGTGCTGCGCGCCCTGGTCGGCAGCGCCCGGATGCCCGAGGACGTCAACCGGGCCTTCGACATCGGCGGGCCGGAGGTGCTGACGTACCGGGAGATGATGATCCGCTACGCCGCGGTGGCGGGCCTGCCGCGCCGGATCATCGTCCCGGTGCCCGTGCTCACCCCCCGGCTCTCCAGCCACTGGGTGGGCCTCGTCACGCCCGTGCCCGCCTCCATCGCGCGGCCGCTCACCGAGTCGCTGCGCCACGAGGTGGTGTGCCGGGAGCACGACATCGCCCGGTACGTGCCGGACCCGCCCGGACATCCGGTGGGCTTCGACGAGGCGGTACGGCTGGCGCTGCGGCGGGTCCGCGACGCGGAGGTCGTCACCCGCTGGTCCTCCGCCTCCCTGCCCGGCGCTCCCAGCGACCCGCTGCCGACCGACCCCGACTGGGCGGGCGGCAGCCTGTACACCGACTGCCGGGAGGTGCCCGTGCAGGCCTCCCGGGAGGCGCTGTGGCGGGTGATCGAGGGCGTGGGCGGCGACAACGGCTGGTACTCCTTCCCGCTGGCCTGGGCGGTGCGCGGATGGCTGGACCGGCTGGTCGGCGGGGTGGGACTGCGCCGGGGCCGGCGCGACGCGGCGCGTCTGCGGGTGGGCGACTCGCTGGACTTCTGGCGGGTCGAGGAGATCGAGCCCGGACACCTGCTCCGGCTGCGGGCCGAGATGCGGCTGCCCGGTCTGGCCTGGCTGGAGATGTCCGTGGAGACGGACGGGGCGGGCGGCACCCGCTACCGCCAGCGCGCCCTGTTCCATCCGCACGGGCTGCTCGGCCAGGCCTACTGGTGGAGCGTCTCCCCCTTCCACGCGGTGGTGTTCGGCGGCATGGCCCGCAACATCGCCAAGGCCTCGGCGGCCGAGGTTCCCGGCCGGGCGTCCGCCGCATGACGGCGCATCCGCCGGGCGCCCCGCCGCGGAAGCACCCGGTGGCCCCTCACCCCCGTCGGAAGCCGGCTTCATGAACGTGTCCGTCGTCCTGTTCACCTCCGATCTGCGGCTGCACGACCATCCGCCGCTGCGGGCGGCTCTGGAAGGGGCCCGGGAGGTGGTCCCGCTGTTCGTGCGCGACCGGGCCGTCGACGCCGCCGGGTTCGCCGCGCCCAACCGGCTGGCCTTCCTCTCCGACTGCCTGCGGGACCTGGACGCGGGGCTGCGCGAACGGGGCGGACGGCTCGTGCTCCGCTCGGGGGACGTGGTCGAGGAGGTGTGCCGGGTCGCCGGCGAGGCGGGCGCCGACGAGGTCCATCTGGCCGCCGACGTCAGCCGGTACGCGCAGCACCGCGAGGAGCGGCTGCGGCACGCCCTGGAGGCGAAGGGCGTACGGCTGCACGTGCACGACGCCGTGACGGCCGCCGTCGCGCCGGGGGCGGTGACACCGGCCGGGTCGGACCGCTTCGCCGTGTTCACGCCGTACTTCCGGCGCTGGTCGCGGGAGCGGCTGCGGGAGGTGCTCGACGCGCCGCGCGCCGTCACCGTCCCGGACGGCGTCGGCTCGGAGGAACTCCCGGCGCACGAGGGCGTGTCCGAGGGACTGGCGGCGGGCGGCGAGCGCGAGGGGCGGGCCCGGCTGGCGGCCTGGCTGCGCCACGGGATCGCCGCGTACGAGGACCGGCACGACGACCTGGCCGGCGACGCCACCTCCCGGCTGTCGCCCCATCTGCACTTCGGCACCCTCTCCCCCGTCGAACTCGTGCGCCGGTCGCGCACGGCGGGCGGTGCGGGCGCCGAGGCGTTCGTACGGCAGGTCGCCTGGCGCGACTTCCACCGGCAGGTGCTGGCGGCCCGTCCGGCCGCCGCCGTCGCCGACTACCGGCCCCGGCACGACGACTGGCGCACCGAGCGGACCGCGCACGACGACATCGAGGCGTGGCGGGAGGGCCGTACCGGCTATCCGATCGTGGACGCGGCGATGCGGCAGCTGCGCCACGAGGGCTGGATGCACAACCGGGGCCGGCTGCTGACGGCGAGTTTCCTCACCAAGACGCTGTACGTCGACTGGCGGATCGGCGCGCGCCACTTCCTGGAGCTGCTCGTCGACGGGGACCTGGCGAACAACCAGCTCAACTGGCAGTGGGTCGCGGGCACCGGCACCGACAGCCGCCCCAACCGGGTCCTCAACCCGGTCACCCAGGCGAAGCGGTACGACCCGGACGGGGCGTACGTGCGGCGCTGGGTGCCGGAACTGGCGGGGATCGGGGGCGGGGCGGTGCACGAGCCGTGGAAGCTGCGCGGCCCGGACCGGGCGGCCGGCTACCCCGACCCGGTGGTCGAGCTGTCCGAGGGCCTGGCGCGCTTCCGGCGGGCGCGCGGGCTCGACTGAGGTGCGGGCGGTGCCGGTGGACGGGCGGCGACACGGGGCGGCACGCCGCACGGCCGTCGCCGGACGTGCGGCCCGCCGGTCACGGCGGCGCCGGTCCGCGTGGCCGTCCGTCCCCCGCCCGTGCGCGCGGGCCCGCTCACCACGTGCGGCCCGCGTCCAGCAGCAGCTCGTGGACGCGGGTGACGTCCGGGTTCTCCACGGCTCCGGGCCGCTGGACGAGGAAGGCCGTGTTGATCGGCGGGTCCTCCGGCTCGTGCAGGGCGACGAGGACTCCCGAGGCCAGCTCGTCGAGGCAGAGGTAGCGCGGCAGGACGGTGAAACCGGCGCCCGCCGCGACCGCGGCGAGCACGCCGCGCAGGTCGGGCACGGTCACGGCGGCGGGACCGGACAGCCGCCGGCCGAAGACGTGCCGCCAGTAGCGGCGGGCGATCGGCAGGTCCTGCGCGTAGGTGACCAGCGGGACCGGGTGCAGGGCCGCCGGCAGTTCGGCGGCCGGCCGGTCCCCGAGCCGCTCGGCCCAGACGGGCGCGGCGACCAGGACGAACTCCTCGTCCATGAAGGGGGTCGAGTTCAGGGTGCGGCCGCGCGGGCGGGTCGTGGCGATGACCAGGTCGTGCCGTCCGGCCCGCAGTTCGTCGAGCAGCGGCTCGGTCAGGCCCGGCGCCACGCGCAGCCGGACGCCCTCGGCCGCCAGCGGCGCGAGTGCGGGCAGGACGCGCAGGCACAGCAGTTCCGCGGGACCGGCGAGGTGCACGGGATCGGCGCGCCCCGGCGCGGGGCCGGGCCCGGCCACCACGGCCAGCTCGTCGAGCGGCGCCGCGATCCGCGCGGCGAGCGCCTCGGCGACGGCGGTGGGGGTGACGCCGCGCGGAAGCCGCTCGAACAGCTCCCGTCCGGCCTGCCTCTCCAGGGTCCGCATCTGTGTCGTCACGGTCGGCTGCGACAGTCCGAGCAGTTGGGCGGCGCCGGTGAACGACCCCGAGCGGTAGACCGCGAGGAAGGTCCGCAACAGGTTCAGGTCCAGGTGATGGCTTGGTTCCACCGTAAGCAGTATTCCGTGTGGGCCATCGGGATTCCCATACCTGGCATTGGAATTCTCATTGGTTGCCTATGGCTTGACGGCTTAGGTTCGGGGCATCGACACACCGACGTTCCACACCCGGAGCGTCAGGCACGACCCTCTGGAGAGAGCACCATGGCAAAGATCCTTTTCGTGATGACCGGCGCGGACCACTGGACGCTCGCCGACGGCAGCCGGCACCCCACCGGTTTCTGGGCCGAGGAGGCCGTCGCCCCGTACCAGGCGTTCCGCGCGGCGGGCCACGAGGTGGTCGTCGCCACGCCGGGCGGTGTGGTCCCGCCGGTGGACAAGGGCAGTCTCGCCGCCGAGTCGAACGGCGGCCAGGAGGAGGCCGACCGCGTCGCGGCCGGCCTCGAGAAGATGACCGAGCTGCGGCGTCCGGTGCGCCTGGAGGACGTGGACCTCGCCGACTACGCGGCCGTCTTCTACCCCGGCGGGCACGGCCCGATGGAGGACCTGGCCGTCGACACCACCTCCGGCCGGATCCTCGCGACGGCCCTGGAGTCCGGCACGCCGCTCGGCGTCGTCTGCCACGGCCCGGCCGCCCTGCTGGCCGCCGTGAAGGAGGACGGCACCAACGTCTTCGCCGGCCGCCGCGTCGCCGCCTTCACCAACGACGAGGAGACGCAGGCCGGCCTCGCCGACAAGGCCAAGTGGCTCCTCCAGGACCGGCTGACCGAGGCGGGCGTCGACGTGCAGATCGGCGAGCCGTGGGCGCCGTACGTGATCGTGGACGGCAACCTCGTCACCGGCC
Organism: Streptomyces sp. Tue 6430; assembly: GCA_021568835.1. Taxonomy (GTDB): domain Bacteria; phylum Actinomycetota; class Actinomycetes; order Streptomycetales; family Streptomycetaceae; genus Streptomyces. Next base: position 62,906 of record JAKGSH010000007.1, read on the forward strand.
AGAACCCGGCCTCCTCGGCCCCGCTCGCCGCCGAGCTGCTGAAGAAGCTGGCCTGAGCCCGTCGGCCGGCCGGCTCCGCGAGGCCCCGGACGCCGTCTCCGGGTGCCCGCGCCGGCCGGGTCCGGCCCTTTCCCCCAGCGGTTCGCGGGCGACTCCGCGCGCCCCGTGAGCCGCTGAGGCAGAGGGCCGCCGAGGCGAAAAGGGCCGCTGAACCGGACGGGACCGCCCTTCCGGCACGGGCTCCGGCCCTGAGGACGCGCCGGATGCCCACCACCCACCGGACCCGACGGGGACGCGCCGGTCCGGTCGGCCCGCGGCGGTCTGCGCCGGTCCAGCCCGCCCACGCCGGTCCGGTCGGCCCGCGGCGGACCTCACCTGCCCGACAGCAGGGTCAGGGCCTCCTTCAGTCCCGCCGGTCGCGGCAGTCCCCGCGCGGAGCGCCCCGCCCACCCGGGGCCGCCGAGCACCACCGTCGGCCCGCGCCGCGCACCGCTGACGCCCCACCGCATGTCCGCGACCTGCCGGGCGAGTGCCGGACTCGCCGTGGAGCGGGCCTGGGCCCACAGGACCACGGCGACCGGGCCCAGCCGGCCGACCGCCGCGGCGAGCGCCTCGGCCGGGACGGCCGCCCCGAACATGCGGGTGGCCGTGCCGCGTTCGAGCAGGGCCGCGTTGAGCGCCTCCAGCGGCAGGGTGTGTTGCTCCCCCGGCACGCATGCCAGCATCACGGGCCCGGCACCCTCCGTGCGCCGGCCCGTCGCGGGCGGGCCGGTGACACGGCGCAGGGTGGTCGAGACGTGCCAGGACAGCAGGTGCTCGACCTCCACGTACCGGTCGCCGGACGACTCCCACTTGCGTCCCACGGCGTGCAGGGCCGGCACCATCACCTCCTCCCAGGCGACGGGCAGTCCGTGCCGTTCGACGGCTTCGGCCAGCAGTTCCTCCACGGCGGGCGCGTCCAGCCGTACCGCGGCACGGGCCAGGCCCCGGCACTCCTGGCGGACGTCGGCGCCCAGGGGCAGCGCACCGGCGGCGCGGGAGCGCTCCGGCGGGACCTCGGCCGTGCGGGGCGGCGTGTCGGCGCCCGCTCGCGCGGCCCTGGCCGCCTCCGCGGGGGCACGCCGGCCGACGTCAGCCGGCACATGGCCTCCACCACGGCCACGTCGTCCGGGCGCCAGCGGCGGTGCCGTCCGCCGTCGCGCTCCACCGGCCCGAGGCCGTAGCGGCGGTCCCAGGAACGCAACGTGGTGGGGGCCACGCCCAGCCGACGGGCCAGTGTGCCGGTCGTCAGGCCGACGTCGTCGGGGTTCGGGGACTCGCGCATGAGCCGACGATACGACGCCGGAACGACGCGGGGTGCGGCGCACCCGCGGACGCAGCCGGGGCGAGGCGGGGCGGGGCGCGAGGGCTGCGGCCGCGTGCGGGGGACGGCGGGCCCGAGACTCTACACATAAAGAGAAAATAAGCGCAAAATGGGATAGCGCGGCGGATACCGCACACCGCATCGACGCGGTCAGGCCTGCAAGTCGAAGGAGATGAGTCATGGCCAACGTCTCGCACTCCAGAGGCGACATGTCGACTCACCCGGATGTTCCCGAGATGCGGACTCGGTACGACCGCATGCTCGGTGGTCGCGATGTGGCGCTCGTGGACGGACCGGTGTTCCTGCTCGGTCTGTACTGCGCCGTGTCCCCGTGGATACTCCACTACACCGTCAGCCAGCCCGCGCTCGTGACGCACAACCTGATCGCCGGCATAGCGATCGGCCTGCTCGCGCTCGGGTTCACCGCGGCTCCGGCCCGTATGTACGGACTGAGCTGGGCCATGTGCGCGCTCGGCATATGGATGATCGTCGCCCCGTGGGTCGTGGGCGACGGCCCGGACGCCGGTGTCATCGTCAACAACATCATCATCGGGGCACTGGCACTGGTCCTCGGACTGGTGTGTGCCGGTACGGCGGCGAAGAGCATCCCCCGCGCGTGACCCCCGTGGTACGACAGGAGACAGGAAGGCGGTCCGGCCGGGCCGCCTTCCGTCGTCCGCGCGGCGGTCAGCGGTCAGCGGTCAGCGGTCAGGGCTCGGCGGTCAGAGCTCGGCGGTCAGAGCTCGGCGGTCAGCCATCGGCGGTCAGCCATCGGCGGTCAGCCATCGGCGCTCGGCGGGGCGACGACCGCGGGTCAGCGGCGATCGGCCTCCGCCGCGGCGTGCGACGGCGGCAGCAGGCCCGAGACGACCTCCGGCGGCCAGACGCCGTACGCCGGCAGCACCGGCACCGCCGGGCCCACCGGCGGCCCGGTCCGCGTCGGCGTACCGGCCGAGGCGGACGGCGCCGTGGGCTCCGGGACCCGTTCGACGAACGGCGGGAGGTCCTGGGTGCAGCGCGCGCCCGCCGGCGGCAACGCGCCGGTCAGGAAGTAGCGCACCACGTGCCGCCCCACACAGGCGCTGGGGTTGTCCAGTGCGGTGTGCCCGTACCCGTCGAGCGTCAGCAGGCGCGCGTTCGCCAGCTCCGCGGCCGTCGCGCGGCCCGACCGGTACGGGGTCGAGGGGTCGTAGGTCGAGTTGACCACCAGTACCGGGTGGGCGGTCGGGCGGTTCCACGGACCGGTGTACAGCCGCGCCGCCCGGGCCGGCCATCCGGCGCACGGCTCGTTGGCCCAGGCCCACCAGCTGCCGAGCGCACCGGCCTCCGCCACCGCCCGTCGCTCCAGGGCGGGGTAGCGCTCCGGCGAGCGCGGGTTGGGGCTCTCCGCGCACAGCACCGCGATCGACTGCTCGGAGCCCGGGTACCGCGCCGGTTCCGCCACCGTGGTGCCGGGGTCGACGGGCGCCCGGCCGTCCCACAGCCCCTGGAGCGTGTCCGCGATCCCGGCCCAGCCGGGGTGCACGGTGTAGAGCCCGCCCGCACCTCGCTCACCGTCCGCGCGTACGTCCACCCCCGACCGGCCGCTTCGCCAGCCGCCGCAGCAGGGAGCGGTACTTGGCCCGGGTGGCCGCCGGGCCGCCCGCCGAGAACACGCACTCCGTCACGGGCACCCGGCCGCAGTGGTCGAGGAACTGCTCCAGCGTCTCGGCCGAGCCCAGGTGGGAGCCGAGCCGCAGGAAGGTGTTCAGCTCGGGCTCGCCGGTCGCGCCCCGGTTCATCCACGCCTGCGGGTCCACGTTCCCGTCGAGCACCAGACGCCCGACCCGCTCGGGGAACAGGTTCGCGTAGGTCGCGCCGAGCAGGGTGCCGTAGGAGACGCCCCAGTAGTCCAGCCGTTCCTGCCCCGTCGCGCGGCGCAGCAGCTCCAGGTCGCGGGCGGTGTCGGCGGTGGAGATGTGGCGCAGCAGCTCCGGGTCGCGCCGCTCGCAGCGCCGCGCGAGGTCGGCGTAGGCGGCGGTGAACGCGCGCTGTTCCCGCTCCCCACCGGGAACGGGGGCACCTCGGCCTGCCAGGCGGCGGCCTCCCGGGCGGTGGCGAAGCAGCGCACGGCCGTGCTCTCGCCGACGCCTCGCGGGTCCCAGCTGACGATGTCGTAGCGGTCGCGCAGGGCGCGGGGGAACTTCTCGTACAGTTCCGGCAGTCCGACGGTGCCCGGACCGCCCGGACCGCCGGGGTTGAAGAACAGCGTGCGGGCCCGCCCGGCCGGTTTCGCGGCGCGGTGCCGGATGACGGCCAGCTCGACGGTACGGCGCTCGGGGCGGGTGTGGTCGAGCGGCACGTTCGCCACCGCGCACTCGAACCCGGTCTGCGTCTCCCCCTCGCAGGGCTTCCACCGCAGGACAACGCCGACGTCACCGCCCGGACCGCCCGCGGACGCCGGGCCGGTCGTTCCCAGCAGCATCACCGACGCCGCGGCCGCCGCGACGGCCCCTCTGAGCTGCATCCGTACGACGGTCCGTGGCATGGGCGGGCCCTTCCCTGGCGACTGACGGGAGCCGGGCCCTACGACAGCGGCCCCGCGGCCATACCACCGGCGACGCGGCTTCCGGGCAACCGACACGCGTCCGAACGGGCGGTACCGCGTCGCGGATGTCCGCCGGACGGGTGGCCCCGCCCGGGCGGACGGCCCTACGGCGTGTACACGTACGGCGTCGTCGTGGTCAGGGGTGCGAAGCCGAGGCGCTGGAGGATGGGCCGACTCTGGTCCGAGGCGTCGACCTGGAGGTAGGGGTAGCCGCGGTCGGCGGCGATACGGGCGCGGTGGGCGACCAGGGCCCGGTAGATGCCCCGGCCACGCCAGGCCGGGGAGGTGCCGCCGCCCCACAGACCGGCGAACCGGGTGCCGGGGACGAGTTCCATGCGGGCCGAGCTGACCGGTTCGTCGCCGGCGAGGACGACGAGGGCGACGACGTTGTCCGGGTCGGTGGCGAGGCGGTCACGCATCAGGTCCCGCAGCCAACCGGCATCCTTGCCGAACGCCCTCTCGTTCGCCTCGGCCATGAGGTCGACGCCCGCCCGGTCGGTGACGGGCACGATGCGCAACCCCCCTGGGAGTTCGGACAGTTCGGCCAGTTCGGCGTCGACGAGCTGTCCGGCGGTCTCACCGATCATCAGGGTCTCCTCCGGCTCGGGCACGAACCCGGCGTCGAGGAGCGTGCGACCGAGGTCGGCGGGCCGGTCGTGCCCGTAGAGCTTCCACTCGAAGTCCCGGCCGAGTCCGCCGAAGTACGCGACCTGCTCGGCGATCGCCGCGTCGGCGTCCGCGGCCTCCAGGTCGGACCACACGACGCCGTTCCAGCCGCCCTCGGAGCCGACGTGGCGGACCACCCGCCCGACGCGTTCGACGCGTGCGCCGGGGCTCTCGGGGAGCGCGCCGCGGCGCATGTCCCGGTCGTACAGGGCGAGTACCGCGGCGTTGTCCATGGGGACACTCCAGCAGCACGCCCCGATGTGATCAACGGATTTACCGGGGCCCGCGGTCCGCCCTGGAGGCCGGAGATCCGTACGGGACGGGGGCGAGGACGGCGACGGGGAGGATGACGGGACGGGTGGGCAGCGGGTCGCGCCGGAGGACGACGGGCTCCCGCGTCCGCGCCGCTGCGTCACGCTCGCCGGGGAGGCGTCGCGGGTCGGAGCGGCCGTGGGCCCCGGGGACCCACGGCCGTGCGGTGGGAGCCGGTCAGCGCTCCGCGCCGGGGCGGGACCGGCGATAGAGGACGGCTCCGCCGAGGATCAGCGCCGCGGCGCCCGCGAGGGCGGGGGCGGTGGTGGCGTCGGTGCCCGTGTGCGCGAGGGCGGACACGGTGGGGGCGCCGGGGCGGGCGGCACCGCCCGCGGTTCCGGGTGGGACGGGGCCGGCGGGGCGTGCCGCGTCGGCGGCTCGGCGGGGGGCGCCGGCTGCTCGTCCGAGACGTTGACGGACGTGTTGCCGAACGCCGGGTTGGCGATGCCGACGACGTCGACGCTGTTGCCGCTCACGTTCACCGGGAGCTGGACCGGCAACTGGACGCCGTCGCCGGAGACGACGCCGGGCGAGTCCTGCGCACCGCCGTGGGCGCCCGCGCCGCCGCCGTTCCGCGCGGGTGCGGCGGCCGAGCCCTTGTCGGCGCACGCGTTGCCGGCGGCGGGGTTGAGCAGTCCCACCACGTTCACGGTGTTCCCGCACAGGTTCAGCGGGACGTGCACCGGCAGCTGGACGCCGTTGCCGGAGATCAGCCCGGGCGAGTTCGCCGCGGTCGCGTCCGCGGCGGAGTCGGCGAACGCGGGTGCGGCTACGGTCAGCGCGCCCGAGGCGGCGGCGACGGCGATCACACCGTTTCGGGTAACCCGTCTCATGGGTCCCTGCCTTCCAGACATGGTCGCGGGCACTCGCCCGCCACCCCGTAGAACGCGGCGGAACCGTGCGAGTTATGGCCAAACGGTCTTTCACCCCATCGGGTGCCACTCTTCTCGAACTGACGGCACGGCGTGCCGTGCCGTCGTCGTCCGCACGGGACACGGGCGGTACGGCGCCCCGCGGCGCCCCCGCCCGGCGGGTCCCGGCGGGGGCGCCGCGGGGGGGCCGCCCGGCGTCCGGAAGGCGGGTCCCGGGGAGCCCGCCTATCGTGGGCCGGGGCGCCGCTCCCCCGTCCGCTGCGAGGCGCCCGGGAGGCATTGATGCTGGCCAAGCTGTCGACGCGACCCGCGCTGCGACGCGGCGCGCTCGCCGCCGTCGCCGCCCTGACGCTGCTCGGCACGGGACTGCCCACGGCGACCACGGACACGGACGGCGGCCGCCCCACGGACCTGTCCCGGTTCCACGACCAGAAGATCACGTGGGGAAGTGCACGGGCGACGGCATGCCGGACGACCTCCAGTGCGCCAAGGCGACCGTCCCCGTCGACTACGCGCGCCCCGGCGGCGCCACCCTCGACCTGGCGCTCGCCCGTTACCGCGCCACCGGCGACAAACGCGGTTCCGTACTCCTGAACTTCGGCGGGCCCGGCGGCCCGGGGGTCCCCGAACTCGCCTACGGCGGAAAGGAGTTCATGGGCCTCACCGACGGCTACGACGTGGTGACCTTCGACCCGCGGGGTGTCGGCCGGTCCTCCCCGGTCAGTTGCGGGGACGCCGAGGACGACGCGTACGCGGCCGTCGACGACGATCCGGACGACCTCGGCGATCCGCGGGCGCTGCTGGCACGGCTGAAGAAGGCCGCCGCCGCGTGCGCCGCGCACTCCGGTCCGGTCCTGCCGCACATCGGCACGGTGGACGCGGCCCGGGACATGGACGTGATCCGCGCGGCCCTCGGCGACAAGAAGCTCAACTACCTGGGCTTCTCCTACGGCACCCGGCTCGGCGCGGTGTACGCCGCCCAGTTCCCCGACCGGGTGGGACGGCTCGTCCTGGACGGCGTGGACACGCTCACCGAGCCGCTCGCCGAGCAGGGCATCGCGGGCGCCCGGGGGCAGCAGGTGGCGCTGGACGACTTCGTGGACTGGTGCGTGAAGGACATCGCCTGTCCGTTCGGGCAGGACGCGCGCACCGCCCGCGAGGAGGTGCGGCGGCTCGTCCGGTCCATGGACGAGGACCCGGTGCCGACCGACTTCGGCGAGGCGTTCACGGGGCAGGACCTGGTGGGCGCCATCGGACAGGGGCTGTACAGCAAGCAGTTGTGGCCGTCCCTGGAGCGGGCACTGGCCCAGCTCGTCGAGAACGGGGACACCGGCGGCGTCATGGCGTTCGCGACCGGCGGCCTGTCCCTGCCGGTGCGCGGTCCGGCGCGGGATCCCGGTGGCGAGGATCCGGGGGGCGGTGATCCGAGCGGAGGGCTGGTCGACGAGGAGGAGATCCCCCTGGACAACCTGCCGGCGGCCCTGATGGCGATCAACTGCGCCGACGACCCCGACCGCCCGACCGCCGGGCGGATCACCGCCGACCTCAAGCGGCTGCGCGCCGCCTACGAGGAGGCGTCGCCGGTCTTCGGGCAGTACCGGCTCACCCAGGTCCTGATGTGCTACGGCCGCCCCAGCGGCACGGACTACATACGCGACGAGGTGAAGAACCTCGACACCCCGAGGATGCTGCTCGTCGGCACCCGCGGGGACCCGGCGACACCGTACCGCTGGACCGTGGAGACGGCGGAGCGGCTCGGGTCGTCGGCCGTGGTGCTGGACAACCGCGGCGAGGGACACACGGGGTACGGCTCGTCGAAGTGCGTGCACCGCAAGGTCGACGACTTCCTCCTGTACGGCTCCCTCCCGCCGAGCGGCAGCTCCTGCGGGGCCGACGAGGACGGCTGAGTGGGCCGCCATCTGCCCCTGCTGCTGGCCGCCGCCGGCGCGGTGGGGGCGGTGTTCGCCGCGTGCGCCGTTTCGGTGTGGTGGTGGCCGGCGGCCGGCCCGCTGCTGCTGCTCACCTGTGTCGGGGTGCGCGACCTGGTGCAGCGCCGGGACTCGCTGCTGCGGGCGTACCCCCTGACCGGGCGCCTGCCGTGGGTGCCCCGGCGCGGCGCCGCCGAGCCGGCCGGCGCCGTGCGCGAGTTCCTCGTGTCGTCCCTCGGCCCGGTCGAACCGCCCGAGGAGCCGCCCGTGGTGCGGGTGGGCGGCCCCGAGTGCCGGCTGCCGTACGACATGGCGCTGCTGAACGTGTCCGCTATGAGCTTCGGGGCGCTCTCGTCCCGGGCGGTGCACGCCCTCAACCGGGGCGCCGCGCTGGGCGGGTTCGCGCAGGACACCGGCGAGGGCGGGCTGACCGAGCACCATCTGCGCGGCGGCGGTGACCTCGTCTGGGAGATCGGGACGGGCTACTTCGGCTGCCGGACCGACGACGGGGCGTTCGACGCGCGGGAGTTCGCGGACAAGGCGGCGCTGCCCGAGGTGCGGTGCGTGTCGCTGAAGCTGTCGCAGGGGACCGCGCCGGGCGGCGGCGCGCTGCTGCCCGGCGGGAAGGTGAGCGCCTCGGTCGCGCGGGAGCGCCGGGTACCGGTGGGCGAACCGGTGGTGTCACCGCCGGGGCACCGGGAGTTCGCCACGCCGCGGGAGCTGGTGCTGTTCCTGGCGCGGCTGCGGGAGCTGGCGGGCGGCAAGCCGACCGGGCTCAAGCTGTGCGTGGGCTCGCGCCGGGAGTTCCTCGCGGTGTGCCGGGCGATGGTCGCGGAGGGCGTCGCGCCGGACTTCGTGGTGGTGGACGGGTCGGAGGGCGGCTCCGGCGCGGCGCCGCCGTACGCCGGTGAGGTCGGGCTGCCGCTCACCGAGGGGCTGGTCACCGTGCACAACGCGCTGGTCGGCGTCGGGCTGCGGGACCGGGTCCGGATCGGGGCGAGCGGGCGGGTGGCCACGGGCACGGACGTGGTCCGGCGGCTCGCCCAGGGTGCCGACTTCACCAACGCGGCGCGCGCGATGATGCGGGCCGTCGGCTGTGTGGGGGCCGGCCGGTGCGCCGCCGGCACCTGCCCGGTCGGCGTCGCGACGCAGGACCCGCTGCGGGTGCGCGCCCTCGACGTGGCCGACAAGGCCCGGCGGGTGCAGCGCTACCAGCGCGAGACGGTCCGCGACGCCGTGCGGGTCATGGCCGCGCTGGGCGTCCGGGAACCGGCCGGGCTCACGCCCGCCCACCTGGTGCGGCGCACGGCCCCGGGGACGCTCCGGTCGTACGCGGAGCTGTACGAGTGGCTGGAGCCGGGAGCGCTGCTGTCCGGGCCGCCGGAGTCCTGGGCGGCGGACTGGAAGGCGGCGGACCCGGACGCTTTCAGCTAGCGGTGGCCGCCGGTGCCGACGGGACGGTCACGAAGGCGTCGAGGGCCGCGGTCAGCTCGGCCGGCTTCTCCACGGGCAGTTCGTGGCCCGCGTCGAGGATGCGGACGGTGGCGTCCGGACAGGCCTTCGCCAGCCGCAGCATCTGCTTCACCGGGAGCTGGACGTCGTGGTAGCCGTGGATCATCAGGGTCGGCGTACGGATCTCCGCGGCCCGGTCCAGGACGTCGAACGCCCGCATGGCCCCGTACAGCGTCATGACCACCTCGCGCGGGGTGGCCGCGGAGGACCTGACGTGGGCGCGGACCTCCTCGCGCGGGTGGCCGGGGGCGAAGGCGCGCTGGATGTTGGCGGCGACGAACAGCTTGTACGGCACGAGGGTGGAGGCGGCCATCAGCAGGCCCCTGCCCCGGTTGTACGCCATCCGGCCGATGGAGTTCACCAGCACCAGGCGTTCGACGCGCTCGGGACGGTCGAGGACGACGGTCTGCGCGATCATGCCGCCCATGGAGTGGCCGATCAGCACGCACCGCTCGACCTCCAGGTGGTCGAGGAGGGCGAGGACGTCGTCGGCCAGGTGCCGGATCGTCCGCACGCCCGCCCCGGTGCTGTCGCCGTGCCCGCGCAGGTCGAGCCGGATCACCCGGCGCGACGCCGAGAAGTGCGCCATCTGGTGGTCCCAGCGGTGCCGGTTCGCCGTCCAGCCGTGGACGAACACCAAAGGCGCCCCGCCGCCGTCGCGGGGCCCCTCGTCGTCGTACGTCAGTGCTGCGCCGTCGACTTCGAGCTGCGGCATGGGTGTCTCCCCGCGGGTGTGTCCGGTCCTTCGGTTACTGACGCGTACCGTAACCGGCCGGCGGGGGCGGCGTCACCGTCGGCCGCCGGGGAAGCCGGGCCGCCGGGGAAGTCGAGGACGGGCCCGGACACGGCGAGGACGGCGCCCTGGCGAGGGAACGCGTCCGGGGCCGGCGTCCCGGCCCCCGTGCCGTTCCGTCCCGCTTCAGCGCCCCAAATGCCTTACTCCCGATTCAGCCCTATCGTGCTCGTATGGAGCACGAACTGAGCCCCGCGACCCTCTCCGAACTGCGCCGCCCGCGGCCCTATCCCGCGGTGTCCGTGCTGACGCCGACGCATCGCCGTGAGCCCTACAACAGCCAGGACCGGGTCCGGCTGCGCAACGTCGTGGCCGAGGCCAAGAAGCAGCTGGAGGCCGATCCGGCGGTCACCCGGGAGCGGCGCGCGGACGTCGAGGAGCAGCTCGACCGGGCCCTCGCGGAGGTCGACCTGACGTACACCGAGGACGGCCTGGTGATCTTCGCCGCACCGGGCGAGCACCAGGTGTGGTCGCTGGCCCGCCCGGTCCCGGAGCGCGTCGTCCTCTCGGACACCTTCCTCACCCGCAACCTCGTCTCGGCGCAGGCCGCCGAGCGGCCGTTCTGGGTGCTGTCGCTCTCCGCCGACCGCGTCACCCTGTGGAGCGGCGGCGTCGGCCGGGTCACCGAGGAGCACTCCCACGGCTTCCCGCTGGTCAGGAGCCGGGAGAACTTCGACGCCGAGCGGATGGAACGCACCGGCGACCTGCCGAGCACCTTCCGCGACGAGGACACCCGCCACTTCCTGCGCGACGCCGACACCGCGATGGGCCGGCTGCTGCGCGAGGCCCCGCGCCGGCTCTACGTCACCGGCGAGACGGCGGCGCTGTCCCTCCTGGACGAGATCGGCGGAGGCATCCGCGACGCCGTGCACGTGCCGCACGGCGGTCTCACCAACGCCACCCCGGAGACGGTGTGGGAGGCGGTCCGACCGGTGCACGAGGCCGAGGCCCGCCGGGACACCGCCGCCGTGGCCGAGGAACTGGACTCCGCCCGCGGCCGGCGCACCTTCGCCGCCGGGGTCGACGAGCTGTGGCAGAACGCCCGGGAGGGCCGGGTCCGCCTGCTCGCCGTGGAGGAGAACTACCGCGTCACCGTCCGCGACGACGGCGACCACCTGGTCCCGGCCGAGAGCACCGACCTCGACTCCCGCGACGACATCGTGGACGAGATCGTCGAGCAGTGCCTGGAGACGGGCGCCGAGGTCCGCTTCGTCCCGGACGGCACCCTGACCGACGCCGACGGCATCGCGGGCGTGCTGCGCTACTGAACCCCTCACCCGGTCGGCGTACGCTACGCGTGATCGTCGGCCGGGAGGGAGCGCGTGCGTGGGTGAACTGCTGGGCGTGGCGGTGCTGGGCGCCGGGCACATGGGCGCCGACCACATACGCCGTCTGGACCGGGTGGTGAGCGGGGCCAGGGTGGCCGCCGTGGCCGATCCGGATGCCGCCCGCGCGGAGAAAGCCGTCGCCGACGTCGAGGGGCCTCGGTGCACACCGCGGCCGAGGCCGCGCTGGACGCGCCCGGCGTGGACGCCGTCCTGATCGCCTCGCCGGGTCCCGCACACGAGGAGGCGCTGCTGGCGGCGTTCGCCCGCGGCCTCCCGGTGCTGTGCGAGAAGCCCATGGTGCCGGACCCGGCCGGGGCGCTGCGGGTGCTGGAGGCGGAGGCCCGGCTCGGCCGGCGGCTCGCGCAGATCGGGTTCATGCGGCGCTACGACGCCGAGTACCTCGGACTCAAGGCGCTGCTGGAGGACGGGCGGCTCGGCCGGCCCCTGATGCTGCACTGCACCCACCGCAACGTCTCGTCGCCGCCCGGCTTCACCAGCGCCATGCTGATCGACAGCTCGGTGTCGCACGAGATCGACGCGGCCCGCTGGCTGCTCGGCCAGGAGCTGACCGCGGTCACCGTGCTGCGGCCCGCCCGTCGTCCGGCGCGCCGCAGGGTCTGCTGGACCCCCAGTTCGTGGTCTTCGAGACCGTCGGTGGCGTCCTGGTCGACGTGGAGGTCTTCGTCAACTGCGGCTTCGGCTACCAGGTGCGCTGCGAGGCCGTGTGCGAGGCGGGCAGCGCGCGCATCGGCGACGACCGCGGCCCGCTGGTCACCGCGCGCGGCTCGGCCGGCACGCGGGTGCCGCGGGACTACCTCGTCCGGTTCGCCGACGCCTACGACCGCGAGGTGCAGGCCTGGGTCGACGCCACCCGGCGGGGCCGGGTCACCGGCCCGACCGCCTGGGACGGCTATGCGGCCTCCGTCGCCGCCGAGGCCGGGGTGCGGGCACTCGACGCCGGGACGGGCGGCACGCGCGTGGCCGTCGACCTCGCCCGCGCCCGGCGCTGTACGGCTGACGCCGGCAAGCACCGTGCGGCCGGCGCCGGGGCGGCCTCAGACGTTGCCGAGCAGTGCGTGCAGGCTCTCGTCGACCGCCGCGCCGACGTCCTCCCCGCCCGCGGGGACCACGGCGTAGCTGCGCAGCAGGAAGCGGCGCAGCGCGGCCGTGTCGAACTGCAGCAGGGCGAGTCCGAACGGCGAGTGGAACTCCACGACCGTACGGGACCGGCCGCACGGCCAGATGTGCACGTCACCGCCGCCGGCCGGTCCGTCGAGCCCCTCCTCCAGCAGCGCGCGGCCGAACGTCCAGGTGACCGCCTCGCCCTGGAGGGAGACCTCCGGCGGGAAGTCGAGGTGCACGGCGAGCGGGTCGGCGCAGGTGTAGCGGAGCGTCGCGGGGACGGGCAGCTCCTGCTCCTCGGCGGTGATGAGCCGGGCGCGGGCGGGCTGTTCGACGGTGACGTGGGTGGGATCCATGGGCGGTCTCCGCGACGGTGAGTGGTCGGCCGTTTCCGGTGTGGTGCTTGTAGGACTTCGCAAGGGCCGATCGCATTACGGGAAAGCCGCGTGAATTATTGTGACCTGCGTCACGATGGCCCGACTCGTCGCCGTTCACCCGTCCCACACCGGTCCCGCGCACGGAACAGGTGGCCGTCGAACAGTCGAGTGATCGTCTCCAGGTGCCCCCCGGAAGTCCTCCGACTCACGTACGGCGTCTACGACTCGACCCGGCGGAGACCTACGTCATCGGTACCCCCGGAGCTGCCCGTGAAGACGCTGGCATATGCCGGGAGCATCACCGGATCGTGTGTTGCCAAATCCCTTACACCGCGTCGCGGGCTGTGTCACAGTCGTCACGGCCCCTTCGTCAGTCCGGCCGTCCCGTCCCCCATCGGAGTGCGTCATGCCGTCCCCCCTCTCCGCGGACCGCCCAGCCGCCCGGACTCCCGGACGCGGCAGGGTCGACGCGCTGATCACGCAGACGCGACGGCTCATCGGCGACATGGACGCCGTGCGGCGGGACACGCAGGACGCGCAGGACGACACCTCGGACCCGCGGGGACGCTGGCAGCGTGCGCTGTGCGACCTGGCACTGCACCAACTCGAGCACCTCGACGCGCACTTGGCGCAACTGCGGACGGCCCACCGCCCCCTCCCCCGCGCGAGTCGCCGCTCGGCCGCGTCGGCAGCGCGGAGTGGAACCTGCTGACCGACGAGGCCGTCTGGTCACCCGAACTGCACGGCATCGTCGGCCGCGACCCGGCCGCTCCGCCGCTCACCCTCGACGAACTCCCCTCCCTCGTCCTCGAGGAGGACCGCCCGTACCTGACCGCCCTGGTCACCGGCTGCCTCGTCGACGCGAAGCCCATCGACGGCGAGTTCCGGGTCGTCAGGCCGGACGGCGAGGTCAGGACCGTGCACATGATGGGCGAGCCCGTGCTCGACGCCCGCGGCAGCACCACCTCGATGTGGGCCGTGCTGCGGGACGTCAGCGAACTGCGCCGCAGCCGGCGCGCGGTGGGCTCGACCCGTGACTCGCTCCACCTGCGCGACCCGCTCCCCCCGCGACGGCGCCCGGCACCGGCCGGGCACCGGCCCGCGACCGGGCCGCGGGAGGCCACGCCGTCCTCCCGGCACGGCTCCCCGCGGCTCCCGCGCACCACCGGCACGCTCGACGTCGCCGTCCGGCACCTGCCCGCCACGACGAGTTCCCCGCTCGACGGCGGCTGGTACGACGTCCTGGAACTGCCGGACGGCGACACGCTGTTGGGCACCGGCGTGCTCACCGGGCACGGCCCGGACGCCACCGCCACCCCGGCGACGACGCTCGGCGCCCTGCGCGGCATGGCGATGTCCGGCGCGGGTCCGGCGCAACTGCTGTCCTGGCTGGAGCAGTTACTGAGCGTCGACGATCCGCCGCCCCGGTGCTCCACCGTGTACTGCCGCTACCGGCCCGCCACCCGCACCCTGGCATGGGCACAGACCGGACACCCCGCCCGCTGCTGTTCCGCGGCGGAAGGGGGTTCCGGCTGGACGCACCGGACGGCGTCCTCCCGGCACCGGCCCGGCCGCGGCCGTGGGCAGGGCGAGACGGCCCTGGAGGAGGGCGACGTGCTCGTACTGCACACCGACGGGCTGGTCCCCGCCGACGGACCGGACGGCCCCGACCCGCTCCTGGACCTGGCCCGCGCCTCGCCGGCCCGCGCACGGCACAGGACTGCGCACGGCTGATCGCGCGGGAGTGCGGCGACGGCGGCCGCACGGACGACGCCCGCGTGCTCGTCGCCCGGCTCACCGGATGACCGGCGGGACCGGCAGACGGACAGGACCCACGGTCGGGCAGGACCGGCGGACCGGTGGCTGTCGACTCGGCTACGCCTGACCGGTGTTGTTCTTGCCTCCCCTCGGCTTCGGCAGCGCCAGCCGGATCTCCTCGCGCAGTTCGCTGATCCGCGGGTAGTTCGCGTACTCGGCGGTGAGCCGGTACATCTCGCGCAGCCTGTCCCAGGTACGCCGGGAGGAGTTCGACCCCATCGACATCAGGGCCAACCGCGCGTACCGGTCGGCCTGTTCGGGGTCGTCCGCGATG
>JAKGSH010000008.1 GCA_021568835.1 Streptomyces sp. Tue 6430
TCGTCGAGCAGCGGCTCGGCGTGGAGATCACCGCGGAGGACATGGAGAAGCTGCGCACGATCGGCGACTACGAGCGCTTCGTCTCCGAGCACTCGGCCGCCGGTGCCAGCGGCGGTGCCGTCGGCGGTGCGTGATGTGGCTGACACAGCTGCTGGAGCGCAACCGCCAGTGCTTTCCCGACCGGACGGCGCTGGTGGACGAGCAACGGAGCGTCACCTGGGCCGAGTTCCACGACCGGACGGCCGAACTGGCGCGCGGGCTGGCCGACCTGGGCATCGAACGCGGTGACCGGGTCGCCGTGCTCTCCAAGGACCGCGTCGAGGTCCTGGAGACGTACTTCGCGCTCGCCCGGCTCGGCGCGCTGTTCGTGCCGCTGAACCACAGCCTGGCCGTGCCGAGGTCACCGGCATCGTCGAACGCGTCGGGGCGGTGGCCGTCCTCGGCGAGTCCGAGCTGCTGGACCGGCACACGAGCTGCCGGGATCGGTGCGGATACGGATGGCCTTCGACAAGCCCGCCTTCGCGGCGTTGGGCACCCTGGCCGCCGAGCGTGACCTGCCCGCCGTGGCCGACACCGACCCGATCGCCGTGCTGCACACCTCGGCGACCACCGGCAGGCCAAGGGCGTCACCGTCGACAGCGGGTCCTTCCGGGCCATCGCCCTCGGCTGGCTGGTCATGGCCCGGCCCACCGACGACATCGTCATGGTCAACTGCTGTCCGCTCTACCACGGCAGCATGGTGGTCTCCCTGACCTACATGGCGGTCGGCGCCACGATCGTGCTGATGCCCGGTTTCACCCCGCAGCGGGCGCTCTCCGCGGTGGAACGGCACCGCGCCACCCACCTGTGGACGGTGCCGCAGATGCTGCGTTTCCTGTTGCAGGCCAAGGCCTCCCACAGCACCGACCTCTCCTCCCTGCGGGAGATCCTGTACGGCGCCGCCCCGATGCCGCTCGACGTGTACGCCGACGCCGTCCGGCGGCTCGGCTGCGGCTTCCGGCAGGGTGTACGGCATGACCGAGGTGGGCGGCCCGTTCGTGACCCTCGGCCCCGACGAGCACCCCGCCCCGGGGACGTCACCGCCCGCATCCCGTGCGGGCGGGTCGTGCCGGGCATGTCCGCGCGCGCGGTGGACGAGGACGGCCGGGATCTGCCGCCCGGCGGGATCGGCGAGATCGTCGTGCGCGGGCCCGGCCTCATGCAGGGCTACTGGAACGATCCGGAGGCCACCCGCGAGATCACCCTCGACGGCTGGATCAGGACCGGCGACCTGGGGTTCGTGGACGGGCAGGGCCGCGTCAGCCTCGTGGACCGCACGAAGGACGTCATCATCCGCGCAGGTCAGAACGTCTACCCCTCGGAGATCGAACGCGCCCTGATGACCCACCCCGCCGTGCGGGACACCGCGGTCGTCGGGATGCCGGACGAGGACTACGGCGAGGTGCCGCTGGCGTACGTCGTCCTGGAGCCGGGCGCGGACACGGACCGGGCGGAGCCTGCTGGCGCATGTGCGGGAGCTGCTCGCTCCGTACAAGCGGCCGCGACGCGTGGAGTTCATCGAGCAGGTGCCGCGCAACCCCGCGGGAAAGATCGTCAAGAAGCTGCTGCGAGGGTGAGAACGCGCGCGGGCGCCCGACGCCGGGCGCACCGCGAGGACCGGGCCGGCCGGAGCTGGAGCAGCTCCGGCCGGCCCGGTCCTTCCCCGGATCCCGGCGCCGAGGCGCCGCCGGCCGAGTACGCGCTTTCGGCCCCCGGCGCACAGCGCCGGGGGCCGAAAGCCGGACACGAGGATCAGCGCTCCGTCGGACCGCTGTCCCGGTAGGTACGACGTGCCGCGTCGGCGGCCTTGTCGGTCTGGGCGTCGTACTTGTTCCCCGTCCGCTCGTCGGCCATCCGCTCGGCGCTCGTCACTCCCTTGTCGGCCCGGTCCGGGTGGCCCTTGGCCATTTCCTTGGCCTTCTTCGCCATGTCGCCCAGCTTGCCCATGGGGTACCTCCCGCGATAGCGCGTGCGTCGTACCCGGCCGCGAGTACCCCGCGGGCCCGGGGCGAATCACCCCGGGCCCGCCGGACGGGTTCCACTCCGCGGCGGCCGGGGCCGGCCGCCGGGCCCGTCACCTCCGGGCGTTCACCAGCACCGCCATGTTCCCCGCCGGGTGGCGGTTGTCGTGGATGAGCTGGTGGGCCAGGCCGATCTCGTCGAAGTCGAAGGTCCGTGAGAGGCAGGGGTCGACGACGCCCTGGTCGATCAGCCGGGTGACCTCCCGTGCCTCGCGGGCGCCGGCGACGTGCGAGCCCTGGAGCCGCTTCTGCCGCATCCACAGGAAGCGCAGGTCCACGTCACCGTTGTAGCCGGTGGTGCCGCCGCAGATGACGACCATGCCGCCGTTGTCGCACAGGTACAGGGACGTGGGGATGGTGTCGGCGCCCGAGTGCTCCAGCACGATGCGCGGGCTGCGGCGCTCGCCGAGCACCTCCCAGAAGCGCCGGCCGAAGGCGCGGGCGCCGGTCAGCCAGCGGGCCGTCGCGGTCTCGTCGGAGGTGTCCGGCAGCCGGCCCCAGTGGTCGAACTCCCGCCGGTCGATCCACCCCTTGGCGCCCAGCTTGAGGCAGAACTCGCCGCGTTCCTCGCTGGAGACGACGGCGACCGGGATGCCGCCGACGTGCCGGACCAGCTGGATGGCGATGCAGCCCAGTCCGCCGGCGCCGCCCCAGATCAGCACCGGGTCGCCCGGGCGCACCGTGTGCGGTTCCCAGCCGAAGAGCTGGCGGTAGGCGGTGGCGGCGGTGGCCATGTAGCAGGCCGCCTCCGCCCAGGACAGCCGGGCCGGCCTGGGGTGGCACATGTAGTCGTCGACGACCGCGAACTGGGCGAAGGAGCCGTAGTTCTCCTCGTAGCCCCACACCCGCTGGCTGGTGGAGAAGGCGGGGTCGCCGCCCAGGCGGATGTCCTCGGCCTTCTCGTCCCACCGGCTGGCGAGGACGACGACCTCGTCGCCGAGCTCCACCCCGCGCACGTCCTCGCCGACCGCCCACACGATCCCGGACAGGTCGGAGCCGCCGATGTGGAAGTCCTCGGTGGCGCCCGCCTTCTGCCGTGCGGCGATCACGTCGAGCGGCGAGCCCAGCGCCGCCCACACGTTGTTGTAGTTGATGCCGGCCGCCATCACCTTGACCAGGACCTGGCCGCGGCCGACGGGCGGGACGTCGACCACCTCGGTGCGGAAGGCGTCGACGGGCCGGCCGTAGCGCTCGCGGCGGATGAGCGAGGCGTACATCTTCTCGGGGGCGGTGCCGATCTCGGGCGCGTCGCCGAGCTCGTAGAGGTCCTGGGTCGCGGTCACGCGGAATCTCCTGAACGGTCGGGGCGTACTCGGTGGGTCGGGATCGGGGTCGGGATCGGGGCGGACGCCGTCCGGCGGCTCACCGGTGCGGCCCGCGCAGGGCCTTGGCGACCACCTCGCCGATGCGGGCGATCGGCTCGGGCTCGGTCATCTCGTAGTGGCCGCAGGGCACCCGGTGGTCGTGGAGGGTGCCGTCGACGTGGGGCCGCCAGCCGTCGGCCTTGCCGGGCTGCACCGCCAGGTCCGTCGGGAAGTCGGTGTGCTCCTCCCCGCCGCGCTGAAGAACAGCACGTCACCGTGGAAGACGCCGGGCGTGAACTGGGGTGCGAGGCGCAGGTTGTTGCGCATGACGGCGGCGATGGCGGCCGCTTCGGCACGTGTGACGGGCGAGCCGGCCGGGTCGGCCGCGAGGCGCGCGTCGATACGGTCCAGGACGGTGTCGACGTCCGGTGGCGCGGTCCCCGGTTCGAGGGGCAGTCCGGTCACCCGCGACAGCAGCGCCGCCACCTGTCGTTCCGCCGCTCCGGGGTCGTACGTCGTGCCGTGCGGCTGCGGTGCGTCGAGCATGGCGAGGAGTTCGACCCGCTCGCCGTCCGCCTGGAGCGCGCAGGCCATGGCGTGGGCGACGAAACCGCCGTAGGACCAGCCCAGCAGCCGGTACGGGCCGTGCGGCTGCACCTGCCGTACCAGGTCCAGGTAGGTGTCGACCATGGTGGCGGCGTCCGGTGCGGGCGGCCTGGTGCCGTCGAGGCCGGCCGCCTGGATGCCGTACACGGGCTGGTCGCCGCCGAGGTGGGGCAGCAGGCCCGTGTAGCGCCAGGACACGCCCGCGCCGGGGTGGAGGCAGAACAGGGGGGTGGCGGTGCCCTCCGCGCGCAGCGGCAGCAGCGGGCCGAGCGCGGTGGGGGCGGTCCCCCGCGTGTCCCGGTCGCGCTCGCCGGACGCCGCCTCGCCGGACGCCGCCTCGCCGGACGCCGCCTCGTCGCACGCGGCGAGGATCCCGGCCACCGTGGGCGCGGCCAGCAGCTTCGCCGCCGGTACGTCGAGGACGCCGGCCTGGCGGAGCCGGCCCGCCAGCAGCACGGCTCGCATCGAGTCGCCGCCGAGGTCGAAGAAGTTGTCGTGCACGCCGATGCCGCCGATGCCGAGCGTCTCCTCCCACAGCCGGGTCACCGCCTGTTCGCGGTCGGAGCGCGGCGGCACGTGCTCGATGGTCAGCCGGGGGCGGGGGGCGAGGGCCGGCTCCGCCTCCGCCGCGGCCGGGGTGCCGGGGGCGTCGGGGTGCGGGCGGGCGCCGGGGGCGTCGATCCAGTGGCGGTGGCGTTCGAAGGCGTACGGGGGCAGCGGGACCCGCCGGGCGGTGTCCGGCGCCGGCGGGAGGGCGGTGTCCACGCCCGCGCTCCAGAGCCGGCCCAGGGCTTCCGCGAGGACGAATCCGTCGGACGCCCCGGCCTTGGCGTGCCGCATGGTGGTCACCGTCACGGGCGTCTCGTCGGCGAGCCTGCCGGTGGCCAGCTTGGTCAGGGTGTCCCCCGGCCCGATCTCGACCAGGACGGGGTGCAGGCGGTCCCACAGGGCGGTGATGCCGTCGGCGAACCGCACGGTGTTCCTGGTGTGGTCGAGCCAGTGCCGGACGGAGGTGGCCTGCGCGTCGGTGATCCAGGTGCCGGTGACGTTGGTGACGTACGGGATCCGCGGCGGGCGCAGGGTGACCTGGCGCAGGTGGGTCTCGAAGGCCGGCAGGACCGGGTCCAGGACGTGGGAGTGCGCGGCGACGGGGATCCGCAGGCGGCGGAACGGGATGCCGCGGCGGGTGAGCTCGGCCTCGAAGCGGGCGACGGGGCCGAGGTGTCCGGCGACGGTGCAGGCGCCGGGGCCGTTGGCCGCGGCCAGGGACAGCTCGTCGTCGAGCAGGGGCTCGATGTCCTCGGCCGGGGCGGCCACGCCGACGGTGGCGCCGCCCGCGGAGGCGATGAGCCGGATGCGTTCGGTGACCAGGGGCAGCATGTCCTCCAGGTCGACGACCCCGGCCAGGCAGGCCGCCGTGTACTCGCCGAGCGAGTGGCCGATGAGCGCGTCCGGGCGCACGCCCTGTTCCATGAGGGTGCGGGCCAGGGCGTACTCGGTCACCACGAGGCCGAGGAACGCGGCGGTGCCGTCGGGCTGCCGCTCCTCGAACAGGGTGGTGCGCAGGTCGGCGCCGAGTGCGGGCCGCAGGATGCGGGCGCACTCGTCGACGGTGTCGCGGTAGACGCCGTGGTCGCGGTACAGCTCCGCTCCCATGCCGGGGTACTGGGTGCCGCCGCCCGGCAGCAGGAACGCCACGCGGGCGGGCTCCTCGGAGGGCGGCGGAGTGCCCGGTGCGGCGGTGCGCAGGGCGTCGAGGGCTTCCTCGCGGCCGGCCGCCGTGACGGTGAGGCGGTGGCGCAGTGCGGGCCGGTCGGCGCGCAGGGAGTGCGCGATGTCGTCCAGGCGCAGTCCGGGCCGCCGCTCCAGGTGCCGGGCGAGGGCTTCGGCCTGGCCGCGCAGGGCGCCGGCGGTCCGCGCGGACAGCGGCAGCACCAGGCGGCGTCCGTCCGCGGGCGGGCGGACGCCGCCTGGTGCTGCCGGGGCGGTGGGCGGGGCCTCCTCCAGGATGACGTGGGCGTTGGTGCCACCGATCCCGAAGGCGCTGACGGCGGCCCGGCGGGGCTGGTCGCCCGCGGGCCAGTCCTCCAGGGCGGTGGGCACGCGGAAGGGGCCGGAGGCGAAGTCGATGAGCGGGTTGGGCCGGTCGAAGTGCAGGCTCGGCGGGATCTGCCGGTGTTCCAGGGCGAGGACCGCCTTGATGAGCCCGGCGATGCCGGCGGCGGCGCCCAGGTGGCCGATGTTGGTCTTCACCGACCCCAGGGCGCAGAACCCGGTCCGCTCCGTGCTCTGCCGGAACGCCTCGGTCAGCGCGGCCACCTCGATCGGGTCGCCGAGCCGGGTGGCGGTGCCGTGCGCCTCGACCAGGCCGATGGTGCCGGCGTCGACCTCCGCGTCGGCCTGCGCCGCGAGGACGACCTCGGTCTGCCCGGCGGCGCTGGGCGCGCTGAAGCCGACCTTGCGGCGGCCGTCGTTGTTGACGGCGCTGCCGCGGATGACGGCGCGGATGCGGTCGCCGTCGGCGAGGGCGTCCTCCAGGCGCTTGAGCACGACGGCTCCCACGCCGTCGCCGGAGGAGGTGCCGGCGGCGTCCGCGGCGAAGGCGCGGCAGTGGCCGTCGGGCGAGAAGGGGCCGTCGGGCACGTGCCGGTAGCCCAGCGCGGCCGAGGGGTTGAGGGAGACGGCGGCGGCCAGCGCGGTGTCGCAGCGGTGGTCGAGCAGGTCCTGGCAGGCGGTGTGCACGGCGACCAGCGCGGTGGAGCAGGCCGTCTGGAGCGACACGCTCGGGCCGGTGAGGCCCAGTTCGTAGGAGACGCGGGTGGCGAGGGTGCCGAGGGAGTTGGCGGTGGCCGCGTGCACGAGCGCCACCGAGCCGGGCTGACCGGCGTGGCGCGGGTACACGTGGGCGGGGTAGTAGCGGCTGTCGCCGCTGCCCGCGTACACGCCGAACGCCTCGCCCGTGCGGTCGCCGCCGAGGCAGCCGGCGTCCTCCAGGGCGTGGTAGGCCGTCTCCAGCAGCAGCCGTTGCTGCGGGTCGACCACGGCGGCCTCGGCGGGGCTGTAGCCGAAGAAGCCGGAGTCGAAGCGGTCCATGTCCTCGACGACGGCGGCCATGCGCACGAGTGAGGGGTCGTCGAGGTCGCGCGGGTCGCCGCCCGCGGCGAGGAACTCCTCGTCGGGGACGGGCCGTACCGACTCCCGGCCCGCCGCGAGGTTGTCCCAGAAGGTGTCGAGGTCGGCGGCGCCGGGGAAGCGACCGGCCATGCCGATGACGGCGACGGCGGGGACCTGCTGCTCCTGCGGTTCGGTGGTCTCAGGCATGGCCTCGGTCCTTCCCTTGCCGTGCGGTACGGCGCGCGCGGGCCGCACGCTGGCGCTGTGCTTGTTCCTTGGCGCGGTCCAGGCCGCTGGGGGCGGTCCCGGAGGACCGTGGTGCCGCGGGGGCGGCGGCCCGCTGACCTGCGGACTCGGACGCGGACTCGGGGTCGGGGTCGGGGTCGGGGTCGGGGTCGGACGGTGGCGGCGGCTCCGCGGCCGTCCCGGTGCCGGTGCGCGTCGACAGGTGGCGGGCCAGGTCCCGCACGGTGGGGTGCGCGAACAGGTCGACGACGGAGAGGTCGGCGTCGAAGGCGCTGTTCACGGCGCTCTGGGCGGTGACGAGGAGCAGGGAGTTGCCGCCCAGGTCGAAGAAGTTCTCGTCCCGCCCGACCCGGTCGCGGCCCAGTACGCCGCACCACACCTCGGCGAGCCGGCTCTCCAGCCGCCGCAGCCCCTCTCCCGGGTCCGCCCGGTCTCGGTGCTCGGTGGTGCCCGCGGAGCGCAGCGCCCAGTCGTCGCCCGCGCCGGCCGCGCGGGCGCCGTCGGCCGCCGCGCGGTACAGGGCGCCCAGGTCGGTGCCGTCCTCCAGGCCGACGCGCGCGGCCAGGCGCCGCACCTGACGGACCGGGGCCACCACGTGGCTGCGGACCCAGGGAGCGGTGCGGTCGGCGCCGATCAGCAGGTGCGGCTCGTCCAGGGTGCGGGCGAGGTCGAACGAGCGCAGCGCGGCGGGGGCGTCGAGCAGCCGGTAGCCGCGGGCCTCGGTGAGCGCGGTGAGCCGGTAGCCGCGGCTCATGCCGTGCTCGCGCCACATGCTCCAGGCCAGGGACCGGGCGGGCAGACCGAGGCTTCGGCGGTGCTGGGCGAGGGCGTCCAGGTAGGCGTTGGCGGCGGCGTAGGCGGCGTTCATGGCACCGCCGAAGTAGCCGTTGACGGAGGAGAAAGTAGTGAAGGAGACGACCGGGTGGTCGGCGGTGAGCCGGTGCAGGACCCACGCGCCGCGCGCCTTCGCCGCCAGGGCCCGGCGCCAGGTGGCCGCATCCAGGTCGCCCACGGGACGTTCGACCAGGGTTCCGGCCAGGTGCAGGACCGATGCGAGCGGCACGCCCCAGGCCGCGGTGGCCGCGTCCACCGCGGCCCGCACCTGGTGCTCGTCGGTGACGTCGGCGCGGGCGTAGCGGACCTCGCCCAGTTCGCGCAGCCGCCGCAGGACCTCCCCGCGGTCCGGTTCGGCCCCCTGGAGGTCCGGTTCGGACTGCGGGGTGCGGCCCACGATCAGCAGCCGCGTGCCGGGAGTGCGCAGCAGGTGGGCGGCGACCTCGGCGCCGACTCCGCCGAGCCCTCCGGTGATCAGGGTGAAGCCGTCGCGCGCGGGCGCCCCGGCGCGGGACGGCGTGCCGGGCAGGGGGCGAGGCGGCGCACGTGGCGACGGCCGTCGCGGTACGCCACCTCCGCGCCGTCCGCGGCGACCGTCGACTCGGCCAGCAGGACGGGCAGCGGGTCCGCGTCCTCGTCCGGCGCGAGGTCGAGGTGTGCTCCGCGCAGCCAGCCGAACTCCTCGCCCAGCGACCGGAGCAGGGCGCCCGCCATGGCGTGCGTCGGACAGGGGCGGTCCTCGGGACGCACGGCCTGGGCGCCCGTCGAGACGTGGACCAGGTCGACGGGGCGCGGCCGGCCGGGCCGGGCGGCGAGGGCCCGGGCGAGGGCGAGCAGCCGCTCCGTACCGGTCGTGTCGTACGGCGCCTGCTCCGGCGCTCCGGCGCCGCGCAGACCGTCGGCGCGTGGGCCGTCGCCGCGCAGTCCGCCGAGGTGCAGGACGGCGTCGACCGGGCGCCGATCGCGCTCCAGCTGCCCGAGCAGCTCGGTGTAGTCGGCTTCCTCGGTGGGCCGGACGCGGTGGCGGGCCGCGTCGAGCCGGACGTACGCCGGTCCGTCGCCGACCACCGTGCACAGGCCGCCGGCGGACCGCAGGGCGTCGGCGAGCCGGTCGGCGAGCCGCTGGGTCCGGGGGTCGGCGCCGGTCAGCACGAGGGTGTGCCGGCCGGCGGGGGTCGCGCGTGCGGCGGGGCGTTCCGCCCGCTGCCACACCGGCCGCAGGAACCAGTCGGGCACGGTGGCGGCGGTGCCCAGCAGCAGCTGCGCCCTGCGGACCTCGTCGTCGAAGGCGCCCGCCTCGAAGCTCTTGCGCAGCCTGGTGCGCTGGATCTTGCCGATCTCGGTCTTGGGGACGGCGTCCGGCTCGACCGGGACGAGGAAGGCGGGGCTGACGCCGATCTCCCGGGTGACCTTGCCGGCGATCTCCCGCAGGGCCGCCGCCGTGTCGGCGTCGGAGGCTTCGGGGGCCCCGGAGGCGAGGTGGAAGAAGAGGGCCAGTTCGTCGGTGGGCGAGGAGGGGTCGGAGCGTACCGCGACCGCGGCGGTGAAACTGCGTTCCACGTGCGGCAGTTCCTCGACGCAGGCCTCGATCTCGTGGCTGTAGTGGTTGACCCCGTTGACGATGATGACGTCCTTGGCGCGGCCGGTGATGTACAGCTCGCCCCCGCGCAGGAACGCCAGGTCGCCGGTGTCGAACCAGCCGTCGTCGGTGAACGCCTCGGCGTCGGCCGCCGGGTTGTCGTGGTAGCCGCCGGTCACCGAGGTGCCGCGGACCTGGAACCGGCCCGCCTCTCCCTCGCCGAGGACTTCGCCTCGCTCGTCGACGATCCGCATGGCGAAGCCGGGGTAGGGGCGGCCGCAGCTGACGAACGTGCCCTCGTCGTCGGCGGGTTCGCCGGGCAGGACGGCGTCGGTGACCACCGAGCAGGTCTCGGACATGCCCCAGCCGGGGTGCATCACGTCCTGCGGCAGGCCGAAGGGCTTCAGGGCGTGCAGGAACCGGCGGGCGGCGGCGGCCACGACGACCTCGCCGGCGTTCATCACCAGTCGCATCGGCGACAGGTCCCAGGTGCGGTCCGTGAAGCGGTGGGACTCCTCGGCGAGGAGCCCGAAGGCGAAGTTGGGCGCCCAGGTGACGGTGACCCGGTGCCGGTCGGCCAGGTCCATCCAGCGCAGCGGGTCCTGGAGGATCCAGGAGGTGGGGGCGTGGATCTGGCGGCAGCCGAGGTAGACGTCCCGCAGGTGGAACATCACCACGCCGGTGACGTGGTCCAGCGGGATCCAGTTCAGCGAGACGTCGGTGGCGTCCAGCCCGTTCGTCTGCTCGGTGGCCGCGGAGCGGGTCAGCACGTTGCGGTGGGTGAGGCGCACCGCCTTGGGCAGGCCGGTGCTGCCGGACGTCATCAGCATCAGGATGAGGTCGTCGGGCCGGGCGGGGTGCCAGTCGTGGTCCTCCGGTGCCTCGCGCAGGGCGTCGACGGTGGTCAGCCGCAGCCCGGACCACGCCTGCCGGGCGGCCACGTCGCGCAGCCCGGCCTCACGGCCGGCGGAGCACACGATCCGGGGCCGGCCCAGCATCCGCCAGATGCCCTCCAGCTTCGTGAGCGCCGCCGAGGGGGTGTCGTAGGAGGCGGGGACGGTCAGCGGGACGGCGACGAAGCCGCCGAGGACGCAGCCCCACAGCGCGGCGAGGAAGTCCTCGCTCACGTCGCACTGGAGGACGACCCGGTCGCCGGGGCGCAGGCCCGCCCGGCGCAGACCGGCCAGCACCCGTGAGGCCTCTGCCGTCAGGGAGGCGTAGCTGCGCCGGTGTTCGCTGCCGTCGGGGTGGACGTGGACGATGTCGCCCCGGTCCAGCTCGGCGGCGCGTCGCAGGGCCTGTGCCCAACCGGACACGGACGGCTCGGACAGCGCGGGGCCCTCGCTGAGTGCCGGGACGGAGGCTGTCGCGACGGTGCTCGCGGTGTCCGCGGCCGGGGCGGGGCCCGCCGTGCGGTCGGGCAGGCCGGCGTGGCGGCGCCCGAGCTCCTCGGGGATGTTCTCCGTCGCCGCCTCGACGGCGGTGACGCCGGGGAGGCGGGCCAGCCGTTCCCGCCAGGTCTCGGCCGCGGTGCGGTCGACGGCGGGCAGGGCCCGCAGCGCCACGGTGTCCACGGCGCCGTCGGCGTCGAGGGGCAGCGCGTTGACCGCGGTGACGCGGACCGTGCCGTGGCCCGCGCGGTCCAGGGCGTCCTCCAGGCGTTCGGCGGCGTCCGCCCGTCCGGGCACCACGTACAGGCGCGGCGGCTCCCCGTCCGCGCCGGGGAGGGCGTGGGCGTCGCGGATGCCGGGCACGGCCCGTGCCGTCTCCTCCAGCTGTGCGATGTCGGCCGGGGCGGGGGCGGGGGTGCGTTCGGGGATCGCCGGCAGTCGCCCGACGCGGACCCCCGGGTCGGCGCACACCGTGCGCAGGAGGTCGTGCAGGGCGTGGGCGAACGCCTCGGCCGTACCGGCGTCGTACAGCTCCGTGGCGTACTCGACGTGCAGCGCGAGGCCGCCGGCGGCCCCGTCGGGAGTGCGGCGTTCCAGGACGTCCACGAAGAGGTCGAACTTCGCGGTGCCGGTGGCGGTCGGCCGCAACTCGGTGCGCCGGCCGTCCAGTTCGAGTACGGCGGGTTCGTTGTTCTGCAGGGCCAGCATCACCTGGAAGAGGGGGTGCCGCCCGGCCCTGCGGGGCGGGTTGAGTTCGTCGACCAGCCGGTCGAAGGGCAGGTCCTGGTGGTCGAGGGCGGCCAGGTCGGCCGTGCGCAGCCGGGCGAGGAGGTCGCGGAAGGCGGGGTCGCCGGAGGTGTCGGCCCGCAGGACCAGGGTGTTGGTGATCAGGCCGACGAGGTGGTCGAGGGCGGGTTCGGTGCGGCCGGCGACCGGGGTCCCGAGGACGATGTCCTCGCCGGCGCCGCAGCGCGTGAGCAGGGCACTGACGGCGGCGTGCAGCACCATGAACAGGCTGGTGTTCTCACGGTCGGCCAGGCTCAGCAGGTCGCGGTGCACGGCGGCGTCCACGGCGGTCCCGACGTGCGCGCCGCCGCCGCGCGGCGCGGCGGGACGCGGACGGTCGCCGGGGAGGGTGCACTCCTCGGGCGCCCCGTCCAGCGCGGCGCGCCAGTGGGCGGTGAGCCGTTCCCGCCGGCCCGTCCCGTCCGGTTCGGGTGCCAGCAGGGCCCGCTGCCACAGCGCGTAGTCGGCGTACTGCACCGGCAGCGGGGTCCACTGCGGCTCCCGGCCCGCGCGGCGGGCGGCGTACGCGGTGCCGAGGTCGTCGGCGAGGGGCCGCAGCGACCAGCCGTCGGCCGCGCTGTGGTGCAGCACGAGCAGCAGGGTCCGGTCGGTGCCGGTGCCCAGCAGCCAGGCGGCCAGCGGGCTGTGCGCGGTCAGGTCGAAGCGGTGCCGCAGCGCGGCGGTGACCTGGGCGGCGGTCTCGGCGGCGGGGCAGTCGACGCGGTGCAGCGGCGGCCGCAGCGTGCCGGGCGGCATGATCCGCTGGTACGGCGCTCCGTCGTGCTCGGCGACCACCGTGCGCAGGCTCTCGTGGCGGTCGGCCAGGTCGCCGAGGGCCGCCTCGAGCGCCTCGGCGTCGAAGTCGGCGGCCGGTGTGACGAGGAGCGGGATGTTGTAGGTGGCCGCGCCGTCGTCGAGCCGGTTGAGGAACCACATGCGTTCCTGGGCGAAGGACAGCGGTACGCGCTCCGGGCGTACGGCGTCACCGAGGGCGGGCCGCGGCAGGGCGGCGCCGGACCGGTCGGCCAGCCGGTGGGCGAGGGCGGCCGGGGTCGGCGTCTCGAACAGGGCCGTGATGGGGATCTCGGCGCCCGTCCCGTGCCGCAGGCGGGCCAGCAGGCGGGTGGCGAGCAGGGAGTCGCCGCCGAGGTCGAAGAAGTTGGCGTCGATGCCCACGGTGTCCCGGGGCAGCTTCAGCACGTCCTCGAACAGCGAGCAGACGAGGGCCTGCCGGGGCGTCCCGGGCGGGTGCCGGAGGCCTCGGCGGTGAAGTCCGGGGCGGGCAGGGCCCGCACGTCGAGCTTGCCGTTGGCGGTGAGCGGCAGGACGTCCACGGGGACGCAGGCGGCCGGGACCATGTGTTCGGGCAGGTGGGCGGCGGCGTGGGCGCGCAGTTCGGCGGGGCTCGCCGGTCCGTCGCCCGCCGCCACCGTGTAGGCGACGAGCTGGCGGGCGCCGTTGTCGGCGCGGCGGACCACGACGGCGGCCCGGGCGACGCGCGGGTGGGCGGCGAGGACCGCCTCGATCTCGCCCGGCTCGACGCGGAAGCCCCTCAGCTGGACCTGCGCGTCGGCCCGGCCGAGGTAGTCGAGGGTGCCGTCGGGGCGGCGCCGCGCCAGGTCGCCCGAGCGGTACATGCGGGTTCCGGGCGGGCCGTGGGGGTCGTCGAGGAAGCGTTCGGCGGTCAGCTCGGGCCGGTTCAGGTACCCGGCGGCCACGCCGGCGCCGGAGACGTACATCTCGCCGGTCGCGCCGGGCGGCACCGGGCGGCCCTCGGGGTCCAGCAGGTGGACGCGCAGGTCGGCGAGCGGGGTGCCGATGACGTGGGCACGGCGCGGGTCGTCCAGGTCGGCCCGGGTGAGGCGGTGGTGGGTGACGTGCACGGTGGTCTCGGTGATGCCGTACATGTTCACCAGCGCCGGGTGGTCCAGGCCGTGCCGGTCGGCCCAGGGGCGCAGGGCCGCCGGGCGCAGGGCCTCGCCGCCGAGGACGACGTACCGCAACGCCCCGGCGTCGCCGTCGCGTTCGCGGTCGGCGTCGATCAGCTGCTCGAACGCGGACGGTGTCTGGTCGAGGACGGTCACGCCCTCCCGGTGCAGCAGGTCGAGAAAGTCCTTCGGCGAGCGGCTGACGGCGTACGGGACGACGACGAGCCGGCCGCCGTGCAGCAGGGCGCCCCACATCTCCCAGACCGAGAAGTCGAAGGCGTAGGAGTGGAACAGCGTCCACACGTCGTCCGCGCCGAAGTCGAAGTGCTCGGCCGCGGCGGCGAACAGCCGCACGACGTTGGCGTGCGGCACGGGCACACCCTTGGGGCGGCCGGTGGAGCCGGAGGTGTGGATGACGTAGGCGGTGTCGGACGGGCTCGTGCGCCCGTGCCGGTCGGCGTCGGTGAGGTCGGCGGCGGACCGGCGGGCGAGGTCGGCCGTGACCTCCGGGTCGTCCAGGAGGACGGCGGGAACGGTGTCCCCGGCCAGGTGGGCGTGGGCGTGCTCGGTGACGAGGGCGACGGGGGCCGTGTCCTCGACGACCAGGCGCAGCCGCCCGGCCGGGTGGCCGGGGTCCAGGGGGAGGTAGCCGGCGCCGGTCTTGAGGACGGCCAGCAGCGCCGGCAGCAGCCGGGGGCCGCGCTCCAGGGCCAGTGCCACCACCCGGCCGGGGCCCGCGCCGCGTTCGGCCAGCAGCCGGGCCAGGCGGTTGGCCTCGGCGTTCAGCCCGGCGTACGTGAGGTGTGCGTCCCCGCAGGTGACGGCGGTCCGCCCGGGCACGCGGGCCGCCTGCTCCTCGAACAGTTCCGTCAGGGTGCGCTCGACGGGGTAGGTGCGTACGGGGGTGTCGCGGGGGTGCTCGCCCGGCAGCAGGACGTCCAGGTCCCGCAGCGGCGTGGCCGGCCCGGCCTCGGCCAGCCGGCGCAGCACCGTGAGGAACCGGTCGCGGTGCAGGGCGAGTTCGTCCTCCTCGTACAGGGCGGGATTGGCGTCGAGGGCGAGCCACATGCCGCCGGTGCGCGCGCCGGGCCGTACGGAGATCTGGAGGTCGTCGACGGCACCGCCGGACAGGTGGTGCCAGGTGGTGGGCCGGCCGCCGAAGACCGGCGACTCGTCGAACGGGACGATGTTCAGGACCGGCCCGTACAGCCGGCGTCCGGTACCCAGCAGGCCCAGGTCGCGGCGCAGGAACTCGCCGCGGTACTGCTGGTGCCGGCGCAGGGCCTTCAGTTCGTCCGCGACCGCGCGCACCAGTTCCGCGACGGGCGTGCCGGGGGCGGCCGCCACCCGCAGCGGAAGGACGTCGGAGGCGGTGCCGGGGGTGCGCAGGGCGGCGCTGCCGAGCCGGCTCATCGTCGCCAGACCGAGCACCAGGTCCTCCGCGCCGGTCATCCGGTGCAGGTAGGCGGTGGTGGCGGCGGTCAGCAGATCGGTGCGCGAGACGCCGAGGCGGGCCGCCGCCGCGTCGAGGGCGGCCACCTCGGCGGGCTCCAGCTCGGCGGTGCGGCGCAGGAAGGGGGCGGTGGGGCGGCCGTCCGGGAGGTGAGCCGGGCGGGCTCCGGCAGCCCGGCCAGGCGCCGCGCCCAGTGGGTGCGGTCGCGCTCGTACCGCTCGGAGTTCCGGTAGGCCTCCTCCTCCGCCCGGAGCCGGCTCACCGGCTCGAACCCGGAGGGGGCGGGCTCGCGCCCTTCGGCCAGGGCGTTGTACGTCTGGGCCAGGCGCCGTCCGAGGAGCTTGTAGCTGTAGCCGTCGAGCAGGAGGTGGTGGGCCCTCAGCAGCCAGATGAAGCGGTCGGGGGCCAGGGTCAGCAGGGTGTGCGCGAACAGCGGGCCCTTGTCCGTGTCCACGGGGGTGGTCAGGTCGGTGCGGATGTGGGCCCAGGCGGCGTCCTCGGGGTCCTCGGCGCCGCTGACGTCGACCCGGTGCAGGCTCCAGTCGGCCGCGTCCGGCGCGGGGTGGCAGCGGGGGCCGTCGTCGGTGTCCACGAAACGCAGGGCGAAGGTGTCGGCCTCGCCGACGGTGCGCCGCAGCGCGGTCTCGAACAGGCCGGTGTCCAGGGGCCCGTGGATCTCCACCGCTTCCGCGGTGTTGTACGCGGCGCTGTCCGGCGCGAGCCGCCCGGCGTACCAGAGGCCCTCCTGGGCCCCGGACAGCGGTCGGCGGTCGTCGTCCTGCAGTGACATGGCACAACCCTCACGTGACGAGCCGTAATGTCCCGGACGGGCGAAGGCCCGGCCGGATCGGACGGGTGCGGCCACCGCTCCGTGCCGCCCTCGCGTGCGGGTACGCGCCGGGCGGGCTCACGGGCGGAAAAGGGAGGTCGCACACCAGGGGCGGGGAATGGGTGTCGGGTGTCGCCCGGCCCCGGTTTCACTGGACCTCACGGTGGGACACCGCGCCCGACCGGGTCAAGCCGAGACCGGTCCCGGGCCTCGATTCAGGTGTTTCCCTAATGACCGCGGTGCGAGGGAGTGCGCCGGCCGAGTCAACTTTTAGGGAAAACACGCGACTTCGCCGTGTGCCGCGTTCCCGTGTGGATTCCGCCGCGCTTCCCGGTGCACCCTCGAAGGGCCCCGATTCCCGCGGAGAGCCGGCGGTGACAGGCCGTTCCCGGACCGTGGACGCGGGAGACGGACGACGGGGACACACGAGATGAACGACGGAAAGAAGGCTGACGGCATGCACCGTGCGCTGTGTCCGGTTGAGTCGCTCTACGTGGGCCAGAGAAGCAGGGCCGTGCTGTCCTGCTCCCTGCGCGGACCCGTCGACGTCGAGGCGCTGTCGGCCGCGTTCGACGCGATGACGCAGGCGCATCCGACGCTGCGCTCCCGCATCGTCGAGGCGGGCGCGGGCTACGCGCTGCGCCTGCTCGACGAGGACGAGCGGCCCCGCCTGGTCACCCGTACCGGCGCCGAGGACGAGGCCTACGCGGCGGAGCTGAACGCCCCCCTGCCCGTCGGGGGGCCGCTGAGCCGCGCCGTGCTGGTCAGCGCGCCGGACGGCGGGAGCCACCTGTTCGTCCTGGTGGTCGACCACACCGTCACCGACGGCCACAGCGGCATCGCGCTGCACAACGCGCTGTGGGACCGCTACCGGGAGCTGGTCGAAGGCGAGCACGGCGTCGAGGCCTCCGGGTCCGACACGCCCAGGTGGCCGCAGCCCGTCAGCCGGCTGCTGCCCGCGGCCGACGACGCCGGCACGGCCGAGTATCTCGACGGCCGTGTCGAGGAGGCGAGGCGGCACCCGGTCGAACTGGTGCCGTACGACGTGCGGCGGCCGTCCACGACCGGCCGGGCGGTCGGCGAAGGCGCGGGCGGGGGCGGGGGCGGGGAAGGGCACATCGAGGTCTGCCGGCTGACCCTGGACGCGGAACTCACCACGCGCCTGCGCCGCACGGCACGCGCGGGCGGCGTCTCGGTGCACGCGCTGATCGCCGCGACACTGCTGACCACGGCCAGGCGGCGCCTGGACGGCGACGGCCCCCGCACGCTCGGCTGCCTCTCCCCCGTCGACCTGCGCTCCCGGCTCTCCCCGCCGCTGCCCGCGTCCGACATGGTGCCCGCGGTCACTACCCACCTGCAGACCCTCGAGGTGTCCGGGACCTCGGACACCCTGGACCTGGCGCGTACCGTGCACGCCCGGCTGGGCGACTTCGTCTCGCGCGGTGACCACTTCCACGAGATGCGCATCACGCCGGAGATCCCCCGGAACCCCGTGCTGCAACTCGCCACGGTGATCGTCACCAACATGGGCGTGGTCCCGGGCCCGCGGCTGCCGGGCGGCCTGGAGGCCGTCGACGTCCGCCTGACGCCTGCCCGCGAGCAGTACTTCCCGCAGGCAGGACGCAGTCCCGTCATGGCGTGCGTGGTCTCCTTCGAGGGCCGGCTCGCCATCGAGTTCCCGCACCACACCGCCTGCTTCAGCCCGTCCTTCATGCGGGTGTTCCGCGACGACGTACGGGACGGGCTCCTCGGCCTGGCGGAGACGGCGGGGACCGAGCCCGCCCGCGCGGCCGCGGGCTGAGCACCGTCCCTTCCGCTCACTCACCCGCCGACCCGGCGCCGTAAGGAGCCCCACCCCGACATGACCACCGTGAGCGAACTCCCCTCCCCCCTGACACTGCTCCCCCGCGCCCAGGCGGGCGACGAGCACGCCATGAACCACCTGCTGACCGCCATCACGCCGTACGTCGCGCGCATCTGCCGTTCCATCACCCACGACGACGGCGCCGACGCCGCGCAGGAGGCGCTGCTCGCCGTCTACCGCGGCCTGGGCACCCTGCGTGAACCGGCGGCGTTCTACGGCTGGGTGCGCTCGGTGACGGTCCGCGAGGCGGTCCGCGTCGCCAAGCGCAGCGGCGAGGAACGGACCTGTTCGCAGCTGGAGTCGCGGCAGGAGACGAACCCGCTGGACGCCGTGCACATCAGCGACGTGCTGGAACGCCTGTCCCGGGCGCACCGGCAGGTCCTCACCCTGCGTGCCTACGGGCTCAACGAGGAGGAGATGGCCGAGGTCCTCTCCCTGCCCGTGGGCACCGTCCGCTCCCGCCTCTTCCGCGCCCGCCGCCGCTTCCAGGAGGCGTGGCAGCCCTCGGCGGCATGAGGAGGACGCCCGGAATCGGCGTCCCGCACGGCGAGGACGGCGAGGGCGCTGTCCGTACGACGGCCGGGGGCGGACGCCCGTGCGACGGCGGCCGTGGCTGAGCCCGTACGACGGGGCGGCCGTGGCGGTGGGCACCGTCACGGCCGCCTCCGGGGAGCTCCGCGGAACCTGCGGGATCCGTGGAGGCCGGCGGGCCGCCGCTTCCGGCTACTTCACGCGCTCCGGCAGGACGCGCGGTGGCCACTGGCCGACGGCGAACATCCCCAGCGCGTGCGCACGCGCCACCAGGGCCGGGCGGTTGGGCGCGTCGAACCTGCGCAGCATCTGCCCGACGCGGTACTCGATCCCCTGACGGCTCAGGTAGAGGCGGGAGGCCAGCTGCGCCGTGGACTCGCCCCCGGCCACTCCTTCCAGGACCTGCGCGTCGAGGGCGGTGAGCACGGGCCCGCCGGAGAGCACCGGCGCCCGGTCCTTCCCCGGTCGCCGCGCGTCTCCCGTGCGGCGCAGGAGGACGAGGAGACTGGCGACCTCACCCGAAGGCCCGTCGACGGCGGTCACGGTGACCTCCGCGGAAAAGGTGCGGCCGCTGCCGTCGCGACCGGTGACCTTTTCGGTGAATTGCCGTCGCCGCCCCGAGGCAAGCGCGGCGAACTGTTCCCGCAGTCGCGCGGGATCGGGCGTGCGGAGGAGGTCGAGAAGTCCCGACCCGCACATGTCGTGGGCACTCGAGCCGAATTGGCGGGCGAATTCGGGATCCGCGCCCCTGACGACCACGTCGCGGGGGACGCGTGGGCCGTGCAGACCTCCGATGTCGCGTCACCCGACGCGACGTCACCTGGTGTGCCGCTCGCGGTGATGCCGCGGTGGGTGCGGAAAGCCGGCCGGGCGGCGCGGTTCTCGTTGCGGAGCGAAGCGTCGGGGAAACTCGTGGTCGCCACGGACGTACCGTCTTTCTTCCTGCGCATGGGGGGCTGGGAAGGGTTGTCGCCGCGGAACCGAACGGGTGCGCCGGTGCCTGGGTGTCGGCGGGCGCCCCGTACCGGCACGCGCCACCTCGTCGGTGGCCGGAGCCGGGTGTTCCGCGTCGCCCCGGGCCGGCCGGCGACGGGCGCCGGGCTCCCGGGGCGGATCAGGGGCAGAGGTGCCGGCATCGAGAGGACCGGCATCTCGATAACGTTGTCAGGGCCGTTCGATCCCGCCGCTCGCCTCCCTCGCCCCCGGGGAAGGGCCGTCCGGCACAGGGGGCGGGACCGGGTCCGCGGCACCGGAGACCACGACCGGCCGGACGATCGGCCTTCGCGACGGGCCCGGTCGGGCGTGACACAGCACGGATTACCTCCACGAGACGAGCAGGGGAATCGCATCAGGACGGCACGTTCGAGATTAAGGGGCGGCAACCGCCTTGACAAGGTTTGCCAAGCGAACCGGCCGATCTGTCAACTCGCCTGCGTGTGGCGCGTTTTCGGCATGCGTGACCATCGGCCGGAAAATCGGGCGCCAGGGGGCCGGCAGGCCCTCGGAACAGGGAAGTCGACCCGCGCGAAACGGCTTGCCCGCCTTCCGGGCGCTTCCTAGAGTGTTGACAAGTCCATCCGCACGGGCGGGCGATCCGGGGACGAGAGCCGCACCGGCCTCGCCGACGGACCAGAGGGGAGAGATGCTCGAACAGCCGCATTTCGGCCGTCGGCTGAAGAGACTCCGGCTCGAACGGGGCATGAGCCAGGCCGGTCTCGTCGGCGAGGGCCTGTCCACGGGGTACCTGTCACGTCTGGAGTCGGGTGAACGGCCCCCCACCGAACGGGCCGTGGCCTATCTCGCCCAGCGTCTCGGCGTCGACGCGTCCGCGCTGACCGGCCCTTCGGACGGCAGGTCCCTGACCGCGGTGCTGGCCGCCGTGACGTCGGCGCCGCCCGGCACGGACGACACGCGGCCCTGAGCCGCGCGGTCGAGGAGGACGCGGGCGACGATCCCGCCGCCCGCTGGCAGGCCCTGTGGCTGCTGAGCCGTGCCGCCGACCGCGACGGCGACCGGGAGCGGGAGCGTGTACGACTGCTGGAACTCATCGAGTTGAGCGACCTGTTGGCGGCCGCGGAACTCCGGACTCGGTCACGCGTGCGGTACGCCCGCTGCACCCGGGCCCTGGGTGACATGCGGGCGGCGGAACCGGCGGCCGTGGAGGCGCTGTCCGTCGCCCGCGCCGAGGAGTTGTCGGTGGCCGACACCGCGGCCGCCGTGATGGTGCTGATCGACATCGAGACGGAACTCGGCAGACTCGAGGCGGCCGCACGGCACGTCGACGAACTGGAACGGGACCTGCTGCCCGGGGCCACGCCGGCCCTGGCCGCCGAGGCCCTGTGGACGGCCGCCATGGTCAGCGACCGCCAGGGCGACCACGCGGCCGCCCGGACCCGGCTGGAGACCGCCCTGGAACTGCTCCGGAGCGAGGACGACCTGCTCCGGGGCGAGGACGACCTGCTCCTGTGGACCCGCCTGCGGGCCGCCGCCACCGCCGCCGCGCTGCAGATGTCACCGCCCCACGTGGTGGCCGCCGACCGCTGGCTGAGCGAGGCCGCGGGTGTCCTCGGCCTGATCGGCACTCCCCCGCAGGTGCAGGAAATGCGGGCGCTGCAGGCTCACCTCGCCTTCCACCAGGGCCGGCTGGACGACGCCCGCGGCCTCAGTCACGCCCTGCTGGCCGAGGACGACCTGCTCCTGTCCTACCGTGACCGGGTACGGCTGTCGGTCCTCGACGGCCGGCTGACGATCCTGGCGGGCCGCGTCGACGAGGGCATAGCGGTCCTGCAACAGCTCGGGCGGCAGGCGACGGAGTCGGGGAACCTCGACCTGGCGGCCCATGTCTGGCAGTCCCTCGCCACCACCCTGGCCGACCTCCGCTCCCGCCGGGCACCGACGGGGACGCCGGCATCGGGGCACTCCGGCGGCAGCCGCCCGCAGCCGGGCGGGTGAGACCGCGCGGCGGCCGGGCAGCGGGAGCAGTCGTTCAGGCGGTGAGGGGGATGACGGCGAGGGGGTCGGTGGTGGGCTGTCGGGAGCCGCCGGCGGGTTCGATCGTGATGCCGACGGCCACAGCACCGGCCAGCGGGCCCCGCAGGACACGGGAGGCCCGTTCCGCGGCACCCGGCAGAAGGCCGGCGGGACGCAGGCCTCCGGCCTCGGCGGCGTACCAGAGCTCGTAGACCTCGTCCCCCTCAGCGCCGGAAGGTCCTGGGCGGCGAAGACCGCCCGGGCCTCGGAGCGGGACACGACGACGGCTGCCGCGCCCCCGCCGGTCAGCGCTGCGGTGTGGAGGGTGGCGTCGGGCGCCGTCACGACCTCGGTGAGCGCCCGGTCGGCCGTGTCCGCGCGGACGGCCCGGGCGCGGGCGTCCTCGGCTCGGGAGTACTGCCATGCGGCGACTCCGCCGAGGAGGGCGGCCGCGGCGGTGCTCGCAGCCAGTGCGAAGCGCGCGGCCCGGTGCCCGGCACTGTGCCGGGCACAGCGCCCGGCCTCCGGCGGACGACGGGGCCGGTCCTGGGTGGTCCGGCTGATGGCGTCGAGGGTGCGGGCACGCACGTGCGGCGGCACGGAGGCGCTCTCCGCATCGGCGAGACGCGTGACGATCTCCAGGTGTGCGGCCACCTCCGCGCGGCAGTCCGCACAGCCGGCGAGATGCTCCTCGAACGCGGCTTCCTCGGCCGGGGGCAGGGCGTGCAGGACGTAGGCGCCGACGGGGAGGTGCAGGTCTCCCGCGGATGTCATGTGCCGGTCTCCAGGCAGGCGCGCAGCTGCCGCAGCCCCGCGCGCATGCGCGATTTCACCGTGCCCTCGGGGTGGACAGCGCGTCGGCGACCTCGAGGTAGGTCAGGCCCTGGTAGAAGGCGAGCACGAGAGGGACGCGCTGCCGGTGTGTCAGTGCGGCCAGGCACCGGTAGATGCGCCGCTGTTCGTCACGCTCCTGCACGGTTTCCGCGACCTGGTCGAAGGCTCGTTCCGCCAGGAGTTGCCCGGCGCGCCGCTCGCGTTCGGCGCCGGCGTGGGCGGCACGCACCCGGTCCACCGCGCGCCGGTGGGCGAGGGTGAGCACCCACGTCTTGGCCGTCCCGCGTCCGGGGTCGTAGCGGCCCGCGGTGCGCCAGATCTCGACCATGACCTCCTGGGTCACCTCCTCCGCCTGAGCGGCGTCCCGCAGGATCCGGCGGACCAGTCCGAGGACCGCGGCGGAGAAGGCGTCGTAGACACCGGCGAACGCGTCCGTGTCGCCACCGGCGACACGGGTCAGCAGGTCCTCCGCTCGCGCGCCCGGCTCGGTTCCGTGTAGCAAGTCCTGCTCTCCTCGTGCCCGGTGCTCCCGGCCGCCCTGCCCCGACGTCCGCCCGCTCCGACTCTGGCACCGGTCGGCACGAGGCGCAGTGCGGCGGTGGCACGCGAGTGAGAGCGGGGCGGAGACCGGCGCGGAGAGGTGCGGGTGCTGACGCGGCGCGTCCGGCCCGGGGTGCCGCGGTCGCGGCTCCGGCCGGGGCACGACGTGCACGGTCCTGCCACCGATCGCGGGGACCGCGGTGACCGGCCCTCCCACCCGGCGGGCGATCACCGGGCCGGAACCGCCGCGCTCGTCGCCGGCCGTCCGCCGCCGGAGGCCGGGCAGGTCCTCGCCGTGGTCGGCGACGGCGGTCTCCGGCTGCCCGTCGCGCACGGTGGGCGTCAGCCGGCAGGCGTCGTGGGCGCGCCGAACGGCGCCGGTCACCGGTTCGGACACCACGAGCACGGCGTCTTCCGCACGGCCGGGCGGTGCGATCGCCCTCAGCCGCCGTTCGGTGACGCGGCGGGCGACGACGGCCGGCGCGCGCAGACCGCGGGGCGGGGGGACGACGTGCTGCGGCGTCACCGGCAGGGGTGCGGTGACAGGCATGACCGCTCCTCCGAACGACTCGACCGATGCGCGAACACCCTTCGAGGGTGATTCGTCGCCACGAGGCCGGCGGACGAAGCCGGCGGACGGGGCGGAGCGGCCGGCCGGACGATGCGCGGAAACACCGCTTCCGCACTTACGTCGTCTCACTCTGCGTGACGGATCTGGTCGTTCCC
Organism: Streptomyces sp. Tue 6430; assembly: GCA_021568835.1. Classification (GTDB taxonomy): domain Bacteria; phylum Actinomycetota; class Actinomycetes; order Streptomycetales; family Streptomycetaceae; genus Streptomyces. The sequence continues at coordinate 23,596 of JAKGSH010000008.1, forward strand.
GTGGTTTCGAAATTTCCGTCCCGCCGCCTCATCTGTCGTGCCGACGGCGCCGAATCCCTCATGTCCGGCACGGCGAGGCGAAAGGCAGTGCCCCTCCCGACACCCGGCCGCGCCACCCGCGTGACCGGCCGGGCCGGGAAGGACGGCCCCTCGACGTGCTCACTGCCGACTTGTCGAAGGAGATACGTCGATGACCGCATCCATGCGAGTCCGCCGCCTGGTGGCCGGAGCCGCCGCGACGGGACTGCTGGCCGGAGGCGCCGCGCTCGGCACGTCCGGCACCGCCAGTGCGGCTCCCGCGCCCACGCCCACCGTCACCACGGCCACCGGGGACCACCACGACAGGTGCGAGTGGAAGCAGGGCCACTGGGAGAAGACGTGGGTCAAGGGCCACTGGGAGAAGAAGCAGGTTCACCACAAGACCTGGGTCAAGGGTCACTACGACAAGCACGGCACCTGGCACAAGGGCCACTGGAAGCACCACCACTCCTACAAGTGGGTCCACGTCCCCGGTCACTGGGAGAAGACGTGGGTCAAGGGGCACTGGGACTGCAAGCACCACTGAGATGAACCTCTCGGGCGGGGGCCGGGTCGCGCCACGACCCGGCCCCCGCCCAGGTCCGCCCGGCCGCTTCGCTCCCCGGGCCCTCTCCCGGCTCGGCTCCGGAACACGGGAAGCCCTCGGGCCTCGCCCTCGCCCCGACCCCGGTCCTGGCCCTGACCTTGACCTTGACACGGTGACAAGGCCTTCACTGCTTGCCGGGAGGTGGTTCCTGTGACCACGGCAAGGCAGGACACGGAGGCGGTCCGAGCGCTCCGGGACCTGGAGGACGGCCGTCCGTCCGTGCGGCTGCGGGCGGCTCTGGCGGTCGGCACGACGCCGGATCCGCGCTTCGTCGACAAGCTGCTGGAACGATGCGCGATCGAGCCCGAGTTCTTCGTCCGCGACATGCTGACCTGGGCGCTCACCCGTCACCCGGTGTCGGTGACGCTTCCCGGGCTGCTCCGTGAAGTCCGTTCGGAGCGTGCGCAGGCACGGAGCCAGGCGCTGCACACGCTCTCCAAGATCGGGGACCGGCAGGCGTGGCCGGCGATCACCGGTGCGCTCCTGTCCGACGCCGACGACGAGGTGGCGCGGAGCGCCTGGCGGGCAGCGGTCGTCCTCGTGCCGCCAGGTGAGGAGTCCGGATTGGCCGCGTCGCTGGCGACGCAGCTCGGGCGCGGCGACCGGGAGACGCAACGGAGCCTGAGCCGGGCGCTGGTGGAGCTGGGTGACGTCGTCCTGCCGGCTCTGCGCGCCGCGATGACGGCCTCTGATCCGCGGGTGCGCACGCACGCGCTCGCCACCGAACGGCTGCTGCGCGACCCGGACGCCGGATTCGGGTTCGCGGTCGAGGAGGCGAAGCGTGTCGTGGCCCTCGGCGGGCCGGATCCGGAGGGACGATAGGAGGTGTTGATCGGTGAGGTGGCGCGGCGGTCCGGGGTCAGTGCCCGCATGCTCAGGCATTACGAGTCGCTCGGCCTGATCCGGCCCTCGGGACGTACGGGTTCGGGCTACCGGGAGTACTCCGGCGACGACATCCGGCGGATCTTCCACATCGAGAGCCTGCGTTCGCTGGGCTGCCGCTGCGGGAGATCGGACGCGCGCTCGACGACCCCGGCTTCACACCCTCGGCGCTCGTCGACGACCTCATCCGCCGGACGCGCGAACGCATCGCGGCCGAGACCGAGTTGCTCACGCGGCTCCGCCGGATCGATGCCGTGGAACCCGCCGGCTGGGAGGACGTCCTCCAAGTCGTCGCCTTTCTCCAGGCGCTGGATCGCAGAGCGCCAACACACGCCAACGCGCGGCTCTTTCCTCGGTCGACGGGGTGCCGGTACCGGTGGAGGCCCTGGTCGAGGCGGTTCTGGGCGAGACCGAGCCGAACGTCGCCGGAGCCCTTCGCTGGGCGCTGGCGCGGTCGGACGACGGCGCTGACGCCACGTCGCTGCTGGCGGACGGCCTCGGGTCACCGGTGGCCGCGGTGCGGGAACGCGCCGTCCGGTGCCTCGCCGCGATGCCCGGTGACGAGGCCGCCGCCCGGCTGCGGGACGCCCTCGCACACCCCGACGCCGTGGTCCGCGGCCACGCGGCCCTGGTTCTCGGACGCGTGGCGTGGCCGATGCGGTCCCGACGCTCATCGACATGATCGTGCGGGGAAGGAACGACATCGACGCGGCCGATGCGCTGAGCGTGCTGGCGTCGAGCGACACCGCCGCGCCGGAGCGGATCGCCACCGGACTCGTCGACCGCCTCGCCCATGCCCCCACCGGCGCGCGCGTACGGCTGACCCAGGCGCTGGCGGACATCCCCGGGGCCACGGCGTCACGTGCGCTCACGGAGCTGTCGCGGGACGGGGACGACGCCGTCGCGCTGACCGCGGTTTATCTTCTGCGCCTGCGCGACACGCGGTGACGTCCCCGGGCCACCCGGTGGGACGAGGGGTCACCGCCTTCCGCACCGGGCGGCCCGTGGACTATCGTTCCGATACGGGGAGTGCCCCGTGAGGAGTTTCGACATGGTCGGTTTCCCGAGCGCGCGTTGACGTTGTAGGCCGTGACCGGCCTGTCATCGCGTGCTGCCTTTGATGTTGCGGCACAGCGAGCCTTCCCCTGCCCGGACCACCGGTGCACCTTCGTGTGCCCCGTGGCGGGACTCGTCGTCGGCAACACAAGGGATTCGCGTGCCGTCCACCACCTCCGCCGTATCCGATTCCGGTCGTCCTGTTCCGTCAAGCCTGTGGCGGGACGCCGACTTCCGCAGACTCTGGACGGGGCAGACCGCCTCTCAACTCGGCGAGCACGCCGGCCTGGTGATTCTGCCGCTCTTCGCCGTCCTGACGCTGCACGCCGATGCCGGTCGGCTGGGTCTCCTCCGCGCCGTGGGGCAGGCGCCGATCCTGCTGCTCTCGCTCTTCGTCGGGGCGTGGGTGGACAGGTGGCGGACCCGCACGACGATGATGCTCGCGGATGCCGGCCGGGCCCTGGCCCTGGGCGCCGCCGCCGTGGCCGCCGTCCTGGGCTGCCTCGGCATGCCCGCGCTGCTCGCCGTCGCCTTCGCTCTCGGCACCCTGTCCGTGTTCTTCGACGTGGCCTACCAGTCGTCTCTCGTACGGCTCGTGAGACGCGATCAGCTGGTCCGGGGCAACAGCGCGCTCGAGGGCAGCCGGTCCGCTGCCCAGATCGGCGGCCCCGCCCTCGGCGGTGGGCTGGTCTCCGTGCTGTCGGCGCCGGTCGCCGCGGCCTTCGGCGCACTGTTCTTCGCGTTGTCGTTCCTGTCGGTCAGCCGCATCCGTCGGACCGAGTCGATTCCGGAACGCTCGGAACGTCCTCCCCGGGTCTGGCTGCGGATTCGTGAGGGCCTCCGTTTCGTCGTCGGCGACGCCGTGCTGCGGGCCGTGTGTCTGGCCTCGGCCGCCTTCCAGTTCTGCTTCGCGGCGATGATGACCGTCTACCTGCTCTTCCTGCCCAGGGAACTGCACCTGTCGGGCGCCGTCGTGGGGCTCGCGCTCGCCGCGGCGGGACCGGGCGCGCTCCTTGGCTCGCTGCTGGCCGCCCGCCTGCCGAACCGGTTCGGTCATGGTGCGGTACTCGTGACCGCGGCGACCCTCGGCGACGGCGCGTTCCTGTGCGTGCCCGCGCTGCACGGCTCCTCCGCGGTGACGGTCGCCGTGCTCCTCGCGGTCGGCTTCGTGTTCGGGGCCGGGGGCCAGTCGGTGAACGTCACGGTGATGGCCGTCCGGCAGGCCGTCACCCCGGACGGCATGCAGGGCCGCGTGGCCGCGACGATCACGTTCGCCGGCATGGGGCTGACCCCGCTCGGCTCCCTCCTCGGCGGGCTCCTGGCGCAGGAGTGGGGGGTGCGCACCAGCCTCCTGGTGACGGCGGCGGGGATGCTGCTGTCCCCCGTACTGATGGCTCTGTCCCCGCTCGTGCGCCTGGGACGGGCGCTCCCGAGCCCGCACGACGCTGCCGCCGCGCCGAAGAGGCGGGACCGGCCCCGTTCCCGCTGATCCGGGTCGCGGCCACCCGGATCGAGGTCGCCGGCCTCTGTTGTCGGTCCGGACGCTGTTCCTGACGGAGGACCGTTGACCGATCCACACGGGTGGTCTGCTTCAGGGACGGCTCCGTACGGTGCCCCGGCGTGCCTCTACGCCATGACCTCCCGCAAGCTGCACCACGCATGCGCCTCGTGCCGCGTCAGCTTCGAGCAGCATTCCGAAATGAGCTGGAGTGGGCGGCTGACGCGCTGAACGGTGACGATCCCCTCGCGCGCCCGGTCGTCGGCTTCACGGTGTTCAGAACTTCACGGTGTGCAGAGGGGATGTGCCCCGACGACGAGAGCTGCTCTCCGGCTGCCCGACCCCGCTCAGGAGAGCTCCCCGGTCACGGTTGCCGTCGTCCGACCGGCTGAAGCCTGCCCCGTGTCCGCGCCGGAGCTGACGTGCCGCTGGGTCTCCTGGTGGCCGTGCCAGTCCAGGCACATCACGGTGGCATCGTCTTCGAGCCGGCCGTCGGCAGCGTCCAGGACCGCGGACATCATCATCAGCGAGGTCTCCCGCGGGTGCAGGTCCCGGGTGCGCTCCAGCAGGGCGGGCAGGTCGACCTGCTCCCCGTGCCGTTCGAGCATGCCGTCGGTGAACATGAGCAGTCGGTCACCGGGGCGCAGATCGAGGTCCTGAACGCGGTAGGGGTGGGGCGCGGACACGGACAGCCCGAAGGGATGGTCCACCTCGCAGGTGATCTCCTCAGCGATCCCGTCGCGCAGGCGCAGGGGCCAGGGGTGGCCGGCGTTGACGAGCTGCGTCCGCCCGGTGCGGAGGTTGATGCGCAGCAGCTGTCCGGTGGCGTGACCGCGGCCGTGGCCGGCCAGCGCCTGGTCGGCCAGGTGGGCCTGCTCGGCCAGGCCGGCCCCTGCGCGGCGGGCGCCGCGCAGGGCGCCCACCAGGACTGTCGCGGCCAGGGCGGCATCGATGTCGTGGCCCATGGGGTCGGTCACCGACACATGCAGGGTGTCGCGGTCCAGGCTGTAGTCGAACGTGTCGCCGCTGAGGCCTTCGGAGGGCTCGAGGTTCCCGCACAGGGTGAACTGCGCTGCCTCGCACGACAGTGACGGGGGCAGCAACTGGTACTGGATCTCCGCCGCCAGGCGGGGGGGCCGGGAGCGTTTGCCCCAGGTGTAGAGGTCGGTGAAGCGCCCGTTGGCGATCACGATGTAGGCCAGGGCGTGCGCGGCTTCCCCGACCGCGTCCAGGACGTCCTCGCCGGGGACGGTCGGCAGGATCAGCTCCAGCAGCCCGATCGCATCCCCCCGGTTGGTGACCGGCACGATCACTTGGTGTCCCCGGCCGGTCGCCTCCTGATACAGCCGCTGCGTACGGATGACCTGCTCGTAGACGCTGCCGAACAGGGGTATCCGCTCCGCTTCCCGCCCGTCGGCCGCGGCGGCGGCGATCGACAACCGTGCCACCGACTTCCCCGTCAGGTCCACGATGAGGAACGAAACCTTCGTGGCCTCGAAACGCCGCCGCAGATCCTCCGCGACCACGTCGACGGCCTCCACCGGCGCCGCCGTCTCCGCTGCCGTCAGCAGCCGGGAGAGTTCGCTCTGTTCACCACTCACGGTCACGGTCCTTTCGACCAGCCCCCTCCCAGCTTGGGGACCGCCGCGGTGAGCGTCAATCCGTGACCCGTCACGGTAAGTGAAGGTGATCGCGTGGTGCCCTCGCGAAATGAGTGAGCCCCGGCGTCCGCCCGCGGGCGCGGGCGTCACGGCTGCCCCGCCCAAGCCGTCGGGTACCGACACCGCCCCGTGCCGATGGGCCGTCGCCCGGCGCCGGGGGATGTCACGAAGTGTCGCCCGGTCCGCCGGGACGTGTTCCGGAGCCGGGACGTGTTCCGGAGCCGGGACGCCTGGTTGCCGGCCTGCGGGAAGCGCGTCGGTGCGAGCCCGAACGCGAACCTCGAAGACAGGAGGCGGTGACCGGGTTGCGGCATGGCCACCGCCCTCGCGCGTGGCCCGATCGACGCGAGGTCGAAGAGAAAGCTCCTGGCCGGGGAGGGAACTTTTCCCGGTTCGGGGGATCGGCTCTGTCGGATTTCGGGATTCGGCGGCCTCCGGCTCGCTCGGCCCGCCGGAGCGCCGCATAGTTCCGGGTCGTTCGACCATGGCGGCCGGCGTCCGGTCGTGAAGGAGATCCGAAGTGAGTGCAGCAGTGCGGGAGGAACACCGTGAGCGACGTACGGCGACACTGGTCATGGCCTGCTCGGGGGTGTTCGTCGGCTATTTCCCGGTGACGACGGTCGCGGTCAGCCTGCCCGTGATCCAGCGGGCGCTGGACGCGTCGACGGCCGATCTGTCCTGGGTCTCCGACGCGTTCGTCCACCTTCTGCGTCTCGACGGCCGCGCGACGACCACCGAACTGCAGGCGGCGACCGGCCGGAGTCCGTCGTCGAGCGCCGCGTGGAGAAGCTGCGTTCGACCGGAGTGCTGTACTTCGACATCGAGTACGACCACGAGCCGTTCGGGCACGGCACCGAGGCGGTGCTCTGGCTGACGGTCGAGCCGACGCGGCTGCGGCAGGTCGGACAGGCTCTCGCGGAGCATCGGGAGGTGCGGTTCGCCGCCGGGGTCAGCGGCCGGACGAACGTCTTCGCCTCGGTGCTGTGCCGCACCACGGAGGAACTCTTCGCCTACCTGGCCGACCGCGTGGGCGCGATCCCCGGTGTACGGGCGGTGGAGGCCGTGCCCACCCTCCGGCAGGTCAAGACCCTCACCTGTCCCCGCACCCGGCCGACGCACCGTGTCCGGCTGTGACCGCCTCCGGGCCGGGTGCGACACGGGTGCGGCATCCTGGTGCGCCGGTGCCACCGGACCGGCGGCTCACCGGTCGCCGGGCGGCACGGTGTCGAAGGGGTCGGCGAAGTCCTCCTTGCGGGCGACGCACAGGGCCCAGATGACGAACCCCGACATCGCGATCATGACGATCGACCACACCGGGTAGTACGGCAGGGACAGGAAGTTGGCGATGACGACGAGGCCGGCGATGGCGACGCCGGCGACCCGCGCCCATGTCGCCGCCTGGAACAGGCCGACGCTGATGACGACGGCGAGGACTCCCAGGACGAGATGGATCCAGCCCCAGCCGGTGAGGTCGAACTCGAAGACGTAGTTGCGCGTGGTGAGGAAGACGTCGTCCTCGGCGATCGCCATGATGCCGCGGAAGACGTCGAGGATGCCCACGAGCGCGAGCATGACGGCGGCGAAGACCATCAGCCCGGCGGCCCACTCGTACTTCGCCGTGTGTGCGCGGGGAGTGTGTGTGGCGGTCATCTCTGCCTCGTTTCCCTTCCCTGGCCGTGCTCAGTGACGGGACGCGGCGCCGCGATCGCGGGGAGCCGACGCGCCGTGGTCGCTCAGGACGAGTTCCTTGGCCCGCCGGAACTCCTCGTCGGAGATGTCGCCGCGGGCGCGGATCTCCGACAGCCGGTCGAGTTCGTCGGCCCGGCCGGTGCCGCCGGTGGTGCCGGCCGCCTCACGGACGTAGGCGTCGAAGGCTTCCTGTTGCTTGCGGGCGTGCGTGATCTCCCGGTGGCCCATGCTCTTGCCACGGGCGATGACGTAGACGAACACGCCGAGGAAGGGCAGGACGACGACGAACACGAGCCACCCGGTCTTGCCCCATCCGCTCAGGGTGTCGTCGCGGAAGATGTCGCCGATGATCCGGAAGAGCAGGATGAACCACATGATCCACAGGAAGAACCACAGCATGGTCCAGAACATGCTCAGCAGCGGATAGTCGTAGGCGAGGTAGGTCTGTGTGCCCATTTTCGGTGCTCCGTTCCGGGCGGGATGCCCGACTGCCGGTTCCTGCTGTCTTCAGCGTGCGCACGTCGGTCGCGAAGGGCCTCACCCGGGACGGGTGAGATCGTTCCCGGCGACGTGTCCACCGGTCGCCGTCGGGTGGGCGGGGGCGACGGCGGTGGTGACGCCGCCGGTGGTCCGGTGACCGGCCGCGGGTGAGGGGGCTCGTGCCGCCGTCGCGAGGTCGGCCGGAGACCCGGATCAAGCCCTGCGCAGTGCGGCCCGCCAGGCGAAGGCGACGCCCAGCTCGACCAGACCGAGCAGGAGCAGCCACAGCCCGAGGAGCCGGGTGAGGGCGACGACCGACTCGGTGGGCAAGGCCAGCACGACGATGCCGGCGACGACGCCGAGCGCCCCGGCGCCGAACAGGAAGGCGCGGTGGGCAGGCCTCTGGCGGCGAGGGCCGTGTAGACGGTCAGCATGCCGGTGACGAGCCAGCTGATCCCGACGATCAGCGAGAGCGCGGTGATCGTCTGCAGAGGGTTCCGCAGGCACAGCACCCCGGCCAGCACGTACAGCACCGCGACGAGCAGCCCCGACAGCCGTTCGCCGGGCTCGCGCCGGGCGAAGACGGAGACGAACCGGAACACACCGGTCACCAGCAGGTACAGCCCGATGATCACCGCCAGCACGTGCAGGGTGGCGTCCGGCCAGGCCAGCGCCAGCACGCCCGGCACGAGGGTCGCCACCGCCGACCCCAGCAGCCAGGTCCACGAGCCGCCGAGCTGCGCCAGGAGATCGGCGGGGTCCTCCGCCCGGCCCGCAGCCGTCCCGCCGACGGGGATCCCGGTCCGGCCGGCGCCGCCGTACCGTGCGATTCGGTCATGGCTCCTCCTCGTGACACCGGCGTGCCGTCGGCCGGACCGCCGGCGGGACGGTGTGTGGCCCCCATCGAGCCAGCGTCCTGCGCACCACCGGGTGCCGGATCACCCTCGGCGGGTGACCGCGGCCGGGCCGCGGCGGAGGGACGGGCCGCGACCCGCCGGCCGTCGGGACGAGGGTCCTGCCCGGCCCTCGCCCTCGCCCTCGCCCTCGCCCTCGCCCTCGCCCTCGCCCTCGCCCTCGCCCTCGCCCTCGCCCTCGCCCTCGCAAAAGGATCGTGCCGGCGCCGTGCGGTCCCCTGCCGGACCGGGACCGGGACCGGGACCGCGGCGTCAGCGGGTCACTCCGGCAGCCGCCGCAGCTCCACCACGTGCAGTCCCAACGACTGGAAGCGGGCCAGCAGGCCGTACAGGTGCGCCTCGTCCACGAGGGCCCGTACAGCACTGTCTGGCCGGAGATCACCACATGCTCCAGCTCGGGAAAAGCGCTGGTCAGCGTCTCCGACATGTGTCCCTCGATGCGGATCTCGTACTGCATGGGGTGCTCTCCCGCAGGTGACGTCCGCCAGGCCGACTGCCTCCACCGCTTCGATGCTCCGCCCTCGTGGGCCCGTGGGCCTCACCCTGCGCAGGTGACCCGCCGCGCCACGAGCCGACGGCCGGCGTCAGTGGGCCGGCGGGTCAGTGGGTGAGGACCAGTTTGAAGGAGACGATCAGCAGGCCGAGGATCAGGTTGACCGCGGCGCTGCCCGCCACCTGACTCCAGGCCGCCCCGGCCCGGCGGGCGGCGGCCATCGACCAGCCCACCTGACCGGCCACGGCGACGGCGAGCGCCAGCCACAGGGTGCCCGACGTGTCCAGACCCAGCAGCGGGCTGACCGCCACCGCGACGGCGGGCGGGACGGCGGCCTTGACGATCGGCCACTCGTCCCGGCACACGTGCAGCACGACCCGGCGGTCCAGGCGTTGCTGCGCCAGACGCGCGCCGAACAACTGGGCGTGCACGTGCGCGACCCAGAACACCAGACCCGTGAGCACCAACAGCAGCACCAGTTCGAGGCGCGGGAACGAGCCCAGGGTGCCGGCACCGATCACGACCGAGGCCGCGAGCATCGATCCGTAGACGCCGCCGGTGTAGTCGGCGTGCGCCCGGCGTTCAGCCGCCCGGGTCGCGGCGTGCCCGGTCCGGGGCATCACGATCTCCGGTGCGGGCCCGGGCGCCGCCCCGGCCGCGTCGTCGTCGGCGCCGGTCCGCCTCCGTCCCGGACGGCGCCGCCGCCGCCGGGCAGGTGCCGGGTGACCGGGAAGTCCGCCGGGGTGACGCCCCCGGTCGCCGGGACGGCCGCCTTCAGGCCGACGAGCCGGGCCGAGGCGCGGGAACCGATGCCGACGAAGACGTTCGTCACGAAGGTGTCCGGCGCCATCAGGAACCGGGCCGTCCCCAGGACGGTCAGAGCACGCCGATGTCTCACGGTGTCCACCTCACGGAGTCGGCCCGGCACCGGAACCGGCACCCGGACGGCGGCCGGCAAGCACGCCGCCGCTGCCATCGCACCCCGGACACCCGACGGGCGCCTCACCCGCCACGGGCGAGGGCGGCACGGCTTCCGAGGCCGGCACGGCCGCCGCCCGCCGCCCGGCCCGCCCGTCGCCCGGCCCGGCCTCGGAACCCGGAGCGCTGCCGGGCGGGCACCTCACCGGGGTGCGGTCACAGCAGCCGCAGCTCGCGCGCCCGCCGCACGGCGTCGCCGCGCCGGTTCACCGACAGCTTCCGGTAGACGCTCTTGAGGTGGGTCTTCACCGTGTTCACCGACACGAACAGATCGGCGGCGATGTCCTCGGTCGACATCATCTGGGCGAGCCGCCGCAGCACGTCACGCTCACGTCCGCTCAGCCGCTCCACGAGGATCGGCGGCGGCCCGGTCGCGGAGGGGCGCGGATCGCCGCGCGGCACGGGCCCCGGCACGAGCCAGCCCGCGGCCAGTCTCCGCAGGGGTTCCGTGGCCAGGAGAGGCCCGATCCAGGGCCGGCCTCCAGGAACGGCCGCCGCAGCTTCTCGCGCCGGGCCTCCCTGAGCGTCTGGGCGAGAAGCCCGCGGGCGGTGGCGACGTCGCCCGCCGCGTGCGCGGCCTGCGCCCGCACCAGTGCGGCGCGGACGGTCACCGCCGGGCCGGCGGATCCGCGGGCCGTGACGGCGTCGAGGAGGCGCAGGGCCGCGTCCCGGTCACCCGCGGCGAGACGGGCCCGCGCGGCGCCCACGGCGCACGCCGGCTGCTCGTCGGCCACCGGCTCCAGCGCCTCTGCGGCCGCGCCCGGGCGGCCCTCGGCCAGATGGACGGCCGACGCCACCAGCGCGGCGTGGCTCCTCGCCCAGGGCGAGGCCGCCTCGGTGGACAGGGCCGGTTCCGTGGCCGCCAGGGCGGCGTGCGACCGGCCCCGGCCAGGAACAGACGAGCCGCCGCGATGGACCGGACCGCGGCGGCCACCGGGTCCAGCGCCACCGGGTCGGACAGCCGGCCGAGCAGGGCCTGGGCCCGGCCCAGGTCGTCGCGGTCGACGGCCACCGCGGCCAGGACCAGCCGCCCCAGTTCCGGGCCTGCCGGCTGGGGCAGGCCGAACCGCTCCGACTCGGTCATCGCCGCGACGACCTTGCGTTCCGCCCTGCCGGGCCACCCGTCGAGGTAGTCGATGAGCGCGAGGTGCTCCAGGGACTCCTTGCGCGGGAGCGCCGTGGCGGCCCCGCCGGGACTGCGGGCCGCCGTGGTGAGGGCGGCCCGTGCCTCCGCGAAACGCCCGGCCCACAGCCGCGTCGCCCCAGGTGGGTCAGCAGCAGTGCGGGGAGTTCCGGGTGCCGGTCCAGCAGGTGGGAGGGGATCTCCCGGAGCAGTTCCCGGGCCGCTTCGGCGGCCTGCTCGGCCCGGTCCGGGCAGCCGGCCAGCCGGGCCGCCAGAGCCTCCAGCAGGGCACGGCTCAGCCGGGCCGCCGCCGACTCGCACGCGTCGGCCGCCGGCTGTTCCCGGCGTGCCGGAGGTGGGCCAGACCGTGGTCGAGGTCGTACCGGGACAGGTCGCGGGCCGCGCGGACGAGGTCCGTGGCGGGACTCGTCGCCCCGGGTTCCCGTCGGCGAACAGTTCGGCCAGGTCGTCGGCGCGCAGGCCGGTGAAGAGCTGCCCGATCGCCAGGTCGTCGACGAGGGCGCGGGAGGTGAACTCCCGGTCCCCGCGGCGGCGCCGTGGGCGAGCATCTCCGCGAGGGAGCCCGAGTGCCGCAGCCACCGCGCGGCCCGTCGGTGCAGTTCGGGCTCCAGGCCGGGAGAACGCTCCCGCAGATGGGCCCGGAGGATCTCCCGGAACAGCGGATGCAGGCGGTACCAGCCGTGCCCGAGGCGCTCGACGAACGCGTTCTCGCGGTGCAGGGCGGCAAGGAGGGCTCGGCGTCGCCGCGTCCGGTCAGGGTGTTCACCAGATCGGCGCAGAAGCGGTCCAGGACGCTGACGCGCAGCAGGAGGTCCTGCGTCCGGGACGTCTGCCGCCTGAGCACCTCGGCCAGCAGGAAGTCGGCGATCGTACTGCGCCCCGCCTCGAACTCCTTCAGGTAGAGCTCCGGGTCCGGGCTCTGCCGTGCGGCCAGGGCGCACAGCCGGAGGCCGGCCGCCCATCCCCCGGTGCGGTCCACCAGCGCCCCCGCCGCCGCGAGGGACAGGTGCAGCCCGTGCAGTTCCAGCAGCGCGGCCGCCTCCTCGGGCGTGAAGGCCAGTTCGGCGCCGCGGACCTCGGTCATCTCCCCGGCCGCCCGGTAGCGGTGCAGCGGGAGCAGCGGCTCGGTGCGGGTGACCAGGACCAGACGCAGTCCCGGCCCCGCGTTGCGCAGCACGAAGTCCAGCTGCCGCGAGATCTCCGGGGCGGTCACGCGGTCGTACTCGTCGATCACCACGACCACGGGGCGGTCGCGGCCGCTGAGCTCCGCGGCGAGCCGGGTCAGCAACGTGTGGTTCACCCGGCCCGCGTCGGCGGGAGAACCGATCTCGGCGGGCAGCGGCACACCGGCGCTGCGCAGTGCCTGGAGCAGATGTGCCCAGAACACCCCCGGCTCCTGGACCATCCGGTCCAGGGTGAGCCAGGCGACCGGCTGCGACAGGTGGGCGGCCCACTCCGCCACCAGCAGGGTCTTGCCTGCGCCGGCGGATCCGTTGACCATCGTCAGCGGTGCCGGCGATGCCCGGTCCAGGTGCCTGACCAGCCGCTCGCGGCGCAGGAAGGTGTCGGGTCTCGCGGGCGGGACGAAGCGCGTCCGCAGAAACGGGTCTCCCAGCGGATCGACGCACGGAACAGCAGCTCCGTGCGGGGTTCCATCGTTCACCACCACGACGCTCACCACCCCGTCCCAGCAGGTCACGGGTCCGTGCTCCCGCCACCAGCATCCCGTTCTCCCGCCGCCCCGCGCGTCGCGCGGGACCGGCGGGGTGGACCGGCGGGGTGGACCGGCACCGTGTGCGAACGCACGGCGGCGCCGGCTCCCGCGCGAGGACGGGGGCCGGCGCCGCCTCGGCCCGCGGCCGGGGTGTTCGTCCGGGCCGGGCCGAACCAGGCTGAACCAGGCCGGATCGGTCCGACCTGGACCGGATCGGATCGGACAGACCTCGCGAGCCCGGTCCGGCCTGATCCGGTCCGGTCCGGAGGAGCAGTCCTACGGACTGACGCAGCCGATCGAGCCGACCGGGAAGTTGTTGCCGGTGGATGTCGCGGTGAACCCGAAGGTGACGCTGCCGTCCGGCGGAACGGTCCGGTTGTAGTCGAGGTTCCCGACCGTGACCGTGCCGTCGGATCCGTTGCTCAGCGCGCCGTTCCAGACGCTGCTGATCTTGGTGCCCGTGCCGGGCGTCCACCGCACGGCCCAGCCGTCGCGCGCCGTCGTGCCGTGGTTCATGACCTCGACCGAGCCCTGGAAGCCGCCGCTCCAGGAGTTGGTCACGTTGTACACCGCCATGCACCCGGTGTGCGGGTCGGTCGGAGTGGAGGTCGGGGTGGGCGTGGGAGTGGGAGTGGGGGTCGAGGTGGGGGTGGAGGTCGGGGTGGGAGTCGGGTCGGGTGGTGCCCGAACCCCTGATGCCCGTCACCTCGCCGTTGCCGCCGTCGAAGACGATGTCCGAGCAGGAGAAGAAGTTCTCCTGGCTGTCCGAGCGGACCCACTGGATGAACATCACCGCGTCACCGGAGCGGCCCGAGGGGAGGTTCAGGTCCCAGTAGTAGTGGCCGCCGTCGGTGCCCGGCGAGCCCGTCTGCGGCGGGTCGGTGACCGTCTGGATCAGATCCAGGTCGTCCCAGCCCAGTTCGGTGCTGGGCGAGTAGCCCGGCTTGGACAGGTACACCCGGAACGACCCCGGGTGCGCGGCCCAGTTGCTGTGCTTGACCTGGATCGTTTTCCCGGAGGTGAGATGCGTCCGGGGCCAGTCGGAGCGGGCGGCGTTGTAACCGGTGAAGTTGTACGGCGACTTGTCGCCGGCGCTGCACAGCTTCCCGTCCGGGACGTAACCGGGGCCGCGGCCGCCGGCGTTGGAGTCGAGCACGGCGAACCAGTTGTACAGCGCGGTCGCGCCGCTCTCGTTGAACGCGGCCCGGCAGGCCGGGTTGGTCGGGTCCAGGGAGCCGGTGCTGGTCCTGGCGTCCAGATAGCAGAGGTAGGTCCTCGACCCGGGTGTCATCGTGACGCCGTGCGCCTGCGCGTCGCCCTGGCCCAGCAGGGCCAGACCGAGTCCGCCGAGCAGCGTCGCCAGCACCGCGGCCGCCAGCGAAACGAGTCGGTTGTTGCGTCGAGCCATGGTGTCTCCTGTGCCTGTGGGGGGGGTGGTCTTCCGGTCGTTCCCTCTCCTTTCTCGTCTCCTGCGCGGTTCACCGTCCGGTGATGGAGCCCCCGCCCGTCCGGGGAGGAAGCCGCCGGACGGGCGAGGGGATCTGGGGCTGTCCGGCGGATCACACCGGAGAGCACCGGGCCGGTGCGGTGGGTGACGGGTCCGGACCGCGGGACGGACCCCGGTACGGCGGCACCGTCGCGGACGGAGGTCGGTTCACGAACAGGCGGTGCCGTTGAGGCTGAACCCGGCCGGCTGGGCGAACGAGCCGCCGTAGGTGCCCTGGAAGCCGAAGGTCTGTGCGGCGCCGGGCGCGATCCGCGCGTTGTGCGCGAGGGCGGTCGCCGTCACCGCCCCCGTGGACGGGGTGACGGTGGCGTTCCAGGCGTTGGCGATCCGCTGCCCCGAGGGCAGGGTGAAGGCCAGTTTCCAGGGGTCGACCGGAGCCGAACCCGTGTTGGTGACGGTGACGTCGGCGGTGAAGCCGCCGGACCAGACGTTCGTCGCGTACGTCACCTTGCAGGCCGTCGCCGGGTCACCGGGGTTTCCGGGGTCGCCGGGAGTACCGAGGTTCACCGCGGAGGAGAAGGAGTTCACCGCGAGCCCGGCACCGTTCTGCCACGGCTCGAAACCGGCCTGAACGCTCGTCAGGTACCAGTCGTCCTGGGCCATTCCGCGGCGGACGGTCTCCCGCGCGAAGTCCATGACGTCGAAGCTCCAGCCGGTGATCGCCGACGGGGCGACGAAGGAGATCACGTCGTTGGACCCGTTGCTTCCCGTCCACACCTGCCAGGAGCGCCCGCCCACGGTGGTGGTGCCCACCTGGGCGCCGATCGGCTGGATCGGGCCGACCTTGTTGAGCCAGATCATGATCTCGGTCTTGTTCACCCCGTCGGTCCTGGGCGTGGGGTCCAGCCAGATGTCGTACGACGCGTTGTACACGGCGCCGTCGACATAGCCGTACGAGATGCTGCTGGGGGCGGCGGCGATGCCGCTGAGCCGCGCCGGGAGGTTGGTCCCGGCGAACAGTTCGTGTAGTGGCAGCCGTTGAAGACCGACGGGTACGACTTCGGGGCGCCGCTGGTGGGCACGGAACCGTCGGC
Organism: Streptomyces sp. Tue 6430; assembly: GCA_021568835.1. Classification (GTDB taxonomy): domain Bacteria; phylum Actinomycetota; class Actinomycetes; order Streptomycetales; family Streptomycetaceae; genus Streptomyces. The sequence continues at coordinate 39,271 of JAKGSH010000008.1, forward strand.
CTGGGTCAGCCGGAAGCCGGTGTCGGTGGCGGTGACGCACTGGGGGGCGCTGGTGCCCCAGCGGTTGTTCTGGACCACGTAGCGGCCCTGGATCGTGGTCGAGCCGAACTGCTCGCAGACCAGGGTGTCCGCCTGGGCCGCCGGTGCGACGGCCAGGAGGGCCGCGACGGTGGCGAGGGCGGTGAGCAGCGCGCCGAGCAGGCCGCGCGCGGTTCCGGGCGGTGCGGTGACGGTCGCATGGGGGCCTCTCTGGGAGGGACAACCGGACGGAGCGCGCGGGACGTCGGGAGCGCTCCCGGCCCGTCACGACTGGGAGCGCTCCCACCCACTGGTTCGGGTGGGACATTAGGAGCCGCCCGCCTCCCTGACAACCCTCGGAACCGAATGCGTCGAACGGATTTCGACGGCCCAGGTCAGCGGCGGTCAAAAGTGCGGCCCATCAACTCACGTCATGCGTCCGTCAGTTGGGAGCGCTCCCGAAAGTTTCGTCGCCGGCTCCCACGGGCGCCGGTCGCGGGTCGCTCCCGCGCGCCCGTGGCGAACCGGCACCGAACTCGCACCGAACTCGCGCCGACTGGCGCCGACCCGCATCGGCTCACGCCGGCTCACCTTGCCTCGCGTCGAGTCACGCCGACTCGCGCGTCACCAGCCGCGTCCGCAGGATCACGTGGCGCCAGGCCACCTCCGGCTGCTCGATCTCCTCCAGCAGCAGCCGCACCATCGTCCGCCCGATCTCCTCCAGCGGCTGGCGGACCGTCGTCAGCGGCGGGTCCGTCTGCTCGGCCAGCTCGAAGTCGTCGAAGCCGATCACCGCCACGTCCCGCGGCACCCGGCGCCCCGCCGCGCGCAGGGCGTCCAGCGCCCCGGACGCCATGGCGTCCGACGCGGCGAAGACGGCGTCGACCTGCGGGTGCCGCTCGATGAGCCAGGCCATCGCCCGGCGCCCGCTGGCCTCGGTGAAGTCGCCCCGCGCCACCAGGGCGGCCCGTCGTCGAGCCCGGCCTCGGCCAGCGCCTCCTGGTAGCCGCGCAGCCGGCACCGGGCGACGTACATGTCGGGCGGGCCGGTGATGGCCGCGACGGCCTTCCGGCCGCCGGCCACCAGGTGGCGGACCGCCGTACGCGCCCCGCCGACGTTGTCCGCGTCCACGTACGTCATCCGCTCGTCGCCCGAGCGCCGGCCCAGCAGCACCGTGGGCAGCCCGGCGTCGGTGAGCATGTCCGGCAGCCGGTCCTCGGCCGGCACGGACATCAGCAGCACCCCGTCGACCCGGCCGCCGCGCGCGTACTCCACGAACCGCTTCCGGTCGGCGTCCGTGCGGACCAGGGTGAGCAGCAACTGCACCGCCGTGCCGGACAGGGCGTCCCCGACCGCCCGCACGACCTCGGAGAAGAACGGCTCCCCGAACAACCGCCAGTCCGTGTTCGTCATCACCAGCGCGACGGCGTCCGCACGCCGCCCGGCCAGTGAACGCGCCGCCAGGTTGGGCACGTAGCCCAGTTCCTCGATGGCGCGCCGCACGGCACGGCGCGTGGACTCCTTGACGCCCGCCGCGTTGTTGACGACCCGGGAGACCGTGCCCCGGCCCACTCCGGCCAGGGCGGCCACCTCTTCCAGCGTCGGCGTGCCCGAACTCCGTCTGACCACAGTCCCACCCCCAAGGGCACCCGATCCTACGGCCCGACGCGCATCGTTCGCATGGTGCGTCAGGAGCGTCGCCCTCCACCGCGGTTCCTTCTGCGCGGGGCGGCCCAGGATCCCCTCCCGCCGCGGGCGCCCTCCCCGGCCGGCTCCCGCAGCCGTGATGGGGGACGGCACTCCGGTCCGCCCGCCGGCCGGCGCGCCGGGCGGCGACCCGTCAGCACACCGGCCCGCCTTTACACCTGGTCAGCGCCGTGATCCACTACGCCGTGTCATGCACAGGAGGCCTTTGGGGAAGGGCCGGCGAGGGAAGGCCACAGGGGTGGGGATCACGGCGGACGAGACGGTACAGGTCTGTCCTCGGTGCGGAAGCGACATGCGAGGGGACGCCCGTTTCACCGTGTGGTGCGCCGCCTGCGACTGGAACGTGGACCCGCAGGAGCCGGAGGCCGAAGAGGGTTTCCTGGCCCGGACCCGGCGGGCGGCGGCCCACCGCCACGGCGCGCGCCTGGCGGCCGACATGGCGTCAGGGGCGAGCCGCGTGCACGACGGGACGCCGCGGCCGTCCTCGCCCACGTCTGCGCCGTCCTCGTCCACAGTGTGACGCTGCTGGTCGCCGTCCTGGGAGTCCGGTGGATCGTTTCCGGGTGGGGCGGCATGCCGATGGCGGGCGGGCTGCTCCTGCTGGCCCTCGCCTGGTCCCTGCGGCCCCGGTTCGGCAGGCCGCCCCAGGACGGGCCGGTGCTGCACCGCGCTGACGCGCCCGAACTCTTCGCCCTGGTCGACGACGTCGCCGCAGTGGTCGGCACGCGCGGAGTGGACACGGTGGTGGTCGACGCCGGCATCAACGCCGGCGTGACGACGTACGGACCGCGTCGTCGACGACTGCTGACCCTGGGGCTGCCGCTGTGGGAAGTCCTCACTCCCGCGCAGCGGATCGCCCTGCTCGGCCACGAACTGGGGCACTTCGGCAATGGAGACGTACGGCACGGAGCACTCGTCGCGAGCGCGCACCGTTCGCTCGCCACCTGGGCCTATTACCTCGCCCCCACGCACAACCCCAGCCCCGTGCAGTTCGTCGTCGGCGCCGTGTGCTTCGTGCCGTGGCTGCTGGTCCAGGGGGCGATCCTCACACTGGACCGCCTCACGTCGCGCGCCACGCAGCGTGCCGAGTACCTCGCCGACCGCCTGGCCGGCCGCGCCGCGTCGACCGAGGCGGCCGTACAGCTCATGGACCGCCTCCTGATCTCCGGTTCCGCGGCGACCGTCCTGCGCCGGGAAGTCAGCCGACAGGCCCGGGGCGGGCGCGGCGGCCAGGACGCCGACGACCGCGCGCACGGCTTGTGGGACCGGCTCGCCGCGGACCTGGCTTCCGTGCCCGAGTCGGAGTACGAACGCCTGCGCCGCGTCGGCGTCCGGCGCGGGCACAGTGTCGACTCGACCCATCCGCCGACCCATCTGCGGCGCGCCTGCCTCCTCGCCACGGCGAACGCGGCTCCGGCCGTCGTGGTCGGCGCGGACCGCGCCCGACGGATCGACGCCGAACTCGCCGACGCCCGGCTCCGAGTGGCCGGGCGGATCCTGCGTGACGGCTTCCCCGACTGAGACCCGTCCCGAAAGCGACCGGCGTTCCGACCTCACGCGTGCGCCTGCCGGGGCAAGGTGAGGATCTCCGCTCCGTCGTCGGTGATGGCGATCGTGTGCTCGCTGTGTGCCGTCCGGCAGCCCGTCGCGCTTCGGAGTGTCCAGCCGTCGGCGTCGGTGACGAGTCGAGCGGTGTCGGCCATGACCCACGGCTCCAGTGCCAGCAGCAGCCCGGGGCGCAGCGTGTATCCACGGCCGGGGCGGCCGGTGTTCGAGACGTGCGGGTCCTGGTGCATCGTCGATCCGATGCCGTGGCCCCCGAACTCGGTGTTGATCGGGTACCCCGCCTCGCTGAGCACCGTGCCGATGGCATGGGAGATGTCGCCGATGCGCGCCCCGGGCCCGGCAGCGGCGATGCCCGCGGCCAGGGCGCGTTCGGTCGCGTTGATCATCGCGACGCTCTCCGGGGGCCTCGCGTCGCCCACGAGGAAGCTGATGGCGGCGTCCGCGGCGACTCCGCCCCGGGAGACGGCGAGGTCGAGCGTCAGCAGATCGCCGTCGGCGAGTGTGCGGTCGTGCGGCCGCCCGTGGAGCACGGCGTCGTTGACGGCCGTGCAGACGTAGTGACCGAACGGGCCGCGCCCGAAGGACGGCGCGTAGTCGACGTAACAGGACGTCGCTCCCGCCTCGACGATCATGGCTTTGGCCCACCGGTCGATGTCCAGCAGGTTCGTGCCGATCGTGCTGCGGCTCCTCAGCGTGTGCAGGATGTCGGCGACGAGGGCGCCTGTCTCCCTGGCTCGGGCCAGCAGGGTGGGGTTCAAAATTTCGATCATGGAGCGCCTCTCCCTGCATCCAATAACTATACCGTCATTACTATACCGGTACGGGGGTCGAGGTCATGGTCGGGCCGCCGCTCGCCCCCGTGGAGACAGGACGACGGGGACGGCACCTCGACGTCCCCCGTGCCGGGCAAGGGAAGGCCGCCGGGCAACGGGAGAACGCTCGACGCTCGGCACCGCCCGTGCCGCTGGCGCCCCACCCGGAGACCCCGAAGGAAAGGATCGGGACGGGCCACGTGGCCACCCCCGCCTTCCCGACCGTCGAGGAGATCACCGACGCCCTCGGCCCCTCCCCCGACGCGGCGGGGCCGAGACCGGCCGGCCCGGACACGGCATCAAGCCGGGCGACTCCGATCGCCGCGCACATGAGCAGGGCGGCCTCGTAGCCCCCGTCCCGCAGCTTCCTCGTCACCTCCGTCCCGCAGTTTCGGCGGCGTCCGTACGAGGGGAAGCGTGGGGGCGGCCCCTCCACCGGCGCCCGGCCGGCACGGCCGGGAACTCGTGCGGGTCCCGGCTGCGGGCGGCTCGCCACGGGGCAGCCGTCAGCGCGCAGGAAGCCGCCGGAGCGGCACGTGTCGCCCGCCCTCCGGCGACCGAGGACGCCTTCGACGTGCCGGGCGGCAGGCACCCTCGGGGACGAGGACGGCCCGCAGCAAGGACGTTCGTCCGCACCGCCGCCTCGCAGCCCCGCGACGCGCCCCCGGTCCGGGCAGCCCCGCCGCCCGCCTCAGCCCGAGCAGCCAGTGGTGCAACGCGGCGGCGTCCGCACGCGGTGCGGCGCGCAAGGCGAGGCGGAAGGAGCCCGTCCGGCCGACAGCACGGCGGCCCGGCACGGCTGCACCGGCAGGGCGCGCCGACGGCGCGCCGGACACGAAGCGGCCGGCCGCGTACGGCTGGGCCACGATCAGCGTGGGCCCGTCATTCGGGATTTTCGCCGGGTGTTTCCGTCACGGTGCTCACCGCGGCCTCCCCTTTGCGCCAGGTGACCGTCACCTTGAGGGTGGCCTTGCCCCCGGCCTCCGTCACGACGCTCACCAACTGGCCGCTCTTGGCCGCGATTTCGATGCCGAATTCGAGCGTCACCTCGTCCGGGGCCGCGCGCCGCAGCCCGGACCTGACGCCGTGCGTGACGGCTTCGAGGGTCTGGGGGAGATCGCCGAGCTGCCGTGACAGCCGGTCACCGAAGCCGGTGTCCCGAGGCCCCTCGTCCTCGTCGTCGACGCGCACCCATATCGACGTTCCGTCCGGCATGACCGCCTGGACCGCATCCGACACGTGCCTTCCCCCTGTTCGGCTGACCAACTCCCAGTGAAAGATACCCAGTTCGAGGACGCCCGGCGGTCGGTCACCTACAATCATCCCACGGTCACGGAGGGGAGTGGTCATGACCGACCAGCATGCCCGGTTGTCGTCGGAGAAGGTCTACCTCTCCGACGTGGAGATCCATCGGCAGTCCCCCATCGCGAGCGCCGAGGATCTCCGGGCACGCGTGCTGTTCCACGTCCTGCTGTCCGACACTCTGCTCGTCGGCGATTCCCAGTCGCTCAACACCCCCCTCTTCCGTGCTCTGATGTCCTCCCGCGAAGCCGACGGACGAACCGTGAGGTCGGATCTCGCACCGCTCCTGAGCAGCGGCCGCATCCGGGTCGCGTGCCGGAACGGACAGACGCTGACGGCGGTCCGGGACGCTCAAGAACTGCGGCAGGTCGAGCACGTGCCCAGTGCCTCCTACGCGGACCTGATGGACCGCATGACGCGGGCGCATGCGGTCACCTACAGCTTCGACACCGTAGCGGCCGCCTTCACCTCCGGAGTGATCCGCCTGCTGGAGGAGCAGACGCGGAACGCCGTGGGAGAGACACGCGAAACGGTGGAAGCCGCGCTGGAGTTCGTGAGGGCACAGGAGCCGTTGTACTTCAAGGCCCTCAGGGATTGGGAGGAGTCCTTCCGGACCGGCTCGTCGGGAAGCACGGAAGTCGTGCTCGCCCTGGCCGCCGTGGACCGGGCCGCGGGCGAGTCGTACCGCCAGGCGCTCCCCCAGGTGCTGGGAGCCGGGACCGCCGCCCCGCGCGGTCTCGAACTGCCCGCCGCCGTCACCACCCGCACGGTCCTGGAGCGCACCACGCTGCCCGTCGGCATCCTCGACGGTTTCCTGCTGGGCCGACTGCCGGTCGAGGCGTTCCTGGAGGCCGTCGAGCAGCCGTCCCGCGGCGTCCTCGTCCACCAACTGGGCTTGCTGCGCAGAGGCAGGCAACCGGACCTGCCTCAGCTGGTCGAGGCCGTCACCGAGTTCAGCACGTGGATGCAGGAGACCTTCGTCCGCACCTTCCGCGACACCGACGAACGCGCGCGGGCGGTCCTGGACGGCAACCGCAATCTGATGCGCTTCGGCATCTCCCAGGACTCGCTGACCGGCGCGCTCGGCGCCGGACTCGATGTACCGGCGGCCGACGGCGACGAGGACTATCTCGACCTGCGGGTCGTCGACCGGAGTGTGCCGGTCGCGGACGGCGCGGCCGGCATCGGAGAGCTCGACGCACAGCAGATGCGGCAGCGCGTGGTCACGGGTGCGTACGTCGGCTGAGCCGGACGCCGCTCACACCGGCGGCGCGGAGCCGGTGCCGGAACCGTCCGCGATGGCGAGCGCCAGGGCGGCCAGCGTCACGCCGCAGGTGACGCTGCCGCTCTGCAGCCACTTCATCACCTCCGTACGCGAGGCCCAGACCGGCTCGGCCACCGACTCCATGACCTCCGGCGCGGCGGCCGACGGGGCGCCCGCCGATCCGGCGGGGCGGACTTCGGCGGCGAAAACACGCACCTCGGATTCGATCAGGCCCGTCTCGGCGTGGATGACGCCCAGTGGGCGCAGCGCTGACGGGGCGCAGTCGAAGCCGGTCTCCTCCCGTAGTTCCCGTACGGCCGCCACCACCGGGTCCTCGTCCGCTTCGCAACCGCCCCGGGGAAACTCCAGGGAGACCTCGCCGATCGGGTACCGGTAGGTGGGGACGAACGCGAAGCCGTCCCGCCCCATGGGGACGATCACCACTCCGCTGTGGGACCACTGCCAGCGCAGATAGCGGCCCTGCCGGCCCGACGGCGAGAGCACTTCGTCGTTGAACAGCGTGCCGAAGCGGTTGCGGAAGACCTCCACCGCCCGCTGCCGCCGAATGGGTGGGGGTACGGCGTGGGCAGACGCTTCGTCGTCCATCAGCGCCGGCCTCCTTTCAGCTCGCGCGACCGTCCAGCACGGTCCTCATCTGCGCCCATGATGAACGTTCATGCGCGAATTCGTCGAGTTCGTCGCTGAGTTGGAGCAGCACTTGGAGCACCAGCGTCTGCTGCTCACGCAGTCGTGGCGAGGTGCGCAACGGCAGCACCGCGCGCTCCGTCGCCGCCCGGCTCAGCACCTGGTAGGCCTCGCCGAGACGCCCGGCCCGGATCAGCCCGAAGCCATGGCGCTGCAGGGTGTCGGGCAGCCGGGCGAGATAGCGGCTGGGCCGGAGCCTGAGCAGCTCCTCCAGCCGCTCGACCGCCTGCGTGCCGGAAGTGAGCGCTTCCTCGGTCCGGCCCGTGCGGTGGCGGCACTCGGCCAGGGTTTCCAGGCAGGTGAGGTAGACCTCGTCGTCACGAGCTCCTTCCGGCACCTGTTCGCACCGTATGACGCCCTCGGCCGCATCCCGGGCCGCGCCGTTGACCTGTGCGTCTTCGAGCCGCAGCAGGGCCAGCACGCTCAGCGCACCTGCCATGTCCATGAGAGTGCGGTGCCGCGGACCGGGATCGCCGTCGATGAGTTGCCGGTACAGGGACACCGCCTCGACGCTGAGCCCCAACGCTGTTTCCGTCTCCCCGGACCGGTGCAGCAGCAGGCTCAGGTTGTGCAGTGCCGCGGCGTAGTCGGACCGGTACCGCGCGGACCCGCGGACAAGATCGCGGCTGAGCAGGACCGCCTCGTCGGCCGCCCGCACGGCCTCCTCCCGGTGTCCGCTCTCCTCCAGCCGCAGGCTGTAGCTGCGCAGACGCCTCAGACGGACGAGCCGACCGGTGTCGTCGCTCCCCGCGTCGGGCAATCGGAGCAGCCGCTGGAGCACGAGCGCCGACAAGGCGGAAAGGCTGGACGGATAGCCGGGAAGACGGGGTTCGACAAGGCGGAGCAGGTCGGTCCCGCAGGTCTCGAGCGCTGGTCGGATCAGGTTCACCAAGGGCTCGGCGTGCGGCACGCGGGCGCCGACGGTCACCAGGGCCGGCACCAGGACCCGGGGGTTGTCACGCACGACCTGCGCGAGCGCCTGGTCGAGGACCGTGTGGGCGGGATGCTCCGCGACCCGGCCCACGGTCGTGCAGCCGCGGGCCCGGGCCAGGACGTCGAGCGTCTCCGACACGGCCCTGGTCCGGGCCTGTTCGTCCCGAAGCGCGGACATGTCCAGCACGGCGTCGAGGTAGGCGACGGCGTCGCCTGAACTCTCGGGCTCCGCCAGCACGCGCCGTACCAGGATCTCGCCCAGTCTGTCGGGCTCGAGGGGCGCGACGTGGTCGGCTTCCGTCGCGGAGTACAGCGCGCGCAAGCAGGAGTGCACCGCGGGGGCGTTGACGGGCGGCTGCCCGGGGAAGGCGGTCCTGCGCACGGACGTCAGCAGCGCGGTCAGTTCACCCCGGTCCCGCCGCTGGGCCAGGGTCGGCACCAGTAACAGGCCTTCTGCCATCATCCGGCCGGTACGCCCCGCCAGGACACCGCCCGCTCCGAGACGGTCCTCCAGCAGTGCGTACCATCCCGCGATCTCGTGCCGGCAGATCCGTGCGAGCGGATCGTCGCTCTCCTTCCACTCCTCGCCCTGGCGCAGGGTGAGGACGGCGTCGAGGGCAGCCGCGAGCGTTCCCAGGATCGAGCCCTGCCGGCCGGCCCGGTGCGCGAGGGACGGCGGCATGAACACCCACGGACATTCCAGCAGGCGGGCGAACTCCTCGAACGCCTTGGTGACCAGGGTGCCGGGATCCTCGGCGTTCAGCGTGGGGGGAAGCCTCTGCGAGCTCGCACCCCGCAGAGCCCAGTCCTCGATGTAGTGCGTCTCGAACTCCTCCTCCAGCGCATGCCACAACGGCTCCTCGGAACGTGCCAGCAGCAGTACGCGCAGGGTGATGCCGTCAGGTCGGTACCGGTGGACGTGCGTCATGAGAGCGCTGATGTCGCCGAGCCGTGCCTGGGCGTAGTCGAACACCACCAGGCAGGGAAAACCCGCGGCGAGTGCGCTGGTGAGGCTTTCCAGCCATGAGGACAGGCGCAGGGGGTTGCCGAGCACCTCCTTGTCCGCGAATCCGGCGATCCAGCCCATGTGCCGTAATCGCCGGCACAGTTCGGCGGACAGGCGGGTCTTGCCCGAACCGCCGGGTGCGTACAGCAGGCGCAGCAACTGGTCGTCGGGTGTGCAGCACCAGTTGCTGAGTTCGCTGAGCTCCGGGCGGTCCACGAACGGCATCGCTCCGCGGGCCAGCATCTGCGCCGGTGTGTTCCCCGAACCCGGACCGCCGGGGTCGGGACCGAAGAGGTCCGCCTGCCGTCCCCCGCGGTTGCGGGCGAGATCGAACCAGACCGTCCCGGGCCGGTGCGCGGCACGGTTGCGTTCCAGCAACCCCGGCAGGTGTTCCTCCACGGCGTCGACGGGAATCAGCCATCCCCCCGACATTCCCTTCTCGTGGCGTGACGCCTTGAGCACCCCGCAGACACGCCCCGTCGTCGTGTCGAGCACCGGACCGCCGCTGAACCCCTGGACCACCTGGTCCCACTGGAGCCGTACGAAGCGACCGCTGCGACCGGCCACCGTGAGGTGCAGGGTGTCGGGCTGGACGCCCGGTTCCAGTGTGTGCCCGCTGAAGCCGTGGACGGACACGGACGCCGCCTGCGTCGGCCCCGCGTCGGCGAGCCACACCCCCTGCACATCGTCCGCGGGTTCGCTCAGCCGTACTTCGGCGAGATCGGGAAAGCCGTAGGTGCTTCCCGCGCCCCTCGTCTCGGGCACGAGGCGCATGACCTCGATCGCGACGGTCCGCCCCCCGACCGTCGCCGTCATGCTGTCTCTCTCGCGCCCGGCCACCACGTGCGCACAGGTGAGGGCGGTGTCGGGCGTCACCAGGAACCCGGTCCCGCAGAAGGCCTCGCCGGCCCGGATGCCCACGACGTTCCGCTCGGTCAGGACGCGCAGTCGCTCCAGCGCCTCACCGTCCGGGCACGTGTATGTCGTCATCGATCTCCCCCGAGCGACTCTGCACTCCGTACGACGAACTCGTCGTCGGATGACTTCCCGACAGTATGCTGTCGTCCCGTCAGCCGGGGCATCGCGTCGTTCGCTCCGCGGCCGGGTCGTCTCCGGGCCGTCCGCTCTCCCCGGCAGGAGTCCGTGCCGTCGGTGCGGCTGAGAAGTGCAGGGGGTGGGAGCAACCCTGCTCCCGTTTCGGCAGTCACACAGGCGTCACCCGTCTCATTCGTTTCCCCCTCGGTCCGGAAAGGGCCCCATTCTCCGTGTCGACTCGTACCCGGCTGACCGCGCTGGCCGCGACAGCCGCCCTCGCCGCCACCGGCGGCCTGATCACCGCCACGCCGGCCCTCGCGGCCGTCACCTGCGCCTCTCCCGTCTGGAAGGCGCAGTACTTCGGCAACACCACCTTCAGCGGCACGCCGAAGCTGACCGCCTGCGACTCCGCCGTCAGTGAGAACTACGGGTACGGCGACCCGGCCGGTGTCACGCTGCCCAAGGACAACTTCTCCGTCCGCTGGTCCCTGACCCGGGACTTCGGCTCCGGCGGTCCCTTCCGGCTCTCCGCCGCCACACAGGACGGCATGCGCGTCCACGTCGACGGCGTGCGGAAGATCGACCTGTGGAAGAACGTCTCCACCACCGCCCGCAGGACCGTGGACCTGACCGTCCCGGCCGGCAGGCACACGATCCGCGTGGACTACGTCGCCTGGACCGGCCTCGCCCTCGCCGCCTTCACCTACGCCCCGCGCACCGAGGCCGCCGTCGACACGGTCAGGCCGCTCGCACCGGCCGGCCCGACCGCCGCGTACGACCGGGACACCTCGAGGACCACCCTGCGCTGGACCGCGAACAAGGAGATGGACCTCGCCGGTTACCGCGTCTACCGGCGGCTGGGCACCACCTCGTGGGCGAAGGTCAGCGGCGCCTCCCTGCTCACCTCCCGTCCTTCGTGGACGCGACGCCCGCCACGGGCCAGACCTTCCTGTACGAGGTCCGCGCCGTCGACAGGGCGGGCCTCGAGTCGGCCGGAAGCCTCGACGTCACCGCGGTGACCGTGGACCGCACGGGCCCGGCGGCGCCGGCCGGCCTCTCCGTGGTGGGTGACGCGTGGTGGGCCACCCTCACCTGGCAGGGGGTCGCCGACGCGGCACGGTACGAGGTGTACGCCGCCCCGCGGCCGCCGGCCCGTTCGAGTTGCTGGGCACGACGACCACGACGTCGTACCGCACCGACGCCCCCGTGAACACCACCCGGTACTACCGGGTGCGCGCCTCGACGCGCTCGGCAACCCGTCGGCGGTCGCCGCCGTCACCGGCGACGGCGTCGACCGGACGCCGCCGAAGCCCCCGGCCTCGCTCGACTCCCTCGTCCGGGTCGAGTACACCAACGTGTACTGGAAACAGCCCGACGGCTTCTACGAGGACTTCGACAACGGCGGGACGTACCACGTCTACCGCTCGCCCGGCACGACCCTCGACCCGGCCGCGCTGACCCTCGTGACCTGCGCCGAGGAGAGCGACGAGACCAGCACCGGCGGCGTCTGCCACGACCTGGACATGCCCGAGGGCACCCATGTGACGTACGCGGTCGCCGCGGTGGACCCGGCCGGGAACGAGTCGGCGCTGTCCGCCCCGCTCGTCGTCCGCACCGGTGACCGCGTCGCGCCCGGCCCGGTCACCGGCGTGAAGGCGACCCCGCGCGCCGACGGCGTGCTGGTGAGCTGGGCGGCCTCGCCCGAGGACGACGTGGAGCGCTACGTGGTCCGGACCGGCGCCCGGCAGGCCGACGGGACGGTCGAGTGGCTCGGCTCCGCCTCGTGCCGGGAGGGCACGAGCGACCCGCTCGCGGTCCTGTGCGGCGACCTGCCCGACGGCGAGACGTACGTGTACGCCGTCGTCGCCAGGGACCGCTGGGACAACGTGCTGCCCCCGGGCGCCCCGGAGGTCACGGTCGTCGAGGCCACCGAGCTGGACGTCCGGCCGTCCGTGACGGTCGTCCGGGACTGGGACCTCGGCAACCTGGGCCACGGCACCGTGATCGGCGGACCCGACGAGGACGGGCCGTCCATCACCTGGCGGTGCGACACCACGGCCGCGTGCGAGGAGGTCGTGGGCTACCGGGTCAGCCGGTGGAACACGGCCACGCAGGCGTACGAGCCGCTGCACGCCGGCCTGCTGCCGGCCGGGGCCCGCACCTACACGGACACCACGGCCGCACGGGGGACCACGCACTTCTACACGCTGGAAGCGGTGCGCGCCGACGGCGGCGTCGCGGGCACGTACGCGTGGAACTGCGTCTTCCAGGACCGCGTCTAGGGTCTGTCCGGCGGTTCAGTTCTCCTCGCGCAGCCCCCACGGGGCGCCGTACGCGCCGAGCAGGTCGAGGAAGGGCTGGGGCGGCAGTGCCTCGGGACCGAGGACGCCGCTCGCCCTCCACCTGCCGTCGGCGATCAGTTCGAGGGCGATCACCGGGTTGACGGCGGTCTGCCAGACGACGGCCTGGGAGCCGTACTCGCGCATCGACCACTCGTTGTCGACGACGTGGTACAGGTACACCTCGCGCGCCGCACCGTCCTTGGTTCCCCTCACCCAGGTGCCCGCGCAGGTCTTGCCCTTCATGCGGTCGCCCAGCGTGGCCGGGTCGGGCAGGCACGCGGCCACCACGTCCCGCGGGGAGACCCGGACGGGCCCGTCCTCGCCGGGACGGTGACCTTCCCGGTCGAGTCGAGCCCCAGGTCGTGGAGGGTCCTGAGCTTGGCGATGAAGTCGTCGCCGAGACCGTACTTGAAGGTCACGCGGCGTGCGTCCACCCAGCGGGCACGAGGAGGACCTCCTCGTGCTCGACGTTCACGCACTCCACGGGGCCGATGCCGGCGGGGAAGTCGAAGACCTCCGGCTCGCTGAAGGGTGCCGTGGTGAACCAGCCGCGGTCCCTCTCGTAGACGACGGGCGGGTTGAGGCACTCCTCGATGGTGGTCCAGATGCTGAAGGAGGGCGCGAAGTCGTAGCCCTCGACGGTGAGGTTCGCGCCGTCGCGGACACCGATCTCGTCGATCTCGTCGAACAGCCGGTCGGCCGCGTACCGGGCGAAGACGTCCGACAGGCCCGGCTCCACGCCATGCCGACCAGGGCGAGACGGCCGGCGCGCTCCCAGGCCCCGGCCAGGGCGAACTGCTCGTCGCCGAGCTTCACCCCGCACTGTTCGTAGGGGGCGGCCGGATGCGGTACGGACAGCGACATCGCCATGTCGATGTAGTGCGCACCCGCGGCGAGTGCCGCGTTGAACAGCGGCATCACGAACCGCGGGTCGGTCGCGTTCAGCAGGACCTCGCAGCCTTCCGCGACGAGGAGCCGGCTGACGGCCGCCTCGTCGGCGGCGTCCAGGCGGTGCGCGCTGAACCGGCCTCCCGGTCCCCGAGCGCGGCCACGGCCGCCTCGGCACGGGCGAGGTCGTGATCGGCGACGACCATGTGGGTCAGGAACTCGCGGCGGGCCGCGATACGGGTGGCGGCGGTTCCGACGCCGCCCGCGCCTACGAGGAGCACACGCATGTCACACACCGTTCTCGTCGACAGTCGGGACCGTCCGGCGAACGCCCGGGGACCTCCTGGAACGCTCGGGGACGTCCCGATGCAACACGACCGCGGCGGTTAAGGTCTACGGCGTTGGCATAAGCGGTGTCGAAGGGGCGGGCGATGCCCAAGAAGGTGGTTCCGGAGGCGGAACGGCGCAGGCGACGGCCGACCCGCCACGGCACCGTGCTGTCGGAGAAGCAGATCGTGGGACGGCGCTGCGGATGCTGCGCGAGCACGGCAGCGCCGGACTGACCGCACGCCGGCTCGGCGCCGCGCTCGGGCGGACCCGAGCACCCTCTACCGGTACTTCGCCGGCCTGGACGACCTGACCCGTGCCATCGGCGAGGAACTGATGGGGCGCGCTCTCGACAGCTGGACGGCCACCGGGACGTGGCGGCCCGATCTGCGCGCCCTGGGCCTGGCCGTCCACGCCTCCTACCTCGCCCACCCCCAGGCCGCCCTGCTGACCGCCAGCCGTGTCACCGGGCGGCCCCGGGAGATCCAGGTGGACGAGACGATCCTCGGCATCCTGCGCGGTGCCGGCTTCGGCGACGCGGACGCCGTCGGCGTGTACCACGCGTTCATCGACCTGACGCTGGCCTTCGCCGCCCTGGACGCGGGCGCGCTGGCCGTCAAGGACGAGGCGAGGGGGGCGGACGAGGGCATGTGGACCTCCACCTACGCCCGGCTGCCCTCCGAGACCCACCCGCACATCGCGGCCACCGCACACCTGCTGGCGGAGCGGATGAACCTCAGCGCCTATCCGGTCGTCCTGGACACGCTCCTGAACCAGGCGGAGGCCCGGCTGGCCGCCACGCGGCACCGGGCGGGCGGCACCGGGTGAAACCGGGGCCCGGCAGCCGGAGCGGCGGCACGACGGGCCGCCCGCGGTCCGTCCGGGGAGCCGGGACCGCTGCCGCGCACGTCGACCGGCCGGGGCACGCGACCGGTCGGGCGTCACGGCCGGTCGGCGGGCACGGTGCCGGGTCGGCGGGCACGGTGCCGGGTCGGCGGGCACGGTGCGTGCGGGGCGGCGCCGTGCTCAGCCGGCGCCGAGAGCCGCTCGGCCGCCCGGGTCACGGTGACCGTCACGGGCCGAAGCCGAACGCCGCGCCCGGTGCGCGATGGCCGTCAGAGGGTGCCCGGGCCGACGGGCCGCACGCGTCGAAGCGCATCGACGCCGACACCTCCTGACGGACGGCCAGCGCTTCGGGCGGCGGGACTCACCCCTCACCGCACCCCTTGTTCCGGGAGAAAGAGATCCGTTACCTTCACCTGCCATCAAGTGAAGCGCTTCGACACTCACCCCAGGGCAGGGCCGCCGCGATGAGTCACCAGTTGAACCGTAGAAGCCACGACGACGCGGAGGTGCCCCTCCGGCAGCGGACCGCCCGCCCGGGCGAGCCCGTGATCCCCGGCTTCCATCCCGACCCCAGCGTCTGCCGCGTCGGCGACGACTACTACCTCGCCTGTTCCAGTTTCGAGTACTTCCCCGGCGTGCCCGTCTTCCACAGCCGCGACCTGGTGCACTGGACACAGCTCGGCAACGCCCTGGACCGGCCGGAACAACTGCGCCTGCCGGCCGGCATGCCGTCCTCCGGCGGGATCTACGCCCCCACCCTGCGCCACCACGACGGCCGCTTCTGGCTGGTGGTCACGAACGTGAGCGAGGGCGGCGGCAACCTGATCGTCACGGCCACAGATCCCGCGGGCCCTGGTCGGACCCCGTACCCGCACCGGGTGTGCCGGGCATCGATCCCGACCTGGCCTGGAGGAGGACGGCACCTGCTGGTGCACGGTCGCCGGGGTCTCCCAGGTCCGTATCGACCCGGCCACCGGACGGACGTACGGGACACCGCACGGGTGTGGTCCGGCACGCCCGGCGCGAAGGCCCCGGAGGCGCCGCACCTGTACCGGATCGGCGACCACTGGTACCTGCTCATCGCCGAGGGCGGCACCGAGCGCGGCCACGGCGTGTCGATCGCCCGGGACCCGGGCCCGGCGGCCCGTTCGAGCCGTGCCCGGCCAACCCGGTCCTCACCCACCGCGGCACCGACCACCCCGTGCAGAACACCGGCCACGCCGACCTGGTCCAGGCTCCCGACGGCTCGTGGTGGATGGTCCTGCTCGGCGTACGGCCGCGCGGCGGCACCCCCGGCTGCACGTGCTCGGCCGCGAGACCTTCCTGGCGCCCGTGACGTGGGTGGACGGCTGGCCGGTCGTCGGCGAGGTCGGCCCGGACCCGGCCACGCTCCCGTGGCCCCTCTCCCCCGGGCCCGCCGAGGAACACCGGGACGACTTCGAGCCGGGCGGACTGCGACCGTCCTGGATCTCCCTGCGGGACCGGCCCGCCGAGCACTGCACCACCGAGGAGCGCCCCGGATGGCTGACGCTCCACGCGCGGGCGGCTCTCTGGACGAGCCCGACGTGGTGTTCACCGGCCGACGCCAGCAGCACCTGTCGTGCGGGGCGCGCACGCTCGTCGACCCCGCGCAGGGGCGCGGCGGGCTCGCCGTCCGGCTGGACGAGCGGCACCACTACGCGATCGAGGCGTCCGGCACGGAGGTCCGGGTGATCGCGCGCGTCGGCTCCCTGCGCACGGTCGTGGCCGCGCACCCCGTGCCCGCCGGGCCCGTGGTCCTCGGCCTCACGATCACGGACCCGCCGCCTCCGCACGGCCCGGTCACCGGACCCGACGTCGTCTCCCTCGGTGTGGAGGAGCCCGACGGCACCTTCACGGTGCTCGCGACGCTCGACGGCCGCTACCTGTCGACCGAGGTCGCCGGCGGCTTCAGCGGCCGGGTCATCGGCATGTACGTCGCGGCCGGCACCGTCCACTTCGACTGGTTCGACTACGAGCCCCTCGATCGTTAGGGGCTGTCGGGCGGATCAGGCCGGAGGAGGCGGGCGGCACCTCGCCGCCGCACGCCCGGAACACGGTCACGCCGTGGGCGGGGCGTTCGCCGGGGTCTGCCCGAAGTGCCCGCCGTGCCGCCGGCCCACAGGCCCATGAGGGCGAACGGCCTTCCGGGCGGGCCGGCTTGCACGGCGGTCAGGCCTGCACGGCAGGTCCGGCGACGTGGCGGTCAGGCTCGTGCAGCGGTCAGGCGGCGTGGCACAGGGCCTCGGGGGCGCCCGGGGTCGCGGTGCCGCACGGGTCGCGATGCCGGTCACGGCGGGGTGGACGGCAGGGGCGGTGCGGACGACGGTGGCGGCCGCGGCCCGCGAGTGGCTCCGGGCGAAGACGACGAGGCGCAGCACCGTGAAACGCGCGATTCCGGCGAGGGCGGAGGCGGACAGGTAGACCACCTGCTCGAGCACCGCACCGGGGGCCGCCACCAGGTGCTCCAGCGTGAGCATCGCCGCGCAGGTCACCGCGTAGGCGGCGGCCGCGGAGCCGGCCGACTGGGCGTGCTGGCGCCGGGTCGCGCGCCCGCCCGCGCCGAAGGTGAAGCGGCGTGCAGTTCGGTGGCCAGGAGCGTGGAGGCCACGGTGACCAGGGCGTTGGCCAGGACCCAGGGGACGACGGAGGCCAGGGCGGCGACGGCGAAGCCGGAGGCGAGCCCCACCCCGCCGCCACAGAGCACGAAGCGGGCGAAGGCGGTGCGGGTGCCGGGTGCCGCCTCCTGCCGGCTCGGTACTGTCCGCACGATCGGCCCCCCTTCGACTTCCTGATGCGACGGCTCACGTCGGACGGCCCGTCCGGTGACGCGCGCACCGCCGACCTGCGAGGCCGGGGCGCGCACCACAGGCGCACTCCCGGCCGACGCGTCGGGCGGTGTCGAGAGCCTCGGTGATCTCGCGGACCGTCTCCACCACAGCGGGTCCGGGCCCGCGTTCGCGGGCCTTGCCGCCCCTTTTTCATGGCACCATCATGGCACATCAATGGCGCCATGAGAAATTATATTGACGCCATCCATGGCAGTGTCGGCGCCATGCTCTGTCACCAAGGGACGCCCGGGCATCGCCCGCCCTCCCGCCCCCTCCCGCCGACCTCCGCGGGCCGGCCCGGGCCACGCGACCGGACAGGCCGAACCGGTGCTCCCGCCCGCTCACAGGCGCTGGTTCGCGATGTCCACCTCGTCCGGTTCGGGGCCCGTGGCGGGGTCCCGCTTCGCCCGGAGCAGGCGCAGCCGGTCCAGCCGGGAGATGACGGGCGAGGCCGTGACCCCGTGCAGGACGACGGAGACGAGGACGGTGAAGGCCACCACCGCCCACAGTTCCTCTGCCGGGACGTGGAACGTCTGCGCGCCGAGCGCGTAGGAGAGGTAGAAGAGCGAGCCGATGCCGCGGATGCCGAAGAAGGCGGTCACCACGCGTTCCCGGGGCCCCGCGGCCGAGCCGAGCTGCGCGAGCCAGCCGGTCAGGGGACGGACGACGAACAGCAGCGACAGACTGACGAGGACCCCCCGCACGCTCAGCTCGGACAGGACCCTTGTGCGAGGTAGGCACCGAGCAGCAGGAGCAGGCCGGCGGTCAGGAGGCGCTCGACCTGCTCCACGAAGTCGTGCATCACCGTGTGGTAGCCGTGGGCGCGTTCGGCGGACCGCAGGCGGCAGGCGGTGACGAACACGGCCAGGAAGCCGTAGCCGTGGGCGACTTCGGTCAGACCGTAGGCCAGGAACATCGCTCCCAGGGCCACGAAGCCCTCGCCGTGTTCGGACAGCCGCATCGTCCGCCGGCCGGCGCGGAAGAACAGCCAGCCCAGCAGCGCTCCCACGGCCAGGCCGCAGACCACGCCCATGGTGCACTTGTACAGGAGGTCGACCAGCAGCCAGTGTCCGACCCAGTCCCCGGACATGCCCGTACCGGCTGTGGCGGCCAGCGCCATCGCCGCCGCGACCAGGGGGAAGGCCAGCCCGTCGTTGAGTCCCGCCTCACTGGTCAGCGCGAACCGCACCTCGTCCTCGTCGTGCTCGGAGTCGGTGGGCGCGCCGACCCGGACCTCCGAGGCGAGCACCGGGTCGGTGGGCACGAGCACGGCGGCGAGGAGCAGTGCGGCGGCCGGCGGCCAGTCCAGCAGTCCCCTGGCCAGGAGCGCCGTCGCCGCGACGGTCAGGGGCATCGTGATGCCGAGCAGCCGCCAGGTGGCGCTCCAACGGCGACGGCCGAAGGGCCGGTTCAGGGCGAGCCCCGCCCCCATCAGCGAGACGATGACGCAGAGTTCGGTGAGGTGCTCCACCCACACGCGGTCACCGACGGGGTCGATCTCCGGCACGGGTACGGGCAGGAAGGGCAGGACGCCACCGCAGACCAGGAACACGAGCGGCGCCGACAGCGGCCGGCCGGCCACCAGACGGGGCAGCAACGCCGCCCCCAGCGCACCCGCTCCGAGCAGGGCGAACAGGAAATCAGCCGAGGTCATCGCTGACGGGTGCCCGCCGTCGCCCGAAGATACGCGGGCCGGCCGGAGGTGCCCGTCGGACGGGAGTGGCCGGCGTGCCACGTCGGGCGGCGGCCCCGGCGCCGTCCGCGAAGGCGGCCTCGTCGCCCGGCCACGACTCGCCCCGCGTTAGGCACCCTGCGTGCGGGGTAGTCGGACGCCCGGCGGAGCGGGCCGGCCGCGCGGGCCCGGTGACCGGCCGCGTGCGGGTCGACGTGTGGCGACCGGCCGGGCGTGCGGTGAGACTGGAGTGAGCGGCGGCTGACGATGGGTGGACCATGCACAGCGTTGAGGAAACGATCGGGATCGCGGTTCCGGTGAGCACCGCGTACAACCAGTGGACGCAGTACACGGGTTTCCCTCGGTTCATGAGGGTGGTGAAGAGGGTCGACCAGCTCAGGCCGGCCCTGACCACGTGGACCGTCGCGGCCGGACCGGTGCGCCGTGAGTTCCAGGCCGAGACCGTGGAGCAGGAACCCGACTCGCACGTGGTGTGGCGAAGTCTCGGGCGGCGTCCCGCCCACCGGGGCCAGGTGACGTTCCGGCCCGGCGCGGCGGGCGGCACGGAGATGACCGTGCGGATCGACATCGAACCGCGCGGTGTCACAGGCGTGCTCGCCGGGCTGGCCGACCGTGTCGTGCGGGACGAGCTGCGGCACTTCAAGGAGTACGTCGAGGGTCTGGGAGAAGAGACCGGGGCCTGGCGGGGGGTCATCCGCGACGGGCGGGTACGGCCCCAGGAGTCCAAGCCGCACAGGAGCCGGGTGGCCCATTGGCCGACCGGCTGATCCACGCCCCGGCAGCAGCGTGAGTGAGAGGCAACCTGATGAAGAAGGCGCCCGGCGACGAGCCGACCGAGGCTCTGACCGTGACCCCGCCCAAGAAGTGGGCCGCGGGCGTGCCCGCGGTGGCCCACGCGATGGAGTACTCCCTGGAGGAGACCTCGCCCCGCACCGCCGGGCGGACGCTGCTGACCATGAACCAGGTGGGCGGTGTCGACTGCCCCGGTTGCGCCTGGGCGGACCCCGCGCCGGGCCACCGGCACCGCAACGAGTACTGCGAGAACGGCGCCAAGCACATCAACGACGAGGCGACGACGCGGCGCGTCACCGCCGACTTCTTCCGCAGGTACCCGGTCTCCGAGCTGGGCCGGCGCTCCGACGCGTGGCTGAACCAGCAGGGGCGGCTGACCGAGCCGGTGGTCAAGCGGCCGGGATCCGACCATTACGAGCCCATCAGCTGGAACGACGCCTTCGGCCTGCTCGCCGCGGAGCTGACGTCGCTCGACTCCCCCGACGAGGCCGTGTTCTACACCTCCGGCCGGGCCAGCAACGAGGCCGCGTTCGTCCTGCAGCTGTTCGCCAGGGCGCTGGGCACCAACAACCTGCCCGACTGCAGCAACATGTGCCACGAGTCCAGCGGGTTCGCCCTGCACGAGACCCTGGGCACCGGCAAGGGAACGGTCAGCCTCGACGACCTCCACCACACCGACCTGATCTTCCTGGTGGGGCAGAATCCCGGCAGCAACCACCCGCGGCAGCTGTCCGCGCTCGAGGAGGCCAAGCGCAACGGCGCCCGTGTCATCGCGGTGAACCCGCTGCCGGAAGCCGGTCTGCTGAGGTTCAAGAACCCGCAGAAGCCGCGCGGGGTGATCGGACAGGGTGTCGAGATCGCCGACCGGTTCCTCCACATCCGCAACGGCGGCGACCTCGCGCTGTTCCAGGGCATCAACCGGCTGCTGCTGGAGGCCGAGGACGCCCGGCCGGGCCAGGTGCTCGCCCGCGACTTCATCGCGTCCGACACCGCGGGCTTCGAGGAGTTCGCCGAGCACGCCCGCACCGTCGAGTGGAGGGACGTCCTCGCCGCGACCGGGCTGACGCGCGAGGAGATCGAGCAGGTCCGGGACGAGGTGCTGCGCAGCGACCGCGTCATCGTCTGCTGGGCGATGGGGATCACGCAGCACAAGCACGCCGTCCCCACCATCCGGGAGATCGTGAACTTCCTGCTGCTGCGCGGCAACGTGGGCCGGACCGGGACCGGCGCCTGCCCGGTGCGCGGGCACAGCAACGTGCAGGGCGACCGCACGATGGGCATCTGGGAGCAGATGCCGGACGACTTCCTCGACGCGCTCCGGGAGGAGTTCGGCTTCGATCCGCCGCGCGCCCACGGGCTGGACTCCGTCAACTCGATCAAGGCGATGCGCGAAGGCCGCATCAAGTTCTTCCTGGCGCTGGCCGGGAATTTCGTCCGCGCCGCTCCGGACAGCGAGATCACCGAGGAGGCCATGCGCGGCTGCCGTACGACCGTCCACATCTCCACCAAGCTCAACCGGTCGCACACCGTCTGCGGCGAGACCGCGCTCATCCTGCCGACCCTCGGCCGCACCGAACGGGACGTCCAGACCGACGGGGAGCAGTTCGTCACCGTGGAGAACTCGATGAGCGAGGTGCACACCTCCCGCGGCCGTCTCCAGCCCGCGTCCCCCTGCTGCTCAGCGAGGTCGCCATTCTGTGCCGGCTCGCCCGCCGCACCCTCGGCGGGGCGGGGGCCGACATCCCGTGGGAGGAGTTCGAGGCCGACTACGGCACGATCCGCGACCGCATCTCCCGCGTCATCCCCGGCCTGCACGACTTCAACCGGCGTGTGACGCGTCCCGGCGGCATCCAGCTGCCGAACCCGGTCAACGAGGGCGTCTACCACAACCCCGCGGGCAAGGCGCTGTTCACCCGGAACGCCTGGGAGATGCTGCGCGCCCCCGAGGGGCACCTGCTGCTGCAGACCATGCGCTCGCACGACCAGTGGAACACCGTGCCCTACACGTCGAACGACCGCTACCGGGGCATCCACGGCAGCCGGCGGGTGGTGCTCGTCAACCCGGAGGACATCACCGGTCTCGGTCTCGCCGAGGGGCAGCACGTCGACCTGGTCAGTGTGTGGCAGGACAACGCCGAGCGCCGCGCCGAGGGCTTCCGCGTGGTCCCGTACCCGACCACGCGCGGCTGTGCCGCCGCCTACTACCCGGAGACCAACGTCCTGGTGCCGCTGGAGAGCGTGGCCGACAAGAGCAACCAGCCGACGTCGAAGGGAATCGTGGTCCGGCTGGAGCCCGCCGCCGCGCCCGGGCCGGTGTGAGCCCCAGGCCGGTGTGAACGGGGCCGCGGCGACGTGAGCGGGGCCGCGGCGGTGGTCAGTGCTGAAGCACCCAGCCGGGCCTCCAGGTCCCGGCGGCGTCATGGCCGGCCGCCGCGGCGGCGAGGTGGGCGCGGAGGGTGCCCAGCGCCGGGTGGGGGTTGTCGCGGTGCCAGAGGAGCGAGTGCGGGTAGACGGGCGTCGGGTCGGTCACCGGGATGCGGCGCAGGCCGTGGCCGGCCGGCCAGACCAGGCGGGTGTGTCCGCCCATGAAGGTGGCCAGGGCGGGGGTGTCGGCGACGGTGTCGAGGAGGGCGTCGGAGCCGAAGTTGGGGCCGGTCGCCTCGATGGTGAGGCCGAACTCGGCCACGAGGTCGTCGTAGTAGGCGGCCCATTCGGTGCCGGGGACGATGCCGGGCATCCAGATCCGGTGTCCGGTGAGTCGTGCCATGGTCACCGACCGGGCGCCCGCCAGCGCGTGGGCGGGGCCGGTGAGGAGCTGGAGCGGCTCGTCGAGCACCCGGACCGACTCGATGTCCTCCGGCAGGGGCCTGCCGGGCGCGGCGACCGCGCGGAAGGACGCGTCGATCGTGCCGGAGCGGACGGCGGCGACGGCGGTCTCGATGTCGAAGAGCATCACCACGTCGAGATCGACCTCGGGGTGCGTGCGGTGGAAGGCGCGCATGAGTCCCGACGCCGCGCCGCGCGAGGCGATGATGTCGACGCGCAGGGGACGCCGACCGGTGCGCACGGAGGCGGCCGCGCGCTCGGCGACGCGCAGCAGTTCGCGCGCGTGGGCAGGAACGCCTGCCCGTCGATGGTGAGTTCGGCTCCGCGCGCGGTCCGGGTGAACAGCCGCACTCCGAGGCTGCGCTCCAGCGCGGCGATGCGCTTGGAGACGGC
The DNA here is from genome assembly GCA_021568835.1 of Streptomyces sp. Tue 6430. Lineage (GTDB taxonomy): Bacteria > Actinomycetota > Actinomycetes > Streptomycetales > Streptomycetaceae > Streptomyces. Next base: position 62,575 of record JAKGSH010000008.1, read on the forward strand.
CTGCTGGGTGACCGCCAGCTCGGTGGCGGCCTCCTGGAACTGTCCCGTGTCGGCGGCGGCGACGAACGTCCGGACGGTGTCGAGATCCATGCCGACACCCTAGAGCCACAACGTTTGGTTGTGGCGGGTGGCCCGTCCGTTGTTTGATTCCCGGCCGGGGCCTTCGCTTTGATGCGTCCGATCGCTTGTCGGTTGTGCGGATCAGGGACGGGGAGCGTCAGGCATGGGGAGCGGGCACCGACCGGGACAGTTGCTCGGGCACCGGCGGAGGCGCCGGCGGAGGCACCGCCTGGGGCGGGGGTTCGGGTGGTTCTGGGGAGCGTATGCGACGAGCGCGCTCGGCACCTGGCTCGCCTTCGGCGCGTTCCCGCTGATCGCCGTCCAGGTGCTGCACGCCGGACCGGCCGAGGTCGCGGCGCTCGCCTCCGTGGGGGCGGCGGTGGGCGCGGCGGTGGCGGTGCCGCTCGGCCCGTGGGTGGAGTTCCGGCGCAAGCGGCCGGTGCTGATCGCGACGGACCTGGTGCGGTTCGCGGCGCTGCTGACGATCCCCGCGGCGTTCGCGCTCGGCGTGCTCACCTTCCTTCAGCTCCTGCTGGTCTCGGTCGTCGTCGCGGCGGCCGACATCACCTTCCGCGCCGCCTCCGGCGCCCACCTCAAGACGCTGCTGCCGGCCGGGGACCTGCTCGTCGCCAACGCCCGCCTCGAGTCCACGGCCTGGACGACCACGATCGTCGGACCGCCGCTGGGCGGCGCGGCGATCGGGCTCCTCGGCCCGGTGGCGACGGTGGTGGCCGACGCGGCCAGCTATCTGCTGTCGGCCCTCGGCCTGCGCGCGATGGGCGGGGACGAGCTTCGGCCCGAGCGCCGGGAGACCTCGCGCATGCGGGCCGCGGACCTGCTCGACGGCTGGCGGTACGTCCTCGCCGACGCGGCGCTGCGTCCGCTGTTCCTCAACACCGCCTTGTTCAACGGCCTGGTGATGGCCGCCTCACCACTGCTGACCGTGCTGATGCTCGGCCGGCTCGGGTTCGCCCCGTGGCAGTACGGGCTGGCCTTCGCCGTGCCCTCGATCGGCGGGCTGCTCGGTTCGCGGCTGGCACCGTCGCTGGTCACGCGGTTCGGGCAGCGGCGGATCCTGCTCGTGTTCGGGACGCTGCGCGCGGTGTGGCCCGTCGGCCTGGCCTTCCCCGGACCCGGCACCGGAGGTCTGCTGCTGGTGATGGGCGTCGAACTCGGGCTCATCTTCTGCTGCGGGGTCTTCAA